>NZ_JASHEE010000002.1:0-385852 GCF_047463275.1 Streptococcus infantis | reverse complement strand
AATACAGCCGTAGCCACTAGAAACAGCTCGCACATGACCATCAAACAAATCATTAATTTCCTGTAAAACTGCATCTAATCGTTCTTCACCAACAACCATACTCATCTTGAGAACTCCTCCAAAAAGGAATGTTAGTAAAAGTTGCTGAAACCATTTATTACAAAAGGATTTCACAGTGTTACAAAACTATTAAAACCATTAGTGGATTCTAAAAAAATTTGACATTTAAATTAATTGTCGGTAAAATAATTAAGACAATCAAATTAATTGATTATTGAAATATTCTATATTCGAATCAATATTATGTGTCAAATTTTATTATGTTTAAAGGAAACCATAATGGAAAAACTTAAAGTGATGGTTGTTTTTGGAACGCGTCCAGAAGCCATCAAAATGGCCCCTTTAGTGTTGGAATTACAAAAGCACAGTGATTGTATCGAAACGATTACAGTTGTAACTGCTCAACACCGTCAAATGCTAGATCAGGTTCTTGAAACCTTCCGTATTCAACCAAACTATGATTTAGATATTATGGGGAAAAATCAGTCACTTTTAGATATTACTGCTAAAATTCTCCAGAAGTTCGATCCTATTGTTAAGAAAGAACTTCCAGATATGATTTTGGTACACGGTGATACTACAACAACTTTTGTAGCAAGTCTGGTAGCTTTCTATAATCAAGTTGGCATCGGGCATGTTGAAGCTGGGTTAAGAACCTTTGATAAATATTCTCCATTCCCAGAAGAGATGAACCGTCAGATGACAGATAATCTAGCGGATCTCTATTTTGCTCCAACGACTGATAGTAAGGAGAATCTTCTTAAGGAAAACCATCCTGAATTTGCTATTATCATCACTGGGAACACCGCTATTGATGCTTTAAAATTGACTGTTCAATCAGATTACTATCATGAAGTCCTAGATCGATTGGATCCTTTAAAGAAATTAGTTTTGGTGACAATGCACCGTCGTGAAAATCAAGGTCAACCTATGCGTGATGTCTTTGCTGCCTTGCGCGAAATGGTAGATGTTCATTCAGAATTAGAAGTTGTCTATCCTGTTCACCTTAGCCCTGCAGTCCAAGAAGCTGCTATGGATATTCTTTCTGGTCATGAACGAATTCATTTGATTGAACCATTAGATGTATTAGATTTTCACAATTTGGCATCAAGAAGTTATTTTATCATGACGGATTCTGGAGGTGTTCAGGAAGAAGCTCCTTCTTTAGGGAAACCAGTTCTTGTCCTTCGTGATACAACTGAACGTCCAGAAGGAGTACGAGCAGGAACTCTAAAATTAGTTGGAACAGATCCAAATCGTGTGAAAGAGGCAATGACAGCACTCTTAACTGATGAAAAACTCTATAAAGATATGTCTCAAGCTCCGAATCCTTATGGTGACGGAAAAGCTTCTGAACGGATTGTTCAAGCCATTCAACATTATTATGGTTTGACGGAAGCTGTATCTGAATTTAGAGAAGGAGATGAAGCATAATGAAAAGCTGGATTAAATTTAGGAGCTGGTCTATTGCTTTAATTGGATTTGAGTTATTTCTCCTAGTGTTTTGTGGGCTTTATGCTAGACAACTCTTACTTGAACAAATCTTATTTTTCTTCTTAGCCTTGTTTGCAGCCTTGGTATTATCAGATTTGTTGCTGACTTGGACAATATTGTTAAGCTTTGGTCTAGGCATTATCTTTTTAGTGCTGGGCATTGTCTATATCCCAAGTCTTCAAGTTTTTATTTTCCTTTTTAGTTTTCCTGTTTTAATTGGAATTTTAATCAAGATTCGTTATTATCTCTTTAAGATGGTTTCTCAGGTGCAAGATCAAGAAGAAGAGGCTGCTCTAGAATATGAATCTATGCTTTCTTCTAAAAGCGAGGAAATACAGACTCTCTTAATTCATTGGTCCCATGAGGACTTATTCTTCCAAATTAAACCTAAAGAGTATAATCGTATGCTAAGTCGGATTCAAGATGTCATTTCACAGAGTCTGATGTACAATGATAAACTCTTTTATATTTCAGAGGGGAATTTCCTTGTTATTTCTGATAACAATCAACATTCCTTGAAGGAAATCTATTTCAATGATTTGAAGGAAAAACTAGAAGAGTTAGTTTTTCATGGTGAAGACGGAAATCAAGGAATTCAATTTCAAACGGGTTACTTGATAGTTGACTCTGAAAACAGAGAGAAAAATAAACACTACTCTGATTTAACTAGTCATTTAAAACGTCAGCTAGAGACGGATGTCATTGTAGAATATTAGGAGGAGAAAATGAATCTGACAGAAACATTTTGGGGAGTTGCTTTTGGAGTAAGTCTCGTGTTTGGCATTTGTTTTGTCATATTATTTATTGCGTACAAGGTTTTATACCATCGTGTAAATAAAAATTTTAAGGCGGTGGATCATGATTAGTCAAATATTGATGATTTTTACTTTGATTTCTATCTGGATTTCTCTTGCCTGGGGATTGGTTATTCTTTTTTCGGCTGTTCACTTTTGGTTTAAACATAGTGATTTTCGTGTTGATACAACACCATTACCATACTACCCTAAGGTGACGATTGTCGTTCCTGCCCATAATGAAGATGTGGTTATTGCACAGACAGCTAAAGCCATCCTTGATTTGAATTATCCTCACGATCGTGTGGAATTGCTCTTGTTTGCAGATAATTGTTCAGATAACACTTATCAAGAGTGCTTATCTGTTAAGTCTATGCCAGAATACGCTGGAAGAGATCTAACCATTATCAATCGTAGTGGTACTGGAGGTAAAGCTGGAGTTCTTAATGATGCTTTGAAGATGGCTACAGGAGACTATATCTGCGTTTATGATGCTGATGCTATGCCTGAGAAAAATGCTCTCTATTTCCTTGTCAAGGAAGTCATGAAGGACCCAGAACGTCATGTGGCCTCTTTTGGTAGAAATAAAACGCGTAATGCGAATCAAAACTTCTTGACGCGTTGTATCAATCAAGAAATCGTCGTTACCCAGCGTGTGCACCATGTGGGTATGTGGCATCTCTTTAAAATTGGACGTATACCTGGGACCAACTTCCTTATTCAAACTGAGTTTGTAAAAAGTATTGGTGGTTGGAAAAACGGTGCCTTAACAGAAGATACCGACATTTCCTTTAAAATCATGCAGAGTGGAAAATTGATTGCCCTTGCTTATAATTCAGAGGCCTTCCAACAAGAGCCAGAGACTTTAAAGAGTTATTACATGCAACGGAAACGTTGGGCTAAGGGGAACTATGAAGTAGTCCTATCAAACTTTAAGCACCTGTTTGGTAAAGGAAACTGGCGTGTTAAGTTAGAAGTCTTTAACTATTCTTGTATCTTCTTTTGGTTTAACTTTGCCATTGTTCTTTCTGATTTGATTTTCTTTGCTAATATAATCGCAATGCTTGTTCGTATATTTGTCCCGGACTTTGATATTCCATTTGCCTTTGATGCAAACAATATTTACATCACTCAATTAATGCTCTTCAACTGGATTTTCATGATTGGCCTTTATTTGATGCAGATTATGATTGCATTAGCGAGCCAATTTGGGCAAGCAACAAGCAGGCAGGTTTGGTTGGCCTTGTTAGCTTATTTCACTTATGCTCAACTATTTATCGTAGTATCTATTGATTCCATTACGTCAATTGTGATGGACAAGATTCTTCGTAGAAAAGAAACGAAGTGGGTTAAAACCAAACGCTTTGCAGGTTAGGGGGAACTATGAAACTGAATAAATTAAAATATGTATGGTTTGTTCTCATCCTTTCAATCTTTTGCCTAACCTTGTTCTTGGCAAGAGGAAGGAGCAAAATCGAAATGCGTAATCGTATCTACCATCAATGGAGTCAGCAGTTCCTCATTTCAAATGGGGATCAAACTTATGTTCGTACGACTAGTAGTGGCGATGAGACAACTGTTTTATCAGAAGCTCAGAGTTACGGTATGCTCTTGACAGTTTATACAGCTCAAAAAGGACAAGCCAATCAAGAGAATTTTGATAGCCTGTATCGTTATTATAAAAACCATCGACTAGAGGGGACTCAGTTGATGTCTTGGAAGCAGGTTATCAAGAATGGACAAGAAACTGTTGAAAAGCATAATGCTACAGATGGCGATCTCTATATTGCTTATTCCTTGATCGAAGCTGCTAAGCAGTGGCCAGATAAGGCTCAGGAATATGAAGGTCAAGCCAAAAGTATCTTGATTGATATTCTTCGATTCAATTATAACGAGGATACTGGTGTTCTAAAGGTAGGAAATTGGGCCAAAAAAAATACGGATTTTTACTATTTGATGAGAACATCTGATACACTACCTCATTATTTCCAAGTATTTTATGATCTAACTGGTGATAAACAATGGCTCGATATTAAGGATAAAATGCTTGGGCAATTAGAGCAAATTAGTTCTCAATCTGAGACAGGTCTCTTGCCAGACTTTATCTGGGTAGAGAAGTCAGGTGCGCGTGTTGCTGATGGTAATACCATTGAATCTCAATACGACGGAGCTTATTCTTATAACGCTTGTCGCTTGCCTTACCACTTGGCACAGAGTCGGGACGAAAGAAGTCAGAAAATCGTTCAAAAGATGATGGCTTTCTTTATGAAAGAGAAACGGATCTATGCCGGGTATGATCTTCAAGGCCATGCTTTAAATCAATATCAAGCAGGAAGTTTCTTAGCTCCAATTACTTATGCGGCAAATACTGTCGAAGGGAATCTTAAACTCCTTCAACAGAATAAATATATTTTTACGCAAGATTTACCATTGGATAATTATTATGATGCAACTATGATTACTATGATTGCTCTTGAGCTATTCTAAAATATAAAAAGAGACTAGTTTTACTAGTTCTCTTTTTTGGTGTTTTTTTCTGACCTTGGCGTGCTATAATGGCAATAGAAGGAGTAAAGGTGGGTAAGTCAAAGATGAATTGTAAGATTAGAAATATGATTAAGTCTGATATTGAATCCTTATCTCATGGATTTATGAATCAAGGTTGGCCTGGTAGAGAGGAAATTTTGGCTAGATATTTTCTGGAACAGGAAAGTGGGGAGAGAGAAGTCTTAGTTGCAGAGATTGATGGTGCTGTAGCGGGCTACGTTACCATTTTGCCCTCTGCTAAACATGGTCCTTTTGCAGAAGTCTATCCAGAATTATCAGATTTTAATGTGTTTGAGCCTTTTCGAAATCAAGGGATTGGGAATCAACTGCTAGAAGAAGCAGAAAAACGAGTCAAGTTTGTTTCGAGTAAGGTCACTCTTGGTGTAGGTTTGCACTTAGGCTATGGCCCTGCCCAGAGATTGTATATCAGACGGGGCTACATTCCAGATGGGACAGGTGTCTGGTATCGAAATCAACCCTTGGAAATGAATGCAACTAGCCAAAATAATGATGATTTGGTTTTGTATCTAGTAAAGGAATTCGGATAAGAGACAAGGATTTTATTGGGATGTGGGATTTCTCTACTTTATGGTATAATGGAAAGAGTGAATTGAAGGAGGTATTATAATGGATGCCAAGTTAAGATACAAGGCTAAGAAGATTAAGATTATCTTTTTTGATATAGATGATACTCTACGAAATTCAAAGACAGGTTTTGTTCCAAGTACTATTCCAACAGTCTTTAAACAATTACGCGAAAAAGGAATTTTGACAGGAATTGCGACTGGTAGAGGCATTTTTGGTGTCGTCCCAGAGATTAAAGCCCTCAAACCTGATTTCTTTGTAACCTTGAATGGTGCTTATATTGAGGACAAAAAGGGCAATATCATTTATAGTAACAAAATTGCTAAAGATAAGGTTGAAGAGTATATTACTTGGACCAAAGAAGTTGGAATTGAATATGGTTTGGTGGGAAGTCATGCTGCTAAACTATCAAGGCGAACAGAGATGATTAGCCAGGCGATTGACCCAATTTATCCTAATTTAGAGGTGGACCCTGATTTTTACCAAAAAGAAGATATTTATCAGATGTGGACCTTTGAGGATCAGGGTGATGACCTTGTGTTGCCTGAAAGTTTAGCATCGACTTTGCGTATGGTACGCTGGCATGAACATTCATCAGATGTTGTGCCGATTTCCGGTTCAAAAGCAGCTGGAGTTGCCAAAGTGGTAGACCAATTAGGTCTTAAACCTGAAAATGTGATGGTTTTTGGGGACGGACTTAACGATTTAGAGCTCTTTGATTATGCAGGTATTAGTGTTGCTATGGGCATTTCTCATGACAAAATCAAAGAAAAAGCAGATTATATTACAAAAACAGTAGAAGAAGATGGCATCTTTGATGCCTTAGAAGGATTCGGTATGGTAGAAAAAGAATTACATTTTCCACAAGTAGACATTGAAACAGCAGAAGGTCCAATTGCGACTATTAAGACAAATCATGGGGATATGCGTATCAAACTTTTCCCTGATCACGCACCAAAAACAGTAGCCAACTTTATTGCTCTGTCAAAAGATGGATACTATGACGGTGTGATTTTCCACCGTATTATTAAAGATTTTATGATTCAAGGTGGAGACCCAACTGGAACCGGTATGGGTGGAGAGTCTATCTATGGAGAATCTTTTGAGGATGAGTTTTCAGAAGAACTTTACAATGTCCGGGGAGCCCTATCTATGGCTAATGCTGGGCCAAATACAAATGGTAGCCAGTTCTTTATCGTGCAGAATCAACACTTGCCATATTCTAAGAAAGAAATTGCTCGTGGTGGTTGGCCAGAACCAATTGCGGAGATTTATGCAGAACAAGGTGGAACTCCTCACCTAGACCGTCGTCATACTGTATTCGGTCAACTTGCGGATGAAGCTTCTTATGAAGTTCTGGATGCAATTGCAGGTGTCGAAACAGGTGCAATGGACAAGCCAGTTGAAGATGTCGTAATTGAAACTATTGAAATTGAGGACTAAAATGAAAATCGGTGATAAGCTAAATGGCCGTATTACTGGGATTCAGCCCTATGGAGCTTTTGTTGAGTTAGAAACAGGAGTGACAGGCCTGATTCATATTTCGGAGATTCGGACAGGATTTATCGAGAATATTTACGAGGTTTTAAAAATCGGTGATGAAGTCCAGGTACAAGTAGTAGATTTTGACGAATATACAGGGAAGGCTAGCCTTTCCATTCGTACCTTGGAAGAAGAAAAACATCAACTTCCTAGACGGAGACGTTTTTCGAATGATCGCATCAAACATGGATTCGCGCCGCTTGGTCGCATGATGCCTGTTTGGACACGAGAAGCCTTGGAACATTTAAAGAAAAACAGTAATTGATATCCCTCAAATCATTGTGATGTTATTATATTTTGCTATAATGGAAGTATGAACGAAGAACAATTATTAAAAACAGGAGAGCGAATTAACCAACTCTTCTCTACTGACATCAAAATTATTCAAAATAGTGAGGTTTTCAGCTATTCAGTGGATAGTGTACTTTTGTCACGCTTTCCTCGTTTTCCGAAAAATGGTTTGATAGTAGATTTCTGTGCGGGCAATGGAGCTGTTGGACTGTTTGCCAGTAGCCGGACCAAGGCTAAAATTCTATCTGTAGAAATTCAGGAACGTCTTGCTGATATGGCCGAACGCTCAGTACGTTTAAATGGGCTGGACGGACAGATGCAGGTCATCTGTGATGATTTGAAGAATATGCCAAGTCACATTCAGGGGAGCAAGGTTGATTTGATTTTATGCAATCCCCCTTATTTTAAAGTGGATCCAAATTCTAATCTGAATGAAAGTGAGCATTACCTTTTAGCTCGGCATGAAATTACAACCAATCTTAAGGAAATCTGTCGTAGTGCCCAGAGTATTCTCAAATCAAATGGGCGTTTGGCAATGGTTCATCGTCCTGATCGATTATTAGATATCTTAGCTACGCTCCAACAGCATAATCTGGCTCCAAAACGTCTGCAATTTGTTTATCCTAAACGGGAGAAGGAAGCCAATATGCTTTTGATTGAAGCTATCAAGGACGGCTCCACTAGTGGTTTTAAGGTTTTACCACCACTCATTGTTCATAATAGTGATGGTACTTATACACCAGAAATTCAAGAGATTTACTATGGATCATAAGGCTTATATGTATGTGGTAGAGTGCCGTGATGGTTCCTACTATACAGGCTATACAACAGATGTGAAGAAACGAATTGCCGTGCACAATAGCGGTAAAGGTGCCAAGTATACACGAGCTCGATTGCCGGTAAAACTCATCTTTGCGGAAGGTTTTGACAGCAAGGAAGAGGCCATGTCTGCTGAAGCTCTTTTCAAGCGCAAGACACGTATGCAAAAAGAACATTATCTCAAAGAGTGTCAAAATAAGAATTTAGTCGATACTTTTGAAATGTAATGAGGAGTCCTTTGACTCCTCTTACTTTTGTCAAAAAGCGAAAAAAATGCTACAATAAAGAGAATAAAGAAACGAGGTATTATCATGTCTAAGATTCTAGTATTTGGTCACCAAAATCCAGATTCAGATGCTATCGGCTCATCTGTGGCCTTTGCTTATCTTGCAAAAGAAGCTTACGGTTTGGATACAGAAGCAGTGGCTCTTGGAACTCCAAATGAAGAAACAGCTTTCGTATTGAACTATTTTGGTGTGGAAGCACCGCGCGTGATCACTTCTGCTAAAGCAGAAGGTGCAGAACAAGTTATCTTGACTGACCACAATGAATTCCAACAATCTGTTTCAGATATCGCTGAAGTAGAAGTTTATGGTGTTGTGGACCACCACCGTGTGGCTAACTTTGAAACTGCAAGTCCACTATACATGCGTTTGGAACCAGTTGGATCTGCGTCTTCAATCGTTTACCGCATGTTCAAAGAACACGGTGTAGCAGTTCCAAAAGAAATTGCAGGTTTGATGCTTTCAGGTTTGATTTCAGATACTCTTCTTTTGAAATCTCCAACCACTCACCCATCTGATAAAGTCATTGCTCCTGAATTGGCTGAATTGGCTGGTGTGAACTTGGAAGAATACGGTCTTGCTATGCTCAAGGCTGGTACAAACTTGTCAAGCAAATCTGCTGAAGAATTGATTGATATCGATGCCAAGACATTTGAACTCAATGGAAACAATGTCCGTGTGGCTCAAGTGAACACAGTTGATATTGCTGAAGTCTTGGACCGCCAAGCTGAAATCGAAGCATCCATCCAAGCCGCAAATGCAGCTAACGGCTACTCTGACTTTGTCTTGATGATTACAGACATCGTCAACTCAAACTCAGAAATTTTGGCTCTTGGTGCTAATATGGACAAGGTAGAAGCAGCCTTTAACTTCAAACTTGAAAACAACCACGCTTTCCTTCCAGGTGCTGTTTCACGTAAGAAACAAGTGGTACCACAATTGACTGAAAGCTTTAATGCATAATCATAGATGGGGAAGCCCATTGTTAAAAAGGAGTTTCGGCTCCTTTTTTGCTAGGAGAGAAGTATGTTAGAAAATGGTGATTTGATTTTTGTGAAAGATGATTCGGATATAGGACAGGCCATCCAGGAATCTACTGGTCACTATAGCCATGTGGCCATCTTTTTGGACGGACAAGTCTATCATGCCACGGTAGAAGGTGGCGTCCTTGCTCAGTCTCCTGAGGACTTCTTTGAACACGGGAAAGTATATGACCTTTATCGCTATGAGCAGATTGATGGTGCAGAGGTCAAAAAGCGAGCAGAGAGTCTCTTAGGGGCTCCCTACAATGCTTCCTTTTATCCAGATGGAGATGGTTTCTATTGTTCCCAGTTTGTAGCAGAAATCCTCCCTATTTTTGAGACCATTCCCATGAAGTTTGGGGATGGTGAGCAAGAAATCAGTGATTTCTGGAAAGACTATTATCGAGAGTTGGGTCTTCCTGTACCTCTGAATCAGCCTGGCACTAACCCGAGTCAATTAGCAGCATCACCACTTTTAGTTTGTAAAGAAAGGAATCTTCATGATTCAGATTTTTAATCCATCTCGCTTGACGCGACAACCATTCTTTAGAGATTTGGTAGACTATCTTGATCAGCATGATGATGTTATCCTCCGTGAAATCAAGGCTCAGTTTCCAGAGGTCGCAGTTGACAAGCTCTTGGAGGAGTACATTAAAGCGGGATTGATTTTAAGAGAAAATAAACGCTATTATCTCAATCTTCCATTTCTAGAATCTACAGAATCTCTTGCACTTGACCAAGAAGTCTTTGTGAGGGATGATAGTCCTATCTATCAAGAAATCCTGGAGAAAGATTTTAAGACAGAATTGCGCAATCAAACAAATGCAGCTATCCTAGAAGAGCACACCGATTTTGCAAGGGAAAAGATGACCTTGTCTAATTACTTTTACAAGGTCAAGTTCCACTATCCACTGACGGAAGAACAGCAGAGACTGTATGAAATTTTAGGGGATGTCAATCCTGAGTATGCTCTCAAGTATATGACTACTTTTTTGCTTAAGTTTCTTAAGAAAGATCAACTTATGCAGAAACGTCGTGATATCTTTGTTGATAGTTTAGTCTTATTAGGCTACATTGTTCAAAATGAAGATGGGAAATATGAGTTGACTGTAGAATTTGACAAAGAACGATTCATCTTTAGAAAAAAATAGAAGAGAGAGTGGGACAGAAATCGGTAATTCGTTAGAATTCGATTTCGTCGTCCCACCTCCGCACAGTTGAGTAGGGCTGTAAAAGCTGATGAAATCAGCGTAGTAGAGCCCACTCAACCACTGCGTCTTACTCGATAATCCAAAGACAATTGAGAGGCTAGGACTTTTGTCCCAGCCTCTTCTTTAAATATACTATAGATAACGTTCTGCAACAGCAGCATCTCCAGGATAGTCTTCTTTCTTACCTTGAATGATTTGGTAGCAGTCAGCTCCTTTACCAGCGATAATGACCGCATCCAGTTCTTGACTTGTAACAGACATCGCAGTCTTGATAGCTTGTTCACGGTCAGCAATCTTTTCAACAGGACGATGGATGTAGCTACTAATTTCATCCGCAATGGCCATCGGATCTTCATAGTTTGGATCGTCAGCCGTTAGAAATACTTGAATTTCAGGATGTTGATCGAGGAGAAGTCCAAAGTCCTTGCGACGGCTTTCTCCCTTGTTTCCAGTAGAACCAAGAACTAAAGCAATCTTTCCAGTCTGATGTGTTTCAACAACTGAGATTAGTTTTTTAAGACTGTCACCATTGTGGGCATAATCAATGAAAACTTTTGCGCCATTTTTCTGAGTGAGAACTTCCATGCGGCCAGGGACACGAGTAGTAGCAATCCCTTTTTTAATGTCTTCAAGACTAGCACCTAAACGAAGACAGGCAAGTCCTGCAGCGACTGCGTTTTCTTGGTTGAAATGTCCAATCAATTGGATATCATAGTCTCCTGCTAATTTACCAGTAGCTGAGAAGCTAAAGGCTTTGGAGTTTTCGATCTGGTTATTTGACTGGCTACCGTAGAAGTCATGTTCTTGTTTTTCTACTTGTTCTTTCAAGATTGAAAAATGGTCCATATCACTATTGATAACTACTGCACGGCTATTTTTCATCAAGAGACGCTTGTGGTAGAAGTAGTCTTCAAAGGTTGGATGTTCAATAGGACCAATATGGTCAGGACTGATATTGAGGAACACTCCTACATCAAAAGTGAGGCCGTAGACTCGCTTCACCAAGTAGGCTTGACTAGAAACTTCCATAATAAGGTGGCTTCTTCCATTCTTAACAGCCTGGGCCATCATATCAAAGAGGTCGATGCTTTCAGGTGTTGTCAGAGCAGATTTAAAGAAAGTTTTTCCGTCCAAAGTCGTATTCATAGTTGATAACATAGCTGGACGATGTTGCTGATTTAAGATATTGTAGGCAAAGTAAGCTGCCGTAGTTTTTCCTTTAGTACCAGTGAAAGCAAGTAATTTTAATTTTTCCTGAGGGTTACCATAAAATTCCATGGCAATCAAACTCATAGCTTTTTTAATATCGCTAACGACAATAACAGGAATGCCTACTTCGTAGTCCTGATCGGCTACATACCAACCGAGTCCTTGTGAGATTGCCGAAAGAAGAAATTCCTTCTTAAAAGCAGCTCCTTTTACAAAAAAGAGGCTATTATCTTTTGCTTTTCGGCTATCGTAGCAGATGCTATCAAAAGTTACATCACTGAAATGATAGTGGTAATGTCCTTGGTCGATAATCTCACGGAAGAGATCGTCTTTCTTTAAAATATTTAATACGGTTTCAATCTTTATCATACTTTCTATTGTAAACTGAAAGTCTGAATTTTACAAGTAACAAGGAAAAGTTTATAATGGAAGATAAGGAACATTTCCTAGTTATTAAAATTGAATGAGGAAGTTATGTCTAACGAAAATAATCATCAGCAGGCCCAGATGTTACGTGGGACTGCCTGGCTTACAGCTAGTAACTTTATCAGTCGCTTGCTCGGGGCTATTTACATTATCCCTTGGTATATTTGGATGGGAACATATGCTGCTAAGGCAAATGGACTTTTCACCATGGGTTATAATATCTACGCTTGGTTCTTGTTGATTTCGACAGCAGGTATCCCAGTGGCGGTCGCTAAGCAGGTCGCTAAATACAATACCATGCATGAGGAAGAGCATAGTTTTGCCCTGATTCGAAGCTTCTTAGGCTTTATGACTGTATTGGGACTTGCCTTTGCTTTGATCTTATATCTCTTTGCACCTTGGTTGGCCGATCTTTCGGGTGTCGGGAAGGATTTGATTCCCATTATGCAAAGTCTAGCTTGGGCTGTCTTGATTTTCCCATCTATGAGTGTTATCCGTGGATTTTTCCAAGGCATGAATAATCTTAAACCTTATGCCATGAGTCAAATTGCTGAGCAGGTTATCCGTGTGATTTGGATGCTCTTAGCAACCTTTATCATCATGAAGCTCGGTTCAAAAGATTATCTATCAGCAGTTACTCAATCTACTTTTGCTGCTTTTGTGGGAATGGTAGCTAGTTTTGCAGTCTTGCTTTATTTCCTTTATAAGGAAGGATTGCTCCAAAAAGTTTTTGAAACCCGAGATAAGATTGATAGTAAGTGTCTTTTGGTTGATACGATTAAGGAAGCTATTCCTTTTATCTTGACTGGTTCGGCTATTCAGCTTTTCCAAATCTTGGACCAAATGACCTTTATCAATAGCATGAAGTGGTTTACCAACTATAGTAATGAAGACTTAGTTGTTATGTTTTCTTATTTCTCTGCCAATCCTAATAAAATCACTATGATTTTGATTTCGGTTGGAGTTTCGATTGGTAGCGTTGGTCTGCCTCTCTTGACGGAGAACTATGTCAAAGGGGATTTACCAGCAGCTTCTCGTCTAGTTCAAGATAGTATCACCATGCTCTTCCTATTCCTCTTACCTGCAACGGTTGGAGTAGTTATGGTAGGTGAACCACTCTATACAGTCTTTTACGGTAAGCCAGATGGCTTGGCTATGGGCTTATTTATCTTTGCAGTCTTGCAATCAACAATTCTAGGCTTGTACATGGTCTTGTCACCAATGCTTCAGGCTATGTTCCGTAACCGCAAGGCAGTCTTGTATTTTGTTTATGGCTCAATTGCTAAGATTGTTCTACAATTACCATCGATAGCTATTTTCCATAGTTATGGTCCTCTCATTTCAACGACTATCGGTCTTATCATCCCGAATGTCTTGATGTATCGTGATATCTGTCAGGTTACAGGCGCGCGTCGAAAGATTATTCTGAAGAGAACAATCTTAGTTACTATTTTGACTCTGGTTATGTTTATTCTAGTAGGACTCTTGCAATGGATTATTGGATTTGTCTTCCAACCAACTGGACGTTTCTGGAGTTTCCTATATGTCGCCTTAATTGGTACAATCGGTGGCGGGCTTTACGGAGTTATGTGTCTCTATACTCGACTTTTGGATAAGGTTATTGGAAAGGCAAAAGCTGACCAGTTGCGAACACGAATAAAATTATCATAATAGTTTATAAATAAAATGAACAGTTTGAACTTTTAAGGAAAATAAGTTTAAATTGTTCATTTTTTATTTAAAAAAGAGAGAAAAAAATAAAAAATGTAGAAAAAAATAAATTTTTAACACATAATCACTTGACTAAAAAAAACTTTAACTGTATAATGATACAAATATTTAAATTTGGAGGTTCTGTTTATGAAAAAGTCTAAGGCAAAATATCTGACGCTAGCAAGCGTTGTCCTAAGTGCAGGTCTGCTATTGGCGGCTTGTAGCAACTCAGCTAGTTCTACTAAAACATATAATTATGTATACAGTAGCGATCCATCTAGTCTAAACTATCTCTTAGAGAATCGTGCAACAACAGGTGATGTTGTGACAAACTTGGTAGACGGTTTGATGGAAAATGACCAATACGGGAACTACATTCCTTCATTAGCTGAGGATTGGACAGTTTCCCAAGATGGTTTGACTTATACTTACAAACTTCGTAAGGACGCCAAATGGTATACAGCAGATGGTGAAGAGTACGCCCCAGTTACAGCACAAGATTTTGTGACAGGATTGAAGTATGCTGCGGATAAAAAATCTGAAGCTCTCTATCTCGTTCAAGACTCTGTTGCTGGCTTGGATGACTATATCAACGGAAAAACAACAGACTTTTCAACAGTTGGTGTAAAGGCTATTGACGACCAAACTGTCCAATATACCTTGACTCACCCAGAATCTTACTGGAACTCAAAAACAACTGCGACTATTCTGTTCCCAGTAAATGCAGACTTCTTGAATTCAAAAGGGGATGATTTCGGTAAAGTGGATCCAGCAAATATCTTGTATAATGGTCCATTTATTCTCAAATCATTCACATCTAAATCTGTCATGGAATACAAGAAAAATCCAAATTACTGGGATGCAAAAAATGTATTCGTAGATGAAGTGAAGTTGACTTACTACGATGGAAGCGACCAAGATGCCTTGGCACGTAACTTCATGGAAGGAGTTTACAGCTACGCACGTCTCTATCCAAATAGTTCGAGCTTTGAAGGAATTAAGGAAAAGAATAAAGATAATATTATTTACAGCATGCAAGATGCGACATCCTACTATTATAACTTTAACCTAGATAGACAATCTTATAACCATACTTCAAAAACAACTGATGCTGAAAAGACAGCCCAACAAGAAGCAGTTTTGAATAAATCATTCCGTCAGGCTATCAACTTTGCCTATGACCGTACTGCTTACGGTGCCCAATCTCAAGGGGAAGATGGAGCAACTAAGATTATCAGAAACTTGCTCGTTCCACCATCATTTGTAACACTTGATGGTAAAGATTTTGGTGATGTCGTAGCTTCTAAGATGGTCAATTACGGTCAAGTATGGCAAAATATGAACTTCGCTGATGCCCAAGATGCTTACTACAATGCCGATAAGGCCAAAGAAGTCTTTGCTCAAGCCAAGAAAGAATTGGAAGCCAAAGGTGTTCAATTCCCAATTCACCTGGATTTACCGGTTGACCAAACCTTTAAGAAGGGGGTGTTAGAGGCAAGTTCTTTCAAACAATCGATTGAATCTGTCCTAGGTGCAGATAATGTCGTTATCGATATTCAAATGCTGACTACTGAGGAAATGGATAGTATTGGTTATCTAGCGAATACAGCTGCACAAAAAGACTATGACCTTTATAACGGTGGTTGGGGACCAGACTACCAAGACCCATCAACTTACCTCGATACTCTTAGCTTAACAAGTGGTGGCTCACTACAAAACCTCGGTTTGGAACCAGGAGCAACCAATGCTAAAGCAACAGCTGTTGGTTTGGATGTCTATACTAAGATGTTGGAAGAAGCCAATGCTGAACAAGATTTGAACAAACGTTATGATAAATACGCTGAAGCACAAGCTTGGTTGGTGGATAGCTCTCTAGCAATTTCAAACGTTTCTAAAGGTGGAACACCTACATTGAGAAAAACAGTTCCATTCTCTGCCGCCTTCTCTCAAGCTGGTAATAAGGGTGTTGAATCCTACAAATACGTGAAATTGCAAGATAAGATTGTCACAACAGCTGAGTATGAAGAAGCTAGACAAAAATGGCTGAAAGAAAAAGAAGAATCTAATAAAAAAGCCCAAGAAGAATTAGTAAAACACGTTAAATAATCAGTCTATTCAACAGGAAAAACGATAGTTTCTAAGGAAACTATCGTTTTTGTATAGTTTGAAACTATAACTAGCTCTTGAAAACAAGAAAACGAAGGATCCAAAATAAGTGGTACAATAGTTACTATAGATTTGGAGGTAAAGTATGAGCAAATCATTTCACATCAACACAATTTTAGCACAAGCAGGCATCAAGTCTGATGAGGCAACAGGTGCTTTGGTTACACCTATTCACTTTTCAACGACTTATCAGCACCCAGAATTTGGTCAATCAACTGGATTTGACTATACCCGCACCAAAAACCCAACTCGTAGCAAGGCAGAGGAAGTTTTGGCAGCTATTGAATCAGCCAAGTATGCTTTGGCGACTAGTTCAGGTATGTCTGCGATTGTGTTAGCCTTTAGCGTTTTTCCAGTAGGAAGCAAGGTTTTGGCTGTCCGTGACCTTTACGGTGGCTCTTTCCGCTGGTTCAATCAAGTGGAGCAGGAAGGACGATTCCACTTTACTTATGCCAACACAGAAGAAGAGTTAATTGAAGAGCTAGAAAAGGATGTGGATGTACTTTATATCGAAACGCCAACCAACCCTTTGATGTTGGAATTTGATATTGAAAAATTATCAAAATTAGCTCATGCTAAGGGTGCTAAAGTTGTCGTCGACAATACCTTCTATAGCCCGATTTACCAACGTCCAATTGAAGATGGAGCAGATATTGTCCTTCATTCAGCGACAAAATACCTTGCAGGCCATAATGATGTTCTAGCTGGTGTAGTTGTGACAGATAATGCTGATTTGTACGAAAAACTCTTTTACAATCTCAACACGACAGGGGCTGTTTTGTCACCATTTGACAGTTATCAATTGATTCGTGGTCTTAAAACCTTGTCACTTCGTATGGAGCGCTCAACAGCTAATGCTCAAGAAATCGTAGCCTTTTTGGAACAATCACCTGCAGTCAAAGAAGTCTTGTATACAGGTCGCGGGGGAATGATTTCCTTTAAAGTAGCAGATGAGAAGCGTATCCCTCATATCTTAAACACTTTGAAAGTATTCTCTTTTGCTGAAAGTCTGGGTGGTGTTGAAAGTCTGATTACCTACCCAACCACTCAAACCCATGCAGACATTCCTGCAGAGGTTCGTCATTCTTATGGACTGACCGATGACCTTTTACGCTTGTCTATTGGTATTGAAGATGCTAGGGACTTGATTGAAGATTTGCGTCAAGCTTTGGAAGGATAAGACTATGGGGAAATATGATTTTACGACTTTGCCCAATCGTTTTGGACATCATACCTACAAATGGAAAGAAGCAGAGACTGACCGTCAAGTATTGCCTGCCTGGATTGCTGATATGGACTTTGAAGTCTTACCTGAGATCCGTCAGACAGTACATGATTATGCAGAGCAATTAGTCTATGGTTATACCTATGCTAGTGATGGATTGATTGAAGCCGTTCAAAACTGGGAGGAAAAACATCATGGTTATCGCTTTGATAAGGATGCTCTTGTCTTTATCGAAGGGGTAGTGCCAGCTATTTCAACAGCCATTCAAGCCTTTACCAAAGAAGGTGAAGCGGTTCTGATTAACACACCGGTTTATCCTCCTTTTGCTCGAAGCATTAAGCTCAATAATCGTAGACTAATCACCAACTCTCTAGTAGAAAAAGACGGACTTTTTGGGATTGACTTTGATCAATTGGAGAAAGACTTTGTCGAAGAAGATGTGAAACTCTACGTTCTCTGCAATCCTCATAATCCTGGTGGACGCGTTTGGGAAAAGGAAGTCTTAAAGAAGATTGGACAACTGTGTCAAAAACATGGAGTCTTGCTGGTATCTGATGAGATTCACCAAGATTTAGCCTTGTTTGGAAACAAGCACCAGTCATTTAATACGGTAAATGAAGATTTTAAAGAATTTTCACTGATTTTAAGCAGTGCTACCAAGACCTTTAACATTGCTGGGACGAAAAATTCCTACGCTATTATCGAAAATCCTAAGTTGAGACTTGCTTTCCAAAAACGCCAGCTGGCTAATAATCAACATGAAATCTCAGGTTTGGGATATTTGGCAACAGAAGCTGCCTATCGATGTGGTGAAGATTGGTTGACAGAACTCAAAGAACTGATTGAGAAACACATCAATTATGTAATGGATGTATTTGGTAAAGAAACTAAAATCAAGGTCATGAAACCTCAAGGGACCTATCTCATTTGGCTTGATTTTTCAGCCTATGATATTAGCGATGAAGAGCTAAGAAAGCTTTTAAGAGACAAAGCCAAAGTTATCCTGAACAGAGGCTTGGACTTTGGTGAAGAAGGAGCCCTCCACGCTCGTCTCAATGTAGCCATGCCAACATCTATTTTGGAAGAAGTCTGCCAACGAATCATTGCCACTTTTTCAAATCTTTAAAAACTAGCCTTTTAGGAGAAAAGTCTTCCTAGAAGGCTATTTTCATAGGCGAAAATATGGTATAATTAAGAGATAAAGTAAAGGGGAAATTATGGCTAAATTGATTCCAGGAAAGCTTCGAATGGAGGGAGTGGAACTCTATGAAACTGGTCAGATTGAAATCATTAAAGAACAAGACCATCGCATCTATGCGCGTGTAGCGGAAGAAGAAATTCGTTATAGTTTAGACGATGACTTGATTTTTTGTGCATGTGATTTTTTCAAAAAAAGAGGTTACTGTGTTCATTTGGCAGCATTGGAATATTACTTAAAAAATGACCAGCTAGGACAGGAAATCATACTCAATCTGGAGGCTAATCAGGAAGAGAAGGAAACTGTTGAGACACAGGTGACTTTCGGAGGAGAATTCTTGAAGTCTATCCAAGTTCCGCGCCAATCCAACATCTATCGGCTTTCTGCTCAAGGGCAGGCGGAAGCAGGAACCAATCGCATTATCTGGACTTTAAGAATTGGCCTTGCTCAGCAAGACAAGTTTTATGTGATTAGGGATATCCCCCTTTTCTTAAAAGTCATAGAGTTTTCCAAACCTTACATGATAGGAAAATATTACGAGTCTTCATTAAGACTTGAACAATTTGATAAAGCCAGTCAAGAAGTTTTGAATTTTTTACTTGGATTAGTTGAGGAGAAAACAGACAATTCTATTTTTTTCCCAAATCAAGGACGACATCTCTATTTCCCTAAAACCTTTTTTGAGCAGGGGGCTAATCTACTGATGGGATTAGATGCCTTTCAGTTTGACCACCAACTTTCGAGTTATCATCGTCTTCTCTTCCAAGACTTTGATAGCCAAGCAGGTTTGTTTTTATTTAGAATTGAAGAAAAATCCAACTATTTTGAAATGGAAATTTTCGAACAGGCAGGGCTTAATTTCTTTTACAGAGGACAAGTATTATTCTACAAGGGGAATTTTTTCCTGATGACGAAAAAACAGGCTAGTTTATTAGATACGCTTAGAAAAGTTCCTTTAGACAATGGTGGCAGAAAGATCTTACAGTTTGATACTCGTGATCGAGACCTTTTAGCTTCGACCTTGTCACAGTTTAAATGCCTAGGAAAAGTAGAGGCTCCTGCTTCACTACAAATCCAATCCTTCCGTCCGTCTTTTTACATGGATCGTGAAGAGGATGGTTCTATTCGATTAGATATGCAATTTCAATATGAAACTTGCCTAGTAACCAATCGTAATGAACTAGAGAACCTCCCTTTTGCTAGTGACATTCAACTAGAGAAACAGATTTTTCAGTTGGCCTTATCTGCTGGGTTTGAAGCAGATTTTCGTTCGTGGCGTCAAAATCTAAAAGCTGAAGCTGTCCATGCTTTCTTTCAGGAAGTTTTACCAGCCTTTGCAGCACTTGGAGAATTAAAGATTTCTGAGAGTTTGCAAGATCTTTATCAGGTTCAGAAACCTCAAATTCATATCTCATCCAAGGGAAGTCTTTTAGAAATTCAATTTGATTTTCAGGATATTGATCAAGAAGAAATCAATCGAGCAATGAAAGCCTTAGTTGCCAAGCAAGATTATTATATTTCTTCCTCTAACCAGGTCTATTATTTTGATGAACAGACAAAACGTATTCGACAAGATTTAGAAGACTTAGGAATTGATGAGATAGAGATTGCTGCTTTCCAGGCTCGCAAGTCTTTGGCTTATACCTTATCTCATCTGTTTAAGGACCAGGATCAAGTTACGTTTACTGATGAATTTCGTCATTTGGCGCATCATTTAACGCATCCAGAGGATTTTCCAATGAAACCTCTGAATATCAAAGCAGATATCAGAGACTATCAGAAAAAGGGGATTCAATGGCTTCAGATGTTAGACCATTATGGATTTGGTGGAATTTTAGCTGATGATATGGGACTTGGAAAAACCTTACAAGCCATCGCCTTTTTAAGTAGCCAACTTCAGGAGAATAGCCGTGTCTTGATTCTTGCCCCATCTGGTCTCATCTATAATTGGGCTGATGAATTTAAAAAATTTGCACCGGATTTGGATGTGGCTGTCGTACATGGATTGAAACCTTATCGCGAGACTATTTTAGCAGAAAAACATCAGGTCTATGTGACCAGTTATGCCACTTTCCGTCAGGATAGTGAAATCTATCGAAATTTATCTTTTGATTTTCTATTTCTAGATGAAGCCCAGGTGATGAAAAATGCCCAAACCAAAATTGCTAAGATTTTGAGAAAGTTTGTGGTTCCATCAGTTTTTGCTCTTTCCGGAACACCAATTGAAAATAATCTAGGGGAATTATGGTCTATCTTTCAGATTGTATTGCCAGGACTTTTGCCAGCAAAAAAAGACTTTATGAAATTGCCTGCTGAGAGAGTGGCACAGTTTATCAAACCATTTGTCATGCGTCGAAAGAAAGAGGATGTTCTTACAGAGTTACCTGATCTGATAGAAGTCGTTTATAAAAATGAACTGGAGGACCAGCAAAAAGCTATCTATCTAGCTCAACTTCAACAGATGCAAGAGCGCTTGGGACAAGTGACCGATGCAGAATTTCAACGAAATCGAGTTGAGATTTTAACAGGACTCATGCGTCTTCGCCAGATTTGTGATACTCCAGCTCTATTTATGGAAGATTATAAGGGAGATAGCGGGAAGCTTGATAGTTTACGAGATCTGCTAGGTCAAATTGCTGAGGGAAATCATCGTGTACTCATCTTCTCTCAATTTAGGGGAATGCTTGATCGCATCGAAAAGGAGTTGCCTCAGCTTGGCTTAACTTCCTTTAAGATTACTGGCTCTACACCATCACAGGAGCGTCAAGAAATGACCAAGGCTTTTAACCAAGGTGAGCGCGATGTGTTTTTGATTTCTCTTAAAGCTGGTGGAGTTGGTCTCAATCTTACTGGTGCGGATACAGTTATTCTGGTAGACTTATGGTGGAATCCGGCAGTTGAATCGCAGGCTATTGGCCGGGCCCACCGTATGGGACAAGACCAAGCTGTTGAGGTTTATCGTCTGGTAACTAGAGGTACAATCGAGGAGAAGATTCAAGAGTTGCAGGAACAGAAAAAAAATCTGGTCTCAGAAGTATTGGATGGAACAGAGTCTCGTGGAAGTCTCACACTTACTGAAATTCAAGAAATATTAGGAATTTCTGAAGCCAAGACTTGAAAAATCAAGACTTTACGTTATAATGGAGTATTGAAAGGGAATAAAAATGAAACAAGTACGATTTCCAATAGTGTCAGATGATGAGATTATGCTGACAGAGATGCCATTTATGGATTTATATGATGAGTCGGATCTCATTAGTAATATCAAGGGAGATTACCAGGACAAAAACTACTTGGAATGGTCACCAATTACTACCGAAAAAAATCCACTGGTTCAAGCATCAGATAAGCTACCTGAAAAGAAGGAAAAATCCTATGCTGAACTTGCTCGTGAAGAAGCAAGAGCTGATCTAAAACGGAAACGTTCAGCAAAATATTTGACTCAAGATGTTAGTTTTACGAAACGTTATAAACCTTCAAATAATGTAGTAAGACAGGCAAATCAGCCAACAGCTCCTTTCCAAAAGGAAAATCCTGGGGAGCTAGCAAAATTTAGTGACAAACTAACTCAGAACCATTATATTTTGGCTGAAATGGCTCCACAGATGCAACAGACAACCAAAGAAGAGCATCTTGGACCGAAGAAAAATAATTATGATTTTTTAAAGAAAAGCCAAATTTATAACAAAAAAGAAAATCAATCAGAAAAAGAACGTAAAATTGCTCAAGAGTTGAACTTGACAAATATGACAGAGTAAAGGGGAAAAAGATGGCAAAAACCTATCATTTTATCGGAATTAAAGGATCAGGGATGAGTGCCTTAGCCTTGATGTTGCACCAAATGGGGCATAAGGTCCAAGGATCTGATGTGGAAAAATATTACTTTACACAACGTGGACTGGAGCAAGCAGGTATCAAAATTTTACCTTTTGATGAGAAGAATCTTCAAGGGGACTTAGAAATCATCGCTGGGAACGCCTTTCGTCCAGACAACAACGTTGAAATTGCCTATGCAGACAAGAATGGACTAAGCTATAAACGTTATCATGAGTTTCTTGGTAGCTTTATGCGTGACTTTATCAGCATGGGAGTTGCTGGAGCACACGGTAAGACTTCAACAACAGGTATGCTTTCTCACGTTTTGTCACACATCACTGATACAAGCTATCTAATTGGAGATGGTACAGGCCGTGGTTCTGAAAATGCCAAGTATTTTGTCTTCGAATCAGACGAGTACGAGCGTCATTTCATGCCATACCATCCAGAATACTCTATCATCACCAATATCGACTTTGACCATCCTGACTATTTCACAAGCTTAGAGGATGTCTTTAACGCCTTCAATGATTATGCTAAACAAATCACCAAAGGTTTGTTTGTCTACGGTGAAGATGCTGAGTTGCGTAAGATTACGGCAAATGCCCCAATCTATTATTACGGTTTTGAAGCAGACAACAATGACTTTGTAGCTAGCGATTTGCTTCGTTCTACTACAGGTTCAACTTTTACAGTTCACTTCCGTGGACAAGAGTTAGGTCAATTCCACATTCCAACTTTTGGTCGCCACAACATCATGAATGCAACAGCAGTAATTGGTTTGCTTTATACTGCTGGCTTTGACTTAGATTTGGTGCGTGAACACTTGAATACTTTTGGGGGCGTTAAGCGTCGCTTTACAGAAAAGATTGTTAACGATACAGTCATTATCGATGATTTTGCGCATCACCCAACTGAAATCATTGCAACTCTAGATGCTGCGCGTCAAAAGTACCCAAGCAAGGAAATCGTTGCTATTTTCCAACCGCATACTTTTACTCGTACAATTGCTTTGTTGGATGATTTTGCACAGGCCTTGAATCAGGCTGACGCAGTTTACCTAGCACAAATCTATGGATCTGCTCGTGAAGTTGACCATGGTGATGTTAAGGTTGAGGATTTAGCAGCTAAAATTGATAAAAAACATCAAGTTATCACTGTTGAAAATGTGTCTCCGCTCTTAGACCATGACAATGCTGTATACGTCTTTATGGGAGCAGGTGACATTCAATCATATGAATACTCATTCGAACGTCTCTTGTCAAATTTGACAAGTAATGTTCAGTAAGGAACACCATGGAATTTCCAATTAAAATAAGGGAAGTTCAGCAATCTGATATCGAGCAGGTTTGCTTGATACAGGAGAGTAGTCAAAACTTCCAAGAAACATTTAATAGAGAAATAATAGAAGAACGTATCCGTAATTTTGCGGATACGTTTCTCTTAGCTAGTTTAGATGATCAGGTGATTGCTTATATTTTAGCGACAGATTTTGCTACATCCTCAGTAAGTAGATGGATAGTAGAGATGGCAGATGTAGAAGCTATTAGTAATGGAAATCTTGTGATTGATGCTTTATCTGTTCATCCGAATTATCAAGGGCAAGGATTTGGAACCTTGTTGCTTGCAGCCATGAAACAAGTTGCTCTTCAGAAAAATAGTCCAGCTATTTATCTGGTCTGTAAAGATGAATTGCTGTCTTATTTTGAGATGAATGAATTTATAGAGCAAGGAATAGCAGACCTGGGAGTCGGAAATGAAGTTAATTTTCTCATGTGTTGGAAGAATCCCTTTTATCAGGAGGAGCTATGATTATTCGACAAGCTAGACTGAGTGATTTAGACAGTATTTTAGAGATTGAATTAGAGAATTTTTCAATTGAAGAAGCCATACCTCGATCTGTCTTTGAAGCACATTTAAAGGAAATAAAAACGAGCTTTCTAGTGGCTGAAAAAGAGGGGGAGATACTCGGTTATATCGAAGGTCCAGTAGTCCCTCATCGTTATTTACAAGATCAGTCTTTCACTGAAGAAATAAAAGACCACAGTCATAAGGAAGGTGGTTATATTTCTGTGACTTGTCTTTCTATAGCAAAAGAAGCTCAATCTCTAGGGCTGGGGAAAAAACTCCTGACCGCATTGAAAGAAGTGGCTCTTAAGCATGAACGAGAGGGGATCAATCTGACCTGTCATGACTACCTTATTGGATACTATGAGAAGCATGGTTTTGTCAATGAAGGAAAGTCTAAGTCCCAATTTGCGGGAGAAGAATGGTATGATATGGTATGGGAAAACAAGAATTAGTAAGTAGAAAGGCTTCTAAGGTTGCTTTTCTTTAGTTTTTAAGATATAATATTAAGGATTATCAACAAGGAGGTAAATACCTTTGAGCGAAAATTCAAATGAAGAAAAGTTGAGTTTTAAAGAGCAAATTTTGCGAGATTTAGAACGACTAAAAAAAGAGGCAAATGAAGTTGAACAAACAGATGACCTTTTTTCAACTTTAGCAAAATCTTCTGAAGCAACTTCAGAAAAAAAGGAACCAAGTATTTCGGAAGAGGAGTTGATTGCAAAATCAGTTGCAGCTATTGATCAATTGATTGATAATGCCCCAACTGTTCCTGAGCGCCCTGTTCTTGTAGAAGAAGTTCCAGAAGAAGCTGCAGAGGAAGTACAAGAAGAAATTCCAGAAGCAGTAAAAGAAGAAGTAGTTGAGTCATCTCAATCAAATCTGGAAAAAGAAGAAAATCATTCAATTCCAACTAGAGTTTCAGTTTCTTATCGTGCATTTGACACTGTTCCAGAAAAAGAATCAGTAAACCTTGCGCAGCACAAGGAAGAAATGACAAGTCAAGAAGCTACTGAAGAAGCAGACCTTCCTAGAAGAAGACGGAGAGAGACTGTGAAACCAGCCAAGAAAAAGAAAAAATCCCGCTTAAAAGGATTTTTAGTAACAGTTTTGGTATTATTGATTCTAATTGGTGCTGGTGGATTCTTTGGCCTTCGCTATGCTGAATCAGCTCTACAACCAGTAGATCTAAGTTCTAAACAATATATGTCAGTTCAGATTCCAGATGGTGCTAATACTCAAGAAATTGGCTCAGTTTTGGAAAAATCTGGTGTTATTAAGAACGGTTTGGTCTTTACACTTTATGCCAAGTATAAAAACTACACTGGATTGAAGTCTGGTTATTACAACTTGCAAAAGAGTATGAGTGTTGAAGATGTCATTAAAGAGTTGCAAAAGGGTGGTACACCTGAACCTCAGGAAGTTACTCTTGCAGACTTGACTATTCCTGAAGGCTATACTTTGGAACAAATTGCTCAAACTGTTGGTCAACTTCAAGGTGACTTTAAGGAGCCTTTGACAGCGGAAGCATTCTTGGCTAAGGTCCAAGATGAGACCTTTATTGCTCAAGAGGTTGCCAAATATCCAAACTTGCTTGAAAGCTTGCCAGCAAAAGATAGTGGTGTTCGTTACCGTTTAGAAGGTTATCTTTTCCCTGCGACTTATACGATCAAAGAAAGTACAACTGTTGAAAGTTTAATTGATTCAATGCTTGCAGCTATGGATAAGAATCTTTCTTCACACTATGCTGCTATTAAGGAAAAGAACCTTACAGTAAATGAGCTCTTGACAATTGCATCACTTGTTGAGAAAGAAGGAGCAAAAACAGAAGATCGTAAGCTGATTGCAGGAATCTTCTATAACCGCTTAAACCTCGGTATGCCACTTCAAAGTAATATTGCTATCCTTTACGCAGAAGGCAAACTTGGTCAAAAAATCAGTCTTGCTGATGATGCAGCCATTGATACATCTATTGATTCACCATATAATGTCTATACAAAAGTAGGTCTAATGCCTGGACCAGTTGATAGCCCAAGCTTGGATGCTATCGAATCAAGTATCAATCAGACAAAGAGTGAATATCTCTACTTTGTGGCCAATGTTCAAGATGGTAAAGTTTACTATGCAACAACACTAGAAGAACATGATCGTAATGTTCAAGAGCATATCAAAAGTAAATTAAACCAATCAAATAGCACAAACTAAAATTATGTGGTTTTCCACATAATTTTGCTTTAAAGCATATATTTATTAATTCAATCAAAAGAAAGTTGAGAAAAATGGTAGAAAAAACATATCCAATGACCTTGGAAGAAAAGGAAAAACTCGAAAAAGAATTAGAAGAATTGAAACTAGTACGTCGTCCAGAAGTTGTAGAACGTATCAAGATTGCTCGTTCATATGGTGATTTGTCAGAGAACAGTGAGTATGAAGCAGCTAAGGATGAGCAAGCCTTCGTTGAGGGACAAATCTCAAGTCTAGAAACTAAGATTCGTTACGCAGAAATCGTTAACAGCGATGCCGTTGCAAAAAATGAAGTTGCTATCGGAAAAACTGTAACAATCCAAGAAGTTGGAGAAGACGAAAAGGAAGTATACATTATCGTTGGTTCAGCTGGAGCAGATGCTTTTGCAGGAAAAGTGTCAAATGAAAGCCCAATTGGTCAAGCATTGATTGGTAAGAAAAAAGGTGATGTTGTTACAATCGAAACACCTGCTGGAAGCTATGATGTTAAAATCTTAAAGGTTGAAAAAACCGCTTAATAGGATAAAAAGAAGGAGTGGATTTAGGGAAAGCGTTTTCTATCACTCCTTTTCTTATTTTTTAAAAACTTAAGGAGACTAGATGAATTCAGAAAAAAAGCACAAAAAGAAAAGTAAAATGGAACGTGGCCTAACCAATCGCCATGTTCAGGTTATGGCCATTGCAGGAACGATTGGTACGGGATTATTTCTTGGGGCTGGTCGGTCTATTAGTTTAACAGGACCCTCGATTGTTTTGGTCTATATGATTACAGGTGGCTTCATGTATCTCATGATGCGTGCTATTGGAGAAATGTTGTACCAAGACCCGGAGCAACACACCTTTATCAATTTTATTACTCGCTATCTTGGAAAGGGCTGGGGATATTTCTCGGTTTGGTCTTATTGGTTATCAGTAGTCTTTATTGGTATGGCTGAGATTACAGCTATTGCTCACTATGTTCAGTTTTGGTTTCCGTCTTGGCCATCTTGGTTGATTCAGGTTGTCTTTTTAACAATTTTAGGATTGGTCAATCTGATTGCAGTTAAAATATTTGGTGAAGTGGAATTTTGGTTTGCCATGATTAAAATCGTTGCTATTCTTGCCATGATTGCGACGGGTATTTTTATGGTCTTGACCGGCTTTGAAACTCCTTATGGATCAGCAAGCCTTGTCAATATTAGTGAGCAATTCTCCCTTTTCCCAAATGGAGGAATGAACTTTGTCATGGCCTTTCAAATGGTTTTCTTTGCTTACTTGATGATTGAATTTATTGGCGTTACAACATCTGAAACCAAAGATCCTCGAAAAGTCTTGCCCAAGGCGGTTAAGGAAATTCCTTTGCGAATTATCTTCTTCTACGGTGGGGCTTTGCTTGCAATCATGTCTATTATTCCTTGGCGTGAGCTTTCTGCGACGGATTCACCATTTGTAACGGTATTTGAACTTGTTGGTCTTAAGTGGGCGGCGGCCTTGATTAACTTTGTTGTCTTGACATCAGCTGCATCAGCCTTGAATTCAACCCTATATTCTACAGGTCGTCACTTGTACCAAATTGCCCATGATTCACCAAATCGTTTCTTGAAAGCTATTAAGGCAGATACACTTTCACGTCACAACGTTCCTCAGAATGCTATCATTGCTTCTGCGGTATTGATTGGTCTTGCAGCCTTCATCAATGTACTTCCTGGTGTATCAGATGCCTTTGCTTTGATTACGGCTTCTTCATCAGGTGTTTATATCGCCATCTACATCTTAATCATGGTGGCCCATCTTAAGTATCGCAAGTCAAAAGACTTTATGGCAGATGGCTATCTCATGCCCCAATATCGCTTGCTAAATCCTCTGACTATGCTCTTCTTTATCTTTGTATTCGGAACTCTCTTTTTACAAGAATCAACTGTAATGGGAGCAAGAGGTTCAGCTATCTGGATTGTTGCTTTTGGTATTTATAGTCAATGGAAATTTAGAAAATAAGTTATAAGCTCATCAACTCTGGTTGATGAGTTTTCTAGTTTGACAGCTCTTGGTAATAAGACTATAATCAAGCTATAAGTGTTTTTAGGAGGTTTGGATGCAGGTAAGATTGGAAAATACAGAGTCTCAGAAATCGCAGATAATAGGAGACTTGATTCGCTCCTATAATCGTTCCAAAAGAGAAGTTGCTGAAAGCGAACCACTAAACCTTTATGTCGAAGATGAACATGGTGAAATCATGGCTGGTTTAGTAGCAGAGACTTTTGGGAATTGGTTAGAAATTGAGTATTTGTTTGTGAAGGAGGACTTGCGAGGACAAGGAATCGGCTCCCAACTATTACAGCAAGCAGAAAGTGAAGCTAAAAAGAGAAACTGTCGCTTTGCTTTTGTGAATACCTATCAGTTTCAAGCACCAGGCTTTTATCAAAAGCAAGGCTACAATGAAGTCTTTACCTTAAAAGATTATCCCTACACTGGACAAAGGCACTATTATCAAAAAGATTTGTAAACATAGAACTCTCTATCATGTAAGTGGTAGAGTTTTTTGTAAAAAAAATCTCACAAAATGACGGATATATATTGCATAATATAAAATATATGATATAATAAAGTTGAAAAAAGAAGCGCGACTTTTAGAATTAAGGAGGAGGTAAGAAGTGGCTAAGAATTTAAAATTAAAGTTAGCTCGAGTGGAGCTTGACATGACACAAGGTGATTTGGCAGAAGCTGTGGGTGTCACTAGGCAGACTATCGGTTTGATAGAAGCTGGAAAGTACAATCCTTCGCTTTCACTTTGCCAATCCATTTGCAGATGCTTAGGCAAAACTTTAGATCAATTATTTTGGGAGGAAGAAGATGAAAAATAGATGTTTTTATTATCAATTACTGGATGAAAGAGAAGAACAACAACTTCATAAAGCTGGTGCAGAGAGTTTTTATATTTCTATCGGATTATTGTTTCTAGCTTATTTCATATCAGTGTTAGCACCAAGCCTTTTTAATCCTAGCATGCTTCTCGCTATTATTATCATAGGGAATTTTTACTTTATCACCCGTGCTAGAAGTCTAGGTGTGACATACTATAGTCGTTTTCATTTTACAATTTTAGGTTGCCTATTATTAACTCTAGTGATTACAGCTACCTTGATGCTACAGAACTACCAGTTCAATATCGAAATTTATCAGCACAACCCTCTACATCTTAAATACATTTTTGCTTGGGTATTTACCTATGTCTTTTATCTCCCTTGGGTATTTATTGGAAACTTAGGTTTGAAAAGTTATGGTGAATGGGCTCAGAAAAAGTATGAAAAAGATATGGATAAGCTCGAGAGCATGGAATAGCTTGTTAGCTTTTTATCAATATCGAGAAAATGTGTTATAATAGTACTAATTTATGAGAAAAGAAGAAACATTTTCATCTTTTTACAAATAGGGAAGAAGGACAGTATATGTACCCAGATGACAGTTTAACATTGCACACAGATTTGTATCAGATTAACATGATGCAGGTTTACTTCGACCAAGGAATTCATAACAAGAAAGCAGTTTTTGAAGTTTATTTCCGCCAACAACCGTTTAAAAATGGTTATGCTGTTTTTGCAGGTTTGGAACGAATTGTGAACTACCTAGAAAATCTGCGCTTTTCTGATAGCGATATAGCTTATTTGGAGTCACTTGGTTATCATGGTGCCTTCCTGGAATATCTCCGTAATCTCAAGTTGGAATTGACTGTACGTTCTGCTCAAGAAGGGGACTTAGTATTTGCTAATGAACCGATTGTTCAAGTGGAAGGACCTTTGGCGCAGTGTCAATTGGTTGAAACAGCTCTTTTAAATATTGTTAATTTTCAAACCTTGATTGCGACCAAGGCTGCTCGTATTCGCTCGGTCATTGAAGATGAGCCTTTGATGGAGTTCGGTACACGTCGTGCGCAAGAGATGGATGCGGCTATCTGGGGAACTCGTGCTGCTGTCATTGGTGGTGCCAATGGAACTAGTAATGTACGTGCAGGTAAGCTCTTTGGAATTCCGGTTTTAGGGACTCACGCTCATGCCTTGGTTCAAGTCTATGGGAATGACTATCAGGCTTTCAAGGCTTATGCCTCAACTCACAAAAACTGTGTCTTCCTAGTGGATACCTACGATACTCTTCGCATCGGTGTTCCAGCAGCAATTCAGGTTGCGCGTGAACTCGGTGACAAGATTAATTTCCTTGGTGTTCGTATTGACTCTGGTGATATCGCCTATATTTCTAAAAAGGTTCGTCAACAACTGGACGAGGCAGGATTTACTGATGCTAAGATTTATGCATCCAATGACCTTGATGAAAATACCATCCTTAACCTCAAGATGCAAAAAGCTAAGATTGATGTTTGGGGTGTAGGAACTAAGCTCATTACAGCCTATGACCAACCAGCTCTAGGAGCAGTTTATAAGGTTGTTGCCATTGAAGATGAAAATGGTCAGATGCGCAATACTATCAAACTCTCTAGCAATGCTGAAAAGGTTTCAACTCCAGGTAAGAAACAAGTTTGGCGCATTACCAGTCGTGAAAAAGGAAAATCTGAAGGTGATTATATTACCTATGACGGTGTTGATGTGTCAAGTATGACTGAACTCAAGATGTTCCACCCAACCTATACTTACATCAAGAAAACTGTCCGCAATTTTGATGCAGTTCCTCTCTTGGTGGATATTTTCAAGGATGGAAAACTAATCTATGATTTACCGAGTCTACCTGAAATTCAAGCTTATGCTCGCAAGGAATTTGATAAGCTTTGGGATGAATACAAACGTGTTCTTAACCCACAACATTATCCAGTAGACTTAGCGCATGATATTTGGCAAGATAAGATGGACTTGATTGACAAGATGCGTAAGGCAGCTCTAGGTGAAGGAGAAGAAGAATGAGTTTGCAAGAGACCATTATCCAGCAATTAGGGGTTAAACCTGTCATCGACCCTCAAGAAGAAATCCGCCGTTCCATTGACTTTCTAAAAAGATATTTGAAGAAACATCCCTTCCTTAAAAGTTTTGTATTGGGCATTTCAGGTGGACAGGACTCGACCTTAGCTGGTCGCCTTGCCCAACTAGCTATGGAAGAAATGCGATCTGAAACCGGTGATGATTCTTATAAATTTATTGCAGTTCGACTACCTTATGGTATTCAAGCTGATGAGGATGATGCCCAAAAAGCCCTAGCTTTTATCCAACCAGATGTGAGTTTGGTGGTCAATATCAAGGATTCTGTAGATGCAATGGCAGTGGCAGTAGAGGCTACTGGTAGTCCAATGTCAGACTTTAATAAAGGGAATATCAAGGCTAGAAGCCGGATGATTGCCCAATATGCACTCGCAGGAGCTCATAGTGGAGCAGTTATTGGTACTGACCATGCTGCGGAAAATATCACAGGTTTCTTTACCAAGTTTGGTGATGGTGGTGCAGATATTCTTCCTCTCTATCGCCTCAATAAACGCCAAGGGAAACAACTCTTGAAGGAACTTGGAGCTGATTCAGCACTTTATGAAAAAGTTCCAACAGCAGATTTGGAAGAAGAAAAACCAGGTATTGCAGATGAAGTAGCCTTGGGAGTCACTTACAATGAAATCGATGATTACCTGGAAGGTAAACAAATCAGCCCAGAAGCCCAAACAACCATTGAAAAATGGTGGTACAAAGGCCAACACAAACGCCACCTACCAATCACAGTGTTTGATAAGTTTTGGGAGTAAAAACCTCCGGGGGAGGTTTTTACCCCGAGTCTAGAAACAGGAGAACGAGGCAGGTCGGTAACTCGAAGAGTTCGATTTCGTAGTCTCACCCCCGCAAGGCTGACTAGGTTTGAAAAAGCTTGATAAAGCGTATTTCAAGCCAGACAGCTACTGCGTCATGAAATTAGAGGAAACTGTTGTTTTCTCAAGGTTTATGAGTACCCTCTCACCTAGAAATAAGAAAGTGAGAGTAGGTCCGGGGGACTTTTTTAGCCCGAGTCTAGAAACAGGAGAACGAGGCAGGTCGGTAACTCGAAGAGTTCGATTTCGTAGTCTCACCCCCGCAAGCCAGACAGCTACTGCGTCATGAAATTAGAGGAAACTGTTGTCTTCTCAATGTTTATGAGTAAAGTGTTTTTACACTCTCACCTAGAAATAAGAAAGCGAAGAAGGTCCGGAGGACCTTTTTCACTTTATAACTTGAAATAGGAGACTGAGATAGGGCAATGCAAGTTTGAGCCCATCCATAAAATAGAAAGCGAGTTACGATTATGAAAGCACTAGGTACACAACCAATAGAAACTGAACGATTGATCTTGAAGAGATTTGTGGAAGGTGATGCTCAAGCCATGTTTGATAATTGGGCTTCACGCTCAGAAAATCTGACTTATGTGACTTGGAATCCACACCTGAATGTCGAACAGACTAGAAATTCTATTGGCAATTGGGTAGCATCCTACGACAATCCTAACTATTACAAATGGGCCATTTGTCTCAAAGATAATCCAGACTATGTCATTGGAGATATTAGTCTGGTCAGTGTGGATGAAGAAAAGTCTAGCTGTGAGATTGGATATATCTTAGGGATGGACTACTGGGGACGAGGACTCATGACAGAAGCCTTGAAGGCTGTTTTATCATACTGTTTGGATGAGATTAGATTTAAAGAGGTTAATGCTTGCTATGCAAGTTTAAATCCCGCCTCTGGTCGTGTTATGGAAAAGGCGGGTATGACTTTTTGGAAGACGATTCCTAATGCAGTTGAACGAAAAGGTTATATAGCTGATAAAATTTATTATCAAATCAAAAAATAAGATGGAAAAGAATAACTTTTCCATCTTATTTTTTATAATTTACTTTTTAATCAAAATAAAGCAAATCTTTGCTAGTGCTTGTAAACAGATCGAAACCATCTTTGGTAACAACACCGCAGTCCTCGATACGAACACCGACTTTACCAGGTATGTAGATACCAGGCTCAACCGAGAAGCACATGCCTTCTTCGATAACCATGTCGTTTCCTTCCATGATGGATGGGAACTCGTGGACATCCATACCGATACCGTGACCGAGACGGTGGTTGAAGTACTCACCGTAGCCAGCTTTTTCGATAACTTCACGGGCAGCGCGGTCTACTTCATGAGCTGTTACACCAGGTTTGATAAAGTCAAGGGCAGCTTGTTGGGCTTCCAGGGTCAAGTTGTAGATATCTTTCTTGAATTGGTCTGGTTTACCAACAGCGACTGTACGAGTCATATCTGATGCATAACCATTCACCATCACACCGAGGTCAAAGAGGAGAAGTGCATTGTTTTCGACCTTGTTGGCTCCAGGAATACCATGTGGATTCGCAGCATTATCACCAGTCAAAACCATGGTGTCGAAGCTCATTTCATAGCCTTCACGTTTCATAGCAAAATCGATTTGCGCAATGATATCAGTTTCCGTATTATCAAGAGAGATATTGTCAAAACCAACTTTAACAGACTTGTCGGCGTAAACACCTGCAACCATCATCTTTTGCACTTCGTCAGCTGATTTAATCAAGCGCATACGTTGGATCAATGGAGTCAAGTTCTCAAACTCAGCAGTTTCAAAGACAGTTTTCAAACCGTGGTATTTAGTCAAGATGAGATTGTCAAACTCAACTGCTACACGTTTGAAATCAAGCTGTGGAAGAGCATTTTGGATTTTCTTCCATGGGTTTTCAGAGTCCACGTAGCCAACTACTGGAAATGAGACAGTGCTAGTCGCACGCTCAACCTCAAGGGCTGGAACGAAGAGAAGTGGTTCCTGATCTCCAAGGACAAAGAGGAACATCTGGCGTTCGTGTGGATCACTGTAAAAGCCAGTGAGGTAATTAATTGTGACGGGGTCAGATACGACAGCGACGTCTAGCTTTTCTGATTCAAGATAAGTTAAGATTTGTTGTAATTTAGACATATGCTACCTTCTTTCTACCCCTCTATTTTTGCAAAAATTAGTAGAAAATGCAAGGAAGAAGGAGAAAAGAACCTAAAAAAATTCCAACAGCTAATAGCATGTTGGAAACTAAATATTAATTGAAGTCTGCCTTGCTTTTAACATCGCTGTATTCTTCAGCAACTTCTTGGCTAAGGATATCCTCATAAGCTGGAAGGTCGATGTCCTGACCATATTTTTTCTTAAGAGCAGTAGTGACCAAGCGATAGGCTAGGTTGGCATTACGAGATAAGATAGGCCCGTGGAAATAAGAACCGAAAACATTTTTATAGTGAACACCTTCACCGACCATTTCTTCGTTGTTGCCATTTCCGTAAACAACCTGACCGAGTGGTTTTTGATCATCTGAGAGGAAGGTACGGCCTTGGTGGTTTTCAAAACCATAATAGGTTTCATCAAATTCTTCGTTATGAATTTTAATGTCACCAATGAATCGGTTATTGGTTTGGTTGAGGGTGTAATGTCCCATGACACCGAGACCTTCGATGCGTCTTCCAGAAGCTTCAATATAGTATTGGCCTAATAGCTGGAAGCCACCACAGATAGCAAGGACGACACCATCATTTTGGATAAAGTTGTCGATACTTTCTTTTTTAGCAGGCAAATCACTAGCAATGATACTCTGTTCAAAGTCTTGACCACCGCCGAAAAAGGCGATGTCGTAGTGATTTTCATCGAAATTATCATGAAGCGAAACGATATCAACTGTTACATGAGCACCTAGCTTTTCAGCGACGTACTTGAGCATGAGGATGTTTCCATTATCTCCGTAGGTGTTCATGAGATTCCCATAGAGGTGGGCGATATTTAGTTGGTAAGGATAATTGCCGTCTTTTGAGGAAAGTGAAGTATAAACCATTAGTTCATCTCCTTTCTAACCAGCTGACGATTGGCTAGTAATTCTCGGAATTCTAGCATAGCCGTATAAGTCGCAAGGATATAGGCATGCTTGCAGTCTTGAGCTTCGATCGTTTTGAGAACTTGTTCCAGGCTACTTGTTTCAGTGATCTTGTCAGCTGGATAGCCAGTAACACGTAGACGACGAGCAATTTCAGAATGACGAACGCCTCCAGCGTTGATTTCAGGAATGTCCATATCCGTAATTTGCTCAAAGTCAGCATCCCAAATCCAGCTGGTATCAATCCCGTCTGCATAATTTGCATTGAGGAGAACAGATAGACTAAATGGATAAGGAGCGAGTTTAATCATTTCAATAGCTTGGGTAGCACCAACAGGATTTTTAATAAGAACCAGTGTGCATTCCTTGTCACCGATATGGAAGGTTTCTTGTCGTCCAAAGACAGCACGACTCTTGTCAAATCCTTGTTTAATCAGTTGAGAATCAGCGCCTAGGTAACGAGCGATAGCAACTGCAGCCAGAGCATTGTAGATGTTGTAGAGACCACCGATTTGAATACCATATTCCTGACCATCAATAACAAAACGAGAACGATTGTTAGTCAACTCAACCAATTCTGTCAAACGGTAGTCCAAGTCAGGTCGTTTACATCCACAATTTTCACAGATATAAGCTCCCAAGTTAGCATAAGTATTGAGTTCATATTTCAAAATACTTTGACAGTCAGGGCAGAGGATACCTTCAGTATTGTAGTGAGCAAGCTTTGCTGGACCTTTTTCCAAATCAAAACCAAAATATTGAACAGGATTTGGAATTGCAGGTTTATAGAAAAGCGGACTATCACCGTTTAGCAGAACAGTAGCAGTAGGAACTTTTCGAATAGCATCCAGTATCATGTTGTAGGTTGTATAAATCTCACCGTAGCGGTCCATTTGATCGCGGAAAATATTGGTGATAACGAAAAGACTAGGATGGATGTAGTCACAGATATGTGAGAGACTAGCTTCGTCGATTTCAAGTACTGCTATATTTTTTCCAGTTTTTGAAGATTTTGCAGTCAAGAAAGTAGTCGTAATCCCTGTGATCATGTTGGCACCACTTGGATTGGTTAACACTTGACCATAAATTTCCTTTAGGATACCGACAGTGAGAGCGGTCGTCAAGGTTTTTCCATTAGTTCCAGTTACCACAACAATTTCGTAGTTTTTCGCTAAATTTTGTAGAATATCTTTATCAAATTGAAGGGCGAGTTTTCCAGGGAGCGTACTTCCACGGCCAAGACGGCTCAAAATAAAATGAGAAGAACGCCCAGCAAGAAGGCCCAAAGTAGTTTTTAATTTCATGTTTCTATTATATCATAAATGCTGGAAAAGACAGATTTGAGATTTTAGAAAAAGAAAAACAGCCCGCTATCGGACTGCTTTCTATAATTAAATCGCAAACAAGTCATTCAAGTTTTCAGCCAATGTTGGGTGAGTGAAGATTTGTTTTGTGAAGTAAGTGTATGGGATTTTGTTGTCCATAGCAACAGTAATAATGTTGATGATTTCTTGTGATCCTTCTGAAAAGATAGTTGCACCTAGAATTTCTTTAGTTTCAGTGTTGACAACAGCTTTGAAGGCTCCACGAAGGTCACCATTTACATGACCACGAGGCATAGCAGCAACAGGGATTTCCTTAACAGCGTATGGAAGTTTCAAATCAGCTGCTTGGCTTTCAGTCAAACCAACTTGTGAAAGGGCAGGTGTGATAAACATAGTGTTTGGAACATTGAGACGGTCTTCAAGTGTGTAGCTGCCATCACCAGCAAGGTAGCTGTAAACAACACGGAAGTCATCTAGTGAAATGTAGGTAAATTGAAGTCCACCGTTGACATCTCCAACTGCAAAGACACCAGGAACGTTTGTTTGACAGTGTTTGTCCACCTTGATCGCACCACGTTCAGTTAGTTGAATATCTGTATTTTCAAGTTGAAGTGGTTCTACATTTGGTTTACGTCCAGTTGCGTAGAGAAGGGCATCGAAACGGTAGGTTTCATTCTCTGTCACGACAAGAACTTGGTCACCATCGTTTTTGATTTCAGTAGTATGGATGTTTTGAAGGAGTTCAATGCCGTCTTCTTCCATGTATTGTTTAGCAAGAGCTGCGATGGAAGGTTCTGCGCGAGGTAGGAAAGTATCTAGAGCATCTAGGACTGTTACCTTGCTTCCAAGTTTATTGTAGAGACCAGCAAACTCAAGACCGATATTGCCACCACCAAGAATTCCGAGTTTTTCAGGCAATTTGTCCAAGTTTTGGATACCAGTTGAATCAAAGACATTCTTGCTAGTAGCTAAGCCTGGAATAGGCAATACATTTGAAATAGCACCAGTGTTGATGACAATTGTTTCAGCAGTTAGTTCTTGTTTTTCATCACCAGCTTGAATTTCGATGACTTTATTAGAAACAAAGTGGGCTTCGGCATCAATGATATCAACTCCAGTACCAGCGATAGTAGCATAGTTTTTACCATTGAGGCGTGTAGTAACAGTGTTTTTAGTTGCCATAACCTCGTCAAATGACAAGCCCTTCTCTGCGGCAACTAACAAGGTTTTAGTTGGAATACAACCGATGTTGATACAAGTTCCACCGTACATAGCCTTGTTGCGTTCGATAAGGGCAACTTTTTTACCAGCTGAAGCTAGTTTCCCAGCAAGAGTTTTACCTGCCTTACCAAATCCAATAACAATTAAATCGTATGTTAACATTTTTAAATCCTCCTGTATGATTTCATTCTAGCACAAGAAAAAATTTTTTTCACAATTCTGCTACGGGAAAAAATATTGGACTAAATTAGTCACACGAAAGCTTTTGAGAATCAAGTCAAAAAAATAAAAAAATCGTTTACATGATTTAATCAGAGGGTCTGACTATCTTTTGCCTCCTTCTTGTGTTATACTAGATAAGTTGCAAAGAAAGCAGTACTTTTCTTTAGTGGAAAAGAAGCAACACGATCTTTCATAAAAACTGAAAGTACGTCATGACAAGAAAAGTATAAACTAAGCGCTATAGGATGGCTTCGCACCATCTTTAGAAAGAAGAATAACGTGAAATTTAATGAATTTAATCTTTCTGCTGATTTATTAGCAGAAATTGAAAAAGCAGGATTTGTAGAAGCAAGTCCTATCCAAGAGCAAACTATTCCTTTGGCTCTTGAGGGAAAAGATGTTATCGGTCAAGCACAGACTGGTACAGGGAAAACAGCAGCCTTTGGCTTACCAACCCTTGAAAAAATTCGTACAGAAGAAGCAACTATCCAAGCTTTGGTGATTGCCCCAACTCGTGAACTGGCTGTTCAAAGTCAGGAAGAGCTTTTCCGATTTGGCCGTAGTAAAGGTGTGAAAGTCCGTTCAGTCTACGGTGGTTCAAGTATTGAAAAACAAATCAAGGCTCTTAAATCAGGGGCTCATATCGTAGTAGGAACACCAGGACGTTTACTTGACTTGATTAAACGCAAGGCTCTGAAATTACATGATATTGAAACCTTGATCTTAGACGAAGCAGATGAAATGCTGAACATGGGATTCCTTGAAGATATTGAAGATATCATCTCTCGTGTACCAGAAAATCGTCAAACCTTGCTCTTTTCAGCGACTATGCCAGATGCTATCAAACGTATTGGTGTTCAGTTCATGAAAGAACCTGAGCATGTGAAGATTGCTGCCAAAGAATTAACTACAGAATTAGTAGACCAGTACTATATCCGTGTTAAAGAACAAGAAAAATTCGACACCATGACTCGTCTTATGGATGTTGATCAACCTGAGTTGTCAATCGTTTTTGGTCGTACCAAACGTCGTGTGGATGAGTTGACTCGTGGGCTTAAAATCCGTGGTTTCCGTGCAGAAGGGATTCATGGAGATTTGGACCAAAACAAACGTCTTCGTGTCCTTCGTGATTTTAAAAATGGCAACCTTGATGTCCTCGTTGCAACAGACGTTGCTGCTCGTGGTTTGGATATTTCAGGTGTGACTCATGTCTACAACTACGATATCCCACAAGACCCTGAGAGTTATGTTCACCGTATCGGTCGTACAGGACGTGCAGGTAAGTCAGGTCAGTCTATTACCTTCGTTTCACCTAATGAAATGGGTTATCTCCAAATCATTGAGAACTTGACTAAGAAACGTATGAAAGGTCTCAAGCCTGCAAGTGCAGAAGAAGCCTTCCAAGCTAAGAAGCAAGTAGCTCTTAAGAAAATTGAACGTGATTTTGCGAATGAGGAGATTCGTAGTAACTTTGAGAAGTTTGGCAAGGATGCTCGTCAATTGGCCTCAGAATTCAGCCCTGAAGAATTGGCCATGTATATCCTCAGCTTAACTGTTCAAGACCCAGATAGTCTTCCTGAGGTTGAGATTGCACGTGAAAAACCTTTACCATTTAAACCATCTGGTGGTGGCTTCGGTGGCAAAGGCAAGGGTGGTCGAGGAGGCCGTCGTGGGGATGACCGTCGAGATCGTGATCGCCGTGGCAATGGACGTCGTGATGACTATCGTAAAGGTGGACGTTCAAAGGATCGCTTTGATAAAGAGAAGCGTTACCGTAAGGATACTAAAAAACCACGCAATACTTCAAGCGAGAAGAAAACAGGATTTGTTATTCGTAACAAAGGAGATAAATAACAAAAAAAGCGGTTCACTGAGGTGGATCGCTTTTATATATAAGGAGACCGAGAGTCATATGAAAAGTAATACGAGAAGTTTGTATTTATAAATTTGTTATCTTGTAATGTTATTCTATCAAAAGATCAGGAAGCTGTCAATAAGAAAATTAAAAAAAATAGGAAAATTTTTCGAATACACTTGAATTGCAATTCAATAAACAATTTTCAGATAATTGTTGAAGTAGTCAGAATTTTATGATATAATGAAAGCGATTATATGCGAGGTAAAAAATGGCACATTTATTAGAAAAAACAAGAAAAATCACATCAATTTTAAAGCGTTCGGAGGAGCAATTACAAGATGAGCTTCCTTATAATGCCATTACACGTCAATTAGCAGATATTATTGACTGTAACGCTTGTATTGTGAATAGCAAGGGTCGTTTGTTGGGCTACTTTATGCGCTACAAAACTAATAATGACCGAGTAGAGCAATTCTTCCAATCAAAGACTTTCCCAGAAGATTATGTGCAAGGTGCAAACATGATCTACGATACGGAGGCCAATCTTCCAGTAGAGCATGATTTGACAATTTTCCCAACTGAGAGTCGTTCTGATTTCCCAGATGGTTTGACAACAATTGCTCCAATCCATGTCTCTGGTATTCGCTTGGGTTCTTTGATTATTTGGCGTAATGATAAGAAGTTTGAAGAAGATGATTTAATTCTTGTTGAAATTGCCAGCACAGTAGTAGGAATTCAACTCTTGAACTTCCAACGTGAGGAAGATGAGAAAAATATTCGTCGTCGTACGGCAGTAACTATGGCGGTTAATACCCTTTCTTACTCTGAACTTAGAGCAGTATCGGCTATTCTAGCTGAATTAAATGGTAATGAAGGCCAATTAACAGCTTCAGTCATTGCAGACCGTATCGGTATCACTCGTTCTGTAATTGTTAATGCCCTTCGTAAACTCGAATCGGCAGGGATTATTGAGAGTCGTTCTCTTGGTATGAAAGGAACCTATCTCAAAGTTCTCATTCCAGATATTTTTGAAGAAGTGAAAAAGAGGGACTATTAATGGCTAAGGCTTTAATTTCTATTGACTATACAGAAGATTTTGTAGCGGATCATGGGAAACTGACTGCGGGAGCTCCGGCTCAAGCAATATCCGATGATATCTATCATGTGACCCAAAAGGCTTTTGAACGTGGAGATTATATCTTTTTTACCATCGATGCCCATGAAGAAAATGATGTTTTTCATCCTGAAAGTAAACTATTCCCTCCACATAATATTATTGGGACTAGTGGACGAAACTTGTATGGTAAACTAGCCGAGTTCTATCAGGAATATGCTGATGATAGTCGTGTTTTCTGGATGGATAAACGTCATTACTCGGCTTTTTCTGGAACAGATTTGGATATCCGCCTCAGAGAGCGTAGGGTAGATACAGTCATTTTGACAGGAGTTCTTACTGATATTTGTGTCTTGCATACAGCCATTGATGCTTATAATCTTGGTTATCAGATAGAAGTTGTCAAACCAGCAGTTGCATCCATTTGGCCTGAAAATCATGCCTTTGCACTTGGACATTTCAAGAATACACTTGGTGCGAAATTGGTTGATGAAAATTTGCTTGAAATTACAGAATAATACATTTCAAGATGAAAAAATCTGAAAAAAGTCTTGACAATTTTTTTCAAAGTTGATATACTAGTAAAGTAATCGACGCGGGGATGGCGGAATTGGCAGACGCGCAGGACTAAGGATCCTGTGACCGCTTTAGGTCGTGAGGGTTCAAGTCCCTCTCTCCGCATAGTAGTGAGCTAGCTTTGGCTAGCTTTTTATTTTTTGAAATAGGTAGAGTGAAAAACATACAAGCTAGTTTTTTTGTATGTTTTTTGTTTTCTTTTAAAAAGTGCTATAATATAGATAGAAAAGATGGCAAAAAGTTCAGTATTGAAAAATTAGAGAGGTAGTAGTCTAGAAAAGTTAATCTATCCTAGTTTATAACGGTTATTATCGGGAAAGCTTTCATAGTTAAAGACTTGTATTTCCTGATTTAAAATAGGTATTTCAAAAATGTAAAGGAGGATTACGATGGTTAATGAACTTCAACGTATCATAAGTGCCTTTATTCAAATTCTCTTTATTATTTTACTACCTTCTATCTGGTGGTTTTTAATAGTGAGAGGTAAAGTATCTTTTGGGGAATGGATTGGTCTAAAAGCTGTTAAAAGGGTTGAAGATTCTTATCTTATCGCATGGATAATTGGTGGATTTCTCCTGTTTACAATTTTTTCTATGTTCATCTTTCCTCTTACACGTAGTATAGAAACGGCAACTTCGACTTTTTCCGGCATGGGTCTTAAAGCTTTGCCAAGTATACTAATTTATAGTTTTTTACAGACTTCTTTGCCTGAGGAACTTTTATTCAGAGGGTTTTTATTAAAACGATTAGTTAATCATATGCCATTTTTCTTTGCAAATACGATACAGGCTATCGCTTTTGGTTTGCTTCATGGAATATTATTTGCCTCACTTGTATCTATAAAAATTACTCTTTTTATTACCTTGTTTACAGGAGTAATCGCTGCTTATCTTGGTTTTGTGAATGAAAAAAAAGCTGGAGGGTCTATTTTAACAAGTTGGATCATACATGCACTAGCTAACATTTTCTCTGGGATAGTTGCTGCATTTTCTCTGTTTTAATCTGGGTGATTTATAAATGTAAAGTCAGTAGAAATACTGGCTTATTTTATTTCATAAATTTTTCTTATTTCATAAGCATTTCATATTTGAATATTATAATGGTTTTACAAATATGGAGGTGCTATATGAATCCCACTCAAAGAGCATGGGCTTACGTCAGCAGAAAACGACTGAGAAGTCTCATATTATTCTTAATTCTATTTGTCTTATTGGCTGGAATATCGGCTTGTTTGACGCTCATGAAGTCCAACAAAACAGTAGAAAATAATCTCTATCGCTCATTGAATACATCTTTTTCGATTAAAAGAATAGAAGCAGATCAGACTTTTCAACTGTCTCAACTAGATGACCTTAAAAAGATAAAGGGTCTTGAGAAGATTTCACCTGAGCTAGAAACAATAGCTAAGTTAACTGACAAAGAAGTCGTTACTGGAGAACAAAGTATCCAAAGGGATGATTTGACAGAGGCTGAAAAAAATCTTATCAGTTTGATTGCTTTGGAAGATTCTTCCAAGGATGTTTCTTTTACAAGTTCCGCCTTTACCCTTAAAGAAGGAAGACATCTACAAAAAGAAGATAACCAGAAAATATTAGTCCACGAGGAATTGGCTAAGAAGAATAACCTAAAACTTGGGGATAAGATTAGCTTAAATCCTGCTCAAGTCGAAGAAAATAGTGGACAAAGGCTAGACTATGAAATCGTAGGTATTTTCTCAGGTAAGAAGCAAGAGAAATTCACTGGTCTTTCGTCAGACTTTAGTGAAAACACGGTCTATACAGACTACGAAAGTAGCCAAACTCTTCTTGGAAATAAGGAAGCTCAAGTTAGCGCCGCTCGTTTCTATCTAGAAAATCCAAAAGATATGGATAGTATCATTCAAGAGGTTGAAAAGTTATCTCTGGAAAACCAAGGTTACCAAGTTGAAAAGGAAAATAAGGCTTTTGAACAAATCAAGGATTCAGTTTCGACCTTCCAAACCTTCCTACAGATTTTCCTCTATGGTATTATGATTGCTGGTGTAGGAGCCCTGATCTTGGTCTTGTCACTTTGGTTACGAGAGCGAGTTTACGAGGTTGGTATTTTATTGGCACTAGGTAAAGGGAAAATAGCAATCTTTAGCCAATTCTGCCTGGAAGTCATCCTAGTTTCATTGGCATCTATTCTGCCTTCATTTGTAGCTGGCAATGCCATTACTTCCTATCTCTTGAAGACTGTACTAGCAAGTGGCGACCAAGCTGCCCTACAAGATACGCTAGCAAAGGCAACGAGTCTTTCAACAAGTCTTCTATCATTTGGAGAATCTTATATCTTCCTACTTATCATCAGCTGCTTGTCAGTTGCACTTTGTTTCCTATTTTTATTTAGAAAATCACCGAAAGAAATTTTATCATCCATCAGTTAATAAAGGAGAAATCATGACTTTACTACAATTACAAGATCTTACTTATCGTTATAAAAACACTGCAGAAGCAGTATTATATAAAATCAATTACGATTTTGAACCTGGTAAGTTTTATAGTATTATCGGAGAATCAGGAGCTGGGAAGTCAACACTCTTATCTCTCTTAGCAGGACTTGATAGCCCAGTCGAAGGTGCTATCCTATTCGAAGGCAAGGATATTCGTGAACAAGGATATTCTTATCACCGCATGCACCATATTTCTTTGGTTTTCCAAAACTATAACTTGATTGATTATCTTTCTCCATTGGAAAATATCCGCTTGGTTAATAAAAAAGCTAGCAAGGACACCCTTCTTGAACTTGGTTTAGATGAAAGTCAAATCAAGCGGAATGTTCTCCAATTATCAGGTGGACAGCAACAACGGGTTGCCATTGCTCGTAGCCTTGTATCAGAAGCACCAGTGATTTTAGCCGATGAACCAACAGGGAACTTGGATCCTAAGACTGCTGGAGATATTATTGACCTGCTCAAATCTCTTGCTGAGAAAACAGGCAAGTGTGTGATCGTTGTGACCCACAGTAAGGAAGTAGCACAGGCGTCAGATATTACACTTGAATTGAAGAATAAGAAACTGACTGAAAAATAGAGTCTACTTCTTAAACTTTTGGAATTGCTTTAGTAAACTATTAAGTAATTATAAACGAAGTGATTCTTAAACAGTTATTTCCCGCTATAGTGGTATCCTAGATAATAACTTTGTTATTATCTAGGACGGGATTTTTGAGACAGATGGCTCAAAAATTAGGGATGAAATTCTAAAATGAAGTTGCTCCCGTCCGCACTATTTAAGGGAAATAAAGAAATATAAAAACATATAAGCGAAGTAAATCTAGAAAGGAATCTTATGTTACACAACGCATTTGCCTACGTCACAAGAAAATTTTTCAAGTCGCTTGTGATCTTTCTTATCATTCTCTTGATGGCTAGTTTGAGTTTGGTCGGCTTGTCTATCAAGGGAGCGACAGCCAAGGCTTCTCAAGAAACCTTTAAAAATATCACCAATAGTTTCTCCATGCAAATCAACCGTAGGGTCAACCAAGGAACTCCACGTGGTGCGGGGAATATCAAAGGTGAAGATATCAAAAAAATTACTGAGAATAAGGCCATTGAATCCTACATCAAACGGATTAATGCTATCGGTGATTTGACAGGCTATGAACTGATTGAAACGCCTGAAACCAAGAAAAATCTAACTGCAGATCGAGCTCAACGTTTTGGAAGTAGCTTGATGATAACAGGTGTCAATGACTCTTCTAAAGAAGACAAGTTTGTGTCAGGCTCTTACAAACTAGTCGAAGGAGAACATTTAACAAATGATGACAAATACCAAATTCTCATGCACAAAGACTTGGCTGCTAAACATGGCTGGAAAGTTGGTGACAAGGTCAAACTGAACTCCAATATCTACGATGCAGATAATGAAAAAGGAGCCAAGGAAACAGTAGAAGTAACGATCAAAGGACTTTTTGATGGACATAACAAATCTGCTGTAACCTACTCACAAGAACTCTATGAGAATACAGCTATCACAGATATTCACACAGCAGCCCAACTCTATGGTTATACAGAAGATACAGCTATTTATGGAGATGCTACCTTCTTTGTAGCTGGAGATAAGAATCTAGATACTGTCATGCAAGAATTAGGATCTATCAACGGAATCAACTGGAAGATGTATAGCTTGATTAAGAGTTCATCTAACTATCCTGCCCTCGAACAATCTATCTCAGGCATGTACAAGATGGCTAATCTTCTCTTCTGGGGTAGCTTGAGCTTCTCTGTTCTTCTACTTGCTCTCTTACTGACACTATGGATTAACGCCCGTCGTAAAGAGGTTGGAATTCTCCTTTCAATTGGTCTAAAACAAGCAAGTATTCTAGGACAATTTATCACAGAAGCAGTAATGATTGCAATTCCAGCACTTATTTCAGCTTATTTCCTAGCCAACTATACTGCTCGTGCCATTGGAAATACAGTTCTTGCAAATGTCACATCAGATGTGGCTAAGCAGGCTAGTAAGGCAGCACAAGCCTCTAATCTTGGTGGTGGTGCAGAAGTTGACGGCTTTAGTAAGACACTTTCAAGTCTGGATATATCCATTCAACCTTCTGACTTTGCCATCATTTTTGTACTTGGATTAGTTCTAGTGGTACTAGTTATGGCACTTGCTTCAAGCAATCTCCTCTTTAAACAACCAAAAGAACTCTTGTTGGATAGTGAATAAAAAACCTGCTACCTATTCTCATTCAAATGAGATATAATATAGGTAGCATTTTTGATAGAAAAGGATTTATATGAAAATTCTAATTGTAGAAGATGAGGACATGATCCGTGAGGGAATTAGTGACTATTTGACGGATTGTGGCTATGAAACCATTCAGGCAGCAGATGGCCTTGAGGCCTTAGAACAATTTTCAAATCACCAAGTTGCCTTGGTTCTCTTAGATATTCAAATGCCGAAACTCAACGGTTTAGAGGTTTTGTCAGAAATCCGTAAAAGCAGCCAAGTTCCGGTCTTGATGTTGACAGCCTTTCAGGACGAAGAATATAAGATGAGTGCCTTTGCTGCATTAGCAGATGGTTATTTGGAAAAGCCTTTTTCTCTATCTTTGTTAAAAGTACGAGTGGATGCCATCTTTAAACGTTATTATGATACCGGTCGTATTTTTACCTATAGGGACACCGAGGTAGACTTTGACAGTTATAGCGCCAAAGTGGCTGGTCAAGAAGTTGCAGTGAATGCAAAAGAGCTGGAAATTTTAGATTATCTGGTAAGAAATGAAGGTCGAGCCTTAACACGGTCGCAGATTATCGATGCTGTATGGAAGATGACAGATGAGGTTCCTTTTGACAGAGTGATCGATGTCTATATCAAGGAACTACGGAAAAAATTGGATTTAGACTGTATTCTTACCGTGCGCAATGTTGGTTATAAATTGGAGAGAAAATGAGACGTTCAGGTTTATTTAAAAAAATTTTTATCTATACCTTCTCGGTATTTTCTACCTTGGTTATTTGTTTGCATTTGGCCATCTATTTCCTCTTTCCTCCGACCTATCTCAGTCACCGTCAGGAGAGCATCGGGCAAAAGGCTACAGAAATTGCCCAGTCTCTCCAAGGAAAGGACAGTCAAGCTATTCAGGAAGTCCTTGAACTTTATTCTAAAAGCAGTGATATTAAGGGAGCTGTTAAGGGAGAGATGACTCAGGATAAGTTGGAAGTCAATGATAATCTTCCCATTGATAAACAACGACAGACGGCTTCCTTGGTTATTGAGGAAAGAGAAGTTCAAACTAAGGATGGTCAGACCATGACCTTGCAGTTTTTAGCTTCTATGGATTTGCAGAAAGAAGCAGAAGACATCAGTCTTCAATTTCTGCCTTATACTTTATTAGCGTCTTTTATCATTTCGCTCCTCATCGCCTTTATCTATGCTAGAACCATTGTTGCTCCTATTTTGGAAATCAAACGAGTGACTCGACGGATGATGGATTTGGATGCAGAAGTGAGGTTGTGCGTGGATTCTAAGGATGAAATTGGCGATCTTAAAGAACAAATCAACAGCCTTTATCAGCATCTCTTGACGGTCATTGCAGACTTGCATGAAAAGAACGAGGCCATCCTCCAGCTGGAAAAGATGAAGGTTGAGTTTTTGCGAGGTGCTTCCCATGAACTGAAAACACCTCTAGCTAGTCTAAAGATTCTTCTGGAGAATATGAAAGCAAATATTGGACGCTATAAGGATCGGGACCATTATCTGGGAGTTTCTCTGGGTATTGTGGATGATTTGACTCACCACGTTCAGCAAATCTTATCTCTTTCTTCAGTGCAAGAATTGCGAGATAAGAAAGAAGAAATCAACCTTCTTGAAATGACAGATTTTCTCTTAAAGGATTATGATTTATTAGCCAAAGAGAGGGAAATCTCAATTGTGAATCAACTGACTGACCAGCAAACTTATCTAAATCCTTCGGTACTAAAGCTGATTCTTTCCAATCTTATCAGTAATGCTGTGAAACACTCTGTTCAAGGAGGCTATCTAAAAATTGGGGCAGAAGAAGGCTGGGTTTTCATTGAGAACGCCTGTACACCTGAGGAGCAAGATAAGTTTGAACAATCCTTTACGGTTTCTAGTCGACAAAGTAAGGGAGCAGGTTTGGGACTCTTCGTAGTCAAAAGTTTATTGGAAAACGAAGAAATTGACTATCGATTTGAACGCTATGAAGACCACTTAGCCTTTTATATGAACCTACCTAAAGACCTATAAAATTAGGACTTTGAGGAGAGTTCCATATTTTTAGATAGAAGAAATTCAATCTAAACTACAGGAAAAACTAGATTTTTTTGTCAAAAAGTGATAAAATGAACAATGTAAATGGGATATCCCATAAAAATATACAGGAGGCCTGATAAAATGGCAATCGTTTCAGCAGAAAAATTTGTCCAAGCAGCTCGTGACAACGGTTATGCAGTTGGTGGATTTAACACAAACAACCTTGAGTGGACTCAAGCTATCTTGCGTGCAGCAGAAGCTAAAAAAGCTCCAGTTTTGATCCAAACTTCAATGGGTGCTGCTAAATACATGGGTGGTTACAAAGTTGCTCGCAACTTGATCGCTAACCTTGTAGAATCAATGGGTATCACTGTACCAGTAGCTATCCACCTTGACCATGGTCACTACGAAGATGCACTTGAGTGTATTCAAGTTGGTTATACTTCAGTTATGTTTGATGGTTCACACCTTCCAGTTGAAGAAAACCTTGAAAAAGCTCGTAAAGTTGTAGAATTTGCTCACGCAAATGGTGTATCAGTAGAAGCTGAAGTTGGAACTATCGGTGGTGAAGAAGACGGAATCATCGGTGATGGTGAATTGGCTCCAATCGAAGATGCTAAAGCAATGGTTGCAACTGGTATCGACTTCTTGGCGGCTGGTATCGGTAACATCCACGGTCCTTACCCTGCAAACTGGAAAGGTCTTCACCTTGACCACTTGCAAAAATTGACTGAAGCTGTACCAGGATTCCCAATCGTATTGCACGGTGGATCAGGTATTCCTGACGACCAAATCCAAGCAGCTATCAAACTTGGTGTTGCTAAAGTTAACGTTAACACTGAATGCCAAATCGCATTCGCTAACGCTACTCGTAAATTTGCTCGTGACTACGAAGCAAACGAAGCAGAATACGACAAGAAGAAACTCTTCGACCCACGTAAATTCTTGGCTGACGGTGTAAAAGCTATCCAAGCATCAGTTGAAGAACGTATCGACGTATTCGGTTCAGAAGGTAAAGCTTAATCTAGCTGAACCATACAAAATGAAACCCGCCTGTGAAGGTGGGTTTTTTGTTTCTGGATATAGACAGATTATACAGGAAAATTCTTAAACTTAAGTTGCTAAAAGAGTCTAATTTTTGTACAATAATGCTATGAAAATACTGAAAAAATCAGTCCTTGTCCTTCTTAGTTTCCTTATCTTGTTTTTAGTAGGGACATTTATCTTTCATCGTATCAGCTTAGAAAAGGAGCAAGCCTCTCTAACTCCTATGGGTAAAACTGTTCTCGTTAATGGGCACAAAATCAATGTTTACGTTGAAGGGGATGGTCCAGAGACAATAGTATTTCTCTCAGGTGCTGGAATTGCTTCACCTATATTAGACTTTAAGAATGTTTCGGATTCCTTATCAAAAAAATATAAGGTAGTCATCGTGGAGCGGGCTGGCTATGGTTATAGCGAGGATAGTAATCAATCCAGAGATGTGATGGAAGTTTTGTCTGAGACACGTCAAGCTCTATCACAAGCAAATATATCAGGACCTTTTATCATTCTGTCTCATTCCATGGCTAGTCTTGAAAGTCTGGCTTGGCAGGAAAAGTATCCTGATGAGGTGAAAGCCTTGGTTGGTCTGGATTGGGCATTACCAGCAAGTTATGAGGATTTAAAGGATAATCAGGCCTTGCTTACTGTGGCTTATTGGAGCAGTAAAATTGGCTTATTACGCTATTTCCCTGAGTCCTTTTATATAAAAAATCCAACTCTGACTGAAACTGAACGACAACAATATAAATTACTAGCATATAAGCAGTTGATGTCACAAGCCATGCTTCATGAATCCCGTTTGGTAAAGGAAAATGCCAAGAAAGTTCCATCTAGTATTAATCCTAAAATTCCAGCCTTATTACTGGTTTCTAACGGTCAAGGCACGACCTTTAGCCAATCCGAATGGCAGCATTATGCAGAAAAATTTTCTAGTGACCAGTCTAATGTTCAAGTCATCTATATGGACGCGCCTCACGAACTTTATTATTATCAAAGTCATGAAATAGTTTCTCAGATTGAAGAATTTTTAAAGAGTAATTGATGGTTTAGAGATTATTTAAATTTTATACTGATGACAATAATTGAAAGGTAATGACTTATGAATAATTCTTATATTTTACTTAGACATGCTCATTCAAAATTTTCAAGTGATGATTTTAATAGAACTTTGTCAGAAAAAGGATTTTCATCTCTTGACCAGTTAGAGTTTTTGAATTCTTTTAATATTGATCATTATTTTTCTAGTCCTTATAAACGAGCATTTGAAACGATTAATAGCTCGCCAATTCAATTTGATAAAATAGTTCTTGATAATCGGTTACGAGAGCGAAAATTATCTTCAATCTTTATAAAAGATTCTGAGTTTGAAGACAGTATTAAATATTTATGGCAAAATCCCAGTGAATCTCTTTCAGGAGGGGAATCAAATCAAGATGCACTAGCTAGAGTACTAAATTTTTTAATGGAATTGGAAGAGAGATACTCAGAAAAAACGATTTTACTTAGTTCACACGGGAATTTGATAGGAATACTACTACATCATTTTGATTCCAGTTTTGATTATGAAAAATGGGAGCAGATGACCTTTCCAGATTGTTTTCTAATTGATAGAAATGGGATTGTGAAAAGAATTATGAAAGATTAGTTCTTTGATTAAATAGTGATTCATATTGATCAAAATAGTTTGCCTTTTTACAATTCGTAGCCTGCCACTAATGGCAGGTTTTTGGTGTTTAAAGGAAACTAATAAACCAGAATTTTTGTTTAAAAGCATTATTATAAGAGAGAAATTTCTAATTTCAAAATCTATAAGCAAACGCTTGCATTCCTTTATTTATTGGATTATAATAGGTTGGTATAAATCCTTCTGTAATAATATTGAGAAGGTGTAGAAAGTAAGGATTTAGAATATTTGTAGTCAAAAATACAATGTTGCTTCTTACGATAGGGAGATAGATATGGCAATGATAGAAGTGCAACATCTTCAGAAAAATTTTGTGAAGACAGTTAAAGAGCCGGGGTTAAAGGGAGCTTTGCGCTCCTTTATTCATCCTGAAAAGCAGACCTTTGAAGCGGTCAAGGATTTAACTTTTGAAGTTCCAAAAGGGCAGATTTTAGGATTTATCGGGGCAAATGGTGCGGGGAAGTCGACAACCATCAAAATGCTGACAGGGATTTTAAAGCCGACATCTGGCTATTGTCGGATTAACGGCAAGATTCCCCAGGACAATCGCCAAGATTATGTCAAGGATATTGGAGTCGTTTTCGGACAACGCACCCAGCTATGGTGGGATTTGGCACTGCAAGAGACCTACACGGTTTTGAAAGAGATCTATGATGTACCGGACTCGCTTTTCCATAAGCGCATGGACTTTTTGAATGAAGTTTTGGATTTGAAGGAATTTATCAAGGATCCTGTGCGGACTCTTTCACTGGGACAACGGATGCGGGCGGACATTGCGGCTTCCTTGCTTCACAATCCCAAAGTTCTCTTTTTAGATGAACCGACTATTGGTTTGGATGTGTCGGTCAAGGATAACATTCGCCGGGCTATTACTCAAATCAATCAAGAGGAAGAAACAACTATTCTCTTGACCACTCACGATCTGAGTGACATTGAGCAACTCTGTGATCGGATTTTTATGATTGACAAGGGGCAAGAGATTTTTGATGGGACGGTGAGCCAGCTCAAGGAGACCTTTGGCAAGATGAAGACTCTTTCCTTTGAGCTGATGCCAGGTCAAAGTCATCTCGTCTCTCATTATGAAGTCTTGCCTGATATGTCCATTGATAGACAAGGAAATAACCTGATTATTGAATTTGATAGTTCCCGCTACCAATCAGCTGATATTATCAAACAAACCCTGTCTGATTTTGAAGTCCGCGATTTGAAGATGGTAGATACGGATATTGAAGATATTATCCGTCGCTTCTATCGAAAGGAGCTCTAAGATGGTCAAATTGTGGAGACGTTATAAACCCTTTATCAATGCAGGGATTCAGGAGTTGATTACCTATCGAGTCAACTTTATTCTCTATCGGATTGGTGATGTCATGGGTGCTTTTGTGGCCTTTTATCTCTGGAAGGCAGTCTTTGACTCCTCCCAGGAGCCTTTGATTCAGGGCTTCAGTATGGCAGATATCACCCTCTACATCATCATTAGTTTTGTGACCAATCTTTTGACCAGGTCTGATAGCTCCTTTATGATTGGGGAGGAGGTCAAGGATGGCTCCATTATCATGCGCTTGCTGAGACCAGTGCATTTTGCGGCCTCTTACCTTTTCACCGAACTTGGCTCCAAGTGGTTGATTTTTATCTCTGTTGGACTGCCATTTTTAAGTGTCATTGTTTTGATGAAAATCTTATCTGGGCAAGGTATTCTAGAGGTGCTAGGATTAACTGTCCTTTACCTCTTTAGCTTAACCCTGGCTTATCTGATTAACTTTTTCTTTAATATCTGCTTCGGATTTTCAGCTTTTGTATTTAAAAATTTATGGGGTTCCAATCTACTCAAGACTTCAATAGTGGCCTTTATGTCTGGCAGTTTGATTCCCTTGGCTTTCTTTCCGAAAATCGTTTCAGATATTCTGTCCTTCTTGCCTTTTTCATCCTTAATTTACACTCCGGTCATGATAATTGTTGGGAAATACGATGCCAGTCAGATTCTTAAAGCACTTTTGCTTCAGTTTTTCTGGCTTATAGTGATGGTGGGCTTGTCTCAGTTGATCTGGAAACGAGTCCAGTCATTTATCACCATTCAGGGAGGTTAGGATGAAAAAATATCAACGCATGCATTTGATTTTTATTAGACAATACATCAAACAAATCATGGAATACAAGGTGGATTTTGTGGTTGGTGTCTTGGGAGTCTTTCTGACTCAAGGCCTGAACCTCTTGTTTCTCAATGTACTCTTTCAACACATCCCCTCGCTAGAAGGTTGGACCTTTCAAGAGATTGCCTTTATCTATGGATTTTCCTTAATTCCAAAGGGATTAGATCATCTCTTTTTTGACAATCTCTGGGCTTTAGGTCAACGACTAGTTCGAAAAGGGGAGTTTGACAAGTATCTGACTCGTCCTATCAATCCTCTCTTTCACATCCTCGTTGAGACCTTTCAGATTGATGCCTTGGGTGAACTTTTGGTCGGTGGAATCTTACTAGCAACAACGGCGACTAGCATTGCTTGGACTCTTCCAAAATTCCTGATTTTCCTAGTCTGTATTCCTTTTGCGACCTTGATTTATACTTCCTTGAAAATTGCAACAGCCAGCATCGCTTTTTGGACCAAGCAGTCAGGTGCCATGATTTACATTTTCTATATGTTTAATGATTTTGCCAAGTACCCGATTTCCATTTACAATTCGCTCCTTCGTTGGTTGATTAGCTTTATCGTACCTTTCGCCTTTACCGCCTACTATCCTGCCAGCTATTTCTTGCAGGACAAGGATGTCTTATTTAATATTGGTGGTTTGATTCTGATTTCTCTTATCTTCTTTTGCATCTCTCTGAAACTCTGGGATAGAGGATTAGACGCATACGAAAGTGCAGGTTCGTAAAAGGAAGAATCTCAAAGCCTTGTCTCAGGACAGGCTTTTTTAATTGTGATGAAAATTTCTTGACATCCTTCCTTATAGTGCTATACTAAAAGAGTAATCGCCGATTTAGCCCAGTTGGTAGAGCACCGCACTCGTAACGCGAAGGTCACAGGTTCGATCCCTGCAATCGGCAGACTAAAAGAAGTCCTCTTGGACTTCTTTTTTCTTTTGATAAGATTTTTGACCACATAATCTATCATGACTACCACATAGGCAAAACCTATTGTTTGCGATTTTTATTTCTGTTATAGTAGTAATTGTCAAGGGGAGATAAAGCTTCCTAACAAAATAGAAAATGAGGTTATATCATGAAAAGAGTACTAGGTATCGGTTTTTTAGTCATTGCAGCAGCAGTCTTGTATTTTGGTTTAGTTGGATGGCCAAGTTTGAATGTTAACATCTGGGCACTTTTTCCAGTAGGTCTATTCTTATTCTTTACTCTTGAGAATTTGGTTAAAAAAGATTATAAGGCCAGTCTCATGAGCTTGATTATTGCCTTTATCATTGCAAATGCTATTTTTGATATCTTGCCACTTTCAAGTGGTTTGGTTATCGGTGCAGGAGTGCTAGCTTGCGTGGGAATTGGATTTCTCTTTCCTGACGCTAATAAGAAAGAAGCATAATAAAAAAGCCTCGAGATTTCTCGAGGTTTTTGCTTTATTTGCCTGCGTAATATTTTTGAATACCTTTGACAATACCTGTCACCAATCTATTTTGGTAAGCATCGCTACGAATTTGTTGGTTTTCGTTGAAATTGTCAATGTAACCAAGCTCCAATAGAACTGCTGGTTTATCAGTTTCTCGAAGGACAGCAAAGCTACTTTGGAGGAGACCTGCATCCTTAGCACCTGTTTCAGCTAGGAGTGAAGAGTGGATATCAGCAGCAAGGCGATTACTTTCACTGATACGATCAGGATGGTTATGCCAGTAAGGATTGATCTTAGCGCGATAGCCCGAATCTTCTTCGTAAGAATAGGTCTGAATTCCAGAACGGTTAGAAGCAGGGTTGCCACTAGCATTAAAGTGGATACTAATGAAAATATCTGAGTTTGTACTATTCACCATTTTTGAACGTTCAGTGATAAAGTCGACATAGACATCACTATCTCTCGAAGAAAGAACGGTATAACCAAGCCCCTCGAGTTCCTTGCGAAGTTTCTTGTAAACTTGCATAGTCAGGTCTTTTTCATTCGTGTTATAGTAAACAGCACCTGGATCTTTACCGCCGTGTCCTGGATCTAAGAAAACAGTCTTCGTGTATTTTCCTTTTTCAAATCCACGACTTACAGGAATTTCGCCAATCCATTTCCCATTACTTTGGAACTGCTGTGCTTTCCCGTCGATTTTGCGAGTTCCTGTGACATAGACACCATTTTCATCTAGATAGTAACGAGCATTGTAGTAGCTGTCGTCAATCCATTCACTCTTAGCCATGTAACCACCTGACTTGAGGTAGTATGAGCCAATCCATTCACGCGCAGCATAAGTACCACTAGATTTCAAGTAGAACCAGCTATTATAGTTTTTATCGAAAATCCACTCTTTCTCAGCCATAACTCCGTTAGCTTTTAGGTAGTAGTGACCTTGCCATTGGTTGTTTGCCATGCTGGCATCTTTGTTAAAATAGTACCATGAACCAGCGATTTTTTCCCATTTTTGTTGTGCTGCTTTACCAGAGCTTAGAGCGTAATATGATTTGCCATCATGTTTTACCCAGGAATTTTCAGCCATGGCACCACTGTTAGAAAAGAGATAACCATTGAAAATGGTGTTGCTGAGCATGATTCCGTCTTTGTCAAAGTAGTACCACACGCCACCAACTTTTTCCCATTTTTGTTGAGAGATTTTACCAGAAGGCTTTGCATAATACCATTTATCTTTGACTTTACCCCAGCCACTATCGACCATAGCACCGCTAGAAGTTAGAATGTATCCATCGAAAATAGTATTATCAAGCATGATTCCATTTTTATCGAAATAGTACCATTTGCCGTTAATTTTTTTCCAGTTTAGAGCAGGTTTGTTTGCTTCATAGAAGCGCCAGATATTTTCTTCAAATACCCAACCATTCTTTTTGACTTCTGGAGCTTTTTTCTCTTCTTTCTTGTCTGCACTTGTACTTGGAGTTGTAGTGGATGTTGTAGGGAGGCTTGAACTTGTTTCAGTAGAAGGAGCAGTTTCCTTGGTTGAAGGGGTGCTCTTTTTTTCTTTTTCTGTAGTTGTAGTTTCTTGTGTCGTTTCTGCTGTAGTAGTTTGAAGGTGTTTTTCTTCAGCAAAAGCTGGATTTGTTGCGAATCCTAGAAAAGTAAGCGTGATGGCACTTGCCAAGAGCGTTTTTTTCACTTGTTTGATCTCCTATTTTTTTAATAATCTCTTTTTAAAATGTCATTAGAAAAGCACCTCATGTGGAAGAACTAGTCGCCAACTGTTGAGGTGCTGGCATGATTTATTTTTATTTCATCATGAAGATTTGAACAATCATAACGATGTAGATGAGCAATGTGAGTAGAAATCCAGCTCTCCAAAAGAATTTAAGGAATTTTGGATAATAAAAGCTGCGTTTTTTGCTCAGGAAGAAAAAAGCTAGAATAATAGCTAGCAAAGATAGGGCTGCCCCCAAAATGGGAAGTTGATTATGGGTAAAAACCTTTGCACTGATTAAATAGTATTCAAAAATCAGAAAAGGAAAAGCCAAATCTGCAAAGTTAATCCCCTTTTTCTTTAACTTAAAAAATCTACTAAAGATAATTGCCAAAGCCAAGGTTAGTACCAAAAGCAAGACTGAAGCGAGTTTCATTAAAATCATAACAATATTGTATCATAAAATTTGAATAAAAGGAAAGCATATTCCTTGATTTAACAGTGTTTTTCTAAAAATTTTTGTTTAGAAACTGATTTTTTATACTATATCAAACATCAATATGATTTACTTTGTAAAGTTGGAGTAGTTTGAACCTTCATTATAAATCTTTTTTATAGTGACAATAAAAAATATATATTAGTCAGGAGAGAAGAATAGTAGTAGAATGAGTAGCAAATAAAACAAAGGAGTTTCTTATGAAATTAGTTACTTTATGGTCAAAACTCTCACTAGGCATTCAATTATTGGTGGCTTTGGTCTTGGGTGTTATCGCTGCCCTTATCTGGCCACAATTTGCAGGCTTTTATCAATTTTTAGGTCAAGCCTTTATTAAATTGATCAATATGGTTATCATTCCGCTAATCTTCCCAACCATCGTTGTTGCAGTAGCTGGAGTTATCGGAAAAAAATCTTTCGGAAAAATCTTGACCAAGAGTTTGGTTTACTTTTTCGTCGTAACAACTGCCATTACTCTTTTGTTTGTATTTGCTAGTTACTATTTAGGATTTGGTCAAGGAGTGAATATTGGTCAAACTGGTGGAAACCTTGATGGGATTGCCAACAATGTCAAATTTAGCGAATTTTTGCTTGGTTTCATTCCATCAAATATCGTTAAATCTCTTTCAGATGGCGCTCTATTGCCAATTATCGTTTTTGCAATCTTTCTTGGTTACGGAATTGGGAATCTTAAGTCTGAGAAATCTCAGAAGATTATCGAAGGTTTTCAGATCTGGATTGAAGCCATCTACAAGATTGTTGCAGTAATTATCAAACTATCACCGATTGGTATTTTTGGATTTATCGCTAAAGATGTTGCAACTACGGGTGTCGACAAGTTGATTGGGCTTGGTCAGTTTGTAATTGGAACTTATCTGGCTTATGCTGTATTGGTTCTCCTTATTTTCCCTTTGATTGCCGTCTTCTTTAAAGTACCGTATTTATCAGCCTTTCGTGAAAATTGGAGTCTCTTGACTCTGGCTTTTGTTACTGGAAGTTCTAGTGTGGTCTTGCCATCACTTCTTAAAGATTTGAAAAAACAGGGGCATGACGAGCATACAATTGATTTAGTTGTTCCTTTAGGATATACTTTTAACTTGGAAGGAGCAGCGGTTTATTTCTCAGTAGCGACAATTTTTATCGCCCACGCCTATGGTATTCAATTTTCTTTATCAAGTCTCTTGTTTACTGTTTTATTGTTGACCTTGATTGGAAAAACTGCAGCAACTGTGCCATCAGGGGCTATCGTGGTTCTATTAGCAGCAGCACCTCAACTGGGATTGCCAGTTGAAGGAGTAGCCTTAATCTTTGCAGTTGATTTCTTTGTCAATGCTGGCCGTACTATGATCAATGTTTTGGGTCAAATCTTAACAGTCAGCGTTATCGAAAAAACAGAAGGATATATTTTAGAAGAAGAAAAGGAAAGCCAATTATCAGTCAGCTTTTCTTAAGGAGTTATAAATAATGAGTGAAGCAAAAGTTTATGTGATTCATGAGAATCTAGAATGGACTCAACATTTAGTGAAATGGTTGGAAGAATTAGAAGTCCCTTATGAACTATGGGATTTGTCTAGTGGGATTTTAGATTTGCAAAGCCCACCGCCGCAAGGTATCTTTTACAATCGTATGTCTGCCTCTTCACACACAAGAGGACATCGTTATGCGCCAGAATTTACAGAGCAAGTGATTACTTGGTTAGAAGCACACGGACGCAAAGTTGTGAATGGTACCGGTGCTATCAACCTTGAAATTAGTAAAATCAAACAATATTTGAAGTTAAACGAATCTGGTATCGAGACTCCTGCAACAGTTGCAGTTTTGGGTCAAGAAAACATTATTGAAGCGGCAAGAAAATTAAACATTTATCCTTTGATTACCAAGCACAATCGTGCAGGTAAGGGATTAGGCGTTCAACTCTTCCAAAATGAAGAGGAACTGGCAACTTATGTCAATAGCCCTCTCTTTGAACCATCAGTGGACGGGATTACCTTGTTACAAGCCTACATCAAGCCAAGTGATGGACGTATCCGTCGTTCAGAGTTTATCAATCAAAAGTTTCTCTATACTGTTTCGATTGATTCTTCAGATGGATTCCAACTGTGTCCAGCAGATGGTTGCCAAATCGGCAAGAGACCAGAGCAACTAGAAACGTCTGAAAAATTCCAGATTACAGAACCTCTACCAGATGACCGGAGAGAAGCTTATGAGAATTTCTTGAAAAATGCTCAGATTGAAGTTGCGGCGATTGAATGGGTTCAATCAGAGAGTGGAGACATTTATGTCTATGATGTAAATACCAACACCAACTACAATCCTACCGCAGAAAAGAATGCCAATATTTTTGCTCACCAACATTTGGCTCAGTATCTAAAAACAGAATTGCAAGCCCTAACGAGTGGACAATAAAGTAGAAAATTCAAAAATCCCCCAGTATCAAATGACTGGGGGATTGATTTGTTTATACTCTTCGAAAATCTCTTCAAACCACGTCAGATTCCATCTGCAACCTCAAAACGGTGTTTTGAGCAACCTGCGGCTCGCTTCCTAGTTTGCTCTTTGATTTTCATTGAGTATTAATCGATAAAAAATTATTGATTTGCTTTAAAGCCTGGATCCTTCAAACTTTGAACACTGGCATTGATGACAGCACCGATAATTAATATCTTGGCAATGATAATGAACCAGAACATCATCACAACGACGACGATTGAACTGAAAAATCTGACGTCAACGAGATAATTGACATAATTGTTGAAATAAGCTGCAAAGATGTTTAATAAAGCAATCGTCGTAGCTAGTACAAAGAGACTTCCAGGTATGACGTATCGAATCTTACTTACTTTAACATTTGGTAGGAAATAATAGAGCATAATCACGGTAGCAAAAAGGAAGGCATAGATCAGCGGTCCTGTAAAATCCTGTAGATAAGAAAATAGAGCACTCTCGGATTTCCAGTAGTTTTTAAGCAGGTCCAATAACATATGGCCGAACATACTGAGGAATAAGGCAAGGGCAAAGAGAATTTGAAGGCCAAAGCTAACCAAGAGACTCATCAGCTGGTGTGAGATAATTCCTCTATTTTTTGCAACTCCATAGGCTTTATTAAAGGCCTTCTGAAGAAAATCCATGGATTTGGAGAAAGTCCAAAGAGCTGATAAGATAGCAAAACTTAGTAAACCTGTTGATGGTTGAGTCAGAACTTCTCTGACAATTTTTGCAACAACTTCATAGATTGTATCTGGTAAAAATTCCTTGATTGTTAATAGAAAGTTTGAGATGGGAATTTGAAAGTAGGGTAAGATATTGACCACTATCATGAGTAAAGGGAAGATTGAAATCAACCAATAGTAGGCAACAGCAACGCTAGTTAACTCACTATCGGAGGCTTGATAGTAGTGCAAAAAAGCTTTTAATAAGGGTCTATCAGTCAGCTGTTTCCACAACTTTTTCATGTTACAATCCTCCAGTTTTTCTCTTGTTTTCTATAGACTTTAATTTCTTCGAACTAATTCCATCATATCATAAGGTAAGGTATTAGCAGATTCTTTTAAGGAATAAGTTTCTAAATTATTGACATTTTGGCGTAGCTTTTTAGCATACTGAGCTGAGATGAGTTTTTGAGCTTCGTATTCAAAGATACACTTACGCTCAAGGTAGTATCCTCTAAGCATTTCATCAATGTTATTGGGTTTGATACGATTGATAACCCGTTCCACAAAGGCACCACTCGTAATATGACTGGTTTCGCGAAGACGAGATTCCTGCATGAAGCTGATCAGAGAACTCTTATAAATCCCTTTAAGGTTTTCCAAACTCTCGATAATAATTTCAGTGTTGGCTAGGTAGAGTTCTGCAATCTGGTCATAATCAATGGCAAGAAGTCGCTGTTTTTCCTTGTCTTTCCACGAACGGAATGTTTTCCCAAATGTGAGCAATTCATGAAGTAGAAAACGAAGAATGCGTATGGAGACAAGGAAGTAGTAGGTTAGTCGAGAAGCAAAGTTTCGCTTAATATTTTTCTCCATATTTTTCAAGTAGCGTTGATAGACACGATAAGCACGATCTCCAATCTTCCCTTCTTCATAGGCTTGTTCCAAGCCATCGCTTTCAACACTGAGAATCAAGAGTTTAAGAGCTTCCCAGTCCTCTTGAATTTCTTTGTTTTCTTGACTAAGAATAAGATTTTCAATACGTCCATGATAATTGTCAATAGCCGCATAGAGTGGAACCTTGTTTTTTGTGTTCTCTAAATCCTTCTCTAATTCCATGGCAACATCGTTTAAGATAGCGATGTGCATGAGCTGATCCTTAGATGGTTCTTTCTCTTCAGAAAGGTGTGGGAGTACTAGTAATCCCGTCAGGAAACTTACCAGGGTTACACCAGCTACAAGGAAGAGAAGAAGAGGATATTCTTGTTCCAGATTAGACGGTATCAAAAGGATAGTGGCAATGGATACAGTTCCCTTGACACCAGAAAAGGTAAGGAGGAGCATGTCTTTGACATATTTGTCTAAACTTTTATGAAGCTTCTTAATCCGAAATGCGTAGAATCCATAGATCATGACAAAGCGGATAGCAAAAAGCAGGAAGGTCAAGAGGAAAACGCTGAGTAAGAGAAGCATTTTGTTGTAGAAAGCACTCTTAAGAATTGGTTCCGCGATCATTTCCAGTTCCATCCCAAGAATGACAAAGACTGAACCATTGAGCATAAAGGTTACAGTCTGCCAAACAGTCTCAGTAACTGTATCAACTTGCGCTTCAAGCAGATTTATTTTCTTGAAACGACTGGCTTTCAGAATCCCAGCAACAACAACGGCGATGATGCCTGAAACATGAATTCCTTCAGCAATGAAGAATGTTAGAAGCGGTAAACTAAGTTCCAATAAGAGCTCACTTGCGATATCTGTTGCACGGACGCTGAGTAGAAAAGTATGGAGGAAGCGATTGATTAGGGCTGTTATCAAGCCGACTGCAAAACCTCCAACGATGGAAATGGCTAATGAAGTTCCGGCTTGGGTAAGGGAGAATGTTCCTGTTGTCCAAGCGATGAGAGCCATTCGAAAGGCTACTAGTCCAGAAGCATCATTCAGAAGACCTTCCCCCTTTAGGATATTAGAGACCCGTTTTGGGAAGGAAAAGCGTTGAGAAAGGGATGCGAAGGCGACTAGGTCAGTAGGACCTAAGGCGGCACCAACTGCTACGCAGGCGGCTAACGGAAGGCTAGCCCAAAGGACATGGGCGACTCCTCCCATGCTCAGGGCTGAGATAAAGATAACTGGAAAAATCAATTAGAGGACAATCCGCCAGTGTTTTAGGATAGAAGTAATGTCTGCTTCTTGAGCCTCTCGGAATAGTAGTGGCCCAATGACTAAAGCTAGGAATAACTCAGTATCTAAATGATATTGGTTGTTGGGTAAACAAAGTCCAATTCCAATCCCTAACAAAATTTGAATCAGAGGCATGGGTAAAAAGGGCAGAAGCTTATTGGTCGTACTAGAAACAATAAGAACTAGTAAAAATACCAAGAGATAAAAAAGTAAATTCATTTTCCACCTCCCTATTTTTGTTTACGACAATTTTCAAAAAGTTCCTTTTGTTCTTGGATTTTTTGATCGATCTTTGAGCAGTCCTTATGCTCGATTTTCTTCTGACAACGCTCCATTTCAAGTGAAATCATTTTCTTCTTGATTTTCAGCATTTTTTTACTCATATGTGCTTCATCCAAAATACCAACTGCACGTTCATGTTGGGTTGACTCGACAAAGTTGTGACGAAGAGCTTCGATTTTATCTTTTAGGTATTGTTTATCCATGTCGATACCTTTCTAATTTTTCAATCATAACTAAAAATGGTGGATTGTTAATTTGGTTGAGGGTGCGATAGATAGTAGCAGTATATTCTTGTTGCGGTAACTGACTAACATAATCCATAACTGCATCCCGTTCTATATCTCCGCCTTCATGCCCGTAATAAATCATGATGGCTATTCGTCCGCCTTTAACGAGCATCTGACAGAGTTTTTCAAGTGCCTCAATGGTTGTGTGAGGTTTAGTAATGATAGACTTATCGGCAGAAGGAAGATAACCTAGATTAAAGATGGCTGCTTTCACCTCAGTTACAGACTGATCTACGGTTTCATGACCTTGTAGAAGTAACTCGACATTGGTCAAACCGGCTTCTTGTAGTCGTTGACTTGTTTTTTGAAGAGCTTGTTCTTGTATATCAAAAGCGTAGACTTGTTTAGCTAATTTGGCAAGGAAAAGTGTATCATGGCCATTCCCCATCGTTGCATCTACAACAACATCATCTTTTGTGATGACTTGGGCAAGAAAATCATGTGCCATATCAAGTGGTTTTTTCATTCATAAACTCCTATTTTACAGCCTTGCATCCTTGGACACTACCTCGACGTCTCATTTCAGCTTCTATGCTATTTAGAACTTCCCATTTATTGAGACTCCACATAGGCCCAATTAGCATATCTCTAGGCGCATCACCCGTAATTCGATGGATTACTATATGTTTGGGAATAATTTCTAGCTGGTCACAGATAACTTTCACATAGTCATCTTGACTCATAAGCTGCAGTCTACCCTCGTGATAATCACGTTGCATCCGAGTATTTGTCATAAGGTGAAGTAGGTGAAGTTTAATCCCTTGAATATCATTATCAGTCACACAACGACGAACATTTTCCACCATCATGTCATGAGTTTCACCTGGCAAACCATTAATTAAATGAGCTACAATCTCAATCTTTGGATATTTTCTCAAGCGTTTAACTGTCTCCACATAAAGTTCATAGGAGTGGGCACGGTTAATTAATTCAGAAGTTTCCTCATAGGTTGTTTGTAAACCTAACTCTACAGTAACATGCATTCGTTCTGACAGTTCTGCCAAGTATTCGATAGTCTCATCAGGCAGGCAATCTGGCCGTGTACCGATATTGATTCCAACCACACCAGGTTCATTAATAGCTTGTTCATAGCGTTCGCGAATGACTTCGAGTTTTTCATGAGTATTAGTAAAGTTTTGGAAATAGACTAGATATTTTTTTACATCTGGCCATTTACGGTGCATAAAGTCAATTTCTTTATAAAATTGCTCACGAATAGGAGCGTCAGGTGCAACGATAGCATCTCCAGATCCAGAAACTGTACAGAAAGTACAACCTCCATGAGCTACTGTACCATCACGATTTGGACAATCAAATCCGGCATCGATAGGAACTTTGAAAGTTTTTTCTCCGAATAAATTTCGATAATAATCATTCAAGGTATTATAGGATTTCATAGCTAATATTATATCAGAAATCACTTATAAACTCAAAAACAGCTAGTATATAAAAGTTTTGAAAAACTCTTTGTATAAAAAAATTCAATTTTTTTTATAAAAGCCTTTACAAAAAAATAAAAAGTGGTAAAATTAAAACATAAACATGCGCAAACGTTTTCGTAAAACGTTTGCCGAATAAATATAAAGGAGATTTGAATGATGAAAGATACATTCAAAAATGTCTTGTCTTTCGAATTTTGGCAGAAATTCGGTAAGGCTCTAATGGTGGTTATCGCTGTTATGCCAGCGGCTGGATTGATGATTTCAATCGGTAAGTCACTTGCAATGATTGACCCAAACCTTGCTCCCCTAGTTATTACTGGTGGCGTACTAGAGCAAATTGGTTGGGGGGTTATCGGTAACCTTCATATTTTGTTTGCCCTCGCTATTGGAGGAAGCTGGGCTAAGGAACGTGCAGGAGGTGCGTTTGCAGCAGGTCTTGCCTTTATCTTAATCAACCGTATCACTGGTACAATCTTCGGTGTATCAGGGGATATGTTGAAAGATCCTAACGCTATGGTTTCAACAATCTTTGGTGGATCAATCAAAGTTTCTGATTACTTTATTAGTGTTATGGAAGCTCCAGCACTGAACATGGGTGTCTTCGTAGGGATTATTTCTGGTTTTGTGGGGGCAACTGCCTTTAACAAATACTACAACTTCCGTAAACTTCCTGATGCACTTTCATTCTTTAACGGGAAACGTTTTGTACCATTTGTAGTTATTCTTCGCTCAGCAATCGCTGCAATTCTTCTTTCAGCTTTCTGGCCAGTTGTTCAAACAGGTATCAACAACTTTGGTATTTGGATTGCTAACTCTCAAGAAACAGCTCCAGTTCTAGCACCATTCTTATATGGAACTTTGGAACGCTTACTCTTGCCATTTGGACTTCACCACATGTTGACTATCCCAATGAACTATACAGCTCTTGGTGGTACTTATGATATTTTAACTGGTGCAGCAAAAGGCACTCAAGTATTTGGACAAGATCCACTTTGGCTTGCATGGGTAACTGACCTTGTAAACCTTAAAGGTACTGACGCAGCTCAATACCAACACTTGTTAGATACAGTACATCCAGCTCGTTTCAAAGTTGGACAAATGATTGGTTCGTTCGGTATTTTGATGGGTGTGGCTGCTGCGATTTACCGTAATGTTGAAGCAGACAAGAAACACCAATACAAAGGAATGATGATTGCGACAGCTCTTGCAACTTTCTTGACTGGTGTTACTGAGCCGATTGAATATATGTTCATGTTCGTTGCAACACCTCTTTACCTTGTCTACTCTGTGGTTCAAGGTGCTGCCTTTGCAATGGCTGATATTGTGAACCTTCGTGTGCACTCATTCGGTTCAATCGAATTCTTGACTCGTACTCCACTGGCTGTTAACGCAGGCCTTGGAATGGATATTATTAACTTTGTTTGGGTAACTGTCCTCTTTGCAGTTATCATGTACTTCATTGCTAATTTCATGATTCAAAAATTCAACTATGCTACTCCAGGACGTAATGGAAATTACGAAACAGCTGAAGGTGCTACTGAAGAAGGATCTAACGGAGAAGGGCAAGTTGCTGCAGCTTCTCAAGCTGTAAATATTATCAATCTTCTTGGTGGACGTGCTAATATCGTCGATGTTGACGCTTGTATGACTCGTCTACGTGTTACAGTAAAAGATGCTGAAAAAGTTGGTTCTGAAGCACAATGGAAAGCAGAAGGAGCTATGGGGCTTGTCATGAAAGGACAAGGAGTTCAAGCTATCTACGGACCAAAAGCCGACGTTTTGAAATCAGATATCCAAGATATTCTTGATTCAGGTCAAGTTATTCCAGAAACACTTCCAAGTCAAATGGCAGCAGCTCAAAAAGATGCTGTTGTATACAAAGGAGTGACTGAAGAAGTTTACTCAGTTGCTGACGGTCAAGTTATCAAATTGGAACAAGTTAAGGACCCTGTCTTCTCACAAAAAATGATGGGGGATGGATTTGCAGTAGAACCATCGAATGGAAACATTGTATCTCCAGTTTCAGGTACTGTATCAAGTATCTTCCCAACTAAGCATGCTCTTGGTCTTGTGACTGCAGAAGGTCTTGAAGTTCTTGTTCACATCGGTCTTGATACTGTAAGTTTGGAAGGAAAACCATTCGATGTGAAGGTTTCAGAAGGCCAAGCAGTAGCTGCTGGTGATCTCTTAGTCAAAGCTGACCTTGGTGCTATTCAGGCAGCAGGTCGTGAAACTACAACTGTAGTTGTCTTTACAAATGGAGACGCAATCAAGTCAGTTAAATTGGAACAAACAGGTTCTCTTGCAGCTAACACACCAGTTGCAAAAGTAGAATTGTAATACACTAAGGGGTTGGAAGCTGTTTTCCAACCTCTTGTTTATAGGAGAAAAACATGAAATTTTTAACACTCAATACTCATAGTTGGATGGAAAAAAATCCTGAAGAAAAATTTCAGCTCTTGTTTCAAGATATACTTGAAAACAGCTATGATTTGATTTGTTTTCAAGAAATCAACCAAGAAATTACATCAGCACAAGTAGAGGCGGGGCCGCTATATCAACCTTTACCTTCAGCAGAACCCATTCACCAAGACCACTATGTTCGTCTTTTGGTAGAGAAGTTGTCTGAAAAAGGACTGGACTATTATTGGACATGGGCTTATAATCATATTGGTTATGACCGTTATCATGAGGGTGTGGCTATACTATCTAAAACACCTATAGAGGCGCGTGAGATTTTGGTTTCAGATGTAGATGATCCAACTGATTATCACACTCGTCGAGTTGCACTAGTAGAAACAGTAGTAGAAGGTAAAGAGCTTGCAGTTGCGAGTGTGCATCTCTCTTGGTGGGATAAAGGATTCCAAGAGGAATGGGCAAGATTTGAAGCAGTTTTAAAAGAGTTGAAAAAACCTCTATTACTAGCAGGAGATTTTAACAACCCTGCCGGTCAGGAAGGATATCAAGCTATCCTAACTAGTCCGCTAGGCTTACAGGATGCGTATGAAGTTGCAAAAGAGAGAAGTGGAAGCTACACTGTTCCTCCAGAAATTGATGGTTGGAAGGGAAATACAGAACCGCTTCGAATTGATTACGTCTTTACGACAAAGGATTTACAGGTAGAAAAGTTACAGGTAGTTTTTGATGGTCAAGCAAGTCCGCAGGTCAGTGATCACTATGGTCTTCAAGCAGAACTTTCTTGGAAGAACTAACAAAGAATTTTTACTAAAATAAAACGAGTCCCCCTTCGGATATGCGAAGGGGGTTCCTTATTCAAGGGGTTAATATAGTTAAAGTTTTTAGTTGAATAACTTGTAAAATGAAATAAAATCCTTTAAAATAAAAAGTGTTGGAGGAATTTATGAATGTAAATCAAATTGTGCGTATGATCCCGACGCTGAAGATAAATAATAGAAGATTAAATGAATTGTTTTATATCCAAACCTTGGGTATGAAACCCTTGCTTGAAGAGTCAGCTTTCTTATCACTAGGAGACCAGTCAGGCATTGAAAAATTGGTTTTAGAAGAATCACCAAGTATGAGAAGCCGTAAGGTTGAAGGGATCAAAAAATTAGCTAGATTGATTGTAAAAGTAGCGAATCCATCCGAGGTTGAAGCACTGCTAGCTAGAATGGAAAAACTTCCTCAACTCTATAAAGGAAACAAGGGATATGCTTTTGAAATCCTTTCACCAGAAGGGGATCTTGTCCTAATCCATGCGGAAGATGACATCAAAGATTTGAGAAAGTTTGATGAAACTGTCACTTTCCCAAAAGATGAAAAAGTGCAATATTTGACAGCATTTGATATTTCAGCAGAAATTAACTTGCCTGCTGAAACGACGAGCCTGCTTGAAAAAGAGGAAATCGAAACTAGCATAACTTTTAAGCAAGCTCAAGGTAGTGATTTGCTTGTTGAAAATAATGTAACTTGGGATTTGTCTATGTTAAAATTCCAAGTAAAAAAACTTGAATTAGCTAGTCTGCGTCAACGTTTTGAAACTGCAGGTTACTTTATTCCTAAGTCTGAGAAGTTTTTCCTAACCAAGGATGCCAACAATATCGAATTGTGGTTTGAAGAAGTATGAAACAAGAAATCATTCAAAAAATAGAGCAACAAATTGAGGCAGGGATTTATCCTGGTGCCTCTTTTGCGTATTATCGGGATGGTGAATGGTCTGATTGCTGCCTCGGAGAAGCAAATCCAGAAATCGGAGAGCAGACTTGTCAAGGTTTAGTCTATGATTTGGCAAGTGTGAGCAAAGTCGTCGGAGTTGGAACTGTCTTAACCTTCTTGTGGAAGCAAGGCAAGATTGAGCTCGATCAATCCATAAAGACCTATCTTCCAGAGGCGGATTATCCAGATATCACCATTCGTCAACTCCTCACACATTCTACGGACTTGGACCCGTTTATTATCAATAGAGACCAGTTGAATGCAGAAGAATTGAAAGAAGCTATGTATCATTTGAATCGACGAGAGAAGAGGGCTTTTCTATACTCTGATGTGCACTTTCTCTTGCTCGGTTTTCTCCTAGAGAATTACTTTGAGAAAGACTTAGACCAGATTTTACAAGAGCAAGTTTTGGATCCATGGAAGATGAAGGAAACTCAGTTTGGACCAGTTAGCAGTGCTGTCCCAACTGTTCGGGGACAGAAGGCAGGAGTGGTGCATGATCCTAAGGCACGTTTACTAGGTAAACATGCTGGAAGTGCAGGCTTGTTTTCAACTGTGAAGGATTTAAAAATCTTCCTTGAGCATTATTTACAGGATGATTTTGCTAACGGATTAAGTCAGAATTTTTCAGATTTGAGTGATAAGGAACGCTCCTTAGCCTGGAATCTTGAAGGTGATTGGCTAGACCATACAGGCTATACTGGAACCTTTATCATGTGGAATCGTAAGAAGCAGGAAGCTGCGATTTTCTTGTCCAATAGAACCTACGAAAAAGATCAGCGTGCGCAGTGGATCATAGACCGTAATCAGGTCATGGACCTAATTCGTGAAGCAGACTAGGGAGGAAGTATGTCAAAAGCTCTTAAAGGAACTTTTTTTACAGTGATTGCTGGTATTGCTTGGGGCTTGTCTGGGACCAGTGGTCAGTACCTAATGGTTCATGGGATATCGGCTCTAGTCCTAACCAATATCCGTTTGATTGTTGCAGGTTTGCTCTTAGTTCTCTTGTCCTATATAAAGTCTAAGGAACAATTTTTGGCTTTTCTAAAAGATAAATCAAGTCTGTTTTCTCTCTTACTATTTTCTTTATTTGGCCTCTTTCTGAATCAATTGGCTTATTTATCGGCTATTCAGGAGACAAATGCAGGTACAGCTACAGTGCTTCAGTATGTCTGTCCTGTTGGAATCTTGGCTTACACATGTATAAAGGATAAGGTAGCACCTACTATAGCCGAAATCCTTTCTATGATTTTAGCAATAGGTGGAACCTTTTTAATTGCGACTCATGGTCAGTTGAATCAGCTCTCTATGACACCAGCAGGTCTCTTTTGGGGCTTGTTCTCTGCTTTAACCTATGCTCTTTATATCATCTTACCCATTAAGCTCATTCAAAAATGGGGGAGCATTCTGGTTATTGGTGTCGGTATGACCATTTCAGGTTTTGTAGCAGTGCCATTTACTGGGATTATCGGTGCTAGTCTACCTATGTCATTTGATATTTTCTTAGCATTTGCTGGAATTATTCTCATCGGGACTGTTTTTGCCTACACGGCCTTTCTTAAGGGGGCAAGTATGGTTGGGCCAGTCAAATCTAGTCTCTTGGCCTCTATTGAACCAATATCTGCTGTATTTTTTGCTTTCATGATTATGGGAGATATCTTTTATCCTGTAGATTTTCTTGGTATGGCAATGATTTTATTGGCTGTGACTATTATTTCTTTAAAGGATTTAATGCTAGAAAAGAAACACAAGTCCATTTAAGAACAGAACAACCTTATAAAGAGGTTGTTTTTTTATGCTCTAGTATCAATTTAATTAATTTTAAGATTGAAAGTTTATAATGAAGTCACAAAAATAAGTTAAACGGAGGAAATATGAATTTTATACAAAGTATTCATCCTGCTAAACCTTTAAGATACTTAAAATGGTTCGACATCTTAATCATCACTGTTTTAATGTTTGGAGAGTTTATCATCCGTTCTACTCAACAATTTATGGGGAGTCTATCACCTTCAACTGTTGCTAGTGTTGCGGAAACTACAACAAATGTAGCAAGTGATGGGGCTGCTTATTCTAGTAATTTTACTTTTCAATTGATGATGTTAGGGATTACTTTCCTTTATCTCTTGATTCGAAATTATGATTTTAAACAACTTCCTATACGCTTTTCCTGGTCTGTTTTCATCTGGGTTCCCCTTATCTTTGCTATTGTTGGTATTTTTGGTGATATTGTAACAACCCTTAGTGGTGAGTACAATTATTTTAATCCTCAGTTGATTCCTTTTATAGACCCAATGGAAATCATTAGAAAATTCATGGCCTTAACGCCAATGGCTATTGGCTATGCGCTTTTAAATGGTTTTTACGAAGAATTTTTCTTCTTGGGATTACTGACTTCAGTAAAAGAAAAGCATCAGTGGCTGGTTCTGGTATACTCGGTAATCATACGGATTTCTTTCCATACCTACCAAGGATTACTCTGGGCCTTAGTTATTGGGCTTGTATATGGACTATTCTATTATTTCTTGTACAAGTATGTAGTCAAGAATTTACTGCCATTCTTTCTTATGCATGCTCTTGCAGATATGTTTGGTTCAAGTCTCTTGTACCTCTTGATTACTTGGGGAACTTAAGCAAAAAATCCACTCATTTGAGTGGATTTTTTTATGAATGCCTTTAGTCTTTATTTTCGTATGGCAAGATCAAGTTCAAAAGGATACCTGTCATTGCTGATAGGGCAGTACCTGAAAGGGTAACTGGACCAAGTTTAAGGATTGCTCCACCAAGTCCAAGCACGAGCATTGCACTTGCGATGATTAGGTTACGCATTTGACCGAAGTCTACACGTTCCTTGATCAAAACTTTCAAACCATTGCTGGCGATAACCCCATAAAGAAGGATTGACATACCACCAAGTACGGCACTAGGGATTGTAGAAATCAAAGCAGTAAATTTTCCAAGGAAGCTAAGGGCGATTGCAATAAAGGCTGCGTTACGGATAACTGAGACAGAAGCGATACGAGTCATACCGATCACCCCTGTATTTTCACCGTAGGTAGTATTAGCAGGACCACCAAGGAAGGCAGATACAGATGTTGCGATACCGTCACCAAGAAGGGTACGGTGAAGACCTGGTTCTTTCAAGAATTGACGACCACAGATTTGGCTCAAGACCGTGTGGTCTCCAATGTGTTCTGAGATTGTTACGATCGCGATTGGTAAGATTGCGATTGTTTCTGGACCGAAGTAAAGGTTGTATTCTTTGAAGGCACCACCTGTGCTAAATGGTAGGTAGAACCCTGGAATTTCGAACCAGCTAGCTTGAAGAACAGGTGTGAAGTCTACTAGACCAAGAAAGACTGCAAAGATATATCCACCGATAATGGCAAATAAGAAAGGAATGATACGAAGGAATCCTTTTCCTTTTGTATTGATAAAGGCAGCGATGAGGAAGGTAACCACAGCTACAAGAGCATTTTTCCAGTTGCCATCAGCAACAAGACCAGCATTTGTTACCGCAGAACCTGCAAGACCAAGACCGATAACGATAATCATAGGTCCGATAACGATTGGTGGTAAAAGTTTGTCAATCCATTTTGTACCAGCAAAGCGGATGCTAGTTGAAACAAGAACGTAGATTAAACCAGTTAAGATTACCCCTGTTTGAGCGGCAGAAACATCGCCACCCATTTCCTTCATAGCAAGAGACATTGCAGTGATGAAGGCAAAAGAAGAACCGAGATAGACCGGAACTTTAAAGCCAGTACATACCATGTAAATCAGTGTTCCGACACCTGATGCAAACAGGGCAACAGATACAGGCATTCCCAAAATCAGTGGCACCAAGATGGTAGCACCAAACATGGCAAACACGTGCTGGAAGCTGAGTAGAATTCCCTTACCAAAAGAAGGACGTTGGTCAACGTCTAATAACAAATCAACAGTTGATTCTTGTTTCATAAATACCTCACTTTTTGGGCATCAAAAAAGAGCCCATTATTTACAGCAATAGGCTCTCAGAGTAAGACATCTTTAAAACATGGTTATCCCAATATTTAAAGAATTTCATATATATCTGCGTCTTCGTCACCTCACGGGATGACATTAAAAACCTTTGCTTGTGATAGTATAGCAGAAAAAAATGATTTTGTAAATCATTTTTTCCCGAGCCTTGAAACAAGAGAGCGAGGTTTGAGTCACTATGGAATATATTTTTGAATCAGGATAGAGTTGAATGATAGACGCAGTGGTTGAGTGGCCCATCTTACGCTTTGATTCTAGCTTTGATGGACCTACTCAACTTTGCGGGGGAGGGACGACGAAATCGTCATTCCAAATGGTAATCGATTTCTGTCCCTCTCCCTTTTCCCGAGCAAGGAAATAAAGACGCGAGGTATAATCTTGTGAGTATCTATTTAAAATATCCTAAAGTGGTCGTTTGTTGGGCATACCAGCCTTACGTGGATATTTGTTTGGAGTTTCTTTTTTCTTTTCTACAATGGTGATGTAGCGAGGGTCTCCATTAGGAAGTGTGTAGCTGATGTTATCTTCAACCTTACTAAAGAGAAGGTTGAGAGCATTTTTGGCTTCTGTCAATTCCTCAGGAGCATTACTGGCCTTAAGAGCTAAAAGTTTTCCACCAACTTTAAGGTAGGGAATGGTTAACTCTGAGAGAACTTGCATGTGAGCAACTGCACGAGCTGTCACAATGTCAAACTGGGCACGGAAGTTCTTGTCTTGGGCAAAGTCTTCGGCACGTCCATGGTAGAAATGAACCCCTTCTATATCAAGCTCCTCAGCCAGAAGCTGAAGGAAGTTAATACGCTTGTTCAGAGAATCAATGATGGTCACATCTAGCTGAGGGTAGAGAATCTTCATAGGGAGACTTGGGAATCCTGCACCAGCGCCAATATCAAGTAACTTAATTTCTTGGTTTTCTATCAACCCTTGTAGGATAGGAGCGATAGAATCATAAAAGTGCTTAAGATAAACCTCTTCCTTTTCGGTAATGGCAGTCAGGTTGATTTTTTGGTTCCACTCGACTAAGAGTTCGAAATAGCGCTCAAATTGAAATTTTTGCTGGTCAGTCAGATTAATATTGTGTTGGTCAAGTAGTGAGTAAAATGTTTCTGGTTTCATAGCTGTATCCTTCTTATATATCATCTTATTTTACCACAAAAACATGGAAATTTGATATACTGGTACTAATCTTAAATGAGAAAGGAATCCTACTATGTCTTGGATTATTCTTGGAATTTCTACTCTTATTGTTCTCTTTGTGATTGTTAGTTATAACAGCCTAGTCAGAGGGCGTATGCAAACCAAGGAAGCTTGGAGCCAGATTGATGTTCAATTGAAGCGTCGAAATGATCTTTTGCCCAACTTAATTGAAACGGTTAAAGGTTACGCGAAATATGAAAGTTCTACACTTGAAAAAGTTACTCAACTTCGAACACAAGTAGCGGCAGCAACTACACCTGCAGAAGCCATGAAAGCTAGTGATGCACTGACTCGTCAGATATCTGGTATCTTTGCGGTGGCTGAGAATTACCCTGACTTGAAAGCTAGTAGCAACTTTGCTAAATTACAAGAAGAATTGACTAACACAGAAAATAAAATATCCTACTCTCGTCAGCTTTATAACAGTGTCGTTAGCAACTACAATGTTAAATTAGAAACCTTCCCAAGTAATTTGGTTGCTCTGATTTTTGGGTTTAAAGCGTCTGACTTTCTTCAAACTCCTGAAGAAGAAAAAGCTGTTCCTAGAGTTGATTTTAGTGGTTTAGGTGACTAAGATGCTGTATCAACAAATTGCAAGTAATAAACGTAAAACTTGGGTTTTATTAATTGTTTTCTTTCTTTTGTTAGCTATTGTAGGTTATGCAGTTGGGTATCTTTTCATGAACTCAGGTATCTGGGGCGTGACTATAGCCATGATTCTTGGCTTTATCTATGCCTTGACCATGATTTTTCAATCTACAGAGATTGTCATGAATATGAATGGTGCGCGTGAAGTTGATAGGAATGAAGAACCTGTTCTCTATCATGTTGTTGAGGATATGGCTATGGTGGCGCAAATTCCTATGCCACGAGTTTATGTAATTGATGACCCGGGTTTGAATGCTTTCGCCACAGGTTCGAATCCTCAAAATGCTGCTGTAGCAGCGACATCAGGACTTCTAGAGATCATGAATCGTGAGGAATTAGAAGCTGTAATCGGGCATGAAGTTAGTCATATTCGCAACTTAGATATTCGAATCTCTACCATTGCTGTTGCTCTTGCCAGTGCCATTAGCCTTTTATCGAGTATGGCTGGTCGTATGATGTGGTGGGGTGGAGCATCACGTAGTAGAAGAAATAGTGACCGTGACAGTGGAGGACTTGAAGTGATTATGTTAGTCATTTCTCTCCTAGCCATAGTTTTGGCACCTCTTGCAGCAACTTTAGTGCAATTAGCTATTTCTCGCCAACGAGAATTTCTAGCAGATGCTTCAAGCGTAGAATTAACTCGTAATCCGCAAGGGATGATCAATGCTTTACAAAAATTAGAAAATAGTCAACCCATGAGTCATCATGTGGATGATGCTAGTAGTGCACTTTATATCAATGATCCTCAAAAACCAGGTTTCTTGAAAAAACTATTTTATACGCATCCACCTATTTCAGAACGAATTGAGCGTTTGAAACATATGTAAAAAGTATCCAGAGGAAAACCTCTGGATGTTTTATTTCCAAAAGTTAAAGATCTTGTAAATCAACTACTTCTAAACCATGCTCTGTCAGACTATAGATACTCGTACAGACTTCTTTTAAGAAACGTCGATCATGCGAAACAGTGACGAGACCACCAGGATAAGTGGCAAAGAGTTTTCTGATTTCGGGTTGAGATGTTGGAGAAAAGTTTCGTGTGGGCTCATCCAGAAGGAGAAAGTTTGGTTTACGTAGAACTAAATTCAAAAGAAGGAGTTTGCCTTGTTGACCACCAGATAAGGAGTGGATTTGGTGGTGCATCTCTGGATAGCTGAAATTAAGACTGGCTAAGTGAGATTGGATTTTCTGTATTTCCTCTTTGTGTCCAGTTTGGCTGAGAAATTCTACTGGGGATAGATCCAATTGCAGTGTTTCTTGGTAATCTTGTGGCATAAATCCAAGCGAAATCTCTCTTTTGCCACTTAGTAGTTGATGTAACTTTGCTAAAAGAGTGGATTTGCCAACGCCATTGGGACCGATGATGCCGATTTTATCTTGACCACGAACAGTTAATTTTAGCCCTTGAGACAGAACTCGTTGGCCAATGGATAAAGTCTCATTTTCTAGTCGAACTAAGACTTTTGAAGTCGCTAATGGCTCTATATCTGAAAAGAAAAGTTGGATTTGTTCCTCTTCAAGTGGCTTTTGGGTCATGGACTGAGTTGCTTTTTCGTATCGTTTTTCTTGAGAAAGAACATTTTTCATCTTTTTAGCTAATAGGCGACCGGCAGTACTGTCTTTGGTAGCTCGAAGTGCAGTTTCGACATTTTGCTTGACTCGGCGATGCTTTTCCATGGTTTTGTCATAGGCTCTCTGGTCGTTGGCAGCTTGTTGGCTTTGTCTGACAAAACTAGCCCTTCTCTGGTCACTATAGCTATCGTAGTCTAAATGCTCTACTAGCGTTTCCGCTTCTTTCCGGTGCTTGATCAGTCGCAAGTGGATAATGGTGTCTGCTGTTTGAGAAAGAAAGTCTTCATCATGAGAAATGAAAATAACGGTTTGCCTCATCTTTTGAATCTGATTTTTTAGCCAATCAACCATCTCTATATCCAGGTCATTTGAAGGTTCATCTAAAAATAAAATCTCAAAGGGTTTGGCAAATTCATGGATGAGCTGAATTTTCAAAGCTTCACCACCCGAGAGACTACCAATTTCTTGATCACTTGCAAAACGACTGCTGTCAAAGTGTAATTCATCAGACAAGCGATAGAGAAGGCTGTAGTCTAAATCAGCAGAATCTAAAAAGAAGTAGTCCTGTAAAGACTTTTTCTTCAGTTCTTCAGGGAGATGTTGGGGAATGTAGGCCAGGGACTGAAGGTCAGATTGGATTTCTCCCCTGATAGAGAAATCAGCTAATTTTTCTCCCATTAAAGTTTTAAGTAAGGTTGATTTTCCATTTCCTTCTTCGCCTATAATAGCGACCTTTTCTCCGTCTTGGATGGTAATGTTTAAATCGGAAACAAGGTCTCTTAAATCTTTGTTTTGTGTAATGGTCAGATGATTAATTTTGATCATATTATTGCCCTTTCTAGAATATCCATATTGCATAACAAAAAGCTCTACTTTACCTAGTAGAGCCCAAAGTCTATGTCAAAAAAACTCTTTTAATACTCTTCGAAAATCAAATTCAAACCACGTCAGCGTCGCCTTACCGTACTCAAGTACAGCTTGTGGCTAGCTTCCTAGTTTGCTCTTTGATTTTCATTGAGTATAAAATGCCAGAAGAAAGAGCATAAAAGAGCGCACAAAAAGAGACAGAAACAAGATCTACTAAATAAAGGTTCTTTATTTGATAGACTTAGTTGTTCATGTCTCCCTTACCTCCGAATATTGTTGCAATCATCATACTCTTTTTGAGAAAATTTGTCAAGATTAAGCCAGAAAATCCTCTATTTTAAAACCCAAAAACAGGCCCATAAAGTGTCAACGTATGTTTAACGTGATCGTAGTGGAACTTATCATAGTTTCGCCAAGCAGTGCGAGCCTGGTCGTTTAGTTTTAGACTACCAAGTCCAATCAAAAGACTAGTCCGTTGGTAAAAAGTTTCCAGTTCAATTAAGATGGCGTTGTCTACTTTCTGAGCCTTTTTTAGTGCTCTGAGAATTTCGTCTATATTTTGCTGTAAGCGTAGGTCATCTGGCAATCCCTGTTTACAGCTTTGTATTGTTTGGTTTAATTCTGAAACGAGCTGATAGGCTTCTTTTAAAAGAGCTTTGTCTTCCATATGAGCGTCCTCCTTTGCTCATGTATTGATACCTATAGTATAGCACAAAAAATAAATTTGTCATAATAAATATATCAAAAAACCACAGAGAGATGTTTTTAAAGTTTAGAGACTTTACTTGACCTCCTTTCATGGTATAATCAAGTGAGTAAAACTTTATGGAGGAAGTATGAAATTAAATATTCAAGAAGTTCGTAAGCAGCCTGAAGGCATGCATTTTGAAGTAGCCTTAGACTTAGCAGCCGACTTACGTGAGCGTAACCAAGAAATTTTAGACGTAAAAGATATTGTCGCAGTTGGGAAGGTTCAGTATGAAGACCGTATGTTTTTCTTAGATTACCAGCTGTCTTATACCATCGTACTTGCTTCTAGTCGTAGTATGGAACCTGTTGAGTTAGCAGAGTCTTATCCAGTGACAGAAGTCTTTATGGAAGGTGCTACCAATCAACTGGACCAAGAAGTTCTTGATGATGACTTGGTTTTACCTATCGAAAATGGTGAAATCGACCTGGCTGAGAGTGTTTCAGATAATATTTTGCTAAATATTCCAATCAAGGTCTTAACGGCAGAAGAAGAAGCAGGTCAGGGATTTGTTTCTGGAAATGACTGGCAAATCATGTCTGAGGAAGAATATCAAGCTCAACAAGCAGTCAAAAAAGAAGAAAATAGTCCTTTTGCAGGTTTACAAGGGCTGTTTGATGGAGACGAATAGATGGTTTTATCCAAGAAACGTGCCCGTCATGTCATTGAGGAAATCATAGCTCTTTTTCCAGATGCAAAACCTAGTCTAGATTTTCGCAATCATTTTGAACTCTTAGTTGCAGTTATGTTGTCTGCTCAGACGACAGATGCGGCGGTAAACAAGGCGACTCCAGCTCTTTTTGAAGCCTTCCCTACACCACAAGCCATGGCAGACGCAAGTGAGAGTGACATTGCTAAGCATATTTCTCGTTTAGGTCTGTATCGAAATAAAGCAAAATTTCTTAAAAAATGTGCGCAACAGTTATTAGAAGATTTTGATGGTCAAGTTCCTCAGACTAGAGAAGAATTAGAAAGCTTGGCGGGAGTTGGGCGTAAAACAGCTAATGTAGTCATGAGTGTAGGATTCGGGATTCCAGCTTTTGCGGTAGATACCCATGTGGAGCGTATCTGTAAACACCATGATATTGTTAAAAAATCAGCAACTCCATTAGAAGTTGAAAAACGTGTCATGGATGTCTTGCCACCAGAAAAGTGGTTGGCGGCGCATCAGGCCATGATTTACTTTGGTCGTGCTATCTGTCATCCGAAAAATCCAGAATGCGAACACTATCCACAATTGTATGATTTTAGTTCATTATAAGGTCAAACATTGAATGTTTTTACTTGCTTTGAACTGGGCTTTGTGATATAGTAAAAACAATAAAATATTCCTTTAAACCTGTCCCGTGAGGCAGGCAAGGAGCTCGATAAAGTAGAAGGGTAAGTCTATGCTGTTTCCAGTATGGCTCGCTTAATGATACATTCTCAAGTCTCCTTGTCTAAGGAGACTTTTCTTTTTGGAGGTTTGTCATGAAGACAAAAGAAGTTGTAGACGAATTAACCGTCAAGCGAGCAATTACGCGTATCACTTATGAAATTATCGAACGCAACAAAGATTTGAATAAAATCATTTTAGCGGGAATTAAAACACGTGGTGTCTTTATTGCCCACCGCATCCAAGAGCGCTTGGAACAATTGGAAAACATTTCTGTTCCCGTTGTAGAATTAGATACCAAACCTTACCGTGACGATGTCAAAAGTGGTGAAGATACTTCCTTGATTTCTGTTGATGTGACAGACCGCGAAGTTATCTTGGTGGATGATGTTCTTTACACAGGTCGTACAATCCGTGCCGCTATCGATAACATTGTCGGCCATGGTCGCCCTGCCCGTGTAAGTCTTGCAGTATTAGTGGACCGTGGGCACAGAGAATTGCCAATTCGTCCGGATTACGTTGGGAAAAATATTCCAACTAGTCGTTCTGAAGAAATCATCGTTGAGATGACGGAACTTGATGGCCAAGATAGAGTTTTGATTACTGAAGAAGCTTAAAATCTAAAGGAGTAGCCATGTCAGAAAATCAACAAGCAATCAAACATGTGGTGTCCATGGAAGATCTCACTGTAGATCAGGTTATAAAATTGATTAAACGAGGGATTGAGTTTAAAAATGGAGCCCAGTTGCCCTACGAAGACCATCCCATTGTTTCCAACCTTTTCTTTGAAAATTCGACAAGAACGCATAAATCCTTCGAAGTTGCAGAGATTAAACTGGGATTGGAACGACTTGACTTTGATGTGAATACAAGTTCGGTAAACAAGGGTGAAACACTCTATGATACAATCTTGACCTTGTCTGCGCTTGGTGTAGATATCTGTGTTATTCGGCACCCAGAGGTTGATTACTACAGGGAATTGATTGCGAGCCCAACCATTACGACATCGATTATCAATGGTGGTGATGGCTCAGGGCAACATCCTAGTCAGAGTCTGCTTGATTTGATGACAATTTACGAAGAATTTGGCCGTTTTGAAGGGCTCAAGGTTGCCATTGCAGGTGACTTGGACCATTCACGTGTTGCCAAGTCCAATATGCAGATTTTGAAACGTTTAGGTGCTGAACTTTACTTTGCAGGACCTGAGGAATGGAGAAGTCAAGAGTTTGCAGATTATGGTCAATTTGTAACTATTGACGAGATTGTTGACCAGGTGGATGTTCTGATGTTGCTTCGAGTTCAACATGAACGCCACGAAAGTGGAGCAGTCTTCTCAAAAGAAGAGTATCACGTTCAACACGGCTTGAACCAAGAACGCTATAATCGCTTAAAAGAAGAAGCAATCATTATGCATCCGGCTCCTGTGAATCGGGATGTGGAAATTGCCGATCATCTTGTTGAAGCACCAAAATCACGCATTGTTCAACAAATGACCAATGGAGTATTTGTTCGAATGGCAATCTTAGAATCCGTATTGGCAAGTAGAAAAGCCAAATAAGACACAAGACGTTAAAAGACGCCAGTGAGCGTCCACGAGAGGTGAAAATATGACAAAACGACTTCTAGTTTTAGAAGATGGCACAGTTTTTGAAGGTAAGGCCTTCGGTGCAGATATTGATGTAACTGGGGAAATAGTCTTTAACACTGGAATGACAGGTTATCAAGAATCCATTACAGACCAATCTTATAATGGACAAATCTTGACCTTCACATATCCACTAGTAGGGAATTATGGAGTTAACCGTGACGACTACGAGTCTATCAGTCCTACTTGTAAGGGAGTTGTGGTTTTCGAAGAGGCACGTAGAGCAAGTAACTGGCGTAACCAAATGACGCTGGACGAATTCTTGAAGGCTAAGAAAATTCCTGGAATTTCAGGCATTGACACTCGAGCTCTTACAAAGATTATTCGTAAACATGGTACCATGAGAGCGACTCTAACACATGCTGGCGATAGTATGGATCACATTGCAGATCAACTTCAAGCAACTATCTTACCGACTGATAATATCAGACAAGTTTCTACAAAGACTGCTTATCCGGCTCCAGGAGTTGGCTTGAGCGTTGTTTTAGTAGACTTCGGCCTTAAACACTCTATTTTACGAGAGCTATCTAAACGTGATTGTAATGTGACTGTAGTTCCATACACAACTACGGCTGAGGAAATCTTGCATTTAAACCCTGACGGAGTTATGTTGTCAAATGGTCCTGGAAATCCAGAAGATGTACCAGAAGCTCTTGAGATGATCCGAGGTATTCTCGGGAAAATTCCAATCTTTGGTATCTGTATGGGTCACCAGCTCTTTGCCATGGCAAATGGTGCTAAGACCTATAAAATGAAGTTTGGTCACCGTGGCTTTAACCACGCAGTACGTGAAATTGCAACTGGGCGCGTGGACTTCACTAGTCAAAATCATGGTTATGCAGTGAGCCGTGAGGATTTACCAGAGCACTTAATCATCACCCACGAAGAAATCAATGACAAGTCAGTTGAAGGCGTACGTCACAGATATCTACCAGGTTTCTCTGTGCAATTCCACCCAGACGCAGCTCCTGGGCCACATGATGCAAGTTATCTATTTGATGAGTTCATCGAGATGATGGAAGCTTTTAAACAAGCAAACTAAAGACGAGTGAGAAATCGTCGGAGAATTTATGGAATTGAACACGGACGGAAAGCTCGGAATTTAGATAAACCAACAAGGATAGAAATCCTTCTATGGTTTCCTAAAATTCAGTCGCTTTCTTATCGTCCTTTGTATCTTATTTAATGTCGCTCTGTGAGGCGACGAATAGAAAGGCAGGTCGTTTCTTTTAGTCGCTATATGGCGAACTAAAAACTCCCTGCACTAGATTTTTTACCGAAAATGATCGTTTCGCTAAAAAATTGTCGGAGAATTTATTTAATGGCAATCGGAGAGTTGCCGAATAGAAAGGAGAAGGGTGGTCCGTATTTGCTGAACTGAATATGGGCTACGGACGGTGCTAAAAAGATAGTTATTCCTAGAACTAACAGTTCTTCGTCATAACTCCTATTTTAGCTTTGTCCGCTTGACGCCCTTAATATCTTATAAATGCCTAAACGTACTGATATTCAAAAAATTATGGTGATTGGTTCTGGTCCGATTATTATTGGTCAGGCTGCTGAGTTTGACTATGCTGGAACCCAGGCCTGCTTGTCTTTGAAAGAAGAAGGGTATGAGGTTGTCTTGGTAAACTCAAACCCTGCAACCATCATGACGGATAAAGAGATTGCAGATAAGGTCTACATCGAACCGATTACACTTGAGTTCGTGACTCGTATTCTCCGTAAGGAACGTCCAGATGCCTTGCTTCCAACTCTTGGAGGTCAAACAGGGCTTAATATGGCCATGGAATTGTCAAAAAATGGTATCTTGGATGAGCTTGGAGTAGAACTTCTCGGGACTAAACTGTCTGCCATCGACCAAGCGGAGGACCGAGATCTCTTTAAACAATTGATGGAAGAACTCAAGCAACCAATTCCAGAATCAGAAATTGTCAACACAGTTGAGGGAGCAGTTGCCTTTGCAGCAACTATTGGCTACCCAGTTATCGTCCGCCCAGCTTTTACCCTAGGTGGTACTGGTGGTGGTATGTGTGCCAATGAGGAAGAATTACGTGAAATTGCTGAAAATGGTTTGAAATTGTCACCTGTTACCCAGTGTTTGATTGAACGTTCCATTGCCGGTTTCAAGGAAATCGAGTATGAAGTCATGCGTGACTCAGCTGATAATGCCCTTGTTGTTTGTAACATGGAAAACTTTGACCCAGTCGGGATTCATACAGGGGATTCCATCGTATTTGCCCCAGCGCAAACCATGTCCGACTATGAAAACCAAATGCTTCGTGATGCTAGTTTGAGCATTATCCGCGCTCTCAAGATTGAAGGCGGATGTAACGTTCAGCTTGCGCTTGATCCACACAGCTTTAAGTACTATGTCATCGAAGTAAATCCTCGTGTATCTCGTTCTTCAGCCCTTGCTTCTAAGGCAACTGGTTACCCAATCGCCAAATTGGCGGCTAAAATTGCTGTAGGGTTGACCTTGGATGAAGTTATTAACCCAGTTACAGGTTCAACCTATGCTATGTTTGAACCAGCCCTTGACTATGTGGTGGCTAAGATTCCACGTTTCCCATTTGACAAGTTTGAAAAAGGGGAACGTCGTCTTGGTACCCAGATGAAGGCGACTGGAGAAGTTATGGCCATCGGTCGAAACATCGAGGAATCTCTCCTTAAAGCTTGTCGCTCTCTAGAAATTGGTGTCCATCACAATGAAATGCCTGAGCTTGCAGATGTTTCAGATGATGCCTTGATTGAAAAAGTTGTCAAGGCTCAAGATGACCGTCTCTTCTACGTATCAGAAGCTATTCGTCGTGGTTATACACCAGAAGAGATTGCTGACTTGACTAAGATTGATATCTTCTACCTTGATAAACTCTTACATATCTTTGAGATTGAACAAGAATTGGGAGCACATCCTCAGGATGTCGATGTCCTAAAAACAGCAAAACTCAATGGTTTCTCAGATCGTAAAATCGCAGAACTTTGGGGAACTACAGCTGATCAAGTTCGACAACTTCGTTTAGAAAATAAGATTGTCCCAGTTTACAAGATGGTAGATACTTGTGCCGCAGAATTTGAATCAGAAACTCCGTACTTCTACTCAACATATGGATGGGAAAATGAGTCTATCAAGTCTGATAAGGAATCTGTACTTGTCCTAGGTTCTGGTCCAATCCGTATCGGTCAAGGGGTTGAGTTTGACTACGCAACAGTTCACTCTGTTAAGGCAATTCAGGCTGCTGGCTACGAAGCTATCATTATGAACTCAAACCCAGAGACAGTTTCAACAGACTTCTCTGTATCTGATAAACTCTACTTTGAACCATTGACTTTTGAAGATGTGATGAATGTCATCGACTTAGAGCAACCAAAAGGTGTTATCGTTCAGTTCGGTGGTCAAACAGCTATCAACCTAGCTGAGCCATTAGCAAAAGCTGGTGTGACTATCCTTGGTACTCAAGTTGCTGACTTGGACCGTGCGGAAGACCGTGACCTCTTCGAGCAAGCCCTCAAAGACTTGGATATTCCACAACCTCCTGGACAAACAGCAACTAATGAAGAAGAAGCAGTACTTGCTGCACGTAAAATTGGTTTCCCAGTTCTCGTTCGTCCTTCATATGTTTTGGGTGGACGTGCTATGGAAATCGTTGAGAATGAAGATGATCTTCGTTCTTACATGCGTACTGCGGTTAAGGCAAGTCCAGACCACCCTGTTCTTGTTGACTCTTATATCGTCGGACAAGAGTGTGAAGTGGATGCCATCTCAGACGGACAAAATGTCCTCATCCCTGGTATCATGGAGCATATCGAACGCGCTGGTGTCCACTCAGGTGACTCCATGGCGGTTTATCCTCCTCAAACTTTGTCGCAAAAAGTGCAGGAAACAATTGCAGACTACACTAAACGCCTAGCGATTGGCCTCAACTGTCTTGGGATGATGAACATTCAGTTTGTTATCAAGGATGAGAAAGTATACGTCATTGAAGTAAACCCTCGTGCCAGTCGTACCGTTCCATTCCTTTCTAAAGTAACCAATATCCCTATGGCACAGGTAGCGACTAAGTTAATTCTTGGTCAAAGTCTTGAAGAGCTTGGTTACCAAGATGGACTTTACCCAGAAAGTAGTCGCGTTCATATCAAGGCACCAGTATTCTCCTTTACCAAGCTAGCTAAGGTAGACAGCCTGCTTGGACCTGAAATGAAGTCAACAGGGGAAGTTATGGGTTCTGATACCACTCTTGAAAAAGCTCTCTACAAGGCCTTTGAAGCTTCTTATCTTCACTTGCCAACCTTTGGTAATGTTGTCTTCACTATCGCAGATGATGCAAAAGAAGAAGCACTAGATTTGGCTCGTCGTTTCCAAAATATTGGCTACGGAATCCTTGCTACTGAAGGAACTGCAAAGTTCTTTGCAAGTCATGGATTGCAGGCTCAACTCGTTGGAAAGATTGGTGATGATGAACACGATATCCCAAGCTACGTCCGTAAAGGAAAAATTCAAGCAATCATCAACACAGTTGGTACCAAACGGACAGCTGATGAAGATGGTGAACAAATCAGACGTTCAGCAATTGAACATGGAGTTCCTCTATTTACAGCTCTAGACACAGCAGATGCGATGTTAAAAGTATTAGAAAGCAGAAGTTTTGTCACAGAGGCAATTTAATGAAAAAGGTTCTCTTTTGAGAACCTTTTTATTACAATAATATAAATTTAGTTATGAAAATCACATTCATAAGTTAAAAAAGAATTACAAATATAATTTAAAAATAAAAATATAGTATAACTTTATTTCTAGACAATTAATAAATCCAATGAAATAAGTAGTGTAGACTTAAAAACACAAAAAAAAATAATATAAAAACTAAAATTGATAGAAAAGCAAAAAGTAAACGTTTTCAGGAGCACATAATTCTTTGAACTATTTAAATTCTTATGATAAGATGGAGATGCTAAAGAGCTTAGAAAAAATTTGTATTTAAAAACCAAAAATCTTAAAACATCAAATTTTTTCTGATTAATAGTAAAAATATTAAAAAGGAGAACTTATCCATATGATAAGAAAAGAACAACAACGCTTCTCTTTGCGTAAATATAAGGTTGGTGTTGCATCAGTCTTTTTAGGAACAACTCTTAGCTTCATGATGGCTAATGGAGCCACAGCATTGGCGTCCGAGCTTCCGGCACAGCCAGTTACCGAAGAGAAAACTGAATTGGTAAATACGGGTGATTCTAGTGGGGAATTATCAAATAAGGATGTGGAAACTACTGAAGTAGTAGCTGAAGCTAAGGAAGAAGTCGCTGAATCTCAACCGACGGAAACTACTAATGTAGCAGAAGGTCAAGCTGCGCCAGAAGTAAAAGAAGAAATAAAGCCAGAAACTACTGAAGTAAAGTCTGAAGCTGCAACTTCAGAAAAACCTGCTACAGAAACTATCAAAGCTTCTGAAAGAAAGGAAGAAGTAAAACCAGCTGTTTCAGAAGGTGATATGCCTAAGGTTCGCAGTCGTCGTGCAGCAGAAGACCACAATAACGAGCCGGTTTCCGTAGAAACTTACCTTAAAAATGGTGAAACCACGACTCCAGACATGACAGACCCAAATGGGGCAACTGTTAATTCTCAAACAGTTCCAGCTGGCTATGAAAGAAAAGAAGGAGATCTTTATACATACAGTATTGTCGAACTAACTGAGTTTAATAAACGTTACAATACAAATTACTACTCTCGTTCATACAAGAAATTTGATGATTCTACTGAAACAACTGTCGAATTAATTGATAAGAATACTGGTAATGTAGTAGAAACTAGAACGATTACTGCTTCAAGTGGAGTTCAAAGCTTTACGACAACTAAGGCTGCCTCTAATGGGGAGCTTACTTATCAAGTTGATTATAATAAAGGTGTTGCTGCTAGTAAGGCTGAAGCACCTCAACCCTTCCTTCAATATGGTTTTGAAGTTGGTGCAAGTATCCAAGCTTTAGTCGCTCCTGGTCACAACCTTACTCCAGATGAGCAAAAATTATACGATGCAGTTTATAAAGCTCGTACTTCAACAGATATTATTAACATTGTAGAACCAGCTTATAATGGACGTACCATTACAGATACAAACAGTAAAATTCCTGGATTTGTTAAAAAAACAACCTACTATCGAGTAGTTGACAAAAACAATGCGACATTTAACGCTAATAAAACAGATAAAACTGTTCAAGACTACGTGCCAAATGGTAATGAGGTAGATTTAGCTAAGTACACAACTAAAGCTATGGAAGGACAACATTTCACAGCTTCAGGTGAGCGCCAATTTGATGGTTATAAACTTTATCAAACAGCAGATCCGGATACCACATCTGGTTATGTCAGTCGTCCTTACAAAGTTGGTACGAAATTTATGGACGCTGAGCGCGCGGGAATTAAACGTATTAAAGAAATCGTAGACGAAGATGGTTCGGTAGTCGTTCGAGTTTATCTTTTAGATCCAAAACAACAAAGCAAACGTTCTGATGGTACCTTGGAAACAGATGGCTACATGTTACTAGCAGAAACCAAACCGATTAAACCGGGAAAAGCAAATACCGAAGATTTGGTAGTTAAGAAGTCTCCACTTTATACTATTCCTTTCACAGATAGTAAAGGTGTAAACTATCCAAACGGTAAAGAAATTCCATTTGACTTCCAAAAAGCTGGTGGCTACACGCCTAAGAAGACTGTATTTGTACCATTCTTAGGAGACAAAATCGGTCACCTTTCTCCGAACGAACAATTGATTCGTGGAGTATATGGTATTGGTACAAACGTTGACTTATTAAACTCTTTAACACCTTATAAACAACCGATTTACTACTATGTAAAACGCAAACCAGCTAAAGTTACACCAGAATTCGAAAAAGAGCTTGCTGGACGTGTATTAACAGATGGAGAATTTAGCTTCAAGTTAACAGAGGAAAAGAGTACTCCTGATAAACATGAAGAAACAGTCACAAACAAAAATGGCAAGGCTACATTTAGTGAATTATCATTTAGCAATCCTGGTACCTATAAATATAAGATTACAGAGTTAAAAGGTTCTGATGCAAACGTTGACTACGATGCGATGACAGTTACAATGACAGTTACGGTAACTGAAAAAAATGCAGTGGGTGATCTCGAAGCTACAGTTAAGTATGATTCAGAAGGTGGATTTAGTGCAGATGCTAATGACAAAATCTTTAACAACTATGTAGTTTCACCAGTAGTTACTAAGTTTGATTTTACGAAGAAACTCGCAGGCCGTAAACTTAAGGAAGGTGAATTTAGCTTTGTCCTGAAGAATGCAGCAGGTGAAGAAGTTGAAACTGTTAAAAATAAAGAAGACGGTACTGTTACCTTCTCAGAATTATCATTCGATAATACAAAAGTTGGTACCCATACTTATACAGTAGAAGAGGTTATCCCAGCTACTAAAGAATTAGGAATGACTTATGACACCATGAAAGCAACGCTTACTGTGGAAGTTGCAAAAAATGGACATACCCTAACAACTGTAACAAATGTCAGCTCAGCAGGTGGTGTGAATGAAAATGGAGAATCAACAGATGGAACGGAAGATAAAGAGTTTAACAATAAACTAACTCCTCCAGAGACACCAGAATTCCAACCTGAAAAATTTGTCCTCAGCAAAGAAAAATATGATCTCACTGGTGAGAAATTGCTAGATGATGATAATGAACTAACAGACGAATATGGTGAGACAAATGCTAATCCATATGCTGATACTGCTAAATACAATGAAGTAGAAAATATTAATACCAAGACTGTTGAACGTGGTTCAAAACTTGTTTATCAAGTTTGGTTGGATACAACTAAATTTACTGATAAAAACAATGTCCAATATGTAGGTGTTTCAGATAAATATGATGCTGACAAACTTACAGTTGAGTCTTCTTCAATTAAAGCTTACGATGGTAAAACTGGTGTTGATGTAACTGATAAATTTGATATTACAGTTGAAAATGGTACTATTAGTGCGACATCTAAGAAGAAATTTGTCAATGCTGATAATGTCATTGATACAACTGAATTTGAATTTGGAAGATATTATAAGTTTGATATCCCAGCTACAGTCAAAGAAAATGTTGCAGCAGGAGCTGATATCGAAAACACTGCCAACCAAATCGTTCACGTTTATAATCCGGTAAGTAAAACAGTTGAGAAACCAGAAAAACCTACTCAAAAACGTGTAAATACTGTACCAATTACAGTTGATCTCAAGTTTACTAAGAAGTTGGAAGGTCGTACTCTAGCTGCTGGTGAATTTAGCTTTGTTCTTAAGAAAGACAATGTTGCAGTTGAAACTGTTAAGAATGATGCAGAAGGTAAGATTACCTTTAAGACACTTAAGTTTGGTAAAGATGATCTTGGTAAGACTTACAACTACACAGTAGAAGAAACTCCTGGTACAGATGCAACTGTCAAATACGACACAATGGTTGCTACTGTTAAAGTGGTTGTTTCACACGATGGTACAGCGAAAGCCATCGTTGCCAACGTCACAGACGCTGCTGATAAAGAGTTCAACAATACAGTCACTCCTCCAGAAGAACCTAAGTTCCAACCAGAGAAATACGTTGTTTCCAAAGAAAAATACGATATCACTGGTGACAAGCTCGTTGATGATGATAAAGAGTTGGCAGACAAGTACGCAGATACAAATGCGAACCCATATGCGGACAATACCATCAATAATGAAGTGGAAAACTTAAATACTAAGACTGTTGAACGTGGATCAAAATTAGTTTACCAAGTATGGTTGGATACAACTAAATTCGACGCAGCTAACAAGGACAACATCCAATCAGTAGGAATCTCAGATGACTACGATGAAACTAAGTTAGAACTTGATTCTACTAAGATCAAAGCTTATGACTCAGTAACAGGCGCAGAAGTAACTGATAAATTCGATATAACTGTGAACAACGGTGTGATTACTGCGACACTTAAAGCTGGCTTCACGAAGTCACTTGGCGATGCGGAAAACACTCAAGTGATCGATACAACTAAGTTCGCCTTCGGACGTTACTACAAGTTCGACATCCCAACAACAGTGAAAGCTGATGTGGCAGGTGGTGTGGATATCGAAAATACTGCGGCTCAAGTAGTCAACTACTACAACCCAACAACTAAAAAAGTTGAAAAACCTGAAAAACCAACTGAAAAACGCGTAAACAACGTACCAATTCAAATTGAACTTGACTTCAAGAAAGCTCTTGCAGGTCGTCAATTGAAAGCTAACGAGTTTACTTTCCAATTGTTAGACGATGATGAATTCAATGTTCTTGAAACAGCAACCAATGATAAGGATGGTAAGGTTAAATTCACTAGCCTTAAGTACACAAACAATGATATCGGTGTTTACCGTTACAAAGTAGTAGAAGTTGCTGGTACAGACTCAACCGTTACATATGACAATATGAAAGCTGTTGTAACAGTCACTGTTTCTCATGATGGTACGGCTAAAGCTTTAGTTGCTAAGGTCGGAGATATTGCCGATAAAGAGTTCAATAACACTGTGACTCCACCAGAAGAACCTAAGTTCCAGCCTGAAAAATATGTTGTAAACACAGAGAAATTCGATATCACAGGAAACAAACTTGTTGACGATGATAAAGAATTAACTGACAAATACGCAGAAACCAACGCTAACCCATACTCAGATAAGACTGACAACAACGAAGCTCAAAACTTGAATACGAAGACTGTGAAACCAGGCGATAAATTGGTTTACCAAGTATGGTTAGATACAACTAAATTTGATGCAGCTAACAAGGACAACATCCAAACAGTTGGTATCTCAGATAACTATGATGAAGCTAAATTAAATCTTAATAAAGCTGACATCAAAGCCTATGACTCTGTAACAGGCGCAGAAGTAACTGATAAATTCGATATAACTGTGAACAACGGTGTGATTACTGCAACCCTTAAAGATGGCTTCACGAAATCACTTGGCGATGCGGAAAACACACAAGTCATCGACACAACTAAATTCGCCTTCGGACGTTACTACAAGTTCGACATCCCAACAACAGTGAAAGCTGATGTACCTGGTGGTGTAGATATCGAAAATACTGCGGCTCAAGTTGTAAACTACTACAACCCAACCACTAAGAAAGTTGAAAAACCTGAAAAACCAACTGAAAAACGTGTAAACAACGTTCCAGTTGAAGTGGAATTTAACTTCACTAAACGTTTGGAAGGCCGTGAGTTGAAGGCTGGTGAGTTCAGCTTCGTATTGAAAGATTCTAAAGGTACTGAAATCGAAACAGTTCAGAACGACAAAGATGGTAAGGTGAAATTCGCTAAACTTGAATTCACTAAAGCCCAAGTTGGAACTCATAAGTACACTGTAGAAGAAGTAGCTGGAACAGATGGAACAGTCACTTACGATACAATGAGAGCCGAGATCACAGTAGAAGTTAAATACGATGGTACAGCTAAAGCACTTGTGAAGACAGTGACTGATGCTCCAGATAAAGAGTTCAACAACACTGTGACTCCTCCAGAAGAACCTAAGTTCCAACCAGAGAAATACGTTGTAACTGAAGAGAAATACTCAATTACTGATAACAAGCTTCTTGATGATGATTCTGAGTTGGCAGACAAGTACGGAGATACTAATAAAGATCCATACGCAGATAAGACTGACAACAACGAAGCAGAAAACTTGAATACCAAGACTGTTAAACGTGGCGATAAATTGGTTTACCAAGTATGGTTGGATACAACTGAGTTCGACGCTAACAACAAGGATAACATCCAATCAGTAAGTATCTCTGATGACTTCGATGAAACGAAGGTTGATGTAGATGCATCCGCAATCAAGGCTTATGATTCAGTAACTGGTGATGATGTGACTGACAAGTTCGACATTAAGGTTGAAAATGGTGTTATGACCGCAACCCTTAAAGCTGGCTTCACGAAGTCACTTGGAGATGCAGAAAATACTCAAATCATCGACACCACTAAATTCGCATTTGGACGCTACTATAAATTTGATATCCCAACAACAGTTAAGGAAGATGTAGCTGCTGGCGCAGATATCGAAAATACAGCAGCGCAAATTGTAAACTACTACAACCCAACTACCAAGAAAGTTGAAAAACCAGAAAAACCAACTGAAAAACGTGTCAACTCAGTTCCAATTGAAGTCGAATTCAACTTCACTAAGAAATTGGAAGGCCGTGAGTTGAAAGCTGGTGAGTTCAGCTTCGTATTGAAAGACTCTAAAGGTACTGAAATCGAAACAGTTCAGAACGATAAAGATGGTAAGGTGAAATTCGCTAAACTTGAATTCACTAAAGCCCAAGTCGGAACACATAAGTACACTGTAGAAGAAGTAGCTGGAACAGATGCGACAGTCACTTACGATACCATGAAAGCTGAGATCACAGTAGAAGTCAAATACGATGGAACGGCTAAAGCGCTTGTGAAGACATTAACTGACGCTCCAGATAAAGAGTTCAATAACACTGTGACTCCACCAGAAGAGCCTAAGTTCCAACCAGAGAAATACGTTGTAACTGAAGAGAAATACGACATTACAGGCGACAAGCTTCTCGATGATGATTCTGAGTTGGCAGACAAGTACGGAGATACCAATAAAGATCCATACGCAGATAAGACCGACAACAACGAAGCAGAAAACTTGAATACCAAGACTGTTAAACGTGGTTCTAAATTGGTTTACCAAGTATGGTTGGATACAACTAAGTTCGACGCAGCTAACAAGGATAACATCCAATCAGTAAGTATTTCTGATGACTTCGATGAAACTAAGGTTAATGTAGATGCTTCAGCTATCAAGGCTTACGATTCAGTAACTGGCGCTGATGTGACTGACAAGTTTGACATCAAGGTTGAAAATGGTGTCATGATCGCAACTCTTAAAGCTGGCTTCACGAAGTCACTTGGCGATTCGGAAAACACTCAGATTATCGACACAACTAAGTTCGCCTTTGGACGTTACTATAAATTCGATATTCCAGCTACTGTTAAAACAGACGTTGAAGGTGGAGTAGACATCGAAAACACAGCAGCGCAAATTGTAAACTACTACAACCCATCTACGAAGAAAGTTGAGAAACCAGAAAAACCAACTGAAAAACGTGTGAACTCAGTTCCAATTGAAGTCGAATTTAACTTCACTAAGAAACTCGAAGGCCGTGAATTGAAAGCTGGCGAGTTTAGCTTCGTGTTGAAAGACTCTAAAGGTACTGAAATCGAAACAGTTCAGAACGACAAAGATGGTAAGGTGAAATTCGCTAAACTTGAATTCACTAAAGCCCAAGTTGGAACTCATAAGTACACTGTGGAAGAAGTTAAAGGTTCTGACGTTACAGTCACTTACGACTCTATGAAGGCTGAGATCACAGTAGAAGTTAAATACGATGGTACAGCTAAAGTCCTTGTTAAGAAAGTGACTGACGCTCCAGATACAGAGTTCAACAACACTGTGACACCTCCAGAAACTCCTGAGTTTAACCCACAGAAATACATTCTCAACGAAGAGAAATTTGATATTACTGGAACTAAACTTCTGGATGATGATAAAGAGTTGACTGATAAAGTAGCTGATACCAACAAAGATCCATATGCGGATAAAGTTGATAACAACGAAGCACAAAATATCAATACTCAAACACTCCATAAAGGTGATAAGGTTGTTTACCAAGTATGGTTGGATACAACTAAATTTACAGAAGCTCACAATATTCAATCTGTTGGAATTACAGATAAATATGACAGTGAAAACTTGGATGTTAATGTAGCTGATATTAAAGCTTACGATTCAATAACTGGTGAAGATGTAACAGCTAAGTTTGATATCTCAATTGTGGATGGTGTTATTACTGCTACATCTAAAGCTGATTTGACTAAGTCACTTGGAGATGCAGAGAATACACAAGTAATCGACACTGCTAAATTAGCATTTGGACGTTACTACAAATTTGATATTCTTGCACGAATCAAGGATAGCGCTAAGGAAGGTGTAGATATTGAAAATACAGCTTCTCAAATCGTTCACCAATACGATCCAACTAAGAAGTCAGTTGAAAAACCAGAAAAACCAACTGAAAAACGTGTTGTTAATATTCCAGTGAAAGTTGAATTCAACTTCACGAAGAAATTGGAAGGTCGTGCGTTGAAAGCTGGTGAATTCAGCTTCGTATTGAAAGACAAAGATGGTAACGTGATTGAAACCGTAAGCAATGATGCTGAAGGTAAGATCAAGTTCTCAGCTCTTGAATTCAAACGTGGTGAAGAAGGCACCCATATCTATTATGTAGAAGAAGTGAAAGGTACAGAGACTGGAGTTGAGTACGATAAGATGGTAGCGACTGTTGGAGTTACTGTAACTAAGGATGGTAAAGTGTTGACCCTTACTTCACAAATGCCGGAAGACACTGAGTTTAACAACAAGGTGACACCGCCAACACCGCCAACACCACCAACACCACCAACACCGCCAACACCACCAACACCACCAACACCACCAACACCACCAACACCACCAACACCGCCAACGCCGCCAACACCGCCAACACCGCCAACACCGCCAACACCACCAACACCACCAACACCGCCAACACCGCCAATACCACCAACACCACCAACACCGCCAACACCGCCAACACCGCCAACACCACCAACACCACCAACACCACCAACACCACCAACACCGCCGGTAACACCACCGACACCGCCGGTAACGCCACCAACCCCAGAAACACCTAAGGAAGGTGAATTACCAAATACTGGTGAAAAATCAACTACAGTTGTTGCGGCTATTGGTGCAGTTCTTGGACTATTTGGTCTTGGGTTGGTTACCAAGCGTAAAGAAGATGAAGTTTAAACGAATACCTTTTAAGATTGGTTAAGTTTCTGATTCTTATTCAAGAAAATGGAGAGGGCTTAATTGCTCTCTCTTTTTTGATTCATTCATTCTTTCTATTTCATTATGGATTCAAGTAAATAAAATCTCTTCTTAAAAAAATAAACCGTTTTCACTTGACAAAAATTGGTCTATACCATATAATGAAATAAAGAAATATGGAGGAACAATTATGAAGGTTATTCAAGTGAAAAATCCTGAAGAAGGTGGAAAAGTAGCTTTTGAAATTTTAAAAGAAAAGTTAGCAAACGGTGCTAAAACACTGGGTCTTGCGACAGGAAGCAGCCCTCTCGAGTTTTATCAACAAATCGTTGAGAGTGACCTTGATTTTTCAAGCCTAACAAGTGTGAACCTAGATGAATACGTAGGGCTAGATGGAGATAACCCTCAATCTTACCGTTACTTCATGCAAGAACATCTATTTAATAAAAAGCCATTTAAGGAAAGCTTTTTACCTCGTGGTGTCAAAGATAATGCAGAAGAAGAAGTAGAACGCTATAATCAAATTCTTGCTGCTCATCCAGTTGATTTGCAAATTTTGGGAATTGGTCGAAATGGTCACATCGGCTTTAATGAACCAGGAACTCCATTTGATAGTCAAACCCATCTTGTAAATCTTGATCAGTCTACTATTGAAGCAAATGCTCGCTTCTTTGATAAGATTGAAGATGTCCCAACACAGGCTATCTCAATGGGCATTAAGAACATTTTAGATGCTAAGTCTATCCTTCTATTTGCTTATGGAGAGTCAAAAGCAGAAGCTATCGCTGGAACTGTTGAAGGTCCTGTGACAGAAAGTCTTCCAGCAAGTAGTTTACAAAACCATCCAGATGTAACTATTATTGCGGATGCTGGAGCACTTAGTTTATTAAAGGAATAGTTCTCATAAAAACGAAAACCATTCGAAAATTTTCGAATGGTTTATAAATTTACACTATCAAAGATTTGAATTATCGCTCTTTTTATGTTTCGTAATTTCAAAAAAATGTATGCTATAAAAGCAAGAATTCTAAAAATTTCAAAAATTTAAGATTTTAGCAAAAGCATGTTAAATTAAGGGGGTTTCGCCCTCGATTTCTTTGACTTTAAGACTGAATTATAGTACTATAATGTTGAGTTGGTTAATAATTCAATATATTCAAAAAATAAGGAAAGAAGGAAATATTTAATGGTGAAAAAGTTAAAGAGAAAGCCGTTTTTAATATTTTTTGTATCAGTTCTGACCTTCTTGAGCGCGTTCTTCTTATCAACCAATGTCGCTTATGCAGATGGGAAAGAATTAACGGGTGTAGTAACTGATATAAGTGTCCTCAACATGTCGGATTCCAAATTGGAACCGAATGCAGACGGTACTTATCAGATTATTACCAATCGTTCAAATCAGTTCTTTGTTCAATTTGATCTCAAGCAATATGATGGTAAATTGGCCAATGGCGATTACTTTGATGTAGATATTCCTACACCGGTAACTGTCTATAATGGAACAACTGAATTATTCGATAAGGGAACAAAAGTTAATATCGGTACAGTAGTTGTTACTGCTAATGGTGATAACCAAGGTGGTAAGGCACGTGTTACTTTGAAGAACCTTGATGAGTTCCAAGCTAAAACAGGCGGGGATATCGTTAAGGGTGTGAAAGGAAATTATGCAATTACTTTCTTGTTCAAGAGTGACCAAACAGCAACTCCATTAACTTTCGAAAATAAAGGTGTTGGTAAAACAATCACACATACCTTTACTTCTAAAACAGTTGACAGCAAGCAAGAAGGTTTCGAAAACTATGCTAAGGTCGGTAACGACGTAGTAAGTAAGGAATGGACTTCAGAAAAATTAGCTGCAATTGGTTCAGTAGGTAAAGGAGACATATACTCTCCATGGAGAATCCGTGTCAATACAGGAAGACAAGACTATGGTAAAAACCTAGTTCTTAATGACTTTCTTCCAAATACAGCTGAGTTTGCTCCTATCCAGTATATCCCTGAGTCATTGGTAGTTTATTCTTCAGCTACATTGAACGATGGTACTTCTCAAGTTCCGTCTGATGCTAAGAAGATGGTAGAAGGTACTGACTATACTGTAGCTTGGAATGAGAACTATACTCAGTTCAACCTTATCTTTGCAGATGGATCTAAATCATACTGGGTTGAGTACCATACAACTACACCTGGTGACGGTAGAAAAGTTCAAAACGTTATCCAGTTGACTACAGCAGATGGAACTGCACTTACTCAACGTAGTAATCGTACAAACTTAGATTTTCAAGCTGAACGTGTATCTCTTGTAAAAGGACAAATCGAAGCTTCTACAGCCTTCAAGATTAAGATCAACAAGACAAATGCCTTCACATTGGTTCCAGTTGCAGGCGCAGTTTATACTGTTAAGTCAGAAGACGGAACTATCTCTAGAGAATTGACTACAAATGAAAAAGGTGAGGCAATCTCCGATGAGTTTGATCAGAAATATGTCGGTAAGACATTTATCATCAAAGAGAAAACAGCTCCTGCTGGATATACTCTTGATGAAAAAGAATACAAGGTAACTCTTGGAGCTGAAGGTTCTAAGATTAACATTCAAGACGAACCAATCGCAGCTGATTTCTCAATTACTGCTAAGAAAGTCATTGCTGGAAATCGTCCAGTAGCTTTGAAAGATGGTGAGTTCAAGTTTGATTTGTACAATGCAAACAACTTGACTACTCCAATTGCTTCAACAACAAACAAAGCAGATGGAAGCATCACATTTGAAGGTTTGAAAGCTAAAGGTCCTGGTACCTACAACTATGTCATCAAAGAAAATACTGAAACAAAAATTCCTGGTATCACATTTGATGAAAACTCATACGAAGTAACAGTCGTTGTTAAAGCTGAAGGTGGAACACTTAAAGCTGAGGTTACAACTCAAGCACCTACATTAACAAATACATATGAGCCATCACCTGCTCGTGCTACATTCAAAGCAACTAAAGAATTAGTTGGTAAAGAACTTGCTAAAGAACAATTTGAGTTTGAATTGAGCGAAGGTGGTAACGTCATTGCAACGTCTTCAAATGGTAAGACAGTCAATGGTGTCGAAGCAGCAACAAATGAAGTAGTCTTCTCAGTTCTCTACACTGAAGCAGGAGACCACGAATATACAATTACAGAAAAAGCTGGTACAGAAGAAGGAGTTACATACTCTAAAGAAAGCTATACAGTTCATGTTAAAGTTGTAGATAATGGCGAAGGTAAACTAGTTGCAACTGTTAAAGAAGCTGATGAAGTTCGTAAGTTCACAAACACTTATGTGACTACAACCACAACTACAACCACAACTACAACCACAACTACAACCACAACTACAACCACAACGACAGAAGAGCCAACGACTACTTCAACGACAACAACGACAGAAGAGCCAACGACTACTTCAGAAGAGCCAACGACTAGTTCAACAACTTCAACAACAGAAGAGTCAACGACTACTTCAACAACGACAACGACAGAAGAGCCACCGACTACTTCAACAACGACAACGACAGAAGAGCCACCGACTACTTCAACAACGACAACGACAGAAGAGCCACCGACTACTTCAACAACGACAACGACAGAAGAGCCACCGACTACTTCAACGACAACAACGACAGAAGAGCCACCGACTACTTCAACAACGATAACCACAGAAGAGCCAAGCACTACTTCAACAACGACAACGACAGAAGAGCCACCGACTAGTTCAACAACGACAATGACAGAAGAGCCACCGACTACTTCAACAACGACAACGACAGAAGAGCCACCGACTACTTCAACGACAACAACGACAGAAGAGCCACCGACTACTTCAACAACGATAACCACAGAAGAGCCAAGCACTACTTCAACAACGACAACGACAGAAGAGCCAACGACTAGTTCAACAACGACAATGACAGAAGAGCCACCGACTACTTCAACAACGACAATGACAGAAGAGCCACCGACTACTTCAACAACGACAACGACAGAAGAGCCACCGACTACTTCAACAACGACAACTACTTCAAAACCAGATGTTCCTGGTACGACTACAACTGAGGAAAAACCAAAACTTCCAAATACTGGGGAGTCTACTAGTTTAGCACTAGTTATTGCAGGTGTTGTGGTGTTTGCAAGTGCTCTAGTTCTGAAAAAGAATTCTTCTAAATAATTGATTTAGAACAACTATAATTTTTAAAAGAGGGCTCTAATGTCCTCTTTTTTTATGAATAAAATGAATAGATTACACTATTTTTTCTTGACAATTTATATCATTCCATGTAAAATAGAATAGATCTTGAACTTGAAGGGAGTGAAAAAAATGTCTAAAACAGTAGTACGTAAGAATGAATCTCTTGACGATGCACTTCGTCGTTTCAAACGTGCGGTTACTAAAGCTGGTACTCTTCAAGAAACACGCAAACGTGAATTCTATGAAAAACCTTCTGTAAAACGTAAACGTAAATCAGAAGCAGCTCGTAAACGTAAAAAATTCTAATTGAAATGAAAGGCTAGACTTGTCTAGTCTTTTTCTTTTTCAAATAAATACCATAAACACTGTAAAAAATATAAACTTCCAGCTACAATCTGATATAATAGTAAGAGAACTCGATTTAAGGAGAAATATATGTCGGTTTCAGTAAAAGAAGTAATTGAGAAGCTTAGATTGGACATTGTCTATGGGGAGCCTGAATTACTTGAAAAGGAAATTAATACTGCAGATATAACGCGACCTGGTCTTGAAATGACAGGCTATTTTGATTACTATACTCCAGAGCGTATTCAATTGCTGGGGATGAAGGAATGGTCTTACCTAGTCTCTATGCCTTCTCAAAATCGTTACGATGTCTTGAAAAAAATGTTCCTACCAGAAACACCTGCGGTCATCGTTGCCCGTGGTTTGGTGGTTCCAGAGGAAATGTTGAAGGCTGCTAGAGAATGTAAAATTGCGATTTTAACTAGTCGTACAGCAACCAGTCGTTTGTCTGGAGAACTATCTAGCTATCTTGATTCACGTTTAGCGGAACGTACAAGTGTACATGGGGTCCTAATGGATATCTATGGTATGGGTGTTTTGATTCAAGGTGATAGTGGAATCGGTAAGAGTGAGACTGGTCTTGAGCTTGTAAAACGTGGTCACCGTTTGGTAGCAGACGATCGGGTAGATATCTATTCTAAGGATGAAATGACTCTCTGGGGTGAACCTGCTGAAATCTTGAAACATCTGATCGAAATTCGTGGAGTAGGGATCATCGATGTCATGAGTCTATACGGTGCCAGTGCAGTTAAGGATTCTTCACAAGTTCAGCTAGCTGTTTATTTGGAAAATTATGATACACATAAGACCTTTGATCGCTTAGGGAATAATGCTGAAGAACTAGAAGTTTCTGGAGTTACCATTCCACGTATCCGCATCCCAGTTAAAACAGGGCGCAATATTTCTGTTGTTATCGAGGCGGCAGCTATGAATTATCGTGCAAAAGACATGGGCTTTGATGCGACGCGTCTCTTTGAAGAAAGATTGACGAAATTAATTGAAAAGAACGAGGTGCAAAATGATTGATCCAGTTGCTTTTCAAATAGGTCCATTTGCCATTAGATGGTATGCACTTTGTATCGTTTCAGGCCTTATCTTAGCGGTATATTTGGCAAGTAAAGAAGCTCCTAAAAAGAAAATCTTATCAGAAGATATTCTGGACTTTATCTTAGTGGCTTTCCCTTTGTCAATCATCGGCGCGAGACTTTACTATGTTATTTTTAAATTTGACTATTATAGCCAACATTTAGGGGAGATATTCGCTGTCTGGAATGGTGGTCTTGCGATATACGGCGGTCTAATTACCGGAGCGATTGTACTTTATATTTTCGCAGACCGTAAATTAATCAATACCTGGGATTTCTTGGATATTGCAGCTCCTAGCGTTATGATTGCTCAGAGTCTAGGACGTTGGGGGAACTTCTTTAACCAAGAAGCTTACGGAGCAGTTGTAGAAAACCTTGATTATTTACCTGGTTTTATTAAGAATCAGATGTATATTGATGGTTCTTATCGTCAACCAACCTTCTTATACGAATCTATCTGGAACCTGGTTGGGTTTTCTTTAATTGTTATTTTTAGACGCCGATTAAATGGCATTCGTCGTGGTCATATCACAGCCTTTTACTTAATTTGGTATGGTTTTGGACGTATGATTATTGAGGGCATGCGTACAGATAGTCTCATGTTCTTTGGACTTCGAGTATCTCAGTGGTTGTCTGTTCTATTAATTGGACTTGGTATTTATATTATCGTTTATCAAAATCGGAAAAAAGCACCATTTTATAATGTAAAAAAGGAGAATTAAAATGTTAGAAGTTGCTTATATTATTGTGGCTATTGCCTTGATTGTATTTATTGTTTATTTGATTATTACGCTTCAAAAAGTTGGACGTGTAATTGATGAAACAGAAAATACTGTTAAAACGCTAACTTCAGATGTAAATGTTACTCTACATCACACAAACGAACTTCTTGCCAAGGTCAATGTTCTTGCTGATGATATCAATATTAAAGTTGCAACCATTGATCCACTCTTTACAGCAGTTGCAGACCTTTCTGTTTCTGTCTCTGACTTAAATGAGCAGGCTCGTGTCTTGAGTAAAAAAGCATCATCTGCAGGTTCAAAAACATTAAAGACTAGTGCAGGCTTATCTGCCGTTCGTATTGCAAGTAAATTTTTTAAAAAATAAAAAGGAGATAACTCATGGGTAAATTATCATCAATCCTTTTAGGAACTGTTTCAGGTGTGGCTGTTGCCTTGTTTCTAACAAGTGAAAAAGGAAAACGTGTTACTAGTCAGGCACAAGACTTTATTGAAGATCTGAGAGAAGATCCAGAATATGCTAAGGAACAAGCTCTTGAAAAATTGATAGAAGTTAAAGAACAAACCAGAGATTTTGTTCTAAAGACAAAAGAACAAGTAGAATCAGGCGAAATTACTTTGGATTCAGTTCTTGAAAAATCTAAATCTTTGGCTCAACAAGCGACTGAAGCTTCAAAAGAAACCTTGAACAATCTCAAGGAACAATTGGAAGAAAAAGTAGTTGTTGAAGACTCAGAAGACGGTCAAGAAATCATCATCGAAATCAAAGAAGATTAAAATAGAAATCACCATTTTTGATTCCCTTAGAGTCGGAGATGGTGATTTTTTTCTTGAGGGAAGTCTTTGTGGTATAATAAATACTATGCAGAAGAAACCAACATCAGCTTATGTGCACATTCCATTTTGTACACAAATCTGTTATTATTGTGACTTTTCTAAGGTCTTTATTAAAAATCAACCAGTAGACAGCTATCTAGAACATCTACTGCAAGAATTTCATTCTTATGACATTCAGAAGTTACGTACTCTCTATATTGGGGGAGGAACACCGACAGCCTTGTCTGCGCCACAGTTAGAGGTGCTTCTGGATGGATTGACTAAAAACTTAGATTTGTCAGTCTTAGAAGAATTAACCATTGAGGCTAATCCTGGTGATTTGGATGAGGACAAGATTGCAGTTTTGAAAAATTCAGCAGTCAACCGTGTTTCGTTGGGTGTCCAAACCTTTGATGACAAAATGCTGAAAAAAATTGGTCGAAGTCATTTGGAGAAAGATATCTATGAAAATATTGATCGTCTCAAGTTAGCAGGGTTTGATAATATTTCCATTGACTTGATCTATGCTCTTCCTGGTCAGACTATGGAGCAGGTCAAGGACAATGTTGCCAAGGCCATCACTTTGGACATTCCCCATATGAGTCTCTATAGCTTGATTTTGGAAAACCATACGGTCTTTATGAATCGTATGCGTCGTGGGAAGTTACCACTTCCTAAAGAAGAAGTAGAAGCTGAAATGTTCGAATTTATCATTGCTGAATTAGAGAGAGCTGGTTTTGAGCATTACGAAATTTCAAATTTCTCAAAATCAGGTTTTGAAAGTCGTCATAACCTCATGTATTGGGATAATGCTGAGTATTATGGTATAGGTGCAGGTGCGTCTGGCTATGTAAACGGTGTTCGCTATAAAAACCATGGGCCTATCCGTCATTATCTAAAGGCAGTAGAAGAAGGCAATGCTCGCATCAATGAGGAACACCTGAGTCTAAGGGAACAAATGGAAGAAGAGATGTTTCTTGGACTTCGCAAGAAGACAGGAGTTTCAAAAGCAAGATTCGAAGAAAAATTTGGCACATCTTTTGAAAATTTATATGGTCAAGTTGTAAGAGATTTGTGTCATCAAGGTCTTTTACAAGTAGAAGATCAACAAATACGAATGACAAAAAAAGGTCTCTTTTTAGGAGATACAGTAGCAGAACGATTTATATTGGAGTAGAATTATGGGCTTAACTTATCAAATGAAGATGAAAATTCCTTTTGATATGGCTGATATGAATGGCCATATCAAGTTGCCAGATGTTATTTTGTTGTCCTTACAGGTATCAGGGATGCAGTCAATTGAGCTGGGAGTAAGTGATAAGGATGTTTTAGAACAGTATAATCTAGTCTGGATTATCACTGATTATGATATCGATGTTGTACGTTTACCTCAATTTGCTGAGGAAATCACCATCGAAACAGAGGCCTTGACTTACAATCGTCTATTTTGCTACCGCCGTTTTACTATTTATGATGAAGCTGGTCAAGAAATCATTCATATGGTAGCCACCTTTGTCCTTATGGATCGTGATAGTCGGAAGGTCCACCCTGTAGAACCAGAAATTGTCGCTCCTTATCAATCTGAGTTTTCTAAGAAACTCCTTCGTGGGCCAAAATACGCAGAGCTGGAAGAAGCGATTAGCAAAGATTATCATGTCCGTTTTTACGACTTGGATATGAATGGCCACGTCAATAACAGCAAATACCTAGACTGGATTTTTGAGGTCATGGGGGCAGATTTCCTAACCAATCATATCCCTAAAAAAATCAACCTCAAGTATGTCAAGGAAGTCCGACCAGGTGGTATGATTACTTCTAGTTACGAATTGAATCAACTAGAAAGCAATCACCAAGTCACAAGTGATGGCGATATTAATGCTCAGGCAAAGATAATTTGGCAAGAAATTAACACAGATTAGAAAGTAATATATGACTTATAAAGGCTATTTAATTGATTTAGACGGTACAATTTATAAAGGAAAAGATAGAATTCCAGCGGGAGAAGCTTTTGTTCATGAGCTGCAGAAAAGGGAAATTCCTTATCTTTTTGTAACAAACAACACTACTCGTACACCTGAAAGTGTCCAAGAGATGTTGGCAAATCAGTTTAATATTGACACGCCCGTATCGACAATCTATACTGCAACCTTAGCGACCATTGATTACATGAATGACCTGGGACTTGAAAAGACAGTTTATGTGATTGGAGAAGCAGGGCTCAAGGAAGCTATTCAAGCAGCTGGTTATGTTGAAGATAAAGAAAATCCAGCCTATGTGGTTGTAGGTTTGGACTGGCAAGTTGATTATGAAAAATTCGCTACTGCAACCCTAGCTATCCATAAAGGTGCTCATTTTATCGGCACCAACCCAGATTTAAATATTCCAACAGAACGTGGACTTTTACCTGGCGCTGGTTCTCTGATTACTCTTCTTGAAGCAGCAACTCGCGTAAAACCAGTTTATATTGGAAAACCAAACGCGATTATTATGGATAAGGCTGTTGAACACCTAGGACTTGAACGCCAAGAAATTGTCATGGTGGGGGATAATTATCTTACTGATATTCGAGCTGGTATTGACAATGGTATTCCTAGCCTTTTGGTGACGACAGGATTTACAAAACCTGAAGAAGTAGCGGATTTACCAATCGCCCCAACCCATGTCCTCTCAAGTTTAGCGGAGTGGAATTTCGATGAAAACTAAATTTACTTTTGTAGGAAGTCTTCTCTTTCTCCTCTCGCTTGCTATTTTATTGACCATCTACCTGTCTTGGTTGGTTTACCCTCTGGAGATTTCTTGGTTAAATCTGACAAGTCGTGTTCATATCCAACCTCAGACCATCCAACATAACTTTAATGTTTTGATGAATTATTTGACCAATCCATTGAGTCAAGTATTAGCAATGCCAGATTTTCCTTCGTCTGCCTCTGGAATTCACCACTTTGTGGTTGTAAAGGGACTCTTTCACCTAGCGCAAGGAGTAGTAATCGTAACTCTACCGATTTTCTACCTATTTTGGAAGAAAGTCATTCAGAAAGGTTTTCTGTCTCTATATCGTAGAGGTCTCTTGATTATGCTGTCTTTACCTTTGATTCTCGGTTTAGTTGGTGTCTTCATTGGGTTTGAACAATTCTTTACCTTGTTTCATCAGATTCTATTTGTAGGTGATGATACCTGGCTTTTTGATCCCGCTAAAGATCCAGTCATTCTCATCCTACCAGAGTTTTTTTTCCTGCATGCCTTTCTCCTATTTTTCTGCTTGTATGAGTTAATTTTTGGATTTGTTTATCTACTAAGTTGGAAAAAATCACCGAAAAGAGAATAAATGCATAAAAATGTTTTAAAAATTGTACGAAAAACCTATTTTTCTTTAAAAAGTAGGTTTTTTTACGGAAATAACTAGTCAAGCGCTTTATTTTTTTGTATAATAGGGTTAGAAAAGTATGCAAAGAAGAGAATAGCATGATTACACTATTTTTATCACCGAGTTGTACATCATGTCGTAAGGCAAAGGCCTGGCTTAATAATCATAAAGTGCCTTTCCAAGAGCACAACATTATGACCAGTCCTTTATCAAGAAAAGAATTACAACACATTCTTTCCTTGACCGAAAACGGTACCGATGACATTATTTCAACTCGTTCAAAAATTTTCCAAAAGTTAAATATCGATGTGGAAAGTATCTCGGTGACAGAGTTGCTTAATTTAATTGAGCAATATCCTAGTCTTTTGCGTCGTCCAATCATCATTGATGATAAACGTATGCAGATTGGCTTTAATGAAGATGAGATTCGTGCATTTCTTCCTCGTAGTTATCGTAAGCAAGAATTGAAAGAAGCTACATTAAGAGCTGGTATTAATTAGATGAATAAACAGTATAGTTACCCACTAGATTTGTCGTGGAGCACTGAAGAACTTGCTTCAGTGCTTTCTTTTTTTAATGATGTTGAAGCAGCCTATGAGACTAAGGTAGAAGCAAAGAAACTACTAGATTCCTACAAGGGATTCAAAGCAGTTGTTCCAAGCAAGAGTGAAGAGAAACGCTTGGGACGTGAGTTTGAATCAGTTAGTGGATACTCTTTCTACCGTGCAGTCCAGTTGGCCAAAGAAAAAGGAGAAGGGAAGATTTCACTTGGAAAATAAATTTACATTTGCCAAAGAAATTGTCAGGGAAGCTGGGGAATACATTCTCCAGCATATGAAAGAAGATCTCCATGTTGAGAGTAAGTCTTCCCCTACAGATTTGGTAACTAAGTTAGATAAAGAAGTTCAAGACTTACTTATTAAAAAAATCCGTTCTCGCTATCCAGATGATCTATTTTGTGCAGAAGAAGGCTGCATGCGTGCAGCAGTAGGACAAGGTTCTGTATGGATTATTGATCCTATTGATGGAACCAACAACTTCGTAGCACAAGGTGAAGATTTTGCCGTTATGCTGGCCTATTTTGAGGATGGTATTGGTAAGTTTGGTATTATCTATGATGTTATGAAGGGTGATTGTTACCATGGTGGAGGAGACTTCCCGCCCTGTCGCAATGATGAACCTTTACCACTCTTTAAAAAGAAACCCTTGAGAGAATTTTTGGTGTCTGGTAATTCTGGAATGCTAGCGACTAACGAATGGGGCTTAGCTGATTTGGGAAATGCTGCACTTGGGACACGAGTTTATGGCAGCGCCGCTATTAGTTTTGCCAAGGTGCTATCAGGTCGACTTTTAACTTATATCACTTATTTACAACCTTGGGATTATGCGGCTGCAAGTATCCTAGGTAAGAGTTTGGGTTATAAGGTTTTTACGATTGCTGGTGAGGAAGTCGATTTTCAAACACGACAGGCCGTTATGATGGTGCCAGTCGAGATGAAAGATGAGATTCAATCCTATATCTATGAAAGGAAATAAACCTACATGCAATTTCCAGATGGATTTGTAAAAAAATACGAAACAATATTGGGAGATGAGGCAAGAGCTTTTCTTGCCTCTTTTGATGATGAGGCTGTTTCTGCTTTTCGTATCAACCCTTTAAAAGAAAGACAGCTTTCTTTTTCAGATGCTATTCCCAATACACCCTGGGGTTACTATGGGAAGGTTTCAGGGAAATCACCAGAACATGTAACTGGCTTGGTCTATTCACAAGAACCTGCCGCACAAATGGTCGCCCAAGTAGCCCAGCCAAAGCCAGGTATGAAGGTCTTGGACTTGGCAGCGGCTCCCGGTGGGAAATCCACTCAACTGGCCTCCTATCTTGCAGGAGACGGTCTTCTTGTTTCAAATGAGATTTCAAGCAAACGGTCAAAGATTTTAGTTGAAAATATGGAACGCTTTGGTGCGACTAATGTCGTTGTGACCAATGAATCTGCAGACCGTTTAGCCAAGGTTTTTAAAGGCTATTTTGACCTGATCGTTTTAGATGCACCTTGCTCAGGCGAAGGGATGTTTCGTAAACAACCTGACGCTATGGATTATTGGAGTGTCGATTATCCTAGTCAGTGCGCTAGTTTACAACGTGAAATTTTAGCAGATGCTGTTACCATGCTGGCTGATGGTGGTCGACTAGTCTATTCAACCTGTACCTGGGCGCCAGAAGAAAACGAGGAAATCGTCCAATGGTTACTGGATAGCTATAATTTTGAATTGATTCCAATCCAACACATCAATGGAATGGTACCTGGAATTGATTTACCTGAAACAGCTAGAATGTACCCTCATCACTTTAAGGGAGAAGGTCAGTTTGTGAGCCATCTTCAGTTTAAAGGTCAAAACAAGGCTGGGAAGTTCAAACCTTCTAAATCCAACCTATCTCGTGAACAGATTTCCTTATGGCAGGACTTTGAGAAAAAACATCTTAAAGAAAAACTGACTGGTGTCCTACAAGTTTTTGGAGACCAGTTTTATCTCTTGCCAGAAATCCTACCAGATTTAGGAAAACTTAGAATTGCTCGAAACGGACTCCATCTTGGAACCTTTAAGAAAAAGCGTTTTGAACCAAGCTTTGCACTTGGATTAGCTTTAAAACCAAGCCAAGTCAAACAATCAATTGAAATTCATCAAGAAGACTTCGTTAAATACGTGGCTGGTGAAACGGTCCAATTAGCTGAAATTCTTCCAAATGGTTGGTACCAAGTTTTGGTTGGTGGAAATGGTTTGGGATTTGCTAAAGTCACCGGCAATACCTTGAAGAATTATTTCCCCAAGGGTTTGAGGTTTAAGGTAAAAAACTAGTCAAAATCAGTATTCTATGTTATAGTGGGAGTATGGATTTTTCGTGAAAAACATTAGAAAATAAGGGCGAAAATCCGGGTTATTCATCATTATTTTCAAGGAGACAAATAGTGAAAAAATTAAAAAAACTCACCATCTCTCTTGCAACTCTTTTACTTGCTGGTTCACTAGCAGGATGTGCAAGTTGGATTGATCGTGGGGAGTCTATGACGGCTGTCGGGTCAACTGCCCTTCAACCTTTAGTCGAGGCGGCAGCAGATGAATTTGCGTCTGCCCACGTCGGTAAAACAGTCAATGTTCAAGGTGGTGGATCTGGTACTGGACTATCTCAAGTTCAGTCAGGTGCAGTTGATGTTGGAAACTCTGATGTGTTCGCTGAAGAGAAAGATGGTATCGATGCATCTGCCTTAGTTGACCATAAGGTAGCTGTTGCTGGGATAGCTGTTATCATCAACAAAGAAGTAGATGTTGATAATCTTACGACAGAACAACTTCGCAAAATTTTTACAGGAGAAATCACTAATTGGAAGGAAGTCGGCGGTAAAGATTTAGCTATTTCTATTATCAACCGTGCTGCGAGTTCAGGTTCTCGTGCGACCTTCGATAGTGTTATCATGGATGGGAAATCAGCAGTTCAAAGTCAGGAACAAGATTCGAACGGTATGGTTAAATCAATTGTTTCTCAAACACCTGGTGCTATCTCATACCTAGCTTTCGCCTATGTTGATGATTCGGTTGGGACTATTAAGCTCAATGGTTATGAACCAATTTCAGAGAATGTAACCACGAATAATTGGCCTTTATGGTCTTATGAACATATGTATACACTTGGTGAACCAAATGAATTGGTTGCAGAATTCTTGAACTTTGTTCTTTCAGACGAAGTGCAGAATGGAATTGTTAAAGGAATGGGTTATATTTCTGTTAAGGAAATGAAGGTCGAAAAAGATGCTGCAGGTACAGTGACAGCAATAGAAGGGAGCCAATAATGAATCAAGAAGAATTATCTAAAAAATTGCTCTCTCCGTCAAAGAACTCTCGTCTTGAGAAATTGGGGAAAAGTCTGACTTTTGCCTGCCTTTCTCTGATTGTTATTATTGTTGCAATGATTTTAATCTTTGTAGCCCAAAAAGGCTTGTCAACCTTCTTTGTTAATGGAGTGAATATCTTTGATTTCCTCTTTGGTGCAACTTGGAATCCATCAGGTAAACAATTTGGTGCTCTTCCAATGATTTTAGGTTCCTTTATTGTTACCATCCTGTCAGCTCTGATTGCAACACCATTTGCAATTGGTGCTGCAGTCTTTATGACAGAAGTATCACCAAAAGGAGCTAAGATTTTGCAACCAGCTATCGAACTTCTAGTTGGGATTCCTTCAGTAGTTTATGGATTTATCGGTTTGCAGGTCGTGGTACCATTTGTACGTACTGTCTTTGGTGGAACAGGTTTTGGTATTTTATCAGGGATTTTCGTTCTCTTTGTTATGATTTTGCCGACTGTAACCTTCATGACAACTGATAGCTTACGTGCAGTTCCTCGTCACTATCGTGAAGCTAGTTTAGCCATGGGAGCTACTCGTTGGCAAACTATCTGGCGTGTAACCTTGAAGGCTGCTCGTTCAGGTATTTTTACGGCTGTAGTCTTTGGTATGGCGCGTGCTTTCGGTGAAGCCCTTGCAATTCAGATGGTTGTTGGTAACTCAGCAGTTGTTCCAACTTCATTGACGACACCAGCAGCGACTCTGACATCTGTATTGACCATGGGAATCGGTAATACCGTTATGGGAACTGTTGATAATAATGTTCTTTGGTCACTGGCCTTAGTATTGCTTTTGATGAGCTTGGCCTTTAACAGTGTTATTAAACTGATTACGAAAGAAAGAGGAAAGAAAAACTATGCACGCTAAGAAATTAGATAAACTTGCAACAGCTGTCCTCTACACCATCGCAGGAATCATTGTGACCATTCTTGCTTCCTTGATTCTTTATATCTTGGTTCGAGGCTTGCCTCATGTTTCTTGGTCTTTCTTGACAGGGAAATCATCCTCCTATCAAGCAGGTGGTGGTATTGGGATTCAGCTCTATAATTCCTTTTTCCTTTTGGTGATTACCTTATTCATCTCTGTACCTCTATCAATGGGAGCTGGAATTTTCCTAGCAGAGTATGCTAAAAAAGGTCGTATTACCAATTTCGTTCGTACCTGTATTGAAATTTTGTCTTCTCTACCATCCGTTGTTGTCGGTCTCTTTGGTTACCTCATTTTTGTAGTTCAGTTTGAATATGGATTTTCAATTATTTCAGGTGCCTTGGCTTTGACCGTCTTTAACCTACCTCAGATGACTCGTAACGTTGAAGACAGTTTGAAACACGTTCACCATACACAACGTGAAGCTGGTTTGGCACTTGGTCTTTCTCGTTGGGAAACAGTTCTTCATGTCGTTATCCCTGAGGCTTTACCTGGAATCGTTACGGGTATTGTCCTTGCATCAGGTCGTATTTTTGGTGAAGCTGCGGCTCTTATTTATACTGCAGGACAATCTGCACCAGCTCTTGACTGGTCAAACTGGAATGTTCTAAGTGTATCTAGTCCAATCTCAATCTTCCGTCAAGCAGAAACCTTGGCTGTCCATATCTGGAAAGTCAACAGTGAAGGAACCATTCCTGATGGAACTTTGGTTTCAGCAGGTTCTGCTGCGGTGCTCCTCATCTTTATCTTGATCTTTAACTTTGGAGCACGTAAACTCGGAAGCTATCTACATAAGAAATTAACCGCAGCCTAAAGGAGAAGCCATGTCAAAATATAATTGGGATGAAAGGCATATCATTACTTTTCCAGAAGAAAAAGTGGCCCTCTCTACGAAGGATTTACATGTTTACTACGGTAAAAATGAATCCATCAAGGGCGTGGATATGCAATTCGAAAAAAATAAAATTACGGCCTTGATTGGTCCGTCGGGATCTGGGAAATCAACCTACTTACGCAGTCTCAATCGTATGAATGATACCATTGATATTGCTAAGGTTACAGGACAAATTCTCTATCAGGGAATCGACGTTAACCGCCCTGAAATCAATGTTTATGAAATGCGTAAACATATTGGAATGGTTTTTCAACGTCCAAACCCATTTGCTAAATCAATCTACCGTAACATCACCTTTGCACATGAACGTGCAGGTGTTAAGGACAAGAAAGTTCTTGATGAAATTGTAGAAACCTCTCTTCGTCAGGCCGCCCTCTGGGATCAGGTCAAAGACGACCTCCATAAGTCAGTCTTGATGCTTTCAGGTGGTCAGCAGCAACGTCTCTGCATTGCTCGTGCTATTTCTGTAAAACCAGATATTCTCTTGATGGACGAGCCGGCGTCAGCCTTGGATCCGATTGCGACAGCTCAGCTTGAGGAAACTATGCTTGAGTTGAAGAAGGATTTTACCATCATTATCGTAACCCACAGTATGCAACAGGCTGCGCGTGCAAGTGACTATACTGGATTTTTCTACTTAGGTGATTTGATTGAGTACGATAAAACGTCAAACATTTTCCAAAATGCCAAGCTACAGTCTACCAATGACTATGTAACTGGACACTTTGGTTAGAAAGGAAACAGTATGACAGAACCGATTTTACAGGTCAAAGACCTGTCTGTTTATTACAACAAAAAGAAGGCCTTGAATAGTGTTTCCTTATCTTTCCAACCTAAGGAAATTACAGCCCTTATCGGTCCCTCTGGATCTGGGAAATCAACCCTGCTCAAGGCTATTAACCGAATGGGTGACCTTAATCCTGAAGTGACGACAACTGGATCAGTGGTTTATAATGGGCACAATATCTATAGTCCGCGTACCGACACGGTTGAATTACGTAAGGAAATTGGAATGGTCTTCCAACAACCCAATCCCTTTCCAATGTCTATCTACGAAAATGTTGTTTATGGACTAAGAATTAATGGAGAGAAAGACAAGCAAGTCTTGGACGAAGCTGTGGAGAAAGCTTTACAGCGTGCTTCAATCTGGGATGAGGTCAAGGATCGCTTGCATGATTCAGCAATTGGTCTATCAGGTGGACAACAACAACGTGTCTGCGTCGCCCGTGTTTTGGCAACTAGTCCAAAGATTATCCTCTTGGATGAGCCGACCTCAGCCTTAGACCCTATCTCGGCTGGAAAAATCGAAGAAACCCTATATAGCCTTAAGGACAAGTACACCATGCTATTGGTTACTCGTTCCATGCAGCAAGCATCTCGAATCTCTGATAAAACAGGCTTTTTCCTCAATGGAGATTTGATTGAATTTAACGATACCAAGGAAATGTTCCTCTATCCACAACATAAGGAAACAGAAGATTACATTTCAGGTAAATTTGGATAAGGAGAAAAAGATGTTACGATCTCAATTTGAAGAAGATTTAGAGAAATTGCATAACCAATTCTACGCTATGGGACAAGAAGTTCTTTCCCAAATCAATCGTACTGTACGTGCTTTTGTCACCCATGACCGTGACTTGGCTAAAGAAGTCATCGAGCAAGACGCAGAAGTCAATGAATACGAATTGAAACTTGAAAAGAAATCATTTGAAATCATTGCCCTTCAACAGCCAGTATCACAAGACTTACGTACAGTTCTAACAGTTCTAAAGGCTGTTTCAGACTTGGAACGTATGGGGGACCACGCTGTATCCATTGCTGAGGCAACCATTCGTATGAAGGGTGAACAACGCATCCCAGCAGTCGAAGAAGAAATCAAAAAAATGGGACGTGATGTTAAAGATTTCGTGGAAACAACCCTCGAACTTTACCTAAACGGATCCGTTGATAAGGCCTATGAAGTTGCAACCATGGATGAAAAAATTAACCATTACTTTGAAAATATTCGTGATCTGGCAACTGAAGAAATCAGAAAGAATCCAGATGCTATTGTCACAGGTCGTGATTACTTCCAAGTGATTTCATACTTGGAGCGTATCGGAGACTATGCTAAAAATATCTGTGAATGGGTTGTATACTTTGAAACAGGTAAGATTGTTGAATTGTAAAATTGATTAAATATACAGAAAAAGGAGCTGAATAATGAATAAAAGCTTCTTTTTTGTTTGAGAAAATGAAAAAAATAAATAAATATTAAATTTATACTTGACAAGCGAGGCTTGCTGAGTTATAATTATACAAAATTGATAGAGAGGTTGTTTATTTATGAAATTAAAAAAATGGATATTTGTCTTATGTAGTTTTCTTGCAAGTTTCTTTTTAGTTGCTTGCCAATCATCTAGCTCAAGCTCACAGTCTGCAGTAGAGGCAATCAAACAAAAAGGTAAATTAGTTGTCGCAACTAGCCCAGACTATGCACCATTTGAATTTCAAGCACTTGTGGATGGCAAGAACCAAGTCGTCGGTGCTGATATTGATATGGCACAAGCTATTGCTGATGAACTTGGAGTGAAATTGGAAGTTTCAAGCATGAGTTTTGATAATGTCTTGACCAGTCTTCAAACAGGGAAAGCAGATTTGGCCATTGCGGGAATCAGTGCAACTGAAGAAAGAAAAGAAGTCTTTGATTTCTCAATTCCTTACTATGAAAACAAAATTAGCTTCCTAATCAGAAAAACTGATCTTGAAAAATACAAAGATTTAGATTCTCTAGCAAGTGCAAATATTGTAGCTCAAAAAGGAACTGTCCCTGAATCTATGGTTAAAGAGCAACTTCCTAAAGCGCAGTTGACTTCATTGACAAATATGGGTGAAGCTGTTAATGAACTTCAATCAGGTAAGGTTGATGCTGTTCATATGGATGAGCCAGTAGCCCTCAGCTATGCAACAAAAAATGCTGACTTGGCTGTCGCAACAGTAAGCTTAACTATGAAAGAAGGCGAAGAAAATGCAGTTGCTATCAAGAAAGGCAACTCAGATTTGAAGGAAGTAGTTGATAAGGTTATTCAAAAACTGAAAGATGACGGTACTTATCAAACATATCTTGAAAAAGCTGCCAAGCTAACAGAAGTAGAGCAATAAAAAATAACAGAGGCTGGGACAAAAGTCCTAGCCTCTCAATTGTCATTGGATTATCAAGCAAGACGCAGTGGTTGAGTGGGCTCTACTACGCTGATTTCATCAGCTTTTACAGCCTTACTCAACTGTGCGGAGGTGGGACGACGAAATCGAATTCTAACGAATTACCGATTTCTGTCCCACTCTCTGTTTTTAAGTAGTTTAATGTTGTTTCAAGATTTTCTAAAGGAACCTTAGCAAATTGATAAGGGCAAGTCTCAATGTAGGACGATTCGAAAAAGTCTAGATTTAAAGAGCTATGTTTGAGGCTTGCAATCTTAGGATAGTTCCTGAGATCAAGCAGAAGTCCATCATGGAGAGGATAGTTTGGTAGGGAAAGGGGATAAGATTTTAATAGCTTATGAATGAAGTCTTGACTTTTCTCTTGCAGTGCCAATCTTGCTACTCTATTTTTTTCAAAAAGTTGACTATCGATGTAGAGTGATAAAGCTTTTTGCATAATGAGGTTGTTATCATAGTCCAGAATGTTTTTGTAGGCCACAAAAAGACCTTTAATAGGATTTGGAAGTATGAGAGCAGTGATTCGAAGTGCAGGGAAAATACTTGTTGAAAAAGACTTGATGTAGATGACCAAATCATTTTGGTCCAAATAATGAAAGGTTTGTCCCATTTTAGGATCTAGGTCTCCCAGATAATCATCTTCAACGATATAAATTTGATATTTGGCTGCTAGATCAAGGATAGCACGTTTCTCCTCTTCAGAATATGAATGCCCCAGCGGATAGTGGAATCGAGGAATGGTGTAGAAAAATTTAATGTTACCACTTTTAAAATGTTTCTCAAGTTCTTTAAGGTCAATGCCATCCACGCGACGTTCAATGGTTTGATAGGGAATATTTTGAGCCAGCAGAAGTTGGTTCATTCGGTGATAGGTTGGTTGTTCGACCAGTATTTCTTGGCCCTTACTCGGAAAGTCAATTTGAGAAAGAATAAACAGTGCTTGTTGGGTTCCAGTTGTCATGACTAATTGATCGGGTTTACTATAGATAGCTTGGTCAAACAGTAGTTTCTGAACAGACTTTCGTAATTCTTCTAAACCCTCTTGGTGTTCATAGTAGTTGTAGAGATAATTTTCTCGACCAATCAAGCTTTCATTGACACAAAGACGAAAATCATCATAGGCAGCAGCATGTTCGTCATTGACCGAGATAACGAGGTCTTCGTGGCTAGCTTGTTGTTCTAAAACATAATAGCCACTTTGAGGTTTGGAGTATATGTATTTCTCGTATCGGAGTTCCAAAAGTGCACGCTGCACAGTATCTTTACTGCAGTGGAAGTCTTGACTGAGTTTTCGGATAGAAGGTAGACGACTTCCTGTTTGAAGTTTTCCTGATTCAATCTCTTCTTTTAGATAGTGAACAACTTGTTCGTACTTACTTTCTTGCTTCATTCCAGACCTCTCTTGATTTTGTTACATTGTACCTTTTTTTTAGACGTTTGGCAATGTTATACTCTTCGAAAATCTCTTCAAACCGCGTCAACGTCGCCTTGCCGTATGTATGTATGTTACTGACTTCGTCAGTTCTATCCACAACCTCAAAACAGTGCTTTGAGCTGACTACGTCAGTTTTATCCACAACCTCAAAGCAGTGCTTTGAGCTGACTACGTCAGTTCTATCCACAACCTCAAAACAGTGTTTTGAGCTGACTACGTCAGTTCCATCTACAACCTCAAAACGGTGTTTTGAGCAAACTGCGGCTGATTTCCTAGTTTGCTCTTTGATTTTCATTGAGTATTAAAAGGCAGTCTAGCATTCAATTCTAAGAAGAATTGTGATATACTTAGTAAGTAAATTTTCAAAGAAGAGTGAGATGATAAAGGTGCAAGAACCAGTTAAATTATTCCAATATAATACTTTGGGAGCCTTGATGGCAGGACTTTACGGCGGGACCATGACAGTTGGTGAGTTACTTGAACATGGAGATTTAGGGCTAGGAACCTTGGACTCTATTGATGGGGAGTTAATTGTCTTAGATGGTAAAGCCTATCAAGCTAAGGGTTCAGGTGAGAAGCCTGAAATCGTTGAAGTTTCACCAGATGCACTGATTCCCTATGCAGCAGTTGTACCCCATCAGGCAGAAGTTATTTTCCGCCAGCGTTTTGAAATGACTGATCAGGAACTAGAAAAACGTATTGAGTCCTACTATGATGGAGAAAATCTTTTCCGTTCGATTAAGATTCATGGTGATTTTAAACACATGCATGTTCGCATGATTCCAAAATCAACAACTGAAACGAAATTTGCTGAGGTTGCGACTCATCAGCCTGAATATAGTTGCGAAAATGTCTCTGGGACTATCGTTGGATTCTGGACACCTGAAATTTTTCATGGCGTCAGTGTCGCAGGCTATCATTTGCACTTTATTTCAGATGACCTAACCTTTGGTGGTCACGTTATGGACTTTGTCATCAAGGAAGGAATCGTAGAGGTTGGAGCTGTCGACCAGTTGGATCAACGTTTCCCTGTCCAGGATCGTCAGTATCTCTTTGCTAAGTTCAATGTTGATGAGATGAAAAAAGATATCGATCAGGCTGAATAAAAGGAGAAAAGTATGAAAATTCATGTAATAATCACAATGATAGCTTTATTTGTAATTCTCATAGCTGCCATTTGGTTCTCAAAAAAGAAGTACAAGATTAACCTTTCAGTTTTAGGACTTGGGGCAGTTGCATTTTTTGTCTCATCTCAAGTACTGGAGAAAATTGTTCACCTTATAGTTCTTCATCCACAAAAGGATGGGACAGTTCCACTCATGACGGAAAGTCCCCTTCTCTATGTGATTTATGGGATCTGTATGGCTGCTTTGTTTGAAGAAACAGCTCGCCTTGTCTTCTTTAAATGGTTGGAGAAGAAGAGAGCTTTGGAAGATTCGGATGCCCTCGCCTATGGACTTGGTCATGGTGGCTTGGAATTGCTCTACCTCGGAATGGGAAGCTTGATTAGTCTTTTGATTCTCTTTTCGTTATTAGAGTCTTCAAATCCAGATCTGGCAAATCTCCTTCCTAAAAATACACTTGAAACAGTACAATCTCTATCTGGATGGCAGGTTTATTTACTCGGTGTTGAGCGTGTGCTTGCTCTTGTTATGCAAATTGGTCTCTCTTTCTGGGTTTATCAAGCAGTCCGTCAAAAGAATTGGATTTATCTAGTAACTGCTTATGGTTTACATGCCTTCTTTGATCTGGCTCCGAGTCTATCTCAGGTTGGTTGGATTTCAAATCCGCTTCTTGTTGAAGGATTGTTAGCGGTGGAAGTTGTTCTATTTGTATACTTTACAAAAACTATCTTGTATAAAAAATAATCATGCAAAAGAGGTCTGACCTCTTTTTTACTTGTGTGAATAAAAAAGCTTTTCAAATCGTCGAAAAAAATCGCTAAAAATGGTATAATGGAATGAATTTTATAAAAGGATAAGAAAGATGACTGTATTAGATAAATTAAAAGAAACCTTAGAAGGAATTGATATTCGATTCGATGAGCCATTGAAAACTTATACCTATACCAAAGTCGGAGGGAAGGCAGATTACTTAGCTTTTCCTCGTAATCATTATGAGATGGCCCGTGTGGTTAAGTTCGCTAATCAAGAAAATATCCCATGGATGGTTCTTGGAAATGCCAGTAATATTATCGTCCGAGAAGGCGGAATTCGTGGCTTTGTCATTATGTGTGACAAGCTCAACAATGTTTCAGTCGATGGTTACACCATTGAAGCAGAAGCGGGAGCTAACTTGATTGAGACCACTCGTATTGCTCTACGCCATAGTTTGACAGGATTTGAGTTTGCCTGTGGAATTCCAGGAAGCGTCGGTGGAGCTGTCTTTATGAACGCTGGTGCTTATGGAGGTGAGATTGCTCATATTTTGCAGTCTTGCAAAGTATTGACCAAGGATGGGGAAATCGAGACTTTATCAGCCAAGGACTTAGCTTTTGGTTACCGTCATTCAGCTATTCAAGATTCTGGAGCAGTAGTCTTATCAGCTAAATTTGCACTATCTCCAGGGAATTATGAGACTATTAATCAAGAAATGGATCGCTTAACTCATTTGCGTGAACTTAAGCAACCTTTGGAATATCCATCATGTGGTTCTGTCTTTAAACGTCCGGTTGGGCATTTTGCAGGGCAATTAATCTCAGAAGCTGGTTTAAAAGGCTACCGAATCGGTGGTGTAGAAGTCTCAGAAAAACATGCAGGCTTTATGGTCAATATTGCGGATGGGACTGCAAGAGACTATGAAGACTTAATTGAGTCTGTCATTGAAAAAGTTAAAGAACATTCAGGTGTTACCTTAGAGCGAGAAGTTCGTATCTTGGGTGAACACGAATAACATTATTATTAAACATTATACAAAGATTGGGATTTTATCGCTAGATATGGTTTGGGTCAATTCCTTACAGTCATTGCTAGCATTTAACAAGGTCCCAATCTGTTAATTTACGAAGAAAAAGGAATTTAGAGGAATTGAAAAAACCAATTATCGAATTCAGAAACGTTTCTAAAGTTTTTGAAGATAGTGACACTAAGGTTCTCAAGGATATTAACTTTGAGTTGGAAGAAGGAAAATTTTATACACTGCTAGGAGCTTCTGGTTCAGGAAAATCAACCATTCTCAATATTATCGCCGGTTTGCTGGATGCAACGACGGGTGATATTTTACTGGACGGCGTAAGAATCAATGATATCCCTACCAATAAGCGCGATGTTCACACAGTCTTCCAATCTTACGCCTTGTTCCCGCACATGAATGTCTTTGAAAATGTTGCCTTTCCATTGCGATTGCGTAAGGTCGATAAAAAAGAAATCGAAAAACGTGTCTTAGAAGTTCTCAAGATGGTACAGCTTGAAGGATATGAAAAACGTTCTATCCGTAGGCTATCTGGAGGACAACGTCAGCGTGTAGCTATTGCACGTGCGATTATCAACCAGCCACGTGTGGTGCTCTTGGATGAACCTTTGTCAGCACTTGACTTGAAGTTGCGGACAGACATGCAGTACGAACTACGTGAACTGCAACAACGCTTGGGCATCACCTTTGTCTTTGTTACTCACGATCAGGAAGAAGCCTTGGCCATGAGTGACTGGATTTTTGTCATGAATGACGGTGAGATTGTTCAGTCTGGGACACCAGTTGACATCTACGACGAGCCTATCAACCACTTTGTAGCCACCTTCATCGGGGAGTCAAATATCTTGCCAGGGACCATGATTGAGGACTACTTGGTCGAGTTTAACGGCAAACGCTTTGAAGCGGTCGATGGTGGGATGAAGCCAAATGAACCGGTCGAAGTCGTCATTCGTCCAGAGGACTTGCGCATTACTCTGCCAGAAGAAGGAAAACTTCAAGTGAAGGTCGATACGCAGCTATTCCGTGGAGTGCACTATGAGATTATTGCTTATGATGAACTTGGTAATGAATGGATGATCCACTCAACTCGTAAGGCCATCGTTGGTGAGGAAATTGGTTTGGACTTTGAACCAGAAGATATCCATATCATGCGTCTCAATGAAACAGAAGAAGAGTTCGATGCTCGTATCGAAGAGTACGTAGAAATCGAAGAGCATGAAGCAGGTTTAATTAACGCTATCGAGGAGGAAAGAGATGAAGAAAACAACCTCTAAACTCTTTGTCGTGCCCTACATGCTTTGGATTGCACTCTTTGTATTGGCACCCTTGGTCTTGATTTTTGGACAATCATTTTTCAACATCGAAGGTCAGTTCAGTTTAGAAAACTATAAATCCTATTTTGCGTCGCAAAACTTAACCTATCTCAAAATGAGCTTCAACTCTGTTCTCTATGCAGGGATTGTGACTCTAGTGACGCTCTTGATTAGCTATCCAACAGCCCTCTTTTTGACTCGTCTCAAACACCGTCAACTCTGGCTCATGCTAATCATTTTACCAACCTGGATCAACCTACTGCTTAAGGCTTATGCCTTTATCGGGATTTTTGGTCAAAATGGCTCTATTAACCAATTCCTAGAATTTATCGGAATTGGTTCTCAGCAGTTGCTATTTACAGATTTCTCCTTTATCTTTGTTGCAAGCTACATCGAGCTTCCATTTATGATTTTGCCCATCTTCAATGTCTTGGATGATATGGATAATAATCTCATCAATGCCAGCTACGACCTCGGTGCAACCAAGTGGGAAACCTTCCGTCATGTCATCTTCCCTCTGTCTATGAACGGGGTGAGAAGCGGAGTTCAATCTGTCTTTATCCCAAGTTTGAGTCTCTTCATGTTGACCCGTTTGATTGGGGGGAACCGAGTGATTACTTTGGGGACTGCTATTGAGCAAAACTTCTTGACCAATGACAACTATGGTATGGGCTCAACTATCGGTGTTGTTCTTATCCTGACTATGTTTATCACTATGTGGGTGACTAAGGAAAGGAGAGAACGATGAAAAAATTATCAAATCTTTACCTAGCCTTTGTCTTTATCGTCCTTTATTTGCCAATCTTTTACTTGATTGGCTATGCCTTCAATGCCGGGGATGATATGAATAGCTTTACAGGCTTTAGTTTGTCTCACTTTGAAACCATGTTTGGTGATGGAAGGCTCATGCTGATCTTGGTTCAAACCTTTTTACTAGCTTTTCTATCAGCCTTGATTGCGACAGTTATTGGTACCTTTGGTGCTATCTACATCTATCAATCACGTAAAAAGTACCAAGAAGCCTTTCTATCACTTAATAATATTTTGATGGTTGCACCAGACGTTATGATTGGTGCCAGTTTCTTGATTCTCTTTACACAACTCAAGTTTTCACTTGGTTTTCTGACAGTGTTGTCCAGTCACGTGGCCTTCTCCATTCCAATCGTAGTGCTTATGGTCTTACCTCGTTTAAAAGAGATGAATGGGGATATGATTCATGCGGCCTATGACCTTGGGGCTAGTCAGTTCCAAATGTTTAAGGAAATTATGCTTCCTTACCTAACACCTTCTATCATCGCAGGTTACTTCATGGCTTTCACCTATTCCTTAGATGACTTTGCCGTGACCTTCTTTGTAACGGGGAATGGTTTTTCAACCTTGTCAGTCGAGATTTACTCTCGGGCTCGTAAGGGAATTTCGCTGGAAATCAATGCTCTTTCAGCCTTGGTCTTTCTCTTTAGTATTATCCTAGTTGTCGGATATTACTTCATTTCACGTGAGAAGGAGGAGAAAGCATGAAACGACTCTATTCATTTTTAGCAGGAATTCTTGCGATTATCCTCGTTTTGTGGGGAATTTCTTACCATCTTGATAGTAAAATCAATAGTCGTGATAGTCAAAAATTGGTCATCTACAACTGGGGAGACTATATCGACCCTGAACTTCTGGAGAAATTTACAGAAGAAACAGGAATCCAAGTCCAGTATGAAACCTTTGACTCTAACGAAGCCATGTACACGAAAATCAAGCAGGGTGGGACAACCTATGATATTGCCATCCCAAGTGAGTACATGATTAACAAGATGAAGGATGAAGACCTCTTAGTTCCATTAGATTATAGTAAAATTGAGGGAATTGAGAATATTGGTCCAGAATTTCTCAATCAGTCTTTTGATCCAAATAACCAGTACTCTATCCCATACTTCTGGGGAACTTTGGGAATTGTCTATAATGAAACCATGGTGGAAGAAGCACCTGAACATTGGGACGACCTCTGGAAACCAGAATACAAGGATTCGATCATGCTCTTTGATGGGGCGCGTGAGGTACTTGGACTCGGACTCAATTCTTTGGGTTATAGTCTCAACTCAAAAGATCCTCAACAACTATCACAAACGGTTGATAAACTGTATGAGCTAACTCCTAATATTAAGGCTATTGTAGCTGATGAGATGAAGGGTTACATGATTCAGAACAATGCTGCTATTGGTGTGACTTTCTCAGGGGAAGCTAGCCAGATGTTGGAAAAGAATCCTAACCTCAAATATGTTGTCCCGACAGAAGCAAGTAACCTCTGGTTTGACAATATGGTGATACCAAAGACAGTTAAGAACCAGGATGCAGCCTATGCCTTTATCAACTTTATGTTGAAGCCTGAAAATGCTCTGAAAAATGCAGAATATGTCGGTTATTCAACACCAAACAATGCTGCTAAGGAAATGCTCCCTGAGGAAACAAAAGAGGACAAGTCCTTCTATCCAGACGCAGACACTATGAAACACCTAGAAGTTTATGAGAAGTTTGACCATAAATGGACAGGAATCTACAGCGACCTCTTCCTACAATTTAAGATGTATCGGAAGTAGTGGCTTTCCAACTGTCGTAAATAATTTCAATTAAAACAAAACAAAACCTAGCTATGAGTAACTAGTAAAGTTTCTATAGCTAGGTTTTATTATTGTTCCAAGTGCTAAGTAGTAATAATTTGTGAATCGTGTTATAATTTTTCTAATCATAAGGAATTTATCTTTTCATAAAAAAGTGATTTGGAAAGTATTTGTAGGAGTATTATGTCTATTTCGTTTACTTATTGTGGAGTTGCTTGCGGAGTCATTTCTTTAGATGATAAATTTTATATCGGAATCGATCCAGATTTATCGCCAAAAGGTACTTTGGTCCAGTTCAAAGGTTTTCTATCTGAGAAAAAAACCGATGTTTATCATGATATGACTCTTTTTAACAAAGTTGATTTATGGTTAATAACTCATGGTCACCAAGATCATTTAGATGAAGTTGGCAAAGGATACCTGAAGTATAAAACTGTAATTTCTCCTAACAGAAAAATCACAAAAGGTTTGTCATGTTTAAATAGTATAGTTTTAAATTGGGGAGAAGAGCAGTTGTTTTCAGTTGATGAATATCAAATTGCTATTAAAGCTGTACCGGCTTATCATGCTAGTAATTATATAATGCAAAAAATAGTTGGAAGGGTTAATGGATATCAAATAACTATCACAAGTCCTTTGCAAACTAAAATAATCTACTTTACAGGTGACACGATTTTATATCCAAGGGTAACAGATTTTGTTCCCCAAAAAATTGATGCTATTTTTGCAAATCTTGGAGCCGTTAAATCTGATTCATTTGGTGGTCCATTTACAATGAATTTAAAGATGTTACAGCAATTGGAATCTATACTTCAGCCCCAAAATATTTATCCAATTCATATTGATGATTATAGTCATTACCAGACGACAAAAACAGAAGTTGAAGCTTCCAATTATACAGTCCTATCTGTAGGAGAAACGATTAGTATTTAATTTTCAGAATTTATTACTTGATGTAGTATTAGTAAAATTATAAACCTTGACTAATTTCTATCAAAACGATATAATACTAGAGTTGAGAATTGATTTTCTCTCCATCTTAGTTCAGAGAATTGGCGGTGCTGCGAGCCATCTAAGATAGAAAATCATGCTACTCGATTGTAACAATTGCATAAGAATCAAGAATGACAAGTTCATTGAATGAAGGTGGTACCGCGGTTTTTCGCCCTTCGTGATATGAATTTGTCTTTTATTTTTGGAGGTGCTTATGAGAAGATTTCTTGTCAAACAAAAATTTCGCCTAGGTGGTGAACGCTTTGATATCAAAGATGAAATGGGGAATGTCGCCTATCAGGTTGAAGGTTCATTTTTTAAGATTCCTAAGACCTTTACCATTTTTGATAATTCTGGTGAACAGGTTAGTGAGATTAGTAAAGAAATGTTGACCTTCATGCCACGCTTTGAGATTCAACTCAGTAATGGAGATAGTTTTTATATCCGAAAGAAGTTGACTTTCTTTAGAGATAAGTATGAATTTGACAACCTCGGTCTGCGCATTGAGGGAAATATCTGGGATTTAAACTTTAAACTTCTGGATGATCGTGATCAAGTGATTGCGGAAATCGCCAAGGAACTCTTCCATTTAACCTCTACCTATACCGTAACCGTCTACGACGAATCTTATGCAGACCTAGTCATTTCCCTCTGTGTCGCTATCGACTATGTGGAAATGCTAGAAAGAGACTCAAATTAGTAAAAAGGAGATATAAATGAAACAATTGTCTAGTGCACAAGTCCGCCAAATGTGGCTTGATTTCTGGGCGACCAAAGGTCACTCAGTAGAACCATCAGTAAGTTTGGTTCCAGTAAACGATCCAACCCTTTTGTGGATTAACTCAGGGGTTGCCACTCTTAAAAAATACTTTGACGGGACTATCATCCCTGAAAACCCACGGATTACCAATGCGCAAAAGGCTATCCGTACCAACGATATCGAAAACGTAGGGAAGACGGCGCGTCACCATACCATGTTTGAAATGTTGGGAAACTTCTCAATTGGGGATTACTTCCGTGACGAAGCCATTACTTGGGCTTATGAACTTTTGACAAGTCCTGAATGGTTTGACTTCCCTAAAGACAAACTCTACATGACTTACTATCCAGATGACACAGATTCATACAACCGCTGGATTGAAGTGGGCGTGGATCCAAGTCACTTGATTCCAATCGAAGACAACTTCTGGGAAATTGGTGCTGGACCTTCTGGACCAGATACAGAAATCTTCTTTGACCGTGGGGAAGCTTTTGACCCAGAAAATATCGGTATTCGCCTTCTCGCAGAAGATATCGAAAACGACCGTTACATCGAAATCTGGAACATCGTCTTGTCACAATTTAACGCGGACCCAGCGGTTCCTCGTAGCGAGTACAAGGAATTGCCACACAAGAACATTGATACGGGCGCCGGTTTGGAACGTTTGGTAGCGGTGATTCAAGGGGCTAAGACCAACTTTGAAACAGACCTCTTCATGCCAATCATTCGCGAAGTGGAGAAGTTGTCTGGTAAGGTTTATGACCAAGATGGCGACAATATGAGTTTCAAGGTTATTGCTGACCACATCCGTTCGCTTTCATTTGCGATTGGAGATGGTGCCCTTCCTGGAAATGAAGGTCGTGGTTATGTCCTTCGTCGTTTGCTCCGTCGTGCCTCTATGCATGGTCAAAAATTGGGTATCAATGAGCCTTTCCTTTACAAACTGGTTCCAACTGTTGGAAAAATCATGGAAAGCTACTACCCAGAAGTGCTTGAAAAACGTGACTTTATCGAAAAAATTGTCAAGAGCGAGGAAGAGTCATTTGCCCGCACTCTTCACTCAGGTCAACACTTTGCAGAAACTATCGTAGCAGACTTGAAAGAAAAAGGTCAAACTGTCATCGCTGGTCAAGATGTCTTCAAACTCTATGATACTTACGGATTCCCAGTGGAATTGACAGAAGAAATCGCTGAAGAAGCAGGAATGACTGTAGACCGTGAAGGTTTCGAAGCAGCCATGAAGGAACAACAAGAACGTGCGCGTGCATCTGCTGTCAAAGGCGGATCTATGGGGATGCAAAATGAAACCCTTCAAAACATTACTGTAGAGAGTGTCTTCAACTACAATGCTAGCCAATTGCCTTCTAAATTGGTGGCTATCGTAGCGGATAATGCAGAAGTAGAAACTGTAGCAGAAGGAACTGCATCACTGATCTTTGCAGAAACTCCATTCTACGCTGAAATGGGGGGACAAGTTGCGGACCATGGTCAAATCTTGGATGCTGCAGGTAACGTCGTAGCGACTGTAACGGATGTTCAAAAAGCACCAAATGGTCAACCACTCCATACTGTTGATGTTCTTGCACCACTTGCTTTGAACCAAGAATACACCTTGGCCATCGATAGCAATCGTCGTCACCGTGTCATGAAGAACCACACGGCGACTCACTTGCTCCATGCGGCTCTTCACAATATCCTTGGACATCATGCTACTCAAGCAGGTTCACTCAACGAAGTAGAATTCCTTCGCTTTGACTTCACCCACTTCCAAGCCGTGAGTCCAGAAGAATTGCGTGCTATTGAGCAACAAGTCAATGAGAAGATCTGGGAAGCCATCGCAGTCAAGACTGTTGAGACAGACATCGACACAGCTAAAGAAATGGGAGCTATGGCCCTCTTTGGTGAGAAATACGGTAAGGAAGTTCGTGTTGTGACCATCGGTGACTACTCAGTGGAACTCTGTGGTGGTACTCACGTTGGCAATACTTCTGAAATCGGTCTCTTCAAGATTGTTAAAGAAGAAGGGATCGGATCAGGAACTCGTCGTATCTTGGCAGTGACTGGTAAGGAAGCCTTTGAAGCTTATCGTGAACAAGAAGATGCACTAAAAGCAGTCGCAGCAACCTTGAAAGCTCCTCAACTCAAAGAAGTACCTCACAAGGTTGAAGGACTTCAAGAACAACTCCGTCAATTACAAAAAGAAAATGCAGAATTGAAGGAAAAAGCGGCAGCTGCAGCCGCAGGCGATATCTTCAAGAATGTTCAAGAAGCAAATGCCCACCGTTACATTGCTAGTCAAGTTTCTGTATCAGATGCAGGTGCTCTTCGTACTTTTGCAGATAACTGGAAGCAAAAAGACTACTCAGATGTGCTTGTTCTTGTCGCAGCAATCGGTGACAAGGTCAACCTTCTTGTAGCTAGCAAGATAAAAGACATCCACGCAGGTAACTTGGTCAAAGAATTAGCTCCAATCGTTGATGGACGTGGCGGTGGTAAACCAGACATGGCCATGGCAGGAGGAAGCAATCAATCTAAGATCCAAGAATTGTTGGATGCCGTAGCAGGTAAATTGTAAGCACTTAGAGGCTGGGACAAAAGTCCTAGCCTCTCATTTGTCTTTGGATTGTCGAGTAAGATGCAGTGGTTGAGTGGGCTCTACTACGCTGATTTCATTAGTTTTTACAGCCCTACTCAACTGTGCGGAGGTGGGACGACGAAATCGAATTCTAACGAATTACCGATTTCTGTCCCACTCTCTTTTTGCATTAGAAAAACTCCCCACGAATAGTGAGGAGTTCATTTTTTAGAATTAAACAATCCCTTGGGCAATCATCGCATTTGCGACATTTTCAAAGGCTGCAATGTTTGCACCTGCAAGGTAGTCAGTACCAAGACCGTAAGTTTCTGCAGTTGTTTTAGCAGTGTTGAAGATGTTAGTCATAATATCTTTCAAGCGTCCGTCAACTTCTTCACGTGTCCATGAAAGACGAAGACTATTTTGGCTCATCTCAAGAGCTGATACAGCTACACCACCAGCATTAGCAGCTTTAGCAGGTCCGTAAAGGATTCCATTTTCTTTGTAGACTTTGATAGCTTCAAGGTCGCTAGGCATGTTAGCACCTTCAGAGACACAGATAACGCCTTGAGCAACCAAGCGTTTCGCAGCTTCACCGTTGATCTCGTTTTGAGTCGCACATGGAAGAGCGATATCGTAGTTACCAGTGTAAGTCCATACAGAACCTTCATAGTAAGTAGCAGTAGGTTTTTCTGCAGCGTACTCAGTTAAACGAGCACGACGGTTGTTTTTAACATCTGACAAAAGGTCGAAGTCGATACCATTTTCATCAATGACATAACCATTTGAGTCAGATACAGAAATAACTGTAGCACCAAGTTCAGTTGCTTTTTGAAGGGCAAACTGAGCAACGTTACCAGAACCAGAAATAACCACTTTCTTACCTGCAAAACTGTTTCCGTTTGCTTTGAGCATTTCTTCAGTGTAGTAAACCAAACCGTAACCAGTTGCTTCTGGACGAATCAGGCTACCACCAAATCCCAGAGGTTTACCAGTCAAGACACCAGCATCAAATTGGTTGAGGCGTTTGTATTGTCCGTAAAGGTAACCAATTTCACGTCCACCGACACCGATATCACCAGCAGGTACGTCAAGAGATGGTCCGATGTATTTTTGCAATTCAGTCATGAAGCTTTGGCAGAAGCGCATCACTTCAGCATCAGTTTTGCCTTTAGGATCGAAGTCGGATCCACCTTTACCTCCACCGATTGGAAGTCCAGTCAAAACGTTTTTAAAGATTTGTTCGAAGCCGAGGAATTTCAAGATCCCTTGGTTTACAGTTGGGTGGAAACGAAGTCCGCCTTTATATGGTCCAACAGCAGAGTTAAATTGAACACGGTAACCACGGTTAACTTGAACTTTTCCTTCACGGTCAACCCAAGGAACACGGAAAGAAATTACGCGCTCAGGTTCAGTGATACGTGCCAAGATGTTTTCTTCAATATACTCAGGGTGTTTTTCAAAAACAGGTTCCAAAGTACTGAAGAATTCTTCAACCGCCTGGAGAAATTCAGCCTCATGCCCGTTACGAGCTTTTACAGTTTCAAACACGCTTTGGATATATTCTTTAGCAGATGTCATATCGTTCTCCTTTTTTTGTTGTCATATTTTATTACATGAGACATTATAGCAGAAAAAATTTTCAGTGTAAAGAAAAAAACATAAATTTTCTAAAAATTCTTTCAATTTGAATAAGCTAGTTTTATTAGTTGAATTAGAAACCTTTTTATAGGGTTAGTTTTATTAAAAGGCTCCTTGCCAAAGTATGGTATAATAATAAAGAAATAATGGATTTTGGAGGAATAGAATCATGGTATCAACGAAAACGCAGATTGCTGGTTTTGAGTTTGATAATTGCTTGATGAATGCAGCAGGTGTTGCTTGTATGACAATTGAGGAATTGGAAGGTGTCAAAAATTCAGCAGCAGGAACCTTTGTCACTAAGACTGCAACCTTGGAATTTCGTCAGGGAAATCCTGAACCACGCTATCAAGATGTTCCACTTGGTTCTATTAACTCTATGGGGCTACCAAATAATGGTTTAGACTATTATTTGAACTACCTTTTGGAAATGCAAGAAAAGGAACCAAATCGTACCTTCTTCCTATCTTTAGTTGGAATGTCTCCTGAAGAAACACATACCATCTTAAAAAAGGTGCAAGAAAGTGATTTCCGTGGTTTAACCGAACTCAATCTCTCATGCCCAAATGTTCCAGGTAAGCCTCAGATTGCCTATGATTTTGAAACAACAGATCGTATCTTGTCAGAAGTTTTTGATTATTTTACAAAACCTCTTGGAATTAAGCTTCCACCTTATTTTGATATTGTACATTTTGACCAAGCAGCAGCTATTTTTAATAAATACCCACTCAAATTCGTCAACTGTGTCAACTCTATTGGAAATGGACTTTATATAGAAGACGAGTCTGTCGTGATTCGTCCTAAGAACGGTTTTGGTGGAATTGGTGGAGAATACATTAAACCAACTGCTCTTGCCAATGTCCATGCCTTTTATCAACGCTTAAATCCTCAAATTCATATCATCGGAACTGGTGGAGTGCTTACAGGGCGTGATGCCTTTGAACATATCCTATGTGGTGCCAGCATGGTACAAGTAGGAACTACTCTTCATAAAGAAGGTGTAGGTGCTTTTGAGCGTATTACAAAGGAACTCAAAGAAATTATGTCGGAAAAAGGATACCAAAGCCTAGAGGATTTCCGCGGAAAATTGAATTATATGGATTAAACAGAAGCTAAATTAAAAAGAAAGGAGAATAAATGCTAGCCATAGAAGAAAGTCGAAAGCTATCCTTAGCGAACCTTCCTAGTTTGACCCTGTTTACAGGGGCTGATCAAGGACAGTACGACATCATGAAAACTCAGGTTCTAAAGCAAATCGGATACGATCCTGCAGATTTGAATTTTGCTTATTTTGACATGAAAGAAGTAGACTACAAAAGCTTGGAACTTGAGTTGGTCAGTCTTCCTTTCTTTGCGGATGAAAAAATTGTGATTCTAGATCATTTTCTCGATATTACAACTGCTAAAAAACGCTATCTAACTGATGATGAGCTAAAGGCCTTTGAAGACTATCTGGAAAATCCTGTACCCTCAAGTAAATTAGTAATCTTTGCTGAAGGCAAGTTAGATAGCAAGAGACGTTTGGTCAAATTACTTAAGCGTGATGCGACAGTATTTGAGGCTCTTGAACCTAAAGAGCAAGAGTTGCGAGCCTATTTTCAAAAGTGGGCTCAGGAACAGGGACTTACTTTTGATGGAAATTCCTTTGAACAGTTGCTTATCAAATCTAGTTTTCAATTCAGTGAAATTCAGAAAAACTTGCTCTTCTTACAGTCTTATAAGGATAGTGGTCTGATAACAGAAGAAGATATTGTTGAAGCCATTCCAAAGACTTTGCAGGATAATATTTTTGATTTGACCCAATTAATATTAACTAAGAAAATTGATCAGGCACGAGATTTAGTTAAAGATTTGACCTTACAGGGTGAAGATGAGATTAAACTGATTGCCATTATGCTGGGGCAGTTTAGACTCTATACACAGGTAAAAATATTGCAAGAGTCTGGTCAGACAGAATCACAGATGGTTAGCAGTTTGGGTCATTATCTTGGTCGCAATCCGAATCCCTATCAAATCAAATTTGCTCTTCGTGACACGCGAGGATTGTCCCTGAATTTCCTACAAGATTCTATTCGTTATCTCATCCAGGCAGATTATCAAATTAAGACTGGTGTTTACGAAAAAGGGTACTTGTTTGAGAAAGCTTTATTGCAGATTGCGAGCCAGTCAAACTGAGCAAATAACTTGAAAAAAAAGGTTGTTTGCGTTATCATTTTTATATAAAAAGAAAAAGAGGTATTACAGATGGCTATTATCTTACCAGATCTTCCATACGCTTACGATGCATTGGAACCATACATCGATGCTGAAACTATGCACTTGCACCATGACAAACATCACCAAACATATGTCAACAACGCAAACGCAGCTCTTGAAAAACACCCTGAAATCGGTGAAGACCTTGAAGCTTTGCTTGCAGATGTTGAATCTATCCCTGCAGATATTCGTCAAGCTCTTATCAATAATGGTGGTGGCCACTTGAACCATGCTCTTTTCTGGGAATTGATGACTCCTGAAAAAACAGCTCCTTCAGCAGAACTTGCAGCAGCAATCGATGAAACTTTCGGTTCATTCGAAGAATTCCAAGCAGCATTCACTGCAGCAGCAACAACTCGTTTCGGTTCTGGATGGGCATGGTTGGTTGTTAACAAAGAAGGTAAACTTGAAGTGACTTCAACAGCAAACCAAGATACACCAATCTCAGAAGGTAAAAAACCAATCTTGGGCTTGGACGTTTGGGAACATGCCTACTACGTGAAATACCGCAACGTTCGTCCTGACTACATCAAAGCTTTCTTCTCAGTTATCAACTGGAACAAAGTAGACGAGCTTTACGCAGCAGCTAAATAATCGCATTTGATAACACCCCTTTTTAGTTGGATTTTGGGTCTAGCTTTAAAGGTGTTTTTTTGTTTCCTTTTTTAGAAGTAACTGTCTCATGATTTTCCTTTGTTGGATAGGCTTTATTTATGGTATAATGATAAGATAGAAAACGAAGGAGAAATCATGAATATTCAACAATTACGCTACGTTGTTGCTATTGCAAATAGTGGTACTTTTCGTGAAGCGGCTGAGAAAATGTACGTTAGCCAACCCAGTTTATCTATTTCTGTAAGAGATCTGGAGAAAGAGCTAGGATTCAAGATTTTCCGCAGAACCAGTTCGGGTACCTTTCTTACTCGCCGTGGAATGGAATTTTATGAAAAGGCACAAGAGTTAGTTAAAGGATTTGATATTTTCCAGAACCAGTATGCCAATCCTGAAGAGGAAAAGGATGAGTTTTCAATAGCCAGCCAGCACTATGATTTCTTGCCACCTACTATCACAACTTTTTCTCAAAGGTATCCAGACTATAAAAATTTCCGTATTTTTGAATCTACAACTGTTCAGATTTTGGATGAAGTAGCCCAAGGTCATAGTGAGATTGGGATTATTTACCTCAACAATCAAAACCAAAAGGGTATCATGCAACGGGTTGAAAAGTTAGGCCTTGAAGTGACTGAGTTGATTCCTTTCCAGACGCATATCTATCTGCGTGAAGGACATCCTTTAGCTAAGAAAAAAGAGTTGGTCATGGAAGATTTAGTTGATTTACCAACAGTTCGATTCACGCAAGAAAAGGATGAATATCTCTATTACTCAGAAAACTTTGTGGATACAAGTGCCAGCTCTCAGATGTTTAACGTAACAGACCGCGCTACTTTAAATGGAATTCTTGAAAGAACTAATGCTTATGCGACTGGTTCTGGATTCTTAGATAGTGATAGCGTTAATGGGATCACCGTTATTCCACTAAATGATAATCTCAATAATCGCATGGTTTATGTGAAACGTGAGGAAGTAGACTTGAGCCAAGCAGGGACTTTATTTGTAGAGGTCATGCAAGAGTATTTTGATCAGAAGAGGAAAGCATGAAAAAAAGAGGAATAGTAGCAGGGATTATAGCGGCCTTGATTGTATTAGATCAATTGGTAAAGTCTTATGTCGTTCAGAATATTGCTCTTGGTGAAATCAAATCATGGATCCCAAATCTAGTTAGTTTAACCTATCTGCAAAATAGAGGAGCAGCCTTTTCTATGCTTCAAGATCAACAGTGGTTTTTTGCAGTTATAACACTAGTAGTTATGGTGGGAGCTATTTGGTATTTGCATAAGCATATAGAGGATTCCCTCTGGACAGTCTTTGGATTGATTCTGATTATTGCAGGTGGTTTGGGAAACTTCATTGATCGCATTAGCCAAGGATTTGTCGTGGATATGTTCCACTTAGACTTTATCAATTTTGCCATATTCAATGTAGCTGATAGTTATTTGACAGTCGGTGTTATCGTACTGATGATTGCAATGCTAAAAGAGGAAATGAATGGAAATTAAAATTGAAAGAGGTGGGGTACGTTTAGATAAGGCTTTGTCAGATTTGACAGAATTGTCTCGTAGTCTCGCCAATGAACAAATCAAGTCTGGTCAAGTCTTGGTCAACGGCCAGGTTAAGAAAGCCAAGTATACGGTCCAAGAGGGGGATGTCGTTACTTATCAGATGCCAGAACCAGAGGTTTTGGAGTATGTAGCTGAAGATATTCCTTTAGAAATTATTTATCAAGATGAGGATGTAGCAGTGGTCAACAAACCTCAAGGGATGGTTGTTCATCCAAGTGCTGGTCATACCAGTGGTACCTTGGTGAATGCTCTTATGTATCATATCAAAGACTTATCAGGAATCAATGGTGTGCTGCGTCCAGGAATTGTCCATCGTATCGATAAGGACACATCTGGGCTTCTCATGATTGCTAAAAATGATGAAGCTCACATGGCGCTGGCTCAAGAATTGAAAGACAAGAAATCTCTTCGAAAATATTGGGCTATTGTTCATGGTAATCTTCCCAATGATCGAGGTGTCATTGAGGCGCCGATTGGTCGTAGCGAAAAAGACCGCAAGAAACAAGCTGTGACTGCTAAAGGAAAACCAGCAGTGACACGTTTCCAAGTATTGGAACGCTTTGGTGACTATTCTTTATTAGAGTTGCAACTGGAAACAGGCCGAACTCATCAAATCCGTGTGCACATGGCTTATATCGGTCATCCTGTCGCTGGTGATGAGGTATACGGTCCTCGTAAAAGCCTAAAGGGACATGGGCAATTTCTCCATGCCAAGACGCTAGGATTTACCCATCCAAGAACTGGTGAAGCGCTGGAATTTACTTCAAATATTCCAACTATCTTTAAAGAGACTTTGGAGAAACTTAGAAAAGAACAATAAAAAAGGACTCAAGCGAGTCCCTTTTATTTGCGTTTTTTCTTAGCTTTTTTCATTTTGTTGGCCATGCGTTTCATGGATTGTTTCATGGCAAATTCACCGATTTTACCTTTGAGACCTCCACCAAACATCTGGCTCATATCGGGCATTCCAGCTCCTCCGAGAGCAGACATATCCGGCATGCCACCTTGTCCCATCATACCTTCAAGGGCTGACATATCCATGCCACCAGGCATGTTTTTAGGAAGGTTGTTAGGGTTAATACCCATTTGCTTCATCATCTTGTTCATATCACCAGACATAACACCTTGCATGAGTTGTTTAGCTTGGTTAAAGTCTTTGATGAACTTGTTGACATCGATAAAGGTATTACCAGAACCAGCAGCGATACGACGACGACGGCTTGGAGTAAGCAAATCTGGATTTTCACGCTCTTCAGGAGTCATAGATGAGACGATGGCACGTTTGCGAGCAATCTGTTTTTCATCCACCTTCATATTTTGAAGGGCAGGATTGTTGGCCATACCAGGAATCATCTTGAGCAAATCTTCCATTGGACCCATATTTTGCACCTGATCCAACTGATCGATGAAATCGTTGAAATCAAAAGTGTTTTCCCGCATCTTTTCAGCCATTTCAAGGGCTTTTTGCTCATCGTATTCTTGGGAAGCTTTCTCAATCAGAGTCAGCATATCTCCCATACCGAGAATACGGCTGGCCATACGGTCAGGGTGGAAGGTTTCAATGTCAGTAATCTTTTCACCAGTACCAGTGAATTTGATTGGTTTTCCTGTGATATGACGAACAGAAAGGGCAGCACCACCACGAGTATCTCCATCAATCTTGGTAAGGATGACACCAGTAACTTCTAATTGAGCGTTAAATTCTCGCGCAACGTTAGCAGCTTCTTGACCAATCATGGCATCGATGACGAGAAGAATTTCATTTGGTTGAGCAAGAGCTTTAACATCACGAAGCTCATTCATGAGAAGCTCATCGATTTGTAAACGACCGGCTGTATCAATCAAGACATAGTCGTTATGGTTGGCTTTGGCTTGCTCCAAACCTTGGCGAACAATCTCAACTGCAGGAACTTCAGTTCCAAGAGCAAATACAGGCACATCAATTTGTTGTCCTAGTGTTTTAAGCTGGTCAATAGCTGCAGGACGATAGATGTCGGCCGCAATCATCAGAGGACGAGCATCCTCTTCCTTTTTGAGTTTGTTAGCGAGCTTTCCAGCAAAGGTTGTTTTACCAGCACCCTGCAAACCGACCATCATGATGATTGTAGGAATCTTAGGAGACTTGATAATCTCAGCTGTATCAGAACCAAGAACTTCCGTCAACTCTTCATTGACAATCTTGATGATTTGTTGAGCTGGATTGAGGGTATCAATGACTTCATGCCCGACCGCACGTTCACGAATTTTTTTGATAAAATCTTTAACTACAGGCAAAGCAACGTCGGCTTCTAAAAGAGCCAGACGAATTTCCTTGGTTGCTTCTTGGATATCGCTCTCGGTAATTTTCCCTTTTTTACGTAGGTTTTTAAAAACGTTCTGCAAACGTTCTGTTAAATTTTCAAATGCCATATTTATTCCTCTTATTCTCTATTGTCAATACTTGTTAAAATCTCAACTTGCTCTTGGAGAAAAGCATCTTCTGGATAGCGCTCAATGATCTGATCAAAAATCTGACTGCGGACAATGTAATCAGAGTACATATGAAGCTTCATCTCATAATCTTCCAGTATCTTTTCTGTGCGTTTGATATTATCATAAACAGCCTGACGACTAACACCAAATTCTTCAGCAATTTCAGCTAAACTATAGTCATCTGCATAGTAGAGCTCGATATAGTTCATCTGCTTATCAGTCAAAAGGGCTGCATAAAATTCAAACAGAGCATTCATTCGATTGGTTTTTTCAATTTCCATAAGATTTATTATACCAAAAAATAGCTTGAACTGCTAGTAATGGATTGATTTTAAACACAAGTCAGAAAAAGGACTTTTAACGGTTATTTTCTGACTAAGAAACCTTTTTTTGGTATAATGGAGTGTATTATAATGTTTTAGAAAGAGGTTCTTATGAAAGAATTAGAAACCGTGTTAGAGCAACGTTTTGGGCTTGTTTTTTCAGATAAACAGTTACTTGAAACAGCTTTTACTCACACTAGTTACGCCAATGAGCACCGCCTCTTAAAAATTTCACACAATGAACGCTTGGAATTTTTAGGAGACGCTGTTCTGCAATTATTGATTTCAGAATATCTGTACCAAAAATATCCTAAAAAACCAGAAGGTGACCTGTCTAAACTCCGTGCCATGATTGTACGTGAAGAGAGTTTGGCTGGTTTTGCCCGTGACTGCCAGTTTGACCAGTTTATCAAGCTAGGAAAGGGAGAGGAAAAATCTGGAGGCCGTAATCGAGATACCATCTTGGGAGATGCTTTCGAAGCCTTTTTGGGTGCCCTCCTTTTAGATAAGGATCTACTTACGGTAAAAGAGTTTATCTACCAGGTCATGATACCGAAGGTTGAGGCTGGTGATTTTGAGATGATTAAAGACTACAAGACTCACCTCCAAGAATTACTCCAAGTCAATGGTGATGTTGATATTCGTTATCAGGTCATTTCAGAAATCGGACCTGCCCATGATAAGATGTTCGAGGTTGAAGTCCTTGTAGAGGGTCAAAGTTTAGGTAGGGGTCAAGGACGATCTAAAAAGTTGGCCGAACAGGAGGCCGCTAAAAACGCAGTTGAGGAAGGACTGGATTCATGTATTTAAAAGAAATTGAGATTCAGGGTTTTAAGTCCTTTGCTGATAAAACCAAGGTTGTTTTTGACCAAGGAGTGACAGCAGTTGTAGGACCCAATGGTTCTGGAAAATCTAACATCACAGAAAGTTTACGCTGGGCTCTTGGGGAATCCAGTGTCAAAAGTCTTCGTGGTGGGAAGATGCCTGATGTTATCTTTGCAGGGACAGAAAGTAGAAAACCATTAAACTATGCTTCTGTAGTTGTTACTCTAGATAATCAGGACGGTTTCATCAAGGATGCAGGACAGGAAATCAAGGTGGAGCGTCATATCTATCGTACTGGGGATAGTGAATACAAGATTGATGGGAAAAAAGTCCGTCTTCGTGATATTCATGATCTTTTCTTAGATACAGGACTTGGGCGCGACTCCTTCTCTATTATTTCTCAAGGGAAGGTCGAAGAAATCTTTAACTCTAAGCCTGAGGAACGCCGTGCTATCTTTGAAGAAGCAGCTGGAGTTTTAAAATATAAAACTCGTCGTAAAGAGACGGAAAGTAAACTGCAACAAACTCAAGATAATTTAGACCGCTTGGAAGACATCATCTATGAGTTAGACAATCAAATCAAGCCCTTAGAAAAGCAAGCAGCAACAGCTCGTAAATTTATGGACTTGGACAGTCAGCGTAAAGGTATCTACTTGGATGTTCTGGTTGCACAAATTCAAGCCAATAAGGCTGAATTGGATCTAACAGAAGAAGAATTAAACCAAGTCCAAGAACTGTTGACTAGTTATTATCAAAAACGCGAGTCACTAGAACTTGAAAATCAATCTCTCAAGAAGCAGAGACAAGATTTACAAGCAGAGATGGCTAAAGATCAAACTAGTTTGATGGATTTGACTGCTCTAATCAGTGATTTAGAACGGAAATTGGCCTTGTCTAAACTGGAGACAGAGCAGGTTGCTCTCAATCAACAAGAGGCTCAAGCTCGTTTAGCTAGTTTGGATGAAAAGAGAAATACTCTTATTCAAGAGAAGGAAGAAAAAGAAGCAAATCTCAGTCAGTTAGAAGAAAATCTAGCTCTCAATACGAAAGAACTCAATCGTTTAGAAGCTGAGTTAGTAGCATTTTCTGATGATCCAGATCAGATGATTGAGCAACTGCGTGAGCGCTTTGTTGCTTTCTTGCAGGAAGAAGCGGATGTGTCTAACCAGCTGACACGGATTGAAAATGATCTTGAAAATAGTCGCCAACAGACTCAAAAGCAAGAAGAACAATTAGCATCCTTGAAGGAACAATTGGCTACTGTCAAGTCTAAGGCTGCTGATCAAGAGCTTGCACTGAAGTCTGCTAAAGAAGAAGTGCAGAACTTACTCGCTGACTATCAAACCAGTGCCAAAGAAGAAGAAGCACAAAAGCAGGCTTATCAAAGCCAGCAAAATCAACTATTTGACCGCTTGGATAGTCTGAAAAACAAGCAGGCCAAGGCGCAAAGTTTGGAAAACATTCTTAAAAACCATAGTAATTTCTATGCGGGTGTTAAGAGTGTTCTACAAGAAAAAAATCGCCTGAGCGGTATTGTCGGAGCGGTCAGTGAACATTTAACTTTTGATGTTCGTTATCAAACAGCTCTTGAAATTGCTCTTGGTGCAAGTAGCCAACATATCATCGTTGAAGATGAAGAGGCAGCTACCAAGGCTATCGATTTTCTTAAGAGAAATCGAGCTGGTCGTGCGACCTTCCTACCTTTGACAACCATCAAGGCTCGTAGCATTTCTGGGCAGAATCAAGATGTGATTGCCTCAAGTCCAGGTTTTCTTGGTATGGCAGATGAACTGGTTACCTTTGATGCTAAGCTTGAAGCTATTTTTAAAAACCTGCTAGCTACCACAGCTATCTTTGATACAGTGGAGCATGCGCGTGATGCGGCTCGTAAGTTACGCTATCAAGTTCGGATGGTAACCTTAGATGGTACTGAACTGCGTACAGGTGGTTCTTATGCTGGTGGTGCCAACCGTCAAAATAACAGTATTTTCATTAAACCTGAATTGGAGCAGTTGCAAAAAGAGATTGCTCAAGAAGAGAAGCTCCTTGGTCAGGAAGAAGAAAATCTGAAGTCAGTTCAAGAAGCCTTGAATGCACTTAGTCAAACTTTGGAGACCATTAAGTCCCAGGGAGAGCAAGCTCGTATTCAGGAACAAGGTTTGTACCTTGCTTATCAACAAACTTGCCAGCAAGTTGAAGAACTCGAAACACTTTTAGAACTTCAGGAAAAAGAATTAAACAATCTCAGAGGTGGAGATTGGCAAACTGAAAAAGAAAAATGCCAAGAACGTCTCTCAATCATCGCAACTGAAAAGCAAAAGCTGGAGTCTGAGATTGAAGAAATCAAGTCCAATAAAAATGCGATTCAAGAACGTTACCAAAACTTGCAGGATAAACTTTCCCAAGAACGTCTGCTCAAAACAGAAATGATAGGGCGAAAACGTTACGAAGTTGCAGATATTGAACGGATTAACAAGGAACTTGAGAACCTTGATATGGAGCAAGATGAAATCGAACGCCTTCTCCAAGAAAAGGTAGACAATCTTGAAAAGGTTGATACGGAACTTTTGGCCAAGCAGGAAGCAGAAGCCAAGAGTCAGAAGGAAGAAATTCAACAAGGACTCATTCGTAAGCAGTTTGAACTGGATGATATTGAAGGTCAATTGGATGATATTGCCAGTCATTTGGATCAAGCTCGTCAGCAAAATGAAGAATGGATTCGTAAGCAAACACGTGCAGAAGCAACAAAAGAGAAGATTACGGACCGCCTTCGCTATCTTCAAGGCCAACTGACTGAAGAATACCAGATTAGTTATACGGAAGCTTTAGAACAAGCCAATTCCTTAGAAGATTTGGCTATCGCTGAACAAGAGGTCAAGGATTTAGAAAAATCCATCCGTTCACTTGGTCCAGTCAATTTGGATGCCATTGAACAGTTTGACGAAGTTCACGAACGCTTGGAATTCTTAAATAGTCAACGTGATGACATTCTTTCTGCCAAAAATCTTCTTCTTGAAACCATTACAGAGATGAACGATGAAGTGAAGGAACGATTTAAATCAACCTTTGAAGCTATTCGTGAATCCTTCAAAGTGACCTTCAAGCAGATGTTTGGTGGTGGTCAAGCAGACCTAATCCTCACCGAGGGAGATTTATTGACTGCAGGTGTTGAAATCTCTGTTCAACCGCCTGGTAAGAAAATCCAATCTCTCAACCTCATGAGTGGTGGAGAGAAGGCCTTGTCAGCTTTAGCTCTGCTTTTCTCAATCATTCGTGTCAAGACCATTCCATTTGTAATCCTTGATGAGGTTGAGGCTGCACTTGACGAGGCTAACGTTAAACGCTTTGGAGATTATCTCAATCGATTTGACAAGGATAGCCAGTTTATCGTCGTTACTCACCGTAAGGGAACTATGGCGGCAGCTGACTCAATCTATGGAGTTACCATGCAGGAATCTGGTGTTTCTAAGATTGTCTCTGTTAAATTAAAAGATTTAGAAAATATGGATGCTTAGTTTGTTTTCAATATAACATTTCAAGCTAGAGCATGTAGAATGACCTTCAAGAAGTCGGAAAGGTTACAAAAATAAATTGAGGAGCTTACATGGATTTTGACCTATTCCTAATGATTTGTAATTATATTGGGACTATAGCCTTTGCGGCGTCAGGAGCCATCAAAGGATTTGGTAAACGTTTAGATATTTTTGGAATTAGTTTATTGGCAATTGTAACGGCAGTAGGTGGAGGTATTTTAAGAGATTCTATTATCAGTCGTTTTCCCTCCGCTCTCGCAGATCCTGGACCGATTTATGTCTCTATTCTAGTAGCTGTTATTATGTATGCCTTTGTGACTTCAAAACAAGCCAATGCTAGTCAAGAAAAAAAATTCTATAAGTGGCTGAGAGAAGCTTATCTTATCTTTGATTCGATTGGCTTAATCATCTTTTCCTTGATTGGGGCTACAGCCTTAGCTGATAGTAAATTGAACTTGATGTCTGCAGGGATTTTGGCCTGTTTAACAGGTGCTGGCGGAGGTATCATCCGAGATCTCTTGATTAATGAAGTCCCAAGTGTTCTAAAAGAGGACATCTATGCCCTTCTATCTTTTGTAATTGGCGTTATTTATTACTGGTTGGCCTTTGTCCTTCACTTTCCAAGAATCACTGCTTTTATCATTCTCTCAATTGTCGGTTTTGTGATTCGACTCTGTATTATTAAGTTTAAGCTCTCTTTGCCAAATATGGATAAAAAGACTTGGAATTGATTGATGGTAGGAAAGCACGATCACTCGATTGATAAATATTTTATGAATTACAAGTTTAATCAAGCGTCTAATCTCATATGGATTAGGCGCTATTTTATTTTTGAAAATACGGGAAATATTTGATGAAATTAATATTTTTTGGTATTATATCTAAAATTTTAAATAAGATAGGAGCTACAATGAGTAATTTAAAGAATTCAGTTGATTTTATTAAAGAAATAGAGAAGTTAAAGTCAGTAACAAGATTTAATAGAACCCTTGATGGAAGATTTGAAAATAGTGCCGAGCATTCTTGGCAAGGTGCTATAGCTGCTATAGTTCTTCAAGATTATTATCCTGAAAAGTTAAAAATGGAAAAAGTTATTTCTATGTTATTGATTCATGATTTAGGTGAGATTTATGCCGGAGATACTTGGGTTTTTGATGATAAAAAAAAGGTTCATTCTCATGATAGAGAGTTAGAATCTATAGAAAAAACAATGAGCCTCCTTCCAGAAGAGAAATATTTGAATATGAAAAATTTGTGGTTGGAATTTGAAAAAGGACAGAGTGCTGAAGCTAGATATGCAAGAGTGATCGATGCATTGCTACCACTGATAAATCACATAGAAGTGTCAGAATTAAATTATAACCCTGATAATATCAGTGCAGACATGGTATTAGAAAAGAAAAAGTTCATAAAAAGTGAATCAGAAGAATTATGGAAGCTGACGGAAGATTTGATTCAGGAAAGTGTGGAGAGGGGCTTATATTTATAATAACAATTGGCCCTACGGATTGATTTCTAGTATACTAAGGCGTGTCAATCCTGCACGTCTTTTTTGCTTTTTCTATGGTATAATAGAAGATAGATTTACTACTGGAGAATAGAAGGATTTATGATTAAACTAGTCGCAACTGATATGGACGGGACTTTTTTGGATGAAGCTGGCCAATTTGATATGGAACGTTTAAAAAAGCTTCTCCATTCTTATAAAGAAAAAGGGATTTACTTTGCTGTAGCTTCTGGTCGAGGCCTATTGTCTTTAGAGAAACATTTTGCGGATGTTAAAGATGAGATTATTTTTATCGCCGAAAATGGGAGTCTCGTTCGTTTTCATGGACAAGACCTCTATGAAGCGACCATGCCTAGAGATTTTTACTTATCAACATTTGAAAAGCTAAAGACTTCACCTTATTTTGATGAAAAGAAGATGCTCTTGACAGGTAAAAAAGCATGCTATGTTCTAGATACGGTTGATGAAACCTATCTCATGTTTAGCCACCATTACAATGAAAACATCCAAAAAGTAGCCAGTCTAGAAGATATCACCGATGAAATTTTCAAATTCACAACCAACTTTACAGAAGAGACAGTAGAAGCTGGTGAAGCTTGGGTCAATGAACATGTGCCTGGTGTTAAGGCAATGACGACAGGTTTTGAATCCATTGATATTGTTCTTGATTATGTGGACAAGGGAGTTGCGATTGTCGAATTGGCTAAGAAGTTAAATCTGGATATGGACCAAGTGATGGCCTTCGGTGACAATCTCAATGACCTTCACATGATGCAAGTTGTAGGGCACCCAGTAGCACCTGAAAATGCTCGTCCAGAAATTCTAGAACTTGCTGAAACAGTTATCGGACATCACAAGGACCAGTCAGTTATCGCATATATGGAGGAATTGTAATGGCAGATATTAAATTAATTGCTTTGGACTTAGATGGTACTTTGCTAACGACAGATAAGAAATTAACAGATCGTACCATGGCAACTTTGAAGGCTGCGCGTGAACAAGGAGTCAAGGTAGTCCTAACAACTGGACGTCCCCTCAAAGCCATGGATTTCTTCCTCAAAGAACTTGGAACAGATGGTCATGAGGATGAATATACTATTACTTTTAATGGCGGTTTGGTTCAAAAAAATACAGGTGAAATCCTTGATAAGACAGTCTTTTCCATCGATGATGTGAGTCGTATTTACGAAGAAACTGAAAAACTAAATATTCCATTAGATGCAATTTCAGAAGGCATCGTTTATCAGATTCAATCAGACCAGGAAAGTTTATACGCTCAGTTTAATCCAGCTTTAACCTTCATTCCAACCGCCTTTGAAGATTTGTCTAGTCAGATTACTTACAATAAATGTGTCACTGCCTTTCCTCAAGAACCCTTGGATGCAGCTATTCAGAAGATTTCTCCTGAATTGTTTGACAAATATGAGATTTTTAAATCTCGTGAACTCTTGCTAGAATGGTCACCAAAGAATGTTCATAAGGCGACAGGACTAGCTAAGTTAATTGAGCATTTAGGAATTGACCGAAGTCAGGTCATGGCTTGTGGAGATGAAGCTAATGACCTTTCCATGATTGAATGGGCAGGTCTTGGTGTAGCCATGCAAAATGCTGTGCCAGAAGTTAAGGCTGTGGCTAATGTGGTAACGCCTATGACCAACGATGAGGAAGCCGTCGCCTGGGCTATTGAAAAATATGTACTGAAGGAGAATTAAAGTATGGGATTATTTGACCGTTTATTTGGAAAAATAGAAGAACCGAAAATTGAAGATGTCGTCAAAGAAGCATTAGAAAACATTGATTTATCAGATGATAACGAGCAAAACGATACATCAGAATTTGAAAATGCTGTAGTGACAGAATCAGAAGAAGTTATCTTACCTGCAGAACCTCAGGAAGAAACAAATGAAGACTCACCTGAAGTAGAGGCTGTAGAAGAAGCGATCATTGAACCTCTTGATGAAGTTGAAATTCCTCAAGAAGACCCAATTCAAGTTGAAGAGGTAGAAAGTCCTCAAGTGGAATCGGTTCCTGTTGAAGAGATCCCTTCAAATGAAAGTGACGAGGAAGAAACTGTTCAACCTCAATCAAATGAAACAGAGCCGGAAATCGCTGAGGAAGTGGAAGAAGATCTAGTAATCGAAGAAACTCCTCAAGTTCAAGAGACTGTACAGGAAAAATATGACCGCAGTCTCAAGAAAACTCGTACGGGATTTGGAGCTCGTTTGAATGCCTTCTTTGCTAATTTTCGCTCAGTTGATGAAGATTTCTTTGAAGAGCTAGAAGAACTCTTAATCATGAGTGACGTTGGCGTACAGGTAGCATCCAATTTAACAGAAGAGCTACGTTATGAAGCCAAGCTTGAAAATGCCAAGAAACCAGAAGCCCTTCGTCGTGTTATCATCGAAAAATTGGTGGATCTGTATGAGAAGGATGGCAACTATAACGAAAGCATTAATTTTCAAGATGGGTTAACTGTTATGCTCTTTGTAGGTGTTAATGGTGTCGGAAAAACAACTTCTATCGGTAAATTGGCACACCGTTACAAACAAGCTGGTAAGAAAGTCATGCTGGTTGCTGCGGATACCTTCCGTGCTGGTGCGGTTGCCCAATTAGCTGAATGGGGCCGCCGTGTAGATGTTCCTGTCGTAACAGGTCCTGAAAAAGCTGATCCAGCCAGTGTTGTCTTTGATGGGATGGAACGTGCGGTTGCAGAAGGTATTGATATTCTTATGATTGATACAGCTGGCCGTCTGCAAAATAAAGAAAACTTAATGGCAGAATTGGAAAAGATTGGTCGTATCATCAAACGCGTAGTGCCAGAAGCACCTCATGAAACCTTCCTAGCTCTGGATGCTTCAACTGGGCAAAATGCTCTTGTACAAGCTAAAGAGTTTTCAAAAATTACTCCTTTGACAGGTATTGTCTTAACCAAGATTGATGGAACTGCTCGAGGTGGTGTCGTTCTTGCTATCCGTGAAGAGCTGAATATCCCTGTTAAGTTGATTGGATTTGGTGAAAAAATCGATGATATCGGTGAGTTCAATTCTGAGAACTTTATGAAGGGGCTTTTAGAAGGTTTGCTATAAAAGAAAATCCTGCAAGAATTCTTGCAGGATTGTTTTTGATTATTCTAGACGACCATCTTTACGATAGGAGATATCTGGTTGCCAGGTCCACTCAGCTCCGTATTTTTCAAGTAAATCAAAGCTAGCTTGTGGTCCCATGCTACCAGCCTTGTAGTCATGAAGTGGAGCACCGTTTTCAGCCCACAACTTTTCGATACGGTCAATCAATTCCCAAGAAGCGCTAACTTCTTCCCAGTGGCTAAAGTTAGTTGAATCGTTATTCAATACATCGTATATCAGTTTTTCATATGGATCTGGTGAAGCTCCTGTTGCAGTAGCATCGGTTCTATAGTCAAGCGAATTAGGTGCAAGCTTGAACTCTTCACCGACCTCTTTACCATTAAGGCTAAGCGAGAAGCCTTCAGTTGGTTGGATATAGATGGTCAAAATATTTGGTGCTAGGGGTTCACCGAAAATGGAATCCATTTGTTTGAAAACAATGTTTACGTGTGTTCCTTTTTCAGTTAGACGTTTACCAGTACGGAAGAAGAAAGGTACACCACGGAAACGGTCACTTTCAACAAAGAAGGCACCTGAAGCAAAGGTTTCTGTCATTGATTCTGGGTTGACATTTGGTTCGCTGCGGTAAGAAATGTATTTCATGCCATCAACTTTACCAGAACGGTATTGGCCTCTAATGAAGTGTTCTTTGAGTTCTTCATCTGTTGGATGATAGAGGTTTTTAAAGACCTTGATTTTTTCAGCTCGAATATCATCTTTGGTAAAACTTGCTGGTTTGTCCATAGCAAGGAGAGAAAGAAGTTGGAGTGTGTGGTTTTGTACCATATCACGAAGGGCACCAGACTCATCGTAGTAACCTCCACGCTCTTCAACACCGAGGCGTTCTGCAAATGTAATCTGAACATTATCGATGTGGTCACGATTCCAAACATTTTCAAAGATCATATTGGCAAAACGAACTGCAAATATACTCTGAATCATTTCTTTACCAAGATAGTGGTCGATACGATAGATTTGCTCTTCGTTAAAAGTAGCTAGAAGCTCTTCGTTTAGTTTGCTTGCAGTTTCATAATCCGTACCGAAAGGTTTCTCAACAATCAAACGTTCAAAGCCCTTACCGTCAACGATTTGCTCAGACTTGAGGTGTTTGGCGATGGTACCGAAGAATTGTGGTGCCATTGAGAGGAAGAAAAGCTTGTTGTGTTCAGTTTGATACTTTTCATTTAACTCAGCCTGAAGCTTGCGTAATTCGATATAGTGCTCAGTGTCATTAACATCGTGACTTTGATAGTAAAAATGACTAGCAAAAGCTTGAGCCTCTTCTGCGCTATCTGCCAAATCTAAAATAGATTCGACAACAACAGATTCGAAATATTCCTTACTCCAAGGTCTACGAGCAGTTCCAATAACAGCAAAATGATCAGAAAGATTACCTGATTTATAAAGTCTAAAGAGTGAAGGGTAAAGCTTGCGTTTAGCCAAATCTCCACTAGCACCAAAAATTGTAACAATAACTTTAGATGACATCCAGCTACCTAATTTCTATTTACTTTCCTAGATATCCTAGGCATGAGGAATCCCCATTTTCATACCCTTTATTTTATCATAATTTTCTAAAAAATCCAAAATTCCAATACAAGTGAGAAAAAAACTACAAGGTTTACCTTACAGTTTTTTAAGCGTTAAGGACCTTGTCTAAAAATTCTTTTAGACGAGGGTGTTGTGGGTTATCAAAGATTTGATTAGGTGTACCATCTTCTAGGAATTCACCGTCTGCTGTAAAGATAACTCGATTGGCAACCTTACGAGCAAATCCCATTTCGTGGGTTACAATAATCATGGTCATGCCTTGTTCAGCCAACTCTTTCATAACGTTTAGAACATCGCCGACCATCTCAGGGTCAAGGGCAGAAGTTGGCTCATCAAAGAGCATAATATCAGGGTTCATTGCTAAACCACGAGCGATAGCCACACGTTGTTTTTGTCCACCAGATAGGCTTTCAGGATTGGCATTGGCCTTGTCAGCAAGCCCAACTTTTTCGAGGAGTTCCATACCCAATTTTTCAGCTTCAGCCTTAGTCATTAACTTATGTTCTACAGGAGCGAAAGTGATATTTTCCAATACAGTCATATGTGGAAAGAGATTGAAGTGCTGGAACACCATTCCGATATTTTCACGAACATGGTCTACGTTGGTAGATTTATCCGTCAAATCATAGCCATTAACTGTGATGCTTCCTTTTGTCCCTTCTTCGAGAAGATTTAAGCTACGCAAGAAAGTTGACTTACCTGAACCAGAAGGTCCAATGATACAAACAACATCTCCTTCATAGAATTTCGCTGAAATTCCTTTAAGGACTTTGTTTTTACCATATTGTTTATGTAAGTTATGAACGTCAATTTTTAATTTTGCCATTATTGAATCCTCTTTTCTAAGCGTTTCGCTAATCTAGTTAGAAGAGTGATAATCACAAGGTAGAAGACTGCGAGAATTGCATACATTTTGAAACTTTGGTAGTTACGAGCAATGATAATCTTACCAGTTTGGAAGAGTTCTACCAGACCGATTGCAGATACGATTGTTGTATCTTTAAGAGCGATAACAAATTGGTTGACGAAGTTTGGAAGCATGAGCTTGGTTGCTTGTGGCAAGACAATCTTACGCATGGTTTTTCCATATGAAATACCAAGACTTCGACTGGCTTCCATTTGCCCAACAGGCACGGCCTTGATACCACCACGAACAATTTCAGCAATGTAGGCAGCTGAGTTTAGGGAAAGTGCGATAGTACCAGCGACAAAGTCGTTGATCGGACTTTGTTGACCTGTAAGAGATTCGATAAAATTAGGAATGCCCCAGAAAATGAAAGCAGCAAGAATCATCAATGGAATACCACGGATAACGTCAACGAAAATCTCTGAAATCAAACGGAGTGATTTATAAGGGCTGACACTAAACATACCAAAGATAATTCCGATGAAAATCGCAATTACAAATGAAATCAGTGCTAATGAGAGGGTAATTCCAAGTCCGCTGAGAAGTTGTTTGTAGTTGTTTTTCAACAAGCCCCAGATAGTTGTTTCATCAGCGGTTGAACTTGTAGTAGTAGAATCGCTAGCTAGATACTTATCAAGGATTTTTTGGAATTCTCCATTTGCCTTAAGGTTTGCAAGCCCTTTGTTAAACTTCTCTAGCAATTCTGGATTGCTTCCTTTTTTTACTGCAAAAGCAGTTTCACCAATAGGTGTACCTGCGATTGGTGTTTTTAACTTTTGTCCTTGACTGATAGAATATTTAATGACAGGTTCATCGTCCATGACGGCATCAATTGAACCAGTATTTAAACTATCATACATAGAGGCTGCATCTGAAAAAGTTTTGATTTTGTAACCGTATTTGCTTTGATTCTCTGCAAGGAAGGTTTGTGAAGCAGTACCATTTTTCACACCTACAGTCTTACCGTTCAAATCTTCATAAGAAGAAATGGTACTTGATTCTTTAACACCAAGAATAGTATTTGCTGTATAGTAAGAATCTGAGAAATCGAAAGTTTCTTTACGGGCATCAGTTACAGACATTCCTGCAATGACACCGTCTGCTTGTCCAGATTGAACAGCGTTAATAGCCGCGTCAAAGCCAGGGTTGGTAATTTCAATTTCAAAACCTTGGTCTTTGGCAATAGCCTTGATGAGATCCATATCAATACCAGTGTACTGATTGCTTGAATCCTGGAAAACAAAAGGTGCAAAAGATGAGTCACTGGCGATAACATACTTTGTTTTTTCTGTGTCAGCTTTTGCTATTCCTAGTGAAAATATAGGGAATAAAATTAGCAAACAAGCTAGGATTTTTTTCTTCATGTAACGTCTCCTTTCAAGATATTTTCAAATTATAACAGAAAAAATTAAAACTGGCAAATATTTTGTATTTTGATGTAAGAAGATGTAACACGAACTGAATAAATTGCTAAATTTGAGAATCAGAAAGTATCTTCTTTTTATGGTAAAATAGAAGGATAGAATATGTGTATGAGGCTTTTATGATAAATCGAATTACTGATAACAAATTTAAACTGGTATCCAAATACCAGCCCTCTGGGGACCAACCTCAAGCCATCGAGCAGTTGGTGGATAATATCGAGGGTGGAGAAAAGGCACAAATCCTGATGGGAGCGACTGGTACAGGAAAGACCTACACCATGAGTCAAGTCATTGCTCAGGTTAATAAACCAACCCTGGTCATCGCCCACAATAAGACTCTAGCCGGTCAGCTCTATGGGGAGTTCAAGGAATTTTTCCCGGAAAATGCCGTCGAGTACTTCGTATCTTACTATGATTACTACCAGCCTGAAGCTTATGTGCCTTCAAGCGATACTTATATAGAAAAAGATAGTTCTGTTAATGATGAAATTGACAAGCTACGTCACTCAGCAACATCAGCTTTGTTGGAGCGCAATGATGTTATCATCGTTGCATCTGTTTCTTGTATCTATGGTTTGGGTTCGCCCAAAGAATACGCTGATAGCGTGGTAAGTTTGCGTCCGGGTCTTGAGATTTCTCGAGATAAACTGCTGAACGACTTGGTAGATATTCAGTTTGAACGCAATGATATTGATTTCCAACGCGGAAGATTTCGTGTGCGTGGGGATGTGGTGGAGATTTTCCCAGCATCTCGTGACGAGCATGCCTTTCGTGTCGAGTTTTTTGGCGATGAGATTGATCGTATCCGTGAAGTCGAAGCTCTAACTGGTCAAGTTCTCGGCGAAGTGGACCATTTGGCAATTTTCCCAGCGACTCACTTTGTGACCAATGATGACCATATGGAAGTAGCTATTGCTAAGATTGAGGCCGAGTTGGAGGAGCAGTTAGCTATCTTTGAGAAGGAAGGTAAACTGCTGGAAGCTCAACGTTTGAAACAGCGTACAGAGTACGATATTGAAATGCTCCGTGAGATGGGCTATACAAACGGCGTTGAAAACTACTCCCGTCACATGGATGGACGGAGCGAAGGAGAGCCTCCTTATACTCTTCTCGACTTCTTCCCAGATGATTTCTTGATTATGATTGATGAGAGTCACATGACTATGGGGCAAATCAAGGGCATGTATAATGGTGACCGTTCTCGGAAGGAAATGCTGGTGAATTATGGTTTCCGTTTACCTTCTGCCCTAGACAATCGTCCCCTTCGTCGTGAAGAGTTTGAAAGTCATGTTCATCAGATTGTCTACGTTTCAGCGACGCCCGGCGATTATGAGATGGAACAAACCGACACTGTGATTGAGCAAATTATCCGTCCAACAGGTCTTTTAGATCCAGAAGTTGAAGTCCGCCCAACTATGGGACAAATCGATGACCTCTTAGGTGAAATCAATGCCCGTGTTGAAAAGAACCAACGTACCTTTATTACAACCTTGACCAAGAAAATGGCGGAAGACTTGACCGACTACTTCAAAGAAATGGGGATCAAGGTCAAATACATGCACTCGGATATCAAAACTTTAGAGCGGACGGAGATTATCCGTGACCTACGCTTAGGAGTCTTTGATGTCTTGGTTGGGATTAACCTCCTTCGTGAAGGGATTGACGTGCCGGAAGTTAGTCTAGTCGCTATTCTCGATGCTGACAAGGAAGGCTTCCTTCGTAACGAGCGTGGACTCATTCAGACTATTGGTCGTGCTGCCCGTAATAGTGAAGGGCATGTGATTATGTATGCGGACACTATGACTCAGTCTATGCAAAAAGCCATCGATGAAACGGCTCGCCGTCGTAAAATCCAGATGGCTTATAATGAAGAACAAGGTATTATTCCACAAACTATTAAGAAAGAAATCCGTGACCTGATCTCTGTCACCAAGGCAGTTGCCAAGGAAGAGGACAAGGAAGTCGATATCAATAGCCTTAACAAACAAGAACGTAAAGAACTCGTTAAGAAACTGGAGAAACAAATGCAAGAAGCCGTTGAAGTGCTTGACTTTGAATTGGCTGCCCAGATTCGTGACATGATGTTGGAAGTCAAGGCGTTTGGGTAGGTTTTAGAAGGAGATGAAATGGAAAACTTAAATTATTTTACTGGTGAATTTAGTGAATCCGAATTAAAGAATTATTTTGATTCCTTAAATGAAGAAAAACTGAAATACCAACTTGAAAACTTTACTAATCAATATTTGAATTTATCTGAAGAAGAACAATTGAAATATAATGTAATTGTTATTCGTATCTGTAGAGATTTTTTAGAGAAAATTGATAAAACTATCCAAAAAAGGATATTAGAAACCATAAATAAAATACTATCAACAAAAACACAAAAATATAGTTGGGATGAAATATTTTATTATTTAGATGCTCTTTATTTTTATTTATTTAAAACCGAAAGATATGAAGAATATTCTATATTGTTCGAAAATGATAGTTATTTCTTTAAAATACTTGATTTAATATTAAAAGAAAATCTAGAGGTTGTAGAATACCATATTTCGGACTTACTTTCAGTTTTTGTTCAATTATTTAGACAAAATAGTTTACCAGAAGAAAGAAGAATCTATTTTAAGAGGGAATTAGAAACATTTATAAGTTTTATATTCCAAGATATTGATTTTGAGAGTATTAACTATTGGTATTTTGAATTAGATGAGATGGTATCTATTTTTAAAAATGAACATCTCGAAACAATTAATAACTATTATTTCAATAACCCTCAATCTAATTATGTTGAGAAATACTTGGATTTTGTATCAAGAAACTTTGATGACGTGATTGAAGATTCGATAGTAATTGTTCGAAAGATAGTAGAAGAAAATGATTCTGATATCATCCGAAACCAAGCTATTAAGTTAATTGAGAGGTATGATAATGATTACCTTAATGAAACAAGTGATTTAGAATCTATTTCTTCATTGGATGCGACTCAACTTTTAGAACAAGCAGATAAAATTATCACCAATATTCGTTCTAAATTGAATGTTGATTCAAATGAGTTGAAAGAAATAGGTTCCTTTGGACATTATACAAAGATTGACACATTAACAAATTATCTTATAAAAGCTGAATGGAAGAATGACAATGATTCTAAAGTTAAATCTCCCTATTTACGGCTTACTAATCTTAAACAGTTAAACGATCCGATGGAAGGAAGAGTAATATATGATTATTTGGGTATTGATAATACGTTTTTCCAACAATACCAAACTTCCAATGTTTTTATATCTTCTCTAACTACGGTATCTGATAGTTTACCTATGTGGAAGGAGTATGCAGATTCATCTCAAGGAGCATTCCTTGAATATGATCTGTCTTATCTTGAAGATATAGTTGAACATAAATCGATAGAGTTTGTTAAAGTTCATTATTTAGATTTAATGTCAGAGAATAAAGATGAAACAGATATTGGTAAATATCTTGATGATTTAAAACAGCTATTTGAAAAATTACAAGAACTTAAAGCTGAAAAAGAATTAATAAGTTTTGCTGAGAAATTGAAGAAGATTTCTTACCTTTTTAAAGTTAAAGACTATGAGTATGAAACGGAGTATCGTATGTTAATTAATTTAGATGATACAGCTATACAAAATATTATTAAAAGAGATGCTAATGATTCATCAAATGAGAAGTACTTTAAAAAAGAAGAAATTGGGTTAGAAGTTTTTGATAAAGTTAACTATAAAGATTTTAGAAAGTATATTGTATTAAGCTCGAAAGATAATGGCCGTTATGATTTATTTGTATACATTAATCTACTACCTTTGAAATATTCGAAGGTTATCCTAGGTCCAAAGGTTACGGATGCAGACTATATTGCTCCTTATCTCAAAATTGCTAATCCTGAAATAGAGATTGAAAGTTCAAAAATTCCTTATCGGGGAGCTTAGAGATTTACATTTTTTAAAATTTTGTTGAAGAATGAGTAATTCCACTCTTGAGTAAAAAATGAAAAAGAATAAAAGAAAATCAAATACAAAAAAGAATCTATCAAGGAGAGAAAGTTTTCAACTCTGGCTAGATTCTCATAAAATTATAGGCTTTTTCCTGATTCTTGGTCTCATCTTAGGAATAGGAATAGGTATCAATCTTATTTTTAAGAACCTTCCTATTCCGTCGCCCTATAGAGATATCAACTATAGTTTTCCAATATATATAAATCTTTTTTGTCTGGTCTATAGATTATTTGACTATTGGTTTATTGACTTGTCAAGGACAAGAATGACAATAAAAAGATATGCAGAATTATTTATCTATCTTAATAGTATTGGATTGATAGTTCATCTATTTTTAGGAGTTGGTGGGAAAAATAGTAAAGGGATTTTACCTTCTCTCTTATCCCTAGATCACCGCTACATCTGGTTTCCTATTGCAACTTATCTGATCTTTTTCTGTCTAGCAACCTTAGCCATTCTCATGATAAAATATGTAGAAAATAAAAAGGAGTAAATAATGTTCAAATACCTGAATGTGTTTAGAATTGTCTATCTTATCCTTCTGACCTTTGTTCTTGTTCATTGTTGTCTTGGATTGTTTGGTTTATCTTTTACTCCTGGTCCATGGAATTTTTGGTTCCTTTGTTTGTGTCTTATTTTATTGATTCACCCCTGGGTTCTGTACTATAAAAAGAGAGGATTTGAATGGTATCACATAATCTTTCAGTTATTGAGCACATATGTTGCTTTTCAAATTTTTATAATTACTTTCTTTTTATGCTCCGTGGATGATCATCCTATTATTCCGATAAATTTAGATTATAAAGTTGAAAATAATGAAATTCTCATTGATAAAGGATTCTTTATTCATCGCTATTATGAATACCATGATTTGGTAGCTCCATTAATTATGAAGACAGAAATTAAATATACGATAAATAGAGAGTTTTAATCTCAAGAAAATAAGTGAAATTTCCCCTTCGCCTCTAAATAATACTGAAATAGAGTTTAAATTATGATGAAATATCTAAACGTTTTTAGAATAATTTACTTATTCTTATTAGCCTTTATGTTTGTCCATGTTATTTTAGGACAGTATGGTTTAGCATTTACCCCAGTCTTGTGGGATATCTGGTTCTTTGGTCTTTGCTTAACTTTATTTATTCATCCATGGACCATCTTTTATAAAACTAGAATTTTTCAATGGCACCATCTTATATTTCAATTTATAAGCGCTTTTTTAACCTTACTTACGTGGCTGTACCTTTTCTTAGGATTGTCCTTTATACCTAGCCCCTATATTGCTATTAGTATAGGTTATCAAGTAGAGGGGCAAGAACTTATCATTATTAGAGGAGGCCTACATAATAGTTATTGTGAGTATCATGACTTAGTAAATCCTTGGATTATGAAATCTGAAGTTAAATATGAAGGTCCTGCTCCTTTTCATTTTTAATAATTAGAAAGTGAGTCCTATGTCTCGAGCACAATTAACGATTTTAACAAATATTTGTCTGATTGAAGATCTTGAAAAGAAGCGAGTGGTTATGCAGTATCGATCACCTGAAAGCAACCGCTGGTCTGGCTATGCCTTCCCAGGAGGACATGTTGAAAATGGAGAGGCTTTTGCAGAATCTGTTATTCGTGAGATATACGAGGAAACAGGTCTGACTATTAAAAATCCTCAACTGGTCGGCATTAAAAATTGGCCACTGGATACGGGCGAGCGCTACATTGTCTTTTGTTATAAGGCGACTGAGTTCTCTGGTACTCTTCGCTCTTCAGATGAAGGAGAAGTTTCTTGGATAGAAAAAGACCAGATTCCAAATTTGGATCTGGCCTATGATATGTTACCTTTGATGGAGATGATGGAAGCTCCAGACAAGTCTGAATTTTTCTACCGTCACCGTACAGAGGACGGGTGGGAAAAGAAAACCTTCTAATCTTTTACTAAATAACCAAGCTGGTCCAAGGCCTTCTCAATATAGAGGAGGTCTTGTTTATTTTCTGCTTCAATTAAGTGATAATGGATACCATCTGTCAATTCAGATAGGGGGCGAAAATCAGACGTCTTAACTTGGTTTAAAAAGTGCTCCACATCGCGTCTACAACTTAGTTTGAGGAGGGTTTCGATTTCCCCGTAGACAGGATGGTCAATAAGGATATTTTGAACCCGTCCTCCGTTATCAACGATAGCAAGTAATTCTTGCCCCATATCTTCCTCTTTATGTTTGACCTTAAAGAGTTTATGAACAAAAGAATTGGCTTTGTTTTCTTTATAGATATACCCACGATTGGTTGATAGGATAGGAGCACCATCTGCACGAAGCACAGCTATATCCTGAACAATAATCTGGCGAGTGACATGAAAATGTTCTGCTAAGCTTTGTCCGTTTAGAGGTTTTGGAGCTTCTTTTAAGAGTTGTAAAAGGGTTTCTTTTCTATTTTTTGTCATAGTCTCTTTCTTAATGGCGTTTTTTTAGTGCTTTATAAACAGCTAATGCTAAGTAGTAGTCTATCATACTATGAACAATAGTTCCAAAACCAACCAATACAAAGAGAACATAGAACATATTTTTTAGGTCTGTTCCTGTACTAGCATAGAAGATAATACAAGCAAAGACTTCAGCAATAGCGTGTACTAAACCAAGTACAAAGTTAAAAATCAATGAAGATTTTGGATTATCTAAGGTTTGAGGATGTTTTTGCAGATAGAAGGCGCCCAAAGTGCCGAAAAAGATATGGGAGAAAGCTCGAAGTACAATAACGATCGGATAACCAGCCATGAGGAATCCTAGGCTAGAAGCTATAATGACAAAGATTGCCATCCAAGGAGAAAGGAACATAGCAATAAAGATTGCAACGTGGCTTCCTAGAGTGTAAGAAGCGGGTGGAATAACAATCTTGAAGGGCATCACTATGGGAATCAAAATGGCGATAGCGGTTAGCAATGCGGTTAAAGTCATGAATTGGGTTTTCTTTTTTGTATTCATAATAACTCCTTTTTCTGTATATACAGTTGTATAGTACACTAAAATTTTAAACTAGTCAAGGAGCAAATTGCATTTCTGGAGAAAAATCGTTAAAATATAGTAAATAATCTTATTAAAAGTGGAGAGTTGAGATGGTAGATATTCTTTACCCGATTTTTGTCATTTATTATACATCTAAGCTGAAGAAAACTGGATTACGAGTATCAAAATTTACTACATTTACCGCCTATAGTTTCTTAATGATTTCTTTAATTCAAATTGCTTTTGGATCACTAGCACTAATTGTTTTTAGTATACCCATTTTCGGTTTTCTATATTTTCGTGCGATAGGAGTGATTCTTTTTCACATTAGTATTATTTATGGAATGATTTTGCTTTTCTTGTCATTAACACTATTCTTAGACAGTCAAAAATCTAATCAAGATATTCAAATCACGCAAAAAATTCCATTTATATTAAATGTACTCATGTTAGCCTTTCATGCGCTCTTAATCTATACTACCTTGGTACCAATCTTTTCCATTCAATGATAAAATCTAAGTATTTTCTTCCATAAACATCAGTAGAAGCAGGACAAAAAATAATCATTTTTTTTACAAAAAGACTTGCTTTGAAGTAACAAGTGTGATATACTTATAAGCGGTTTGAAAAAACTGCCTAAGACAGTAGGGGAGCAAGACTCATAAATATCCTACCGAGGACAAAACGTATCATGTAAAAAGAAGCGTATTGTACTTTCGTGTCTAGGTTTGGGCGCGTTTTTCTTTTGGAAAAATTCCCCAAGCAAAATAATTACGGAGGTGAACACACTAATGAGTGAAGCAATTATTGCTAAGAAAGCGGAACTAGTTGACGTAGTAGCTGAGAAAATGAAAGCTGCTGCATCAATCGTCGTTGTAGACGCTCGTGGTTTGACAGTTGAACAAGATACAGTTCTTCGTCGTGAGCTTCGTGGAAGCGAAGTTGAGTATAAAGTTATCAAAAACTCAATCTTACGTCGTGCAGCTGAAAAAGCTGGTCTTGAAGATCTTGCATCTGTTTTTGTTGGACCATCTGCAGTAGCATTTTCTAACGAAGATGTTATCGCACCAGCGAAAATCTTGAACGACTTTTCTAAAAACGCTGAAGCACTTGAAATCAAAGGTGGTGCAATCGAAGGCGCTGTCGCATCAAAAGAAGAAATCGTTGCTCTTGCAACTCTTCCAAGTCGCGAAGGACTTCTTTCTATGCTCCTTTCTGTACTTCAAGCGCCAGTGCGCAACGTTGCTCTTGCAGTCAAAGCGGTTGCAGACAACAAAGAAGACGCAGCTTAATTATAAGCTACGCAGCGTAGCCTAGCTACAAAAAAATAACAAAATTAAATTTAAACTTATTTGGAGGAAATAACAATGGCATTGAACATTGAAAACATTATTGCTGAAATTAAAGAAGCTTCAATCCTTGAATTGAACGACCTTGTAAAAGCTATCGAAGAAGAATTTGGTGTAACTGCAGCTGCTCCTGTAGCTGTTGCTGCAGCTGGTGCTGCTGACGCTGGTGCTGCTAAAGACTCATTTGACGTTGAATTGACAGCTGCTGGTGACAAAAAAGTTGGCGTTATCAAAGTTGTACGTGAAATCACTGGTCTTGGACTTAAAGAAGCTAAAGAACTTGTTGATGGTGCACCAGGTGTCATCAAAGAAGGCGTTCCAACTGCAGAAGCTGAAGAAATCAAAGCTAAATTGGAAGAAGCTGGAGCTTCAGTTACTCTTAAATAATAGAGCGACTACATTTGTAGCTTGAAAACATGATTAAACCGCTATTCTTAGGAGTAGCGGTTTTTCTTTTTGTTCAAAAAGTAGCAAGAAAGAGCATGACGTTAGATTAGTATTTCTATTTTAGGTGAATTATTGGAGATTCCTTATGAAAATAATTTTACTTTTTAATTGCATTTTGTTATAATAGACGCAAGAAAGAATATCTTATCGGTAAATCCTAAGCGAGCCTGAGATAGTGAGAGTCAGGTGATTGAGAGATAAGTGTGGCGCTTTCTGTAGTATTTTCAAAAACAATGAAGTAATAAATTAGGGTGGAACCGCGTTTCTGACGCCCCTAGTCGCAAGGCTTGGGTGTTGAAATTCGGTTCTTTTTGAATTCGTCTAATGCCTAAGTAGAAAGGAGTACAATGCTTAAAGGATCTTGTTTATGTAAAGCAGTGACTTACACTCTGGATGAGGAATTATCTGAATTAGTTTTTTGCCACTGTTCATTCTGTCGGAAAGCAACTGCGTCTGCCTATACAGTTAATGCCAAAGTTAGCAGTAAAAATCTAGTATTGCATGGAAAAGAAAAGCTTGTTACGTATAGTTCTTCTCCAGGAAAACAGCGTTATTACTGCCAGAACTGTTATAGTCAAATTTTCACTGTTCAAGAAAATATACCAGAAGTCTGTGCTTTGAAATTAGGTACAATAGATGAATGCGATCAGAATTTACAAAATGTTCCTAAACGTCATATTTTTCAGGACCCAGCCTTTTCTTGGTTGCTTGATAAATAAATATAAGAAGATAATATAAATTAAAGGAGTAAACAATGTCTAAAAAAATGACTTTCCAGGAAATCATCCTTACTTTGCAACAATACTGGAATGACCAGGGTTGTATGCTCATGCAGGCTTATGATAATGAAAAGGGTGCGGGAACAATGAGTCCTTATACTTTCCTTCGTGCCATTGGTCCAGAACCATGGAATGCGGCTTATGTAGAGCCATCACGTCGTCCAGCAGACGGTCGTTATGGAGAAAACCCAAATCGTCTCTACCAACACCACCAATTCCAAGTAGTTATGAAACCATCTCCATCAAATATCCAAGAACTCTACCTTGAGTCTTTGGAAAAATTGGGAATCAACCCATTGGAACACGATATTCGATTCGTTGAAGATAACTGGGAAAACCCATCAACTGGTTCAGCTGGTCTTGGATGGGAAGTGTGGCTTGATGGTATGGAAATCACTCAGTTTACATACTTCCAACAAGTCGGTGGTTTAGCAACAGGCCCTGTTACTGCTGAGGTTACCTACGGATTGGAACGCTTAGCTTCTTATATCCAAGAAGTAGACTCAGTTTACGATATTGAGTGGGCTCCAGGTGTTAAATACGGAGAAATCTTCCTTCAACCAGAATATGAGCATTCAAAATACAGCTTTGAAGTTTCAGACCAAGATATGCTTCTTTCTAACTTCGAGAAATTCGAAAAAGAAGCTGGACGTGCTTTGGAATTAGGCCTTGTGCACCCAGCCTATGACTACGTTTTGAAATGTTCACATACCTTCAACTTGCTTGATGCTCGTGGAGCGGTATCCGTTACAGAACGTGCCGGTTACATTGCCCGCATCCGTAACTTGGCACGTGTCGTAGCTAAAACTTTCGTTGCAGAACGCAAAAAACTCGGATACCCACTGCTAGACGAAGCCACACGCGCAAAACTCCTAGCAGAAGAGGAAGAATAGACAGAATTACAGGAATAAATGACTGAAAGTCGACCGTAGGTCGCTAAATAAAACAAGACCGCTGTAGTGAAAGTCGGATAAGAAGTTTCTTATCCGACTGGGGGACTGACGAGACTTAAGGCTTGACAGTTAGCAATGAAACCGAAGGTTTGCTTGCGTCCCCCATTACTAAAGGTCTTGTTGAAGAACATTAATTGTGTAAAGGAAAAAACATGACAAAAAACTTATTAGTAGAACTAGGACTCGAAGAGTTACCAGCCTACGTTGTCACACCAAGTGAAAAACAACTCGGCGAAAAAATGGCAGCCTTCTTGGATGACAACCGCCTTTCATATGAAGGGATTCAAACATTTTCAACTCCACGTCGTTTAGCTGTTCGTGTACTTGGTTTAGCAGACCAACAAACAGATTTGACTGAAGATTTTAAAGGACCTTCTAAGAAAATTGCTTTGGATGCAGAAGGAAATTTCTCTAAAGCTGCACAAGGTTTTGTCCGTGGAAAAGGATTGACTGTAGATGACATTGAATTCCGTGAAATCAAAGGTGAAGAATACGTCTACGTAACAAAACATGAAGCTGGAAAACCAGCGGAAGAAGTTCTGAATGGAATTCCTGAAGTCTTGGCTAGCTTAAGTTTCCCTGTTAGCATGCGTTGGGCAAATAACAGTTTTGAATATATCCGTCCAGTGCATACATTGATAGTCCTATTGGATGAAGAAGCTCTTGATTTGGATTTCTTGGATATTCACTCTGGACGAGTTAGTCGTGGACATCGCTTCCTTGGACATGAAGTTGAAATCCGTCATGCTGATAGTTACGAAGAAGACTTACGTAAAGTCTATGTCATTGCTGATAGCATTGAACGTGAAAATATGATTCGTGAACAAATTAAGGAAATTGAAGCAGAACATGGCGTTCAAGTACAGATTGATGAAGGACTTTTAAACGAAGTCTTAAACTTGGTTGAATATCCAACTGCTTTTATGGGGAATTTTGATCCTAAATACCTAGAAGTTCCAGAAGAAGTTTTGGTTACTTCAATGGAAACTCATCAACGTTATTTTGTTGTCCGTGATCTTGAAGGAAATCTAAAACCAAACTTCATTTCAGTTCGTAACGGAAATGCTGAACACTTGGAAAATGTCACTCGAGGAAATGAGAAAGTTTTGGTTGCCCGCTTGGAAGATGGAGAATTCTTCTGGCGTGAAGACCAAAAACTCAAGATTGAAGATTTAGTTGCTAAACTTTCACACGTAACCTTCCATGAAAAGATTGGTTCACTTCGTGAACACATGATTCGTACAGGACAAATTGCTATACTGCTAGCTGAAAAAGCTGGTCTATCAGTTGATGAATCTATTGATCTTGCTCGTGCTGCAGCCATTTACAAATTTGACCTCTTAACCGGTATGGTTGGTGAATTTGATGAGCTTCAAGGTATCATGGGTGAGAAGTATGCGCTTCTTGCAGGTGAAAATGCTGCAGTGGCGCAAGCTATTCGAGAGCATTACCTTCCAGACTCAGCAGACGGAGCTCTTCCTGAATCTAAAGTTGGAGCAATACTTGCACTAGCCGATAAATTAGATACTCTCTTATCTTTCTTCTCTGTTGGTTTGATTCCATCTGGTTCAAACGACCCTTATGCCCTTCGTCGTGCAACACAAGGGATTGTTCGAATCTTAGAAGACTTCGGTTGGAATATTCCAATGGACGAGTTGATTGCCAGTCTTTATGCTTTATCGTTTGATAGTTTAACTTACGATAACCAAGAAGAAGTGCTTAATTTCATCAAAGCTCGTGTTGATAAGATGATGGGTTCTACTGCAAAAGATATTAAAGAGGCTGTTCTAGCAAGTTCAAACTTTGTTGTCTCTGATATGATTGAAGCAGCAGAAGCTCTTTCAGAAGCTGCGAAAACTGAAGATTACAAATCATCAGTTGAGTCATTATCTCGTGCCTTTAACCTAGCAGAAAAGGCAGAAGGTTCAGTCAAAGTTGATGCAAGCCTCTTTGAAAATGAGCAGGAAAAAGAACTAGCTCAAGCGGTAGAAAACCTAGAATTGAAAGGTTCAGCAAGCGATAAATTAACACAACTATTTGCTCTTAGTCCAGTTATTGATGCATTCTTTGACAATACTATGGTTATGGCAGAGGATATTGATGTTAAGAATAATCGTTTGGCTATTCTAGCTGAACTTGTCAATAAAGCAAAAACAGTGGCTGCTTTTAACCTTCTTAATACAAAATAGTAATTAAAAAGTAGATTGGAGATCCAAAAATGAAACCAGAAAAAATCGCTCGTATCAATGAACTTGCTATAAAGAAAAAAACAGAAGGCTTGACTGCGGAAGAAAAAGTAGAACAAGCCAAACTTCGTGAAGAATATATCGAAGGCTATCGTCGTTCAGTACGTCATCACATTGAAGGAATCAAAATCGTCGATGAAGATGGTAATGATGTGACTCCTGAAAAGCTTCGTCAAGTGCAACGAGAAAAAGGTTTACACGGCCGTAGTCTTGATGATCCGAATTCATAAATAAAAAAATTCTCGGTTTGTGTGTGCGAACCGAGAATTCTATTTTAAAAAAGGAACCATTTTGGGTTCCTTTTTGTTAGTTATTAGTTACTAGCACCAGAAGTAGCATCTGCGCCACCACCGTGGCCGCCATCAGCTGAGTCAGAAGCGCCAGAAGTAGCATCGGCATCTCCGTGGCCTCCAGCAGCAGGAGCAAAAGGTCCGCTACCGCCTACCAAACGTTGACCAGTTTCTTTCAAGTACCAGTCAAGCCATGGTTGGAAGTTAAAGACAATTTCATTGATACCAGCATATGATCCATCTGGATAGTACATAGCTTGGTAGTTGTGAGTATTGATAACACCTGCAGGTGAACCAGGAACAATTGTACGTACGTATTCTTGGTTTCCGTTACGAAGAGTTCCGATTACCCACTCAACGTTTTTCATACGTGCTGGTGGAAGTGATCCGTGAACTGTTGACATACGGCTACCAGATTGAGATGGGACACGTTTTGCAAACATTGTGTCAGGATCCTGGTGAGCATTGTTGTAGTAAAGGAATTGGTTGTTGTCATCAGCATATGTCAATTCAAAAGGCATAGCTTTCAAGAACATATCGATTTGGTTAACTGTAAGGATACCATGGTCAAGTTTAACGTATGTATCACCAGATACAGCACCTGTAATTTCTGCAACTTTTTCTACCCATTCTGGATCATCAGGGTCAACTTCTGTAATAGTTGTGGCAATTGGTTTTCCACAATCCAAGTCTTCTGGTTCAATTGGTTTTGGTTTTTTCAAATTAGATACGACTCCTACGTATTTGACAAAGTTATCTAAGCAAGTTTCAAGGAATTTAACAGTTCCTTCGTTAATAATATTTCCTTTTGCATCAAAAGCTTCTTTGGCTTTTCCAAGAAGGAATTCATTACCTGGTAAAGTGTAGGCATTTACTCCTGGTGCATCAAGAATTTTACGAAGGTGAACTTGAGCACGTGAAGTTCCCTGATCGTAGTATGAAGCACCCACAATCATAACTGGTTTGTTTTCAAATGGATGAACTTCGTATGAAAGCCATTCAAGGACTGACTTAAGTGAAGCAGAAATAGTGTGGTTGTGCTCTGGAGTAGCAATAATCACACCATCAGCTCGAGTAATTTTATTGTAAAGAAGGCGCAACTGGAAGCTCTCGTCCCATTTTTCGTCTTGGTTAAACATTGGAACTTCATCGATTTCCAAAACTTCTAGTTCAAATTTAAATCTAAACTGACGGCGGATGAACTCCAAGAGTTTGCGGTTATATGATTGATCGTAGTTTGATCCAACAAGTCCAACAAATTTCATTCTTTCGATCTCCTATCTTACAAATTTTCCCAATCAAAATCTTCAGCATCTTTGCGAAGAAGCTCTTGTGCATTACGCAATTTCTCAGTAACTTTAACAAAGATACGGAAATCATCAAAGATGGCATCCAATTTCTTGATGACATCAAGATCTACCAAGTCACCGTTTTGATCAAATGCTTGAAGAGAATGTGAAAGCAAGAATTCATCTGGGAGAACATTTGCTTTGATTTCAGGAGCATTAAGAATTTGACGAAGTTGCAATTGAGCACGTGATGAACCGAGTGTACCATATGAAGCACCTGTAATCATGACAGGTTTGTTCAAAAGCGGGAATACACCATATGAAATCCAAGCAAGAGCGCTCATAAGAACAGCTGGGATTGAGTGGTCGTATTCTGGAGTACCGATAATAACTCCATCAGCAGCTTCGATTTTAGCAGCGATTTCCGTAGCTTCAGCTGGGATTTGTTTGTCAGCTGGTTTGTTAAATACAGGTAGATCTTTAATTTCTACCAATTCGATTTCTGCTTTATCAGCAAAGTGTTTCTGCATATATTGAAGCAGTTGGCGGTTTGTGGAACGTTTTGAGTTAGTTCCTACAATAGCAATAAGTTTAAGCATGGGCTTTCCTTTCTCTTTTTGCATTATTAATTATTTATCGTTGGATACCAGATGAACAAGCTAGGCGTCCATCTTTGTCAATGAGGATGGCTTCGATACCATCAATATTTTCGACTTGCCACATAATAGAGGCGCTGCGTTCGCCAAATAATCGTGTGGTCCATATCTCGCCGTCAACAGAGCGGTCAGATATAATGGTTAAACTAGCTAAATCCGTTTCAATAGGATAGCCTGTTTCACTATCGAAAATGTGATGATAATCCTTGCCATTGATTTCAAGATGCCGTTCATAAATCCCAGATGTAACCACTGATTTTCCAGTAATAGACAAGGTCATCAGGTGATTACCGCGTGGATTAATTGGATCTTGAATGCCGATTTGCCACGGACGTCCATCTTTTGATTGGTTGTTCCCAATTGTGAGGATGTTTCCTCCAAGATTGATAAGAGCAGAAGTGACGCCGTTTTCTTTTAAAAAAGCTGCAACCTTATCTGCACTGTACCCCTTTGCTAAACACCCTAAGTCAATTTTCATTCCCTTTTTTTCTAGGAAAACTGTAGAATTGACTGAATCGAGTTTAATAAAATGAGGGTCTATTAGTGGTAGGGCTGAAGCAATTTCTTCAGGGCTTGCAACCTTTGCATCGGAAAAACCAATACGCCAGGTTTGAACCAAAGGCCCTATACTAATATTGAGATGACTTTTAGGCGCTAGACTGTGTTCTAGACCTAATGAAATCAGCTCAAACAAATCAGGGTGGACTTTAACTGGGGCAATACCTGCCTGATAGTTAATTTCCATTAATTCAGATTCAGTACTGTTAGCATTGAAGCGGAATTCAAGTTCCTTGAGCAAATCAAAAGCTTGACGGAGAAGATTATCGGCTTGTTCATGTACTAAGGAAATAGTAATCGTAGTTCCCATTAATCGCTCAGATGATGAACTAAGAGGCAAAGAATCAACTCCCTTCAAATCACTCGGAAATAGCTACAAATCTTGAATGAATAAGAAATTTAAAATTTATAATTTATTTCCATATAAATAGAATATCATAAAGTCAGCGTTTTCACAAATCATTTTTTACAAAAAGTCAAGAAATATGCTTAAAAAATTAAAAACACCTCCAAATCAATGAGGACTCTTTGAAAAAAATTGATATATCTTTCAAAAACTTTCTTAAATGACACCATACGGGTCAAAAGTCTTGAAAACGTTCACAGATAATGGTATACTTGAGAGGTAAATAAAAAAATAAAGGTAGGATTTATCTTATGAGTAAAATCGTAGTCGTGGGTGCTAACCACGCTGGAACTGCATGTATCAACACTATGTTGGACAACTTTGGAAACGAAAACGAAATCGTTGTATTTGACCAAAACTCAAACATTTCATTCCTTGGATGTGGAATGGCTCTTTGGATTGGTGAACAAATCGACGGCGCTGAAGGATTGTTCTACTCTGATAAAGAAAAATTGGAAGCAAAAGGTGCGAAAGTTTATATGAACTCACCAGTTCTTTCAATTGACTATGATAATAAAGTTGTTACTGCAGAAGTTGACGGTAAAGAGCACAAAGAATCATATGAAAAATTGATTTTTGCTACTGGTTCAACTCCAATCTTGCCTCCAATCGAAGGCGTTGAAATCGTTAAAGGTAACCGTGAGTTCAAAGCAACTCTTGAAAACGTACAATTCGTTAAATTGTACCAAAACGCGGAAGAAGTTATCAACAAACTTGCTGACAAGAGCAAACACCTTGAGCATATCGCTGTTGTAGGTGGTGGTTACATCGGTGTTGAGCTTGCTGAAGCTTTCGAACGTCTTGGAAAAGAAGTTGTACTTGTTGATATCGTTGATACTGTATTGAACGGATACTATGACAAAGACTTCACACAAATGATGGCTAAAAACTTGGAAGACCACAACATCCGTTTGGCACTTGGTCAAACTGTTAAAGCTATCGAAGGTGAAGGAAAAGTTGAACGCTTGATCACTGACAAAGAAACATTTGATGTGGATATGGTTGTTCTTGCAGTTGGTTTCCGTCCAAACACTGCACTTGCTGATGGTAAGATCGAACTCTTCCGCAACGGTGCTTTCCTTGTAAACAAAAAACAAGAAACTTCTATCCCAGGTGTATATGCTGTTGGTGACTGTGCGACTGTTTATGACAACGCTCGTAAAGACACTAGCTACATTGCTCTTGCTTCAAACGCTGTTCGTACTGGTATCGTTGGTGCTTACAACGCTTGTGGACATGAGCTTGAAGGAATCGGTGTTCAAGGATCAAATGGTATCTCAATCTATGGCCTTCACATGGTTTCAACTGGTTTGACACTTGAAAAAGCAAAAGCTGCAGGTTACAATGCAACTGAAACTGGATTTAACGACCTTCAAAAACCAGAATTTATGAAACATGACAACTATGAAGTAGCCATCAAGATTGTCTTTGATAAAGACAGCCGTGAAATCCTTGGTGCTCAAATGGTATCTCGTGATTCAGCAATTAGCATGGGAATTCACATGTTCTCACTTGCAATTCAAGAACACGTCACAATTGACAAATTAGCATTGACAGACCTATTCTTCTTGCCACACTTCAATAAACCATACAACTACATCACAATGGCTGCACTTACAGCAGAAAAATAATTGATGATATGACAAAAAAAGTAACTTCAACTATTGAAGTTACTTTTTTATTTTAAGGTTAAGAAACCTCGTCTCTTGCTGGGAAAGTAAACCCTTCTCCAAGGATTTCGTGAGCTTCCGTGATAGTGATAAAGGCCATCGGATCAACTGTATGAATCATTTCTTTCATCTTGACAATTTCATTTCTTGCGACAATACAGTAAATAATCTTTAAGTCCTTTTGGCTATAGTAGCCTTGTCCTGAGATAAAGGTAACCCCACGACCGAGTTCTTCGTTAATTTTATCGGCTAATTCCATCGGTTTTTGAGTGATAATCATAAATCCTTTTCCAGCATATCCACCCTCACCGATTAAGTCAATAACTCTTGAAACGATGAAGTCAAATAAGAGAGTATAGGTTACAAGACGTAGGTCTTGGAAGATGATTAAAATCAACATTAGAATCAGAAAATCAAGTCCAAAAAGCAATTTTCCAACAGAGATATTGGTGTATTTATTAAGGATACGAGCGACAATATCGGTTCCACCAGTTGTTCCACCCGCATTGAAAATAACACCAAGCCCAACACCTAGGAGGACACCAGCTACTAAAGCAACCACAACGAGATCTCCTTCAAGGTTAAACTGAAGAGGAATCTTCTCAAAGATAGCTAACCAGACGGAAACGGCAATGGTTCCAAGTAGACTGGAATATAGTGATCTTAGTCCAAATATTTTCCAAGCTAGTAGGAAGAGAGGGATATTAATCAAGATATTCATCAGCGAAATAGGGATATTAAAGAGGTAATAGGTAATCAAGGTTATCCCTGTTGCTCCACCTTCGAACAAGTGATGTGGAACAACAAAATAAGTAAGTCCGAAGGCGAAGATAGCAGCTCCGAATATAATAGTTATAGTTGATTTAATATGCCGTAGCATTGAGCTCCCCTCCTATTTTTGTGTAAAAGTGAAGTAATAATATTTTTAAAATAAGACTGATATTACAACTTCATGGATTCAATTTTCTCGGAATCAGGTGTAACACGAAGAGTTTTTTGACCGGTATAGGTAACAAAACCAGGTTTTCCACCAGTCGGTTTATTGAGTTTTTTAACCTTAATCATATCCACTTGAACGAGATTAGAAAGACGTCCTTTCGAATAGTAGGCTGCGAGTTCTGCAGCATCCGTCTTGACTTCGTCAGAAGGATTTAGGTTTCCTGAGATGACCACGTGACTTCCTGGGATATCCTTAGCATGGAACCAAAGTTCCTCTTTGCGTGCAATCTTAAAGGTTAATTCCTCGTTTTGAAGATTGTTTCGTCCAACGAGAATAATGGTTTTCCCATCGCTAGCCAGATATTTCTCTGGCTTTTTACGCTTTTGAATTTTTTCGCGTTGGCGTCTTCTAATAAAACCAGTTTGAATTAATTCTTCACGAATTTCAGCAATTTCATCTAGCCCAGCCTGATTGAGGACTGTTTCGACGCTTTCCAGATAGAGAATAGTAGCCTTGGTTTCTTCAATTAGATCAGTCAGATATTTAACAGCCTCTTTTAACTTCTGATAACGTTTGAAATATTTTTGAGCATTTTGATTTGGTGTTAAAGCCTTATCGAGAGAAATCGTGATAGGCTGATTGGTGTAATAATTGTCTAAGACTACTTGGTCTTGGTCATTTGGAACTTGATGAAGAAAAGTCGTTAGTAATTCACCTTTTTGTCGGAATTCCTCAGCGTTTTCAGTAGCAAGCAATTCTTTTTCTTGCTTCTTCAGTTTTTGACGATTCTTTTGCAATTCATTTTCAACTCGGCGAATGAGTTCGCTAGCCTGTTGTTTAACACGGTCGCGTTCAGCCTTGTCCTTATAGTAGCTATCCAAGAGCTCTGAAAGGCTATTGAAAGATTCACCTACACGATTCGAGAAAGGTACAGAGCTAAATGATATTTCCGTAAGGTAAGGGTTTGTTTCTTGAGAGAAAAAGTTACGGAAGGTATTTAGTTTATCATCAAGGAGTATTTTCTCCAATTCCATAGCCGTATCACTTCCCAATCCTTGAAAAAGATGTTGAAGATTCTTTGTAGTTAATTCTTGAGTTTGGAGAATTTCAAAAAGTTTTTCATCCTTAATGGTAAAAGGATTAAAGGCATCTGAGCTTGGAGGAGCAATGTAAGTAGCTCCCGGTAATAAGGTCCGATAGCTATTTTGAGAAAAACCAATATGTTTGACCACTTCGAGGATTTTTTGCTCAGTTTTGTCTACCAAGAGAATATTACTATGTTTTCCCATGATCTCAATGATAAGAGTCGCCTGGATATGATCTCCAATTTCATTTTTGTTAGAAACAGTGATTTCAACGATTCGATCGTTTTCAATCTGCTCGATAGACTCGATAACAGCACCCTGTAAATATTTCCTTAAAACCATGATAAAGGTAGAAGGTTGAGCAGGGTTTTCAAAGGTCGTTTCTGTCAACTGGATGCGTCCAAAAACAGGATGAGCAGAAAGGAGCAGACGATGACTTTGGCGATTGCTACGGATTTGTAAGACCAATTCTTGATCAAAGGGTTGATTAATTTTTTGAATGCGACCGTTTAGTAGTTCAGCTCGCAATTCTTCAACCATGTGGTGTAAAAAAAATCCATCAAATGACATGGTTCTCTCCTTATGAATGTATTCCATAGTATTATATCAAAAAGGTAGAATAAAATCATAGAAATATGGTATAATAAAGCCAAGTAAAGAGAATCGAGAAGCACATGTATATTGAAATGGTAGATGAAACTGGTCAGGTTTCTAAAGAAATTTTAAAGCAAACACAAGAAATTTTGGAATTTGCTGCTAAAAAGATTGGAAAAGAAGAAAAGGAGATGGCAGTCACTTTTGTGACCAATGAACGCAGTCATGAACTTAATTTAGAGTTTCGTGCTACTGACCGTCCAACAGATGTTATTAGCCTTGAATACAAACCTGAATTAGAGATTACCTTTGACGAAGAGGATTTGGCAGAAGATCCTGACTTAGCAGAAATGATGTCAGAATTTGATTCTTATATCGGCGAGTTATTCATTTCAATTGATAAAGCGCATGAGCAAGCTGAAGAGTACGGTCATAGTTTCGAACGTGAAATGGGCTTTTTAGCTGTGCACGGTTTTTTACACATAAACGGTTATGATCACTACACTCCGGAAGAAGAAGCGGAGATGTTCGGTTTACAAGAAGAAATTTTAACAGCCTATGGACTCACAAGACAATAAACGAAAATGGAAGAATCGCGACTTGCTCTCAAGTTTAGATTTTGCCCTGACAGGTATTTTTACTGCCATAAAAGAAGAGCGTAATATGAGAAAGCATGCAGTGACTTCTCTCTTAGTTCTACTTGCAGGCATTGTTTTTCAAGTTTCCAGAATTGAATGGCTCTTTCTCCTATTAAGCATTTTTTTAGTAATTGCTTTTGAGATTTTGAATTCTGCTATTGAAAATGTAGTGGATTTGGCTAGCCATTATCACTTCGATATGCTTGCAAAGAAGGCTAAAGACATGGCTGCAGGTGCAGTTCTTGTAGTCTCTTTATTTGCTGCAGTGACTGGACTTATCATTTTCATCCCTAGGATTTGGGATTTGCTATTTTAAACATTATAGAGGTAACTATGACATTTAAATCAGGCTTTGTAGCTATTTTAGGACGTCCCAACGTCGGGAAGTCAACTTTTTTGAATCATGTCATGGGGCAAAAGATTGCCATCATGAGTGATAAGGCGCAGACGACGCGCAACAAGATTATGGGAATCTACACTACTGATAAGGAACAAATCGTCTTTATCGATACCCCAGGGATTCACAAACCAAAGACAGCCCTTGGAGATTTCATGGTTGAGTCTGCCTACAGTACACTTCGAGAAGTCGATACAGTTCTCTTTATGGTGCCAGCAGATGAACCACGTGGGAAGGGTGACGATATGATCATCGAACGTCTTAAAGCAGCTAAGGTTCCTGTGATTCTAGTGGTCAACAAGATTGACAAGGTGCACCCAGACCAACTTTTGGCTCAAATCGATGATTTCCGTAATCAGATGGACTTTAAGGAAATTGTACCGATTTCAGCCCTACAAGGAAATAATGTTTCGCGTTTGATCGATATTTTGAGCGAAAACTTAGAAGAAGGTTTCCAATATTTCCCGTCAGATCAAATCACCGATCACCCAGAACGTTTCCTAGTATCAGAGATGATTCGTGAAAAAGTGTTACACTTAACGCGTGAGGAAATTCCACACTCAGTTGCAGTAGTGGTTGATTCTATGAAACGAGATGAAGAGACTGACAAGGTTCATATCCGAGCAACCATTATGGTTGAGCGTGACAGCCAAAAAGGGATTATCATCGGTAAAGGTGGCGCTATGCTCAAGAAGATTGGAACCATGGCTCGTAAAGATATCGAACTCATGCTAGGAGACAAGGTCTTCCTAGAAACATGGGTCAAGGTCAAGAAAAATTGGCGCGATAAGAAATTAGATCTTGCCGATTTTGGTTACAACGAAAAAGAATATTAAGAAGAGGTGGGCAGAAGCCTGCTTCTTGTTTTTACAGAAGGAGGAGCTATGCCTGAATTACCAGAAGTTGAGACTGTCCGACGTGGTCTGGAAAAATTAATTCTGGGGAAGAAGATTTCAAACATTGACATTCGTTACCCAAAGATGATTAAAACTGATTTGCATGAATTTCAAAAGGAAATGCCTGGTCAAGTCATTCAATCAATGGGACGTCGTGGCAAGTATCTGCTTTTCTATTTATCCGACAAAGTTTTAATCTCTCATTTGAGAATGGAAGGCAAGTATTTTTATTACCCAGACCAAGTGCCAGAACGTAAACACGCCCATGTGTTGATTCATTTTGAGAATGGTGGTACTTTGGTGTACGAGGATGTTCGTAAATTTGGTACCTTGGAACTGTTAGCACCCGAACTCTTGGATTCTTACTTTATTTCAAAAAAACTTGGTCCGGAACCGACTGAGAAGGATTTTGATTTAGGAAGTTTTAAACTAGCCTTGAAAAAATCTAAAAAACCCATCAAATCGCATCTTCTCGACCAGACTTTGGTTGCAGGATTAGGTAATATCTATGTGGACGAAGTACTTTGGAGGGCGAAAGTTCATCCAGCTAGGATTTCTCAAAGTTTAACAGCACAAGAGGCTAGAAAAGTCCATGATGAAACGATCAATGTTTTAGGTCAGGCGGTTGAAAAGGGTGGTTCAACAATTCGCACCTATACCAATGCATTTGGAGAAGATGGCACCATGCAGGAATTCCATCGAGTTTACGACAAGGCAGGTCAAGCTTGTTCGCGTTGTGAAACCATCATTGAAAAAATTCAACTAGGTGGTCGTGGAACTCACTTTTGTCCTAAGTGTCAAAGGAGGAAGTGATGGGAAAAATAATCGGAATTACTGGTGGTATTGCGTCAGGTAAGTCCACTGTCACAGAATTTTTAAGACAAAAAGGGTTTCAAGTTGTAGATGCGGATGCAGTCGTCCACCAACTACAAAAACCTGGGGGACGATTATTTCAGATTTTAGTGGAGCATTTTGGGGAGAAGGTCCTTCTTGAAAATGGTGAACTGAATCGCCCCTTACTTGCTAGCCTTATTTTTTCAAATCCTGAAGAGCAAGAATGGTCTAAGAGAACCCAAGGCGAGATTATTCGTGAGGAGTTAGCTGCATTACGAAATCAGTTTGCTCAGACAGAAGCTCTCTTTTTCATGGATATTCCCCTGCTTTTTGAGCAGAACTATGCTTCATGGTTTGACGAAACTTGGCTAGTCTATGTAAATCGTGATGTTCAATTGGAGCGATTAATGAAACGGGACCAAATTTCAAAAGAAGCAGCTGAATCTCGTTTAAACTCTCAATGGCCTTTAGAAAGAAAAATTAGTCTAGCTAGTCATAGTCTAGATAATAATGGAAATCAGAACCAGCTGATAGCTCAAGTAGTTCAGTTGCTTGAAGAAATGTGTCTATAAATTAACATTGTTAGGAAGGAGAATTTTGGTATTGTTTGTTCAAATCATCTTAGATTGAAATAGTATCAAATACAAAAAATCTAGTGCGTGTAAAAATTAATCTAAAATGCTCCTCTTGTGGCAGCATGAATTATCTAACCAGCAAGAACTCCAAAACCCACCCAGAAAAGATTGAAGTTCTAAAATATTGCCCAAAGGAAAGAAAAGTAACTTTACATCTTGAATCTAAGTAGAAATTATGATAAAATGATAAGGATTTTAAGGAGTTTGATATGTATAACCTATTATTAACTATTTTATTAGTATTATCTGTTGTGATTGTGATTGCAATTTTTATGCAACCAACTAAAAATCAATCTAGCAATGTATTTGATGCCAGCTCAGGTGATTTGTTTGAACGTAGTAAAGCGCGTGGTTTTGAAGCCGTAATGCAACGTTTGACAGGAATCTTAGTCTTTTTCTGGCTAGCCATTGCCTTAGCATTGACGGTATTATCAAGTAGATAAGAAAATAATGGGCGAGACTAGGTCTTTGCCTATTTTTATTTTTATGCTCTTCAAAAATCTCTTCAAACCACGTCAGCTTCCATCTGCAACCTCAAAACGGTGTTTTGAGCAACCTGCGTCTAGCTTTCTAGTTTGCACTTTGATTTTTATTGAGTATTAAATGATGTTTGAGAAGGTTTTACACCAAAAAATTTTTAACAATCTAGAAAGAAAACATGAAAGATAGAATAAAAGAATATTTAAAAGAAAAGGGACGAGTCACTGTAAATGACTTGGCCCAAGCTCTTGGTAAGGATGGGTCCAAGGACTTTCGAGAGCTCATTAAAACCTTGTCCCTGATGGAGAGAAAGCATCAAATTCGCTTTGAAGAAGATGGTAGTCTCACCTTGGATCAAAAGAAGAAGCACGAGATTACTCTTAAAGGAACTTTTCATGCCCATAAAAATGGCTTCGGTTTCGTTAGCTTAGAGGGAGAAGAAGACGATCTTTTTGTAGGAAAAAATGATGTTAACTATGCCATTGATGGCGATACTGTTGAAATTGTGATTAAGAAGGTTGCGGATCGTCAAAAAGGAACTGCAGCTGAAGCTAAGATTATCGATATTTTGGAACACAGTTTGACAACAGTAGTTGGTCAAATCGTTTTAGATGAGGAAAAACCCAAGTATGCAGGTTACATCCGTTCAAAAAATCAAAAAATTAGTCAACCAATCTACGTTAAGAAGCCAGCTATTCAGTTAGACGGTACAGAAGTTCTCAAGGTCTTTATAGATAAGTACCCAAGTAAGAAACACGATTTCTTTGTCGCTAGTGTCCTAGATGTGGTTGGACATTCCACAGATGCGGGGATTGACGTTCTTGAGGTCTTGGAATCAATGGATATTGTATCTGAGTTTCCAGAAGCTGTTCTGCAGGAAGCAGAAAGCGTCCCTGATGCTCCATCAAAGAAAGATATGGAAGGTCGTTTAGATCTTAGGGATGAAATTACATTTACTATAGATGGTGCGGATGCAAAGGACTTAGATGATGCTGTTCACATCAAGTCATTGAAGAATGGTAATTTTGAACTAGGAGTTCACATCGCAGATGTTTCTTATTATGTAAAGGAAGGTTCTGCTCTTGATAAGGAAGCGCTTAATCGTGCGACTTCTGTCTATGTAACAGACCGAGTTGTACCAATGCTGCCAGAACGACTTTCAAATGGTATTTGTTCTCTTAATCCTCAAGTAGACCGCTTGACTCAGTCTGCTATTATGGAGATTGATAAATATGGTCGTGTTCGTAATTATACGATTACGCAGACTGTTATCAAGACAAGTTTCCGTATGACTTATAGTGATGTCAATGACATCCTAGCAGGTGACGAGGAGAAGAGACAAGAGTATAAGAAAATTGTTCCTAGTATCGAACTTATGGCCAAGCTCCATGAAACTTTGGAAAGTATGCGGATTAAGCGTGGAGCACTTAATTTTGATACCAATGAAGCTAAGATTTTGGTAGATAAAAAAGGCAAGCCAGTTGATATTGTTCTTCGTCATCGTGGTGTTGCTGAACGTATGATTGAGTCCTTTATGTTGATTGCTAACGAAACAGTTGCCGAACACTTCAGTAAGCTGGACCTACCTTTTATCTATCGTATTCACGAGGAGCCTAAAGCTGAAAAAGTCCAGAAATTTATTGATTATGCTTCAAGTTTTGGATTGCGTATCTATGGGACTGCCAGTGAGATTAGCCAGGAATCCCTCCAAGATATCATGAATGCTGTTGAAGGTGAACCTTATGCAGATGTATTGTCAATGATGCTTCTGCGTTCGATGCAGCAGGCTAGATATTCTGAACATAATCACGGTCACTATGGATTAGCTGCAGACTACTACACTCACTTTACCAGCCCAATTCGTCGTTACCCTGACCTTCTTGTTCACCGGATGATTCGTGACTATGGACGTTCTAAGGATGTAGCAGATCATTTTGAACAGGTCATTCCAGAGATTGCTACCCAGTCTTCCAACCGTGAGCGCCGTGCTATCGAGGCAGAGCGTGAAGTCGAAGCTATGAAAAAAGCTGAGTACATGGAAGAGTATGTTGGTGAAGAGTATGATGCAGTTGTTTCAAGTATTGTTAAATTTGGTCTTTTTGTTGAATTACCAAATACAGTTGAGGGATTGATTCACATTACCAATCTACCTGAATTTTACCATTTTAATGAACGCGATTTAACCCTCCGTGGGGAGAAATCAGGTATTACTTTCCGAGTGGGACAACAGATCCGTATTCGTGTCGAAAGAGCCGATAAGATGACTGGTGAGATCGATTTCTCCTTTATTCCAAGTGAATTTGATGTCATTGAAAAAGGTTTGAAAGGCACTGGTCGTAAGGATAGAGGGCGTCGTTCCGATAAGAAAGAAGACAAGAGAAAATCTGGTCGCTTAGGTGATAAGCGCAAGCATTCTCCAAAAGACAAGAAGAAAAAGAGCAAGAAACCTTTTTACAAAGAAGTAGCAAAGAAAGGAGCCAAGCATGGCAAAGGGCGAGGGAAAGGTCGTCGCGCAAAATAAAAAGGCGCACCACGACTATACAATCGTAGATACGCTAGAAGCAGGAATGGTCCTGACAGGAACTGAAATCAAAAGTGTTCGAGCAGCCCGCATCAATCTGAAAGATGGGTTTGCCCAGGTTAAGAATGGGGAAGTTTGGCTGAGTAATGTCCATATCGCTCCTTATGAAGAGGGCAATATCTGGAACCAGGAACCCGAACGTCGTCGTAAACTCCTGCTCCATAAGAAACAAATCCAGAAATTAGAGCAAGAAACCAAAGGAACAGGTATGACCTTGGTTCCTCTTAAAGTTTATATCAAGGATGGCTATGCCAAGCTTCTTTTAGGATTAGCAAAAGGGAAACACGATTACGATAAACGTGAGTCTATCAAACGCCGAGAGCAAGATCGTGATATTGCGCGTGTTATGAAAGCTGTTAACCATCGATAGAAAGAGTGAAGAATATGGAAAAACTAGTTGCCTACAAACGCATGCCTGTCTGGAATAAAGACACCATGCCAGAAGCTGTTCAAAGAAAACACAATACTAAGGTCGGAACCTGGGGCAAGATTACCGTATTAAAAGGAACTCTTAAGTTTATTGAGTTGACTGAAGACGGGGAAGTTTTAGCCGAGCACTTTTTTGAAGCAGGTGCTGATAATCCTATGGCGCAACCTCAAGCCTGGCACAGAGTAGAAGCCGCAACAGACGATGTGGAATGGTACTTGGAATTTTATTGTAAAGCAGAGGATTATTTCCCTAAGAAATACAATAGCAATCCAGTTCATTCGGAAGTTTTAGAAGCTATGGATACAGTAAAACCATGTAAGGCACTAGACCTAGGATGTGGTCAAGGAAGAAATGCACTCTTTCTCGCTCAACATGGCTTTGATGTCACAGCTGTAGATCAAAATGAGCTGTCTCTTGAAATCTTGCAAAGCATTGTGGAGCAAGAAGATTTAGAAATGCCTGTCGGTCTCTACGATATCAATTCAGCTAGCATTGGACAAACTTACGATTTTATCGTATCGACTGTTGTTCTCATGTTTTTACAAGCAGATCGCATTCCAGCTATTATTCAAAACATGCAGGAACAAACCTCAATTGGAGGTTACAATTTGATTGTGTGTGCTATGGATACAGAGGATTATCCTTGCTCAGTCAACTTCCCATTCACTTTTAAAGAAGGGGAGTTGGCAAATTACTACAAGGACTGGGAATTAGTGAAGTACAATGAAAATCCTGGCCATCTCCACCGTCGTGATGAAAACGGAAATCGTATCCAACTACGTTTTGCAACAATGTTGGCTAAAAAAGTAAAATAAATGAATAAAAGGGATAGAGAGCAGTCGTTTTCTATTCCTTATTTGTTACCCTAATAAGAAAGGAAAATCTCAATTTATGCTATACTAGAAGTAGGAGAAGTCGATGAAATTAAACAGAATTGTGATAGTTTTAAAACGATTCTGATCGCCCACTATTCTTTCAGACTTTTTTGTCTAGGAGGTCTTAAGATGACTAGTCTTTTAATTGAACTATACGACCGTCATACCATTGAGAAGAATGTCTACCAGGCTTTTGTCAGTGATTGTGATGAGATTTTATACCTTTCTACAAGAAAAATTGCTGAGGAAGAAAAGCTATCCTTGAAGCATTTTCTAATGGAAGAAGTTCCACACTTAAAACAAGTACATTTTCGACAATTTCACCTAAAAAAAATCTGCCAGGAATTAGACGTGTTTATCAATGATTTTGAGACAGTGACCATCGATGTTTTTGGTGGAGATAATCTATTAGCAATAGTTCTATATCAGTATGGTTTGGAGAAAGGTATTCCCATTATTGCTATGGATGTTGAACAAGGAAAGCAGTATGCCTGGGAAAGGGATAAGATTTATGATAAACAGTTAGAGATTCCTAGTTTATCCATTGAACAATTGATAGCTTTACGTGGTGGAAAAGTCCTTAAATCAAGAAGGCCTCAGCATCCAAATAAGCAAGTGCTAGCTATTAAAAATTTGGCCAAATATGCTATCGAAAATCCTGAAAAATGGTATCAGATTACCCAATTCTTTGCTCTGGCAAAAACAAATGATTTTCACGCTGAAACAGCAAAAGTTTTGGAGAGTAATGGAAAAATTTATTCTTACCCCAGTAGCTTGATTCCTTTGTTCACAAAAGCTAATTTATTGAAAGTAGAAGAGGAAACAACAGATACTGTCACTTATACATTCCCAACACCAGAAGCACATCTGTTATGTCGAACAAAAGGGCATATTTTAGAATTGTATATCTATTTACTAGCCCTCGAGTCGGAGTATTTTGATGAATGTATGATTGGTACTGAAATTGACTGGAATGGGATTTTTCCTGAGGCTGACAATGTTCAAAATGAGATTGATGTTATTCTTCGTAAAGGTCACTCTGTAGTTTTCATTTCTTGTAAAATGACTGATCTAGCAGTTGAAGCTATTAACGAACTTGAAGTTTATGCCAATCATTTTGCAGGTGATAATTGTTTGAAAATGATTGTTTGCTCTGGAAAAATCAATCCTGTTTATAGTCATCGTTGTCAGGAATATGGTGTAATGGTGATAAAACAGGATCAAATACAGAATCTTATTCCCATGTTACGGAAATATATTCGAAGACATCTGAAATAGCTTAGAATTTAATGTGAAAAAGGTTGAGTTGGTCAGCCTTTTTCTGCTTTTTCTTTTCGAATGAATTAGAAAAGGAGAGTTTATGTTTTTAGCTAGAGATAAAAAAGGTCATTTAATCAACGCGTTAGAGAATGAAGTAAAGAAACAAGCTTATTATTGTCCAGCTTGCGGAACGAGTGTTCGCTTGAAAAAAGGAAAAAATGTAAGAACTCATTTTGCGCATGAAAGTTTAAAAAGTTGTGATTTTTATCATGAGAACGAAGGACCAGAACATTCGGAGAATAAGGTGGCACTTTTTAATTGGGCTAAGAAAGATGCTGAAGTAGAAATGGAGTATCCGATTCCTGAACTTAAGCAAATCGCAGATATCCTCATCAATAAGCAATTAGCACTGGAAGTTCAGTGTAGTTCCATTTCTTGCGAACTTTTACGGGAGAGAAGCAATGGTTATCGAAGTTTGGGAATTCAAGTTCTTTGGCTATTGGGAGAAAAGCTCTGGCTAAAAGAGCGACTAACTAAACTTCAAAGAGATTTTCTTTATTTTAGTCATAATATGGGATTTTATCTTTGGGAGTTAGACCATAAAAAACAAGTTTTGAGGCTCAAGTACCTCCTTCACCAAGATTTGAAAGGAAAACTCCATTATCAGGTCAAGGAATTTTCTTATGGCAAAGGAAATCTTCTAGAAATTTTACGTAGTCCTTATCAGCAACAAACTCTTAGTACTTTTTCAGTTGAGCAAGACAGAGATATTTGTTATTACATTCAAAAACAGCTCTACTATCAAAATCCTTATTGGATGAAACAACAAGCCCAAGCTTACTTAAGAGGAGAAAATCTTTTGAATCTAAAAAAACAGGATTGGTATCCCCAAGTAAGGCCGATAGAACATGGTCATTTTTGTCAGATAAGTCAAAATATATATGATTATTACCGCAACTTTCAGGCTTATTATGAACTGAATCTACAAAATCAGCAACAAAAGCTCTATCCACCTGCCTTTTATCAGCAGTATTTCTCGAAAAATATGGTAAAATAGAAAGGATGGAGGAAATTTATGGTATTACAACGAAATGAAATAAATGAAAAAGATACTTGGGATCTATCAACGATCTTTGAAACAGACCAAAAATGGGAAGAAGAATTAGCCCTATTAACCGAGGATACAAAAGAAGCAGCTAGCCTTGAGGGACATCTTTTGGATAGCGCAGAGAGCCTATTAAATATTACAGAGCGTTATTTGGATTTGAGCCGTCGCCTTGAAAAACTCTATGTCTACGCTCATATGAAAAACGACCAGGATACACGAGTTGCTAAATATCAAGAATACTATGCAAAAGCAATGACTCTTTATAGTCAACTCGACCAGGTATTCTCTTTCTATGAGCCAGAATTTATGGCAATTACTGAAGAGCAGTATCAAAACTTTTTAGCAGAAGAACCAAAACTCCAGCCTTATAAACACTTCTTTGATAAACTCTTGCAAAACAAGGAACATGTCCTTTCACAACGTGAAGAAGAGTTGTTAGCAGGTGCTGGTGAAATCTTTGGTGCTGCTAGTGAAACTTTCGCTATCTTAGACAATGCGGATATCGTCTTTCCATTCGTTAAAGATGAAGATGGAAATGAAGTGCAGTTGTCACATGGTGTCTATATGCGCTTAGTAGAATCTAAGAACCGTGAAGTTCGTCGTGGTGCATATGAAGCACTATACTCTACCTATGAGCAATACCAGCACACTTACGCTAAAACCTTGCAGACCAATGTAAAAGTACAAAACTACCGTGCAAAAGTTCGGAACTACAAGAGTGCGCGTGAAGCAGCTCTTGCAGCGAACTTTGTTCCAGAAAGTGTCTATGACAACTTAGTATCTGCTGTTCGTAAGCATTTGCCATTATTGCATCGTTATCTTGCACTTCGTTCAAAAATCTTGGGTATTCCAGACCTTAAAATGTACGATGTCTATACACCACTGTCTTCAGTAGAATACAGCTTTACTTATGAGGAAGCCTTGAAGAAGGCAGAGGAAGCTTTGGCTGTTCTTGGTGAGGATTACTTGAGTCGTGTTAAACGCGCCTTTAGCGAACGTTGGATTGATGTGTATGAAAACCAAGGCAAACGTTCAGGTGCATATTCAGGTGGTTCCTACGATACTAATGCCTTCATGCTTCTTAACTGGCAAGATAACCTAGACAATCTCTTTACTCTTGTACATGAGACAGGTCATAGTATGCATTCAAGCTACACGCGTGAAACTCAACCTTATGTATACGGAGATTACTCAATCTTCTTGGCAGAAATTGCTTCAACAACCAATGAAAATATCTTAACTGAAAAATTATTGGAAGAAGTTCAAGATGACGCAACACGCTTCGCTATTCTCAATAACTTCTTAGATGGCTTCCGTGGTACAGTCTTCCGTCAAACTCAGTTTGCTGAATTTGAACACGCTATCCACCAAGCTGACCAAAATGGTGAAGTCTTGACAAGCGAATTCTTAAACAATCTCTATGCTGACTTGAACCAAGAGTACTATGGACTTAACAAGGAAGACAATCCTCAAATTCAATACGAATGGGCACGCATTCCTCATTTCTACTACAACTACTATGTGTATCAGTATTCAACAGGATTTGCAGCAGCTTCAGCCTTGGCTGAAAAGATTGTCCACGGTAGTCAAGAAGACCGTGACCGTTATATTGAATACCTCAAGGCAGGGAAGTCAGACTATCCACTCAATATCATGCGTAAAGCTGGCGTTGACATGGAAAAAGAAGACTATCTCAACGATGCCTTTGCAGTCTTTGAACGTCGTTTGGATGAGTTTGAAGCCCTTGTTGAAAAATTAGGATTGGCATAAGATGGTTGAGTCATACAGTAAAAATGCCAACCACAACATGCGACGTCCTGTCGTTAAGGATGAGATTGTGGAATTTATGCGCCACAGACAAGAGCAGGTGACTGGTTCTTTAAAAGAACTAGAAAACTTTGCTCGCAAGGAGAATATTCCTATCATTCCTCATGAAACAGTCGCTTATTTCCGTTTCCTAATGGAAACAATTCAACCAAAAAATATTTTAGAAATTGGAACGGCAATTGGATTTTCAGCTCTTTTAATGGCAAATCATGCTCCAAATGCAAAAATAATAACCATTGATCGGAATCCTGAAATGATTGGTTTTGCCAAGGAAAATTTCGCCAAGTTTGATAATCGCCAACAAATCACTCTTTTGGAAGGCGATGCGGTAGACGTTTTATCAACATTGACAGAGACCTATGATTTTGTTTTTATGGATTCTGCAAAATCCAAATACATCGTATTTTTGCCAGAAATCCTAAAACACCTTGAGGTTGGTGGAGTAGTTGTCTTGGATGATATTTTTCAGGGTGGTGATGTGGCCAAGGATATCATGGAAGTTCGTCGAGGCCAAAGAACCATTTATCGTGGTTTGCAAAGACTATTTGACGCAACTCTAAACAATCCGGGATTAACAGCTAGTCTAGTTCCTCTTGGAGATGGAATATTGATGCTAAGAAAGAATCAAGCAGAAATAGAACTGCCTGATGTTGATTAATTTCAGATATTTTTAAGACAATTTAGTAAAATAGATAAGGTAAACATTTATCTAGTGTATAAAAAGGAGTAAACATGAAGAAAAAATTATTGGCTGGTGCCATCACTTTGTTATCAGTAGCTACTTTGGCTGCTTGTTCAAATAGCTCTCAAGGATCTGACCTCATCAGTATGAAGGGTGATGTCATCACTGAGCACCAATTTTATGAAGAAGTGAAAAACAATCCAACTGCTCAACAAGTCTTACTTAACATGACAATTCAAAAAGTTTTTGAAAAACAATATGGTTCTGAAGTAAGTGACAAAGAAGTAGAAGATGCGGTAGCAGAAGAGCAAAAGAGATACGGTGATAGCTATCAAATCGTTCTTTCTCGCGCTGGTATGACAGCAGAAAGCCGTAAAGCTCAGATTCGTACAAGTAAGTTAGTTGAATACGCTGTTAAGAAAGCTGCTGAAGCAGAATTGACAGATGAGAACTACAAAAAAGCTTACGATGAGTACACACCAGAAGTAACTGCTCAAGTTATTAAACTTGACAGTGAAGAAAAGGCTAAAGAAGTTCTTGCTAAAGCTAAAGAATCTGGAGCTGACTTCGCACAATTGGCTAAAGATAATTCAACTGATGAAAAGACAAAAGCAAATGGTGGAGAAATCACTTTTGACTCTGCATCAACAGAATTGCCAGACGTTGTTAAAAAAGCTACATTTGCTCTTGATGTAAATGGTATTTCAGATGTGATCACAGCTCCAGGTACACAAGCTTATTCAAACAGTTTCTATATTGTGAAATTGACCAAGAAAACAGAAAAATCTTCTAACTGGGAAGATTATAAAGAAAAATTGAAGACAGTTATCCTGACTCAAAAACAAAATGATGCTACTTTTGTTCAAGGTATTATTAGTAAAGAATTGCAAGCAGCAAATATCAAGGTTAAAGACCCAGTCTTCCAAAATATCTTTACTCAGTACATTCAAAGTGATACAACAACTCAAACGACAACTACATCAGCAGCAACTGAAACGACAACAACTGCAGCTGAAACGACAACAACATCTTCAAACTAAAGATGAAAACTCTATCTTTCTACTCTTGAAAGGTAGAGTTTTTTTGAAGTTTTCTTAGCTAAAAGCCCAAAATATAAATAAATGTTTGTGAATTCTAAAAGCTTAAATTCTAGGCTTTAACGGATAAGAGTTTTTTTCTAGTCTAAAAAGTGGTATAATAGCATGTAAAACTAGAATGAATAGAAAATTAAAAATTTAGTAGATGGTGAAATATGAAAATTAGCAAAAGGCACCTGTTGAATTACTCTATTTTAGTGCCCTATATTCTCTTATCCGTTCTGGGATTGATAGTGGTATATTCAACAACGAGTGCATCCTTGATTCAGGAGGGTAAGAGCGCCTTTCAATTAGTTCGAAATCAGGGCTTGTTTTGGATCGTTAGTTTGTTGCTTATTGCAGTAATCTATAAGCTGAAACTTGGTTTTCTTCGAAACGAACGTTTGTTGTTTATCGTTATGTTTGCTGAGTTAGTGTTACTAGCTTTAGCTCGTTTGATTGGGATTCCCATCAATGGTGCTTACGGTTGGATCAAAGTAGGACCTATTACTGTTCAGCCTGCGGAATACTTGAAAATTATCATCATTTGGTACTTGGCTCAACGTTTTTCAAAGCAACAAGAAGAAATTGCCGTTTATGATTTCCAAGTTTTAACTCAAAACCAATGGTTTCCTAGAGCGTTTAACGATTGGCGATTTGTACTTCTAGTCATGATTGGTAGTTTGGCTATTTTCCCTGACCTTGGAAATGCTACAATTCTCTTTTTGGTAGCATTGTTGATGTACTCAATTAGTGGGATAGCTCACCGATGGTTTGCAACTATTCTTGGAGTATTGACCAGTTTATCCTTTGTTTCTCTAACAACCATTAAGCTTGTTGGTGTTGATAAGTTTTCTAAGATTCCAGTATTTGGATACGTAGCTAAACGATTCAGTGCTTTCTTTAATCCATTTGATGATGTCGCTGGTGCAGGACACCAGTTGGCGAATTCATACTATGCTATGGTAAATGGGGGATGGTTTGGACTAGGATTAGGAAACTCTATCGAAAAACGAGGCTATCTACCTGAGGCACACACGGACTTTGTGTTTTCTATCGTCATCGAAGAATTTGGTTTTGTCGGTGCCAGTCTTATTTTAGCTCTATTATTCTTCCTAATTCTTCGTATTATTTTAGTGGGAGTACGAGCAAAAGATCCGTTCAACTCTATGGTAGCAATCGGTATTGGTGGAATGATTTTAATTCAGGTATTCGTTAATATCGGAGGGATTTCAGGATTGATCCCTTCAACAGGTGTAACCTTCCCATTCCTTTCACAAGGGGGGAATAGTCTCCTGGTTCTATCAGTAGCTATCGCCTTTGTGTTAAATATCGATGCTAGTGAAAAACGTGCAAAACTCTACAGCGAATATAAAGCACAGCTCTAAGAAAATGTGACAAGGAGAAAAATATGTCTCTTCAAAAACTAGAAAATAACAGAAACAAAACTGTAGTCCAAGAAGAAGTTCAAATCTTGACAGATTTACTTGAAGATATCACGAAAAATATGCTTCCTGCTGAGACTTTTGATAAGATTATGCAGTTGAAGAAGCTATCATCAAATCTAGACTATCAAGGACTAGATAAGGTAGTGAGAAGCCTTTCAAATGATGAAATGGTCTACATCTCTAGATATTTCTCTATATTACCACTTTTGATTAACATTTCCGAAGACGTAGACTTAGCTTATGAGATTAACCATCTAAACAATATTGATCAAGATTATCTTGGTAAATTGTCAACAACCATTGAAATGGTTGCTGAAAAAGAAAATGCGGCTGAAATTCTTGAACATCTGAACGTGGTGCCAGTATTAACAGCCCATCCAACTCAGGTTCAACGTAAGAGTATGCTAGACTTGACTAATCATATCCATACTCTCTTGCGTAAATACCGTGATGTGAGAATGGGACTTATTAACAAAGAAAAATGGCACAATGATCTTCGTCGCTACATTGAGATTATCATGCAGACGGATATGATTCGTGAGAAGAAACTAAAAGTAACGAATGAAATCACAAACGTGATGGAATATTACAATAGTTCTTTCCTACAAGCTGTACCAAATCTAATGTTAGAGTATAAGCGTCTTGCAAAAGAGCAGGGAATTGACCTAAAACAAGCAAAACCTATCACCATGGGAATGTGGATTGGTGGAGACCGTGATGGCAATCCATTTGTAACTGCTGAGACACTCATGCGTTCTGCTACCATTCAAAGTGAAGTAATCTTAAACTACTACATCAGTAAGATTTCTAGTCTCTACCGTACCTTCTCTCTTTCTACTAATTTATCTAAGACAAGTAAGGCTGTTGAAGAAATGGCAGCTCAATCTCAAGATACTTCTGTTTTCCGCGAGAAAGAACCTTATCGTCGAGCTTTTCACTTTATTCAATCAAAATTAATTCAAACTCTTATAAATTTGAAAGAGTGGGCTCTTGTCGGCTCATCAGCAGATGAACGCCATCACATTGAACGACTCTTTGGAACTCAAGGACATCAACAAGGAGTAGTTACTGACTATATTAGTAATCGTCTCTCAGGAGCAATTCAAGAATTGGCTGAAGATCGTCCTCCTTACTACGAAACAATTGAAGAATTTAAACAAGACTTAGCTATCATTAAAGATTCATTGCTTGAAAATAAGGCAGAGGCTTTGCTTACTGGAGAGTTTGCCGAGCTTTTGGAGGCTGTTGAAGTCTTTGGTTTCTTCTTGGCATCTATCGATATGCGCCAAGACTCAAGTGTTCATGAAGCCTGTGTTGCTGAATTGTTAGCATCTGCTGGAATTAATGATCACTATAGCGATCTTTCAGAAGATGAGAAGTGCGAGTTGCTTTTACATGAACTATTAGAAGACCCTCGAATCTTGTCAGCTACTCATGCTGAAAAGTCTGAACTTCTTGAAAAAGAATTAGCCATTTTCCAAACTGCTCGTGAATTAAAAGATCGTTTGGGAGAAGACGTCATTCGTCAAACGATTATTTCTCATGCAACCAGTGTGTCTGATATGTTAGAATTGGCGATTATGCTGAAAGAAGTCGGTCTTGTGGATGCTGAAAAAGCACGTGTTCAAATCGTGCCTCTCTTTGAAACAATTGAGGACTTGGATCATTCCGAAGAAACAATGAGAAAGTATTTCTCTTTACCGCTTGCTAAGAAGTGGATTGCTTCAAAAGATAATTATCAAGAAATCATGCTAGGTTACTCAGATAGTAACAAGGATGGTGGTTATCTATCATCTTGTTGGACTCTATACAAAGCTCAGCAACAATTAACTGCTATCGGTGATGAATTTGGAGTCAAAGTAACCTTCTTCCACGGTCGTGGTGGTACTGTTGGTCGTGGCGGTGGCCCTACTTATGACGCCATTGCTTCTCAACCACTCAAATCAATCAAGGACCGTATTCGATTAACTGAACAAGGTGAAGTTATCGGAAATAAATACGGAAACAAGGATGCAGCCTACTATAACTTGGAAATGTTGGTATCAGCGGCTATCAACCGTATGATTACACAGAAGAAGAGTGATACTAATACATCAAATCGCTATGAGGCCATCATGGACCAAGTAGTCAGTCGTAGCTATGATATCTACCGCGAACTAGTATTTGGAAATGATCATTTCTACGATTATTTCTTTGAATCTAGTCCAATCAAGAATATCTCAAGCTTTAATATTGGTTCTCGTCCAGCAGCACGTAAAACAATCACTGAAATTGGTGGTCTGCGTGCCATTCCTTGGGTATTCTCATGGTCACAAAGTCGTGTCATGTTCCCAGGTTGGTATGGTGTTGGGTCAAGCTTCAAGGAATTTATTGATCAAGATCCAAAAAATATTGAATACCTTCGTGACATGTATCAGAACTGGCCTTTCTTCCAGTCACTCCTATCTAACGTTGATATGGTTCTATCAAAATCAAATATGAATATTGCTTTTGAATATGCTAAACTTTGTGAAAGTGAAGAAGTGCAAGCAATCTACTATACTATTTTGGATGAATGGCAATTGACTAAGAACGTTATCTTGGCTATCGAAGGTCATGAAGAACTCTTGGCAGAAAACACTTATTTGAAAGACAGTCTAAATTACCGCATGCCTTATTTCAATGTTCTTAACTATATTCAGTTAGAGTTGATTAAGCGTCAACGTCGCGGAGAGTTGTCCTCACATGAGGAAAGATTGATTCATACGACCATTAACGGAATTGCTACAGGATTACGTAATTCCGGTTAATACAAGCAATATTTTCCAAAAACCGTAGGAATTTTCATAATTTTTTAAAATAATTCATGAAAATCCTTGACAAGTTTTAGTAAAATGATATAATTTAAGCATTCAGAAAGTAATCATTGAATTTTTTTAGCGAGTCTGTGGTTGGTGGAAACAGATAGAAGAAGATGATGAAATTGGGCTGGATGTTATTAAGAATTTGAAATCATAAGAATTCGGTGAGCACACCTTATAGTGCAACTCGTGAAGCGAGTAAGAGCGATAGGAATAATTCCTATAATTGAGGTGGCACCGCGCATCGACGTCCTCACACAAGTTTTTTGTGTGAGGACTTTTTCTATAGGGAGGAAAAAATGATGGAAATCAAACGATGGCGACGCTTGGTAAAGTTATATTGAAAGTATAAAGAACATTACTAAGTTTAAGGGAAATAAGGAGAAATAGATATGAATAAACGTTTAATTGGTATTATTGTAGCACTAGCACTTGTAGTTGGAGGAAGCTTGGTCTACTCTAACTTAACGAAACAAGATACTAAAACCGAGACAGCTAACAAAACAGCTAAGGTTGGTGTTCTACAGTTCGTCAGTCACCCATCACTCGACTTGATTTACCAAGGTATCCAAGATGGACTTGCTGAAGAAGGCTATAAAGGCGACCAAGTTAAAATCGACTTTATGAATTCAGAAGGTGACCAAAGTAAGGTTGCCACAATGAGTAAACAATTGGTGTCAAATGGAAATGATGTTGTTGTCGGAATTGCGACACCTGCAGCTCAGGGTCTAGCAAGTGCAACAAAAGACCTTCCTGTTATCATGGCAGCTATTACAGATCCAGTTGGAGCTAACCTTGTACAAAACTTGGAAAAACCAGGTGGAAACATTACAGGGGTATCTGACCATAACCCTGCTGAACAACAGGTTGAATTGATTAAAACATTGACTCCTGATGTCAAGACAGTTGGAGCTCTTTACTCAAGTAGTGAAGATAACTCTAAATCACAAGTTGAAGAGTTCAAAGCTTACGCTGAAAAAGCTGGTTTGAAAGTCGAAACCTTTGCAGTTCCATCAACTAACGAAATTGCTTCTACAGTAAACGTTATGACTGGTAAAGTGGATGCAATCTGGGTTCCAATTGACAACACAATCGCATCTGCGTTCTCAACTGTAGTATCAAGTAACCAAACAGCTAAAAAACCAATCTACCCAAGTGCAACTGCAATGGTAGAAGCAGGCGGTTTGGCATCAGTGGTTGTGGATCAACACGATCTTGGTGTGGCTACTGGTAAGATGATCGCTAAAGTCTTGAAGGGTGAAAAACCAGCTGATACTCCAGTCAATGTCTTCTCAACTGGTAAATCAGTTATCAACAAAAAACTAGCTCAAGAACTTGGAATCACGATTCCAGAATCAGTTCTTAAAGAAGCTGGTCAAGTAATCGAATAAGAATGAAGGAGGAGTTGGAGACATCTCCTCCAATTTTTAAAAGAAGGAAATGAATGTAACATGATAGTATCGATTATTTCACAAGGATTTGTCTGGGCTATTCTAGGTTTGGGAATCTTTATGACCTTTCGAATCCTCAACTTTCCAGATATGACAACCGAGGGTTCCTTCCCGCTTGGAGGAGCGGTAGCAGTAACTCTAATTACACAAGGTGTCAATCCTTTTCTTGCTACCTTAGTAGCTGTTGGGGCAGGCTGTCTTGCAGGTTTAGCGACAGGTCTTCTTTACACGAAAGGAAAGATTCCAACACTCTTGTCTGGTATTTTGGTGATGACTTCTTGTCATTCTATCATGCTCATGATTATGGGACGGGCAAACCTTGGGCTCTTAGGAACCAAACAAATCCAGGACGTTCTTCCTTTCTCATCTGAGGTTAATCAATTATTTACAGGTTTGATTTTTGTGACTTTGGTTATCCTTCTTATGCTTTTCTTCCTAGATACTAAATTGGGACAAGCTTATATCGCAACAGGAGATAATCCAGATATGGCCCGTAGTTTTGGTATCAATACGGGACGTATGGAACTTATGGGCTTGGTCTTGTCAAATGGTGTGATTGCACTTGCTGGCGCTCTTATCGCTCAACAAGAAGGCTATGCAGATGTTTCTCGTGGTATCGGGGTTATAGTAGTTGGACTTGCTAGCTTGATTATCGGAGAAGTACTCTTTAAGAGTCTTACATTAGTAGAACGTCTGGTTACTATTGTTGTTGGTTCTATTAGTTACCAATTCCTAGTATGGGGAGTCATTGCTCTTGGCTTTAATACTAGCTACCTCCGTCTATACAGTGCTCTTATCCTAGCAACTTGTCTAGTCATTCCAACCCTCAAGGATAAATACTTGAAAGGAGTCAAGTTAAGCAAATGACAGCAATTGTAGAATTAAGAAATGCCACAAAAATTGTGAAAAATGGATTTGACGAGGAAAAAATTATCCTAAACGATGTTTCTCTCGATATTTATGAACACGACTTCATTACAATCTTGGGTGGAAATGGTGCAGGAAAATCAACACTCTTTAATAGCATTGCAGGAACTTTGCCCTTGACTAGTGGGACTATCCGTATTATGGGAGAGGATGTGACTCATTTCAGCCCTGAAAAACGTGCCAAGTACCTTTCTCGTGTCTTTCAGGATCCTAAGATGGGAACTGCCCCTCGTATGACGGTTGCAGAAAATCTCTTGATTGCCAAGTTTCGTGGAGAAAAACGTGGACTATTTCCAAGAAGACTATCAGCTTATAAGGAAGAATTTCAAGCAACTATTGAGAAGGTCGGAAATGGTCTAGAAAAACACTTGGATACACCGATTGAATTCTTGTCAGGTGGACAAAGACAGGCCTTGAGCCTCTTGATGGCAACCTTGAAACGTCCTGAACTCCTTTTGTTGGATGAACATACGGCAGCCCTTGACCCTAAAACAAGTGTGGCCTTGATGGAATTGACAGATGACTTTGTCAGCAAGGATCATCTAACAGCATTGATGATTACCCACCACATGGAAGATGCTCTCAAGTATGGAAATCGTCTCATTGTCATGAAGGAAGGACGAATCATCCAAGATTTGAACAAGGATGAAAAAGCTAAAATGAAAATTTCAGATTACTATCAACTATTTGAGTAGATGATTTTAAATAATTGATATAAAAACTTGGAAGTGGAATTTTTACTTCTAAGTTTTTTTAGTGGAATTTAAACTATATTTATATTTCCTTTATTGCCAGTTTTACTTTATAATAGAATCAATCTAAGAATCTTAAACTTTGATAATAGTAAGGAGATAAAAACATGGCATACACACAAGAAGATTTTCAGGAATGGATTTTTCAGATTGGATTTAAGATGGACTATTTCACAAGGGAGTTTGCGGAGAAAGAAGGGCTAAATTTAGACTATAGTATGCAGTCCTTGGATGATTTGGAGGCTTGGATCTTGGCTCACTACGAAGACCACCATGCTTTGATAGCAGACCGCAAGATGTTGGACTACCTGACAGTTTATATCGGCGAAACCTTTCGCAAACACCTAGGAGGTAAATGGTTTATTGACCTTAAAAATAAAAAGAATGCCTATTATTCTATGCCTGTATTGACTGATCCATCCTATAGAGGAGTGGTATACAAAGCACCATTGACTTATGCAACAGCTTGTATCAGTAGAAAAGATGGTCAGTATATTAGTAGGATATTGAAAAATAATCTCGAAAATCAGGTGAAATAGTCTTTAATTTTTTCTATTTTTCTTTCAAATATTAGAATGGTTTGCTCAAAAGATTCAGTTTTTCATGATAGCTGGAAACTTATGAAATAGAAGCATGTAAAGTGTATGAAATGGTTTACTTTTTTTCAGAAATAAGCTATACTATATAAAGTAAACTGTGATAAAATGGAGGTATTGTCTATGGTTGACAAGAGAGTCATCGAAGAAATCAAAAACAATACCAATATTGTCGAAATCATAGGAGAAGTGATTTCTTTACAAAAATCTGGACGGAACTTTTTGGGGCTCTGTCCTTTTCATGGTGAAAAGACCCCTTCCTTTAACGTGGTCGAAGATAAGCAATTTTACCACTGTTTTGGTTGTGGTCGTTCTGGAGACGTCTTTAAGTTTATAGAAGAGTATCAACAAGTAACTTTTGCGGATGCGGTAAGGATGTTGGGCGAACGTCTCGGAATGCACCTTGAAGCTCCTGCACATAACCCTGTCCCACACACGTCACCCCATCAAAATCTCTACGATATGCATGATAAGGCTGCACGCTTTTATCATGCAATCCTCATGACGACTAAAATGGGTGAGGAGGCGAGAAACTATCTCTATAAACGTGGCTTGACTGATGATGTCATTAAACACTTTATGATTGGTCTAGCTCCAGCAGAACGCTCTTATCTTTATCAGCGTTTGGCAGACGATTATAGTGAGAAGGACTTGCTGGATTCAGGTCTATTTTATCTATCTGAGAGTAACCAATTTTTTGATACTTTTCATAACCGGATTATATTTCCACTCTCAAACGACCAAGGAAAGGTAATTGCTTTCTCTGGACGGATTTGGCAAGAGACGGATTCTCAAACTGCCAAGTATAAAAATAGTCGAGCGACGGCGATTTTTAACAAGAGTTACGAATTATATCATTTGGATAGGGTAAAAAAAGGGTCTGGTAAGGCTCCTGAAATGTATCTGATGGAAGGCTTTATGGATGTTATTGCAGCCTACCGTGCTGGTATTGAAAATGCAGTAGCTTCCATGGGAACGGCCTTGACTGCTGAACATGTCGAACATCTCAAACGCTTTACAAAAAAAGTGATTATCACTTATGACGGTGATAAGGCAGGAAAAGCTGCAACTGCTAAAGCTTTGGACGAGCTTAAAGATCTACCTGTACAAGTAGTCCAGATTCCTGATGCAATGGATCCTGATGAGTATTTACAAAAGAATTCTCCAGAGGATTTGGCTTATCTTTTATCCAATACTCGAATCAGTCCGATTGAGTTTTATATCCATCATTACAAACCTAGTAATAGTGAAAATCTCCAAGCACAGATTGAGTTCATTGAGAAAATTGCACCTCTTATCGTCAAAGAACCTTCTATCACAGCCCAGAACACCTATATTCATTTGTTGACGGATCATTTACCATCTTTTGATTATCAACAAGTTGAGCACATTATCAACGAAAGTCGTGTCAGACAAAGACAAGAAAAAGTGAAGCAGGTTGTTAATCCGACACCAATTACTATGTCGGTTTCTAAACAATTGACGGCAGTCATGAGAGCTGAAGCACATATTCTTTATCGTATGATGGAGCACCCCCTTGTGTTGAATGATTATCGTTTGAGAGATGATTTTGTATTTGAAACTCCAGAGTTTCAGACCTTGTATGGACTCTTGATTGATAATGGTTCGATTTCTTCCGAAGACTTGGCAAATCAGACTAGAGAAGTGGAAAATGCTTGGTACCAAGTGTTAGCTTTGGATCTACCTTCTGAGATGCCTCCAGAAGAACTAAAGGAAGTTGAGGAGTCTCGTAATCGTGCTCTTTTGAATCAACAAAACTTACAAATTAAAAAGAAGGTCCAGGAAGCAAGTCATATCGGGGATACTGATACCGCTTTGGAAGAGCTTGAACGCTTAATTGCCCAAAAAAGAAGAATGGAGTAAGAATGGCAAAAAAACAAAAAGAAGTAACCACTTTTGATGTCCAAGTAGCAGAATTTATTCGTAATCATAAAAAAACGGGTACAGCTACAGATGATGAAATTAATAATGTCCTTGTAATTCCTTTTGCCTTGGACGTAGATGGTATTGAAAATCTTTTGCAACGAATTCAAGATGCTGGGATTTCTATCACGGATAACGAAGGAAATCCAAGTGAACGTGTCTTAAGTACAGAGGAAGAACCAGAACTTAGCGATGAAGATTTAATTGGTTCGACATCTGCCAAAGTGAATGACCCTGTACGTATGTACTTGAAAGAAATTGGGGTAGTTCCACTTTTGACTAACGAAGAGGAAAAGGAATTGGCCTTGGCCGTTGAAGCAGGAGACGTTGAAGCTAAACAGCGTTTAGCAGAGGCCAATCTTCGTTTAGTAGTATCCATTGCAAAACGCTATGTTGGACGTGGCATGCAATTCCTTGACTTAATCCAAGAAGGAAATATGGGATTAATGAAGGCCGTTGATAAGTTTGATTATTCAAAAGGATTCAAATTTTCAACTTATGCCACTTGGTGGATTCGTCAGGCCATTACGCGTGCCATTGCTGACCAAGCTCGTACCATTCGTATCCCAGTTCACATGGTAGAAACTATCAACAAGCTTGTTCGTGAGCAGCGTAACCTTCTTCAAGAATTGGGACAAGATCCTACTCCTGAGCAAATCGCTGAACGTATGGATATGACACCTGATAAGGTTCGTGAAATCTTGAAAATTGCGCAAGAACCAGTTTCTCTTGAAACACCTATTGGTGAAGAGGACGATAGTCATCTTGGTGACTTTATCGAGGATGAAGTGATTGAAAATCCAGTAGACTACACCACTCGTATCGTCTTGCGTGAGCAGTTGGATGAAGTTCTGGATACTTTGACTGATAGAGAAGAAAATGTTCTTCGTCTACGTTTCGGTCTTGATGATGGAAAAATGCGTACTCTAGAAGATGTTGGTAAAGTCTTCAACGTTACTCGTGAGCGTATTCGTCAGATTGAGGCAAAAGCCTTGAGAAAACTTCGCCAACCAAGTAGAAGCAAACCGCTTCGTGACTTTATCGAGGATTAAGATAGAGGAGACTGAATATGGCTTACACAGAAGAGCAAATTGAAAACATCAAAACACGGATTTTGACAGCTCTAGAAGAAGTTATCGACCCAGAATTAGGAATCGATATCGTCAACCTAGGTCTGATTTATGAGATTCGATTTGATGGTGATACCGGTGATACTGAGATTGATATGACCTTAACGACTATGGGTTGTCCATTAGCAGACCTCTTGACCGATCAAATTTATGATGCAATGACAGATGTACCAGAGGTTACTAACGTTGAAGTAAAATTAGTTTGGTATCCAGCTTGGACGGTTGAAAAAATGAGTCGCTATGCACGTATCGCTTTAGGTATTAAATAGAATGATATAAAAAAAGAAATAGTATAAGTGTTTGGAAATTCCCTAGCTTTTATGCTATCTCTTTTTTAATTTGCTGATTTTCTTTCAATAAAATGATATAATGGATAGTATGGAAAAAGAGAAATTACGCATCAACATGCTAAGTTCGAGTGAAAAGGTAGCAGGACAAGGTGTTTCTGGAGCTTACCGTGAACTTGTGCAACTTTTGAAACGTGATGCGAAAGAGCAACTAATTGTAACGGAGAATCTTCCTGTAGAAGCTGATGTTACTCATTTTCATACAATCGACCTTCCTTATTATCTGTCAACTTTTCAAAAGAAGCGTTCAGGTCGTAGGATTGGTTATGTCCACTTCTTGCCTGACACCTTAGAAGGTAGTTTGAAGATTCCATTCTTTCTAAAAGGGATTGTTAAGCGCTATGTGTTTTCTTTTTATGATCGTATGGAACACTTGGTTGTGGTTAATCCTACTTTTATCGAAGATTTGGTTGCAGCTGGTATTCCACGTGAAAAAGTGACCTATATCCCTAACTTTGTTAACAAAGAAAAATGGCACCCACTTTCTGCAGAAAAAGTAAGTCGACTTCGACAAGATATGGGGTTGAGTGAAAATCAATTTGTAGTAGTAGGAGCTGGGCAGGTTCAGAAGCGTAAGGGAATCGATGATTTCATCACTCTTGCTGAGGAACTACCGGATATCACCTTTATTTGGGCTGGAGGTTTCTCATTTGGTGGGATAACCGATGGTTATGAACGTTATAAAAAAATCATGGATAATCCTCCAGAGAATCTGATTTTCCCTGGAATTGTTGAGCCAGAACGGATGAGAGAACTCTATTCTTTGGCAGATTTGTTCTTACTTCCTAGCTATAACGAGCTCTTTCCGATGACCATTCTAGAAGCTGCGAGTTGTGAAGCACCCATTATGCTTCGGGACTTAGATCTTTATAAGGTAATTCTAGAAGGAAATTACAGACCAACCACTGATGTGGAAGAGATGAAAGAAGCTATTTTGGAATACAGAGCGCATCCAGAAGCACTAAAAGAATTAAAAGAGAGGGCTAAGGCTATTTCAAAAGAATACTCTGAAGAGCATCTTTTAGAAATCTGGCTAAAATTCTATCGGGACCAAGCGGCTTTAGGAAAAAAATGAGGTAGTATATGCGAATTGGATTATTTACAGATACTTATTTCCCACAGGTTTCGGGTGTTGCAACCAGTATTCGAACCTTAAAAACAGAGCTTGAAAAGCAAGGGCATGCAGTCTTTATCTTCACGACAACCGATAAGGACGTCAATCGTTATGAAGACTGGCAAATTATCCGTATTCCTAGTGTTCCTTTCTTTGCCTTTAAAGACCGTCGTTTTGCTTACCGTGGATTTACAAAAGCTCTTGAGATTGCGAAACAATATCAGTTAGACATTATTCATACCCAGACAGAGTTTTCTCTTGGTTTATTGGGAATTTGGATTGCTCGAGAACTGAAAATCCCAGTCATTCATACATATCATACCCAGTACGAGGATTATGTCCACTATATTGCTAAGGGGATGTTGATTCGTCCCAGTATGGTCAAGTATCTTGTGAGAGGATTTCTTCATGATGTTGATGGAGTCATTTGTCCGAGTGAAATTGTGCGGGATCTTTTATCCGACTATAAGGTAAAAGTTGAAAAGCGTGTTATTCCTACTGGAATTGAACTTGCCAAATTTGAACGCCCTGAGATTGGTCCTGAACACATTAGTGACTTACGGGATAAACTAGGGATCGAACAAGACGAAAAGATGCTTCTTAGTCTTTCTCGTGTTTCTTACGAGAAGAATATTCAAGCAGTTCTTACAGCTTTACCAGATGTCCTAAAAGAAGAACCAAATGTTAAACTGGTTGTAGCTGGAGATGGACCTTATTTGAAAAATCTTAAGGAGCAAGCAGAAGACTTACAGATTCAAGATTCTGTTATCTTTACAGGTATGATTCCGCCAAATGAAACGGCACTTTATTATAAAGCAGCTGATTTCTTTATATCGGCTTCTACAAGTGAAACTCAGGGGTTGACCTATCTGGAAAGTTTGGCAAGTAAGACGCCAGTTATTGCTCATGGTAATCCTTATCTGGACAATCTTATCAACGATAAAATGTTTGGAACCCTCTATTATGAGGAAAGAGATTTGGCAGGAGCGATTCTTGAGGCTTTACTTGCTACTCCGCTGATGGATGAAAAACATTTATCTGAAAAATTATATGAAATTTCTGCTGAGAATTTTGGTAGAAGAGTCCATGAATTTTATCTAGACGTCATTATTTCAAATAATTTTGCCAAAGAAACAGGAGCTGACGAACCTGTTACAAAACGTATTTTAAAGACAGTCTTTTATATTCCACAACAGGCCGTTAAGATGCCAGTTAAAGGTTCTAGACGTATGCTTAAGGCATCAAGAAAACAATTAAGAAATTTAAGAAAATACTTGAATGATTAAGATGTTCTGAAGAAAGGAATAAAACAATGAATAAGAAATTGATGAGAAGTGGTAGAGACCAAAAAATTGGTGGTGTCTGCGCAGGAGTAGCACATTATTTTGATATTGACCCTACAATTGTTCGTGTTATTTGGGGAGTTTTAGCTTTATGTTATGGAGCTGGAATTGTTGCTTACTTGATTTTGTGGGCTATCGCTCCTGTGTCAGATGAATTTTAAAATTATAATATAATAGTAAAGGAGAAAATATGGCATTCGGTGATAATGGTAAACGTAAAAAAACATTCTTTGAAAAATTGACAATGTTTGTTGTATTAATCATGTTGTTTGTTACTTTAGCAGGTATTTTTGCGACTGCAATTGGTGTATTCAGCAGATTCTAAATTGCTAGTTGTAGGATCTATTTCTAATAGTTGGTGACTGGGATTTTCCCAGCCCTTTTTAAAGTGAGAAGAGAATATGAGTATGTTTTTAGACACAGCAAAGATTAAAGTAAAGGCTGGTAATGGTGGCGATGGCATGGTTGCCTTTCGTCGTGAAAAATACGTCCCTAACGGTGGACCTTGGGGAGGTGATGGAGGACGTGGTGGTAACGTTGTTTTCGTTGTAGACGAAGGCTTGCGTACCCTTATGGACTTTCGTTACAATCGTCATTTCAAGGCCCAATCAGGTGAAAAAGGGATGACAAAAGGAATGCATGGCCGAGGGGCAGAAGACTTGATTGTCCGTGTACCTCAAGGGACAACTGTGCGTGATGCGGAGACTGGGAAGGTACTCACTGATTTGATAGAGAACGGACAGGAGTTCATCGTGGCTCATGGAGGTCGTGGAGGTCGCGGAAATATCCGTTTTGCAACACCTAAAAATCCTGCTCCAGAAATCTCAGAAAATGGAGAACCTGGTCAGGAGCGTGAATTACAGTTAGAACTCAAAATCCTTGCTGACGTTGGTTTAGTTGGATTTCCATCTGTTGGTAAATCAACTTTACTAAGTGTCATCACATCTGCAAAACCTAAGATTGGTGCCTACCATTTTACAACAATCGTTCCTAATCTTGGTATGGTACGTACTCAATCAGGTGAGTCCTTTGCAGTAGCAGACCTTCCCGGATTGATTGAAGGTGCTAGTCAAGGTGTTGGTCTAGGTACTCAGTTCTTGCGTCATATCGAACGTACACGCGTTATCTTGCATATCATTGATATGTCAGCTAGTGAAGGACGTGATCCTTACGAGGACTATCTAGCAATCAATAAGGAACTTGAATCTTATAACCTTCGTCTGATGGAGCGTCCACAGATTATTGTTGCCAATAAGATGGATATGCCTGAGAGTCAGGAAAAACTTGAAGAGTTCAAGAAAAAATTGGCTGCTAATTATGATGAATTTGAAGAGTTACCGCCAATCTTCCCAATTTCAGGTTTGACCAAGCAAGGTCTTGCACCTTTATTAGATGCAACGGCAGAACTTCTTGATAAGACGCCAGAATTTCTTCTTTATGATGAGTCAGAGATGGAAGAAGAGGCTTATTATGGCTTCGATGAGGAAGAAAAACCATTTGAGATTGGTCGTGACGACGATGCAACTTGGGTTCTTTCAGGTGAAAAACTCATGAAACTCTTTAACATGACTAACTTTGACCGTGATGAATCTGTCATGAAATTTGCTCGTCAGTTGCGTGGTATGGGAGTTGATGAAGCTCTTCGTGCTCGCGGTGCTAAGGACGGCGACCTTGTCCGTATTGGTAAATTTGAGTTTGAATTTGTAGACTAGGAGATAGCTATGGGGGATAAACCAATATCTTTCCGAGATGCTGATGGAAATTTTGTTTCTGCTGCAGACGTCTGGAATGAAAAGAAATTAGAAGAACTTTTTAATCGCCTCAATCCTAATAGAGCTTTGAGACTTGCGAGAATGAAGAAACAAGCCGAAGAAAAAAAATAAGAATAAAAGAACCCGTGATATTTGTATCACGGGTTTTCTGGTTTCTAACTATTTTTGATCTGGAATTTCAAGACTAGATTTCGCAAGGTCTACAGTTAATTGATAGTCAGAATTATCACGTACAGTAATTTCAAAGTCAGTAGTATAAAGAACGAGTCGGAGAGTATCGCCTTCTTTTAGTTTGTAAATTGTTGGTTGGAGTTCAAATTGGAATTCCATCCATTCATCTGGCTTAACTTCTTCAATTTTCAATAAATCATGACGATTTTGGAGGTTGAGGTAGCCCTTGGTAATAACACGTTGGGCATTTGGACTAAATGGTAGCTCGCAAAGGTTTTCCAGCATATGGTAACGACCATTATCAATAGTACGAGCAGACAAGACTCCAGGATAAGGTTGAAGGTATTTCTTTTGACCAAGTTCGAGAAGTTGAGCAGAGAGAAGACCTTTATTGGTACTTGACTTGAGACGAAGGTTTAGTTTAACACGACCATTGATATGAAGATCTTCAGTCACTGGAAGATCAATGGTAATCTGATTCACCTTACCTTGATAAAGTTCATTGTTAAAGGTTTGGTAAGTCTTTCCAAATCGTTCGAAGTCAGAATCTTGGTAATGATTTTCAATAACAGCTTCCTCAGTACCTAAAGAGAAAGTTTTATGTTCAACTTGATTACCAAAATCTTCAAGTGACAGCCAAGTTTGAGGATTAGTATTATCTTGCCAAACGACTTTTGGAAGTTGGTAGTCAGTGTTTTGACCCAATAATTTCTGCGTCAAAAGAGCATTCATGGATTCACGGAAATCAATAGATTGCCAGTTGTTCATATAAACATGGGCGCCGTTATGGTAAAAGAGATGTTTTTTAATATTGCTTGGAAGTGCATTAAACATTTGATAGACATGGAGTGGTTTCACGTTCCAATCTTGTGAACCGTGGGTAAAGACAACTTCAGCCTTAACTTTTTCAGCATTAAGAAGGTAGTTTCTATCATGCCAAAATTGGTTATAATCCCCAGTTTTACGGTCTAGATTTTTCTTAAGTTCTTCTATAGAATCTTTATGAGCCTCGTTTCCACGAATAAAGTCACCAGCTAAAAGATTACGTGAGTAGGTCAATTCATCTAATGAATCGAAGTCCTCTCCGGGATAGCCACCTGGGCTTGTCACAAGACCATTTTCACGGTAATAGTTGTACCATGATGAGATACCTGCTTCAGCAATAATGACTTCTAAGCCATCAACTCCTGTGCTAGCAAGACCGTTAGACATTGTTCCTAGATAAGAAAGACCAGTAGTTGCCACTTTACCATTTGACCAATCAGCTTTTACTTGACGTTTACGACTATGATCCGTAAAGGCACGACAACGACCATTTAGCCAATCGATAACATTCTTATAAGCTTCAACTTGACGGTAATCTCCATTGGTCATTAAACCTTGTGAATCTTTTGTACCAAGACCTGATACGTAGATATTGGCAAATCCTCTTGGAAGGAAGTAGTCGTTAAGTGTGTAACTGCTATTGATATGAGTGAGTTTTTCTTCAGCTTCAGACACAAGTTCAGCATCCCCAACGGGTTCAACCAAGTCCAGGGTTGGATTTTCTAACGTAATTTCATGTGGTTCCTTGACTTCTAGTTCGGCTTCCATCTTATAGAGAGCCTTATCGCTTGCTTTGTCATTGGTACCTTGATGGTATGGACTTGCTGTCATGACAGCTGGAATCTTTCCATTGTATGTTGGACGAATGATATTTACCTTGATGAGGTCAGGTAGACCATCTTTATCAGAATCAACACGAGTCTCTACATAAACTACTTCACGAATGACATTGTTAGTTGAGAAAGTCGCTAAACTCTTGCCATTGAAGTAGTGATAGTTATCGTCCTCAGGAATGAGACCATCACTAACTAACTGATCGATAAGGGTGTTTCCTTTTTTAGTACGTGTATTAAGAAGTTGGTAGAGGTTGTCAATCAAATCTCCATAAACGATCGGAAACGCTGTTTCTTTGTGAAAAGCAAGACCATCTTCAAAGTCTACTAAGTAACTGAATCCAAGCAATTGAAAGGCAACAGTGTAGAAAATTTCTACTGTCAATTCACGGTCTGAATTAAAGAAAGTAAGCAAATCTGTTTCTTTATCAACTGCTAAAGTAGTGAGGGGATAATCCGTATTTGTGTAATTAAAAAAACAAGTCCTAACAAAAGCTTCAAACTGTTCTTTATGTGAAGCTGAAAGATCAAGCTTGAATCCAAGCTCAGATAATTCCTGTAGAGCTTCTTGGTTTGTAACGGGATAATAACTAAATTGATTAAAACGCATGGATATCTCCTTTTAAAGATTCATTCAAAAGTCATTATATCAAAAAATCATAGAAAATAACAGAAAGAGTAGAGATATGACTTATAGTCAGGTATGATAAGAGAGTCGATACCAAAATAAGGACAATTTTCATTTTTTGAGTATCCTATAAGGATATGCTATACTAGATATATGTTAGATTTGGAGAAATATGGCGTGTCCATGTGGGAAGAGGAGAAAATTCTCTCTTTCCGTCAAAAACTTTTAGCCTGGTATGATGAAAATAAGCGGGACCTACCTTGGAGAAGAAGTAAAAATCCATACCATATCTGGGTGTCTGAAATCATGTTACAGCAGACCAGAGTTGATACAGTTATTCCCTATTATGAACGGTTTCTAGAATGGTTTCCGACTGTAGAGAGTTTAGCTAATGCACCCGAAGAACGCTTATTAAAGGCATGGGAAGGTCTTGGATATTATTCGCGTGTTCGCAATATGCAAACTGCAGCTCAGCAGATTATGAATGAATTTAATGGAGAATTTCCTTCAACTTACGAAGGTATTTCTAGTTTGAAGGGGATTGGTCCTTATACAGCAGGGGCAATTTCTAGCATCGCTTTTAATCTTCCCCAACCTGCAGTTGATGGGAATGTCATGCGTGTTTTGGCTCGTTTATTTGAAGTCAATCACGACATTGGTAATCCAAGTAATCGCAAGATATTTCAAGCCATGATGGAAATTTTGATTGATCCAGAACGTCCAGGTGATTTCAATCAAGCCTTGATGGATTTGGGTTCAGATATTGAGGCACCCGTTAATCCGAGGACAGAAGATAGTCCAGTTAAAGATTATAGTGCTGCCTATCAAAATGGAACAATGGATCGCTATCCCATTAAAGCGCCAAAGAAAAAGCCAGTTCCCGTCTATCTTAATGCTTTAGTTGTTCAAAATGCTAAAGGACAGTTTTTACTAGAAAAGAATGAAAGTGAAAAGTTACTAGCTGGATTTTGGCATTTTCCCTTGATTGAGGTAGATGAATTTTCTAAGAATGAAGAACTAAATCTCTTTAATCAGGTAGCTGAACCATCTATTCAACTTGGGCCATCACCGCAAGACAGTTTTGAGCAGGATTTTGATTTAGAAGTTGAGTGGCAGGATAGTCATTTCGAAGAAGTCAAACATATCTTTAGCCATCGAAAGTGGCATGTACGAATCCTATCCGGGCAAGTAGTTGATAGCAAAGAATATTGTGATAAAGAAGTCGTTTGGTTAACACCAGAAGAGTTTGACCTCTACCCACTAGCAAAACCCCAACAAAAGATTTGGCAAGAGTATTCAAAAAGATACTGATAGTACAGTCTTTCGTGTCTTCTTTGCATTTTTTTGGTATAATTGATATAAGGAAAAAGGTGACTATATGAAAAAAATATTGATTGTAGATGATGAAAAACCAATCTCAGATATTATTAAGTTTAATATGACCAAGGAAGGTTATGAGGTTGTTACAGCCTTTAATGGACGCGAAGCCATCGAATTGTTTGAAGCTGAGAAACCAGATATTATTATCTTGGATTTGATGCTTCCAGAAATTGATGGTCTTGAAGTTGCTAAAACAATTCGCAAGACAAGTAGTGTTCCAATTATCATGCTTTCAGCAAAAGATAGTGAGTTTGACAAGGTTATTGGTCTTGAACTTGGTGCGGATGATTATGTAACAAAACCATTTTCAAACCGTGAGTTACAAGCACGTGTCAAGGCCCTTCTTCGTCGCACCGAACTAATCGCAGTGGATAACCAAGAAGAAGATACAAAATTACAAAGTCTTAAAATCGGGGATTTAGAGATCCTCCCAGACGCTTATGTAGCGAAAAAATATGGAGAAGAATTAGAGTTAACTCACAGAGAGTTTGAGTTGTTGCATCACTTAGCTTCTCATCTTGGTCAAGTTATTACCCGTGAACATCTCCTTGAGACTGTTTGGGGTTATGATTATTTTGGTGATGTTCGTACTGTCGATGTTACCATTAGACGTCTACGTGAGAAGATTGAAGACACACCAAGTAGACCTGAATATATCTTAACTCGTCGTGGTGTGGGTTATTATATGAGAAATAATGATTGATATAATTAAACAAACAATTTTAACCAGAGATTTCGTCTTTGTACTCATATTAATTGGTTTTATTATGCTCGTTAGCTTTCTCTTGCTTGAAGGCCGTAGAGATAATATTCGACTCAAACAGTTAAATCAAAAGATTAAAGATTTAATTGCTGGTGATTATTCTCAGGTATTAGATATGCAGGGGAATACTGAAATCACTAACATTACGAATAACTTAAATGATTTGTCTGAAGTTATTCGTCTAACTCAAGAAAACCTTGAGCAGGAAAGTAAAAGATTGCATAGTATCCTATCATACATGACTGATGGGGTTCTTGCAACCAATCGTCGTGGTCAAATCACTATGATTAATGATATGGCTAAAAGACAACTTGGGGTTGAAAGTGATGATGCACTCAATCAGAATATTTTAGAGTTGCTCAAGATTGAAGATGAGTACGAGCTTAGAGACTTAATTACGCAAAGTCCTGAAATGATGATTTATTCCCAAAATGTAAATGGGGAGTATATTAGTTTGCGTGTGCGTTTTGCCTTGATTCGTAGAGAATCTGGCTTTATCTCTGGTTTGGTAGCAGTTCTACATGATACGACTGAACAAGAGAAGGAAGAACGCGAGAGAAGGCTTTTCGTTTCCAACGTTAGTCATGAATTGCGAACTCCATTGACCAGTGTCAAATCTTACCTAGAGGCCTTGGATGAGGGTGCATTATATGAACCTGTTGCTCCTGATTTTATCAAAGTATCTCTAAATGAGACCAACCGTATGATGCGAATGGTAACGGACCTCTTGCATCTTTCGCGTATTGATAATGCAAGTGGCCATTTAGATGTTGAATTGATTAACTTTACAGCATTCATTACCTTTATCCTAAACCGTTTCGATAAGATGCGATCCCAGGATCAAGAAAAGAAATACGAGTTGGTTCGGGATTATCCGATTACATCGGTCTGGATTGAAATTGATACAGACAAGATGACTCAGGTAATCGATAATATTCTTAACAATGCCATCAAGTATTCACCTGATGGTGGGAAAATTACGGTTAGCATGAAAACCACTGATGACCAGATGATTTTATCTATTTCGGACCAAGGACTTGGGATTCCTAAAGAAGATTTACCGAAGATTTTTGACCGTTTCTATAGGGTTGATAAGGCTAGAAGTCGTGCCCAAGGTGGGACTGGTTTAGGTCTTGCGATAGCAAAAGAAATCATCAAGCAACACAATGGATTTATCTGGGCCAAGAGTGAATACGGCAAGGGTTCAACCTTTACCATTGTTCTTCCTTATGATAATGATGCTGTAAAAGAAGAAGTATGGGAGGATGAAGTAGAAGACTAGAATGAGTGAAACAGGCTTTAAATATAGTATTTTAGCATCGGGTTCTAGTGGGAATTCCTTCTATCTAGAAACCCCTAAGAAAAAGATTTTAGTAGACGCAGGATTATCTGGCAAAAAAATCACAAGCTTATTGGGGGAGATTAATCGTAAGCCAGAAGATTTGGATGCTATTTTGATTACGCATGAGCATGCTGACCATATACATGGTGTTGGAGTTTTAGCTCGTAAGTATGGCATGGATCTTTACGCCAATGAAAAGACCTGGCAAGCTATGGAAAATAGTAAGTATCTAGGTAAAGTTGACTCTTCTCAAAAGCATATCTTTGAAATGGGGAAAACTAAAACATTTGGAGATATCGACATTGAGAGTTTTGGAGTTAGCCATGATGCAGTTGCTCCCCAATTCTATCGTTTTATGAAAGATGACAAGAGCTTTGTTATGCTGACGGATACAGGTTATGTTAGTGACCGTATGGCTGGCATAGTCGAAAATGCTGATGGTTACCTAATCGAGTCAAATCATGATGTTGAAATCCTGCGAGCGGGATCTTATGCTTGGCGACTCAAGCAACGGATTCTGTCTGACCTTGGTCACCTCTCAAATGAAGATGGAGCAGATGCTATGATTCGCACACTAGGTAATCGTACCAAGAAGATTTACCTAGGACATCTATCTAAAGAGAATAATATCAAGGAGCTAGCCCACATGACCATGGTCAATCAGCTAGCTCAAGCAGATCTAGGAGTAGGAGTGGATTTTCAAGTTTACGATACATCTCCAGACACTGCAACTCCACTGACAGACATATAAAAAGAAGGCACAGGCCTTCTTTTTTATTTTTTACAATCCAGCAAATTCTTTGATTTCTTGAGCTGACATAGAAGAATCACAACGGACCTTAATCTCTCCATTTTCAACATGAACAAAACCTGGTACAGTTGGGATTTCGTAACGTGTTCGGAAATCTTGCAATTCATTGAGTTGGCTTGGTTCTTCACTGTTGATGAAGTAGATGTGAGCTTTGGTTTCAGCTACGACACCTGCCAATGTACCTGCAAATTTACGGCAGTATGGGCAAGTTTTGCGACCAATAAAGAAGGTTGCAGTTTCTTTTTTATCAAGAGCTTCTTGCGCACGCGCAACAGTTGTAACTTCAAGATCTTTAATGTTTTCTAAAAATTGTTCCATGAGTTTTCCTCGCTTTCTTTTAAATCTAGTATGCCATAAAGTCTTTAAAAATGCTTAGATTTAATACGGAAAAAGATGAGATTGATTGATCTCATCTTTTAATTGTTTATTTTACAAAGGCATTGATTTCAGCTTCGATATTAGCAATCTTAGATTGTGAATCTTCGTTGCTTTCTCCAACAACGGCAATGTAAAACTTGATTTTTGGTTCAGTACCGGAAGGACGAACTGCAATCCATGAACCATCAGCAAGTGTGTATTTCAAGACATCACTTGGAGGAGTCGTTAAGGCTGTTACAGTACCATCAGCGGCAGTGGATATTTGTGCTTTAAAGTCTTCTACGACTGTGATTTCTGTTGCGTTCCATTCTTTTGGAGCATTGTTGCGGAATTTAGCCATAATAGCCTTAATTTGTTCAGCACCGTCAACACCGGAAAGAGTTACAGAGATTGTTTTTTCAGCGTAGTAGCCATACTCTTTGTAGATTTCTTCGATACCGTCTGCAAGTGTTAAACCACGTGAACGGTAGTAGGCAGCAAGTTCAGCAACGACAAGGACTGCTTGGATGGCATCTTTATCACGTACGAATGGCTTAATCAAGTAACCGAAGCTTTCTTCAAACCCCATCATGTAAGTGTGATTGTGTTTTTCTTCGAATTCTTGGATTTTTTCAGCGATAAATTTGAAACCAGTCAAGACATTAAACATGGTTGCGCCGTAGCTTTCAGCAATCTTCGTTACCAAGTCAGTTGATACGATAGATTTACATAGGGCTGCATTTTCAGGAAGAGTTCCAGCGTTTTTGTGAGCTTCCAAGATATACTTAGCCATGATGGCACCGATTTGGTTCCCTGAAAGATTAAGGTAGCTTCCGTCTTTTTGAAGGACTTCAACACCGACACGGTCAGCGTCAGGGTCAGTTGCAACAAGAACATCAGCGCCTACTTGACGACCAAGTTCTTCAGCAAGGGCAAAGGCTGCTTGGCTTTCTGGGTTTGGAGATTTAACAGTAGAGAAGTCTGGGTCTGGTGTTGCTTGAGCTTCCACGACTTGTACTGAATCAAATCCTGCTTGAGCAAGAGCACGACGAGCTAACATTTCTCCTGTACCATGAAGGGGAGTATAGACAATCTTCATGTCTTTACCAAATTCTTCAATCAAAGTAGGGTTAATGTTAACGTCCTTCACCTCTTTGAGGTATTCAGCATCGACTGCTTCACCAATGACTTCAATTAAACCTGAAGCTTTTTCAGCTTCAACATCAGCAACCTCAATAGCAAATGGGTTTTCGATAGCACGAATATAAGTTGTCAAAGCGTCTGCATCGTGTGGAGGCATTTGTCCACCGTCTTCACCATATACCTTGTATCCGTTGAACGGAGCAGGGTTGTGGCTGGCAGTAATCATGATACCTGCGAAACAATTGAGGTGACGAACAGCAAATGAAAGTTCTGGAGTTGGACGGAGACTTTCAAAGACATATGATTTAATACCGTGTTTTGCAAGAACTGCTGCTGATTCAAAGGCAAATTCTGGAGAGAAGTGACGGCTATCATAAGCGATGGCAACACCACGATCTTTTTCGTTTCCACCTTTTGATTCAATCAAGCGAGCCAAACCTTCAGTTGCTTGGCGAACAACGTAGATATTAATGCGGTTTGTACCAGCACCAATCAAACCACGCATACCAGCAGTACCGAATTCAAGGTTTGTGTAAAAGGCATCTTCCTTTGTTTTTTCATCCATGCTTTCCAAATCACGACGAAGATAGTCTGGAAGATCTGCGAAATCAACCCATTTTTGGTAGTTTTCTTGGTAAGTCATAAGTTATCTCCTTTAATATATAATCTAATCGCCTTCATTATACCACGATTTAAAGTTTTAGTAAAACGTTAGCGTGACTCAGTTCTTTGAATTTAAGTTTCATTTTAATCATAGAATGAGTAGAAATTTATTATATTTAAAAATTTGCAATATTTTTAAAGCGATTTCCTTTTTTTAGTTTGAAAATTATTGACTATATGGTACAATATAGTAAATAATAAAAGGAGTTTTCTATTATGAAAAAAGTTCTTAAGCACTCAGCTTTAGTTTTAACTGCTTTAGCATTGGTAGCTTGTGGAAATAGTAAAAAAGCAAGTGACAATGGTACTGCATCTAATTCAAACTTTGAAGTTTCTGTTAAAGACGGTATGTATGTTCTTCCTAAAGATGAAGATTCAAATTCACACTACCTTGCTCTTCAAGTAGAAATTAAAAATAATCGTGATAAACAGTTTAGCTTTACTAGCCATGATATCACGCTTTATAACGAAAAAGACGAAAAAGTTGAACCAATTAATATTTATGAGTCAGACAGTAAAACTAAATTTATGTCATACGGAGATAGCATCTCTAAAGGCAAGAGTGTTGCTGGTTATGTAGTTTATGAAGTTGATAAAGATGCAAAATATGAACTTCACTTTGCCCCAAGCTTTTACGATGATGTAAAAGAAAATCAAAAAGGTAAAAATGACGTAGCTATCAAGGTTGATCCAAGTCAATACGAAGACACTATTGATGAAGCCAAAGAAGCTATGAAAAAATATGTTGATGCTGTTTACCTAGATGGAGAAAACACTGGTGGTGCATCAAACGTAAGCTTTACTAATGATAAAACTCAAATCGTCGCACTTGAAGATAAAAAATCAGACAACAAGAAATCAGACGATAAGAAATCTGAAGAAAAGAAAGATGATAAAAAGTCTGAAGACAAAAAATCAGATGACAAAAAATCTTCAAACGATTCTGATGTGATCACAAATGACGTGAAGGCTGATAGAGAAGAATTTATCAAGAAATTCATCGAGTCATTCGGTAAAGGATTCTACAATTACAAACCATCTGATTCTGAACTTCGTACATTTGCAGAAGCATATATCAAAGCAAATGCTAAACGAGCAAAAGTTGATTACAAAGTAAAAACTTACTTGCCAGACTATGCAGTTATCTATGTAAGACCTGAAACAATCGACTTGGATAACTTAAATGTCTATGAATTGAGCCGTAAATTCTACGACGAAAACAAAGGTAAATACAGCAGCTACTCAGAAGCTATGAAAGCTGGTGAGAAGTACATTTTAGAAAACGCACCAAGCCAATTTGATTCAACTCCTCTTGATACTAGTGACAATATGCAAAAAGAAGGTTACGAAATCAAGATGACTAAGAAAGACGGTAAATGGACAATCGACACATCTTCTAAGAACTATAACTTAAAAGATATGGCACGTACATTCCGTGGTGGTATCGGTTATTAACATCTAAAAGTTCGAGTTTAAAGCTCGAACTTTTTTTATTTGAATTGTTAAAAACAGAAAAAGATAGTAAAATAGGTACATGATTATTTTACAAGCTAATAAAATCGAACGTTCTTTTGCAGGCGATGTTCTATTTGAAAATATTAATCTACAATTAGATGAAAGAGATCGTATTGCTCTCGTTGGGAAAAATGGAGCAGGTAAGTCGACACTATTAAAGATATTAGTCGGAGAAGAAGAGCCAACTTCTGGTGAGATTAATAAGAAAAAAGACATTTCCCTTTCTTACTTAGCACAGGATAGTCGATTTGAATCAGAAAATACTATCTATGACGAGATGCTTCATGTCTTTGACGACTTGCGCACTACAGAGAAACAGCTTCGCCAGATGGAGCTAGACATGGGTGAAAAGACTGGTGTAGAACTTGATAAGCTCATGTCCGACTACGATCGTTTATCAGAAGAATTCCGTCAGGCTGGAGGATTTACCTATGAAGCCGATGTTCGCACCATTTTAAATGGTTTTAAGTTTGATGAGTCTATGTGGCAGATGAAAATTGCCGAGCTTTCTGGAGGTCAAAATACAAGATTAGCCCTAGCCAAAATGCTCCTTGAAAAACCAAATCTCTTGGTTTTGGACGAGCCGACTAACCACCTGGATATTGAAACCATTTCCTGGTTAGAAAACTATCTGGTTAATTACAGTGGTGCCTTGTTAATTGTTAGTCACGACCGTTATTTCCTCGATAAGGTAGCAACCATAACGCTCGACTTAACCAAACATTCTTTAGATAGATACGTAGGAAACTACTCAAGCTTTGTGGAACAGAAGGAGCAGAAACTTGCAACGGAAGCAAAAAACTACGAAAAGCAGCAGAAGGAAATTGCTACTTTAGAAGACTTCGTCAATCGAAATCTCGTTCGAGCATCGACAACCAAGCGTGCCCAATCTAGACGTAAACAGCTGGAAAAGATGGAGCGTCTGGATAAGCCTGAAGTTGGTACTAAATCAGCCAATATGACCTTTCACTCTGAGAAAACATCTGGTAATGTTGTTTTGACGGTCGAGAATGCTGCTATTGGATATGATGGAGAAATATTATCAGAGCCTATCAACCTCGACCTTCGTAAGATGAATGCTATAGCAGTTGTAGGTCCGAATGGGATTGGGAAGACAACCTTTATCAAGTCTATTGTTGATCAGATTCCTTTTATAAAGGGTGAGAAGCGTTTCGGTGCCAATGTCGAAGTTGGCTACTATGATCAAACACAAAGCAAGCTTACACCAAGTAATAGTGTTCTAGACGAACTCTGGAATGATTTTAAATTGACGCCAGAAGTGGAAATCCGAAATCGCCTAGGCGCCTTCCTTTTTTCAGGTGATGATGTTAAGAAATCAGTTGGCATGCTTTCAGGTGGAGAGAAAGCTCGCTTGTTACTGGCTAAACTATCAATGGAAAATAATAACTTCCTGATTCTTGACGAGCCGACCAATCATTTGGATATCGATAGTAAGGAAGTCTTGGAAAATGCACTGATTGACTTTGATGGTACTTTACTTTTTGTCAGCCATGACCGTTACTTTATCAATCGTGTAGCTACTCATGTTCTAGAAATATCTGAGAATGGGTCAACCCTCTATCTGGGAGATTATGACTATTATGTCGATAAAAAAGCAGAGCTGGAGACTAGTGTAATAGCAGAAACTTTGGCGGATAGTAATAATAATGATGAGACTCTAATTAATGACTACCAAGCCCAAAAAGAGAGTCAAAAAGAACTGCGTAAATTGATGAGACAAATAGAAAACCTTGAGGCAGAAATCGAAGAACTGGAAACTCAGTCCCAGGTTATTGCTGAACAAATGCACAATACCAATGATGCAGATGAACTCATGCAATTACAAACAGAACTAGATAATATTAGCCAGCGTCAGGAAGAAGCTATGCTAGAGTGGGAAGAATTGTCGGAAAAAGTTTAATAATAAAAAAGCAACGTCAACCGTTGCTTTTTCGTTTATATCTATCCACCCTGAGGGAATCGAACCCCCATCTCAAGAACCGGAATCTTACGTGATATCCATTACACTAAGGGTGGAAACTCTCATCATTATATCAAAAATAGGAGTTTTACTCAAGACTAAAACCAATATAAAAAGAGGAAGAAAAAAGGATTTAGACAATATCTAAATCCTTTTACATTTTTATTTTTTTTCAAGAAGTGCTTTGATTTCTTGAAGAACTTCCAATTCAGTTGGAGCTGCTGGAGCTTCTTCAGCAACTTCTTCTTTCTTACGAAGGTTTTGAGCTTTTTCAATAGCTTTAATCATGAAGAAGAGAACAGTACCAATTACAACGAAGTTGATAACAGCGCTCAAGAATTTACCATATGTAACACCATTCCAAGCAAGCTCAGCAATGTTTTGTACATTCGCAGCTTCCAAGGCTGGGTTCAATAGAAGTGGAGTGATGATATCATTAACAAATGAATTGATGATAGCACCAAAAGCAGTGGCGATGATCACACCGACAGCAAGGTCAACGACGTTGCCACGGAGCAAGAAATCTTTAAGATCCTTTAACATAATAATTTCCTTTCAAAATTTTATCAAATTTTTACACACAGATTATATCGTAAATTTATGTTGAGTGCAAGAAAAGTGCTCATTTATTTTTAAAAACAAAAAGCTTGCTAAATAGGTAATTTAAAACAACAATTGTAACTTGAGCAAACCCTATTTCTACCGTGTTAATTATATTAATATCATCACCGACAAATTGACCAATAATATGAGGAAACTTGGTGACAAAAATAAAGGTTAGTGCCATATCAAGTAAGAAGGTAAAAAATCTAGCTCCAGAGAATTTAATGAGACGTCCAAACCAATTTTCTCGTTTTTGTTTGAAAACAATAGTGTCATTGGTAAAGAAAGCAAATAGAATACCTGTTATATTACCTAGAGCAGTAGCTGTTAATTCTTGCTGAGTCAAGTAAAAAATAATCATTCGAGTCCCTACAGAGACAACAGTAGTAGCAACACCGAAAAATAAATAGGACAAAATTTCATTATCAAAAAATTTTTTTATGTATCTTTTCATAAGATTAGTATAGCATAAAAGCTTTAGATGTGCTATCTTGTAAAGTTGATTTTTATCAACTCTTGGTGCTTAGCTCTTTCACCAAGCATATTAGACGCGGGATAGCCACTAAAGGAGAAAACATGAAAAAACTTACTGTCTGCGATTTGGCTGACATTGCCATTGTCGCGCAATTTATGTGGTGTTGACAATCACACCACTACTCAATGCCATTAGCTACGGAGCTTATCAATTCCGTATTTCTGAAATGATGAACTTCCTAGCTTTTTATAATCCTAAGTACATTATCGGTGTTACTCTTGGATGTATGGTTGCTAATTTTTTCAGTTTTGGACTCATTGATGTCGCTGTAGGTGGAGGATCAACTCTTGTCTTCCTAAGCTTAGGAGTTTGGTTGTTCAGTAAATATAGTAAAGACTATCTTTTTAATGGTTTGATTCGAAAAGATCATTTCTACTTTTCAATTCTGTTTTCAATTTCAATGATCACCATTGCTGCTGAATTGAACATTGTAGCAGAAGCGCCATTCTTCTTTACATGGTTCACTACTGGTATCGGAGAATTCGCTTCACTAATTGTCGGTGCAATTATCATTGGTAAAGTTGGTCAACGTATTGATTTGACTAGATAAAGATATCTTATCAACCATTCGTAAAAAGGGCTGAACTTTGTTCAGTTTTTTTCTTTGTCCATGAACCTAGAAGCTCAACAAAAGTGGTATAATAAAGAAAAAAGGGATTATTTTAATATGTATAGTTATCGTATTTCAGTTTTTGAAGTCCTTTGGAAAAATCAGGTCATTAGATTTTTGTTAATTTTTTTAGCACTATTTTATTTCTATCTTTTTTTCCAAAGAGTTAAGACATCCTTAAAAAGTGGTGGGAGTATGTTGGATCCTTTTCATATTGCAAAGGGAAGATTATACATTCACTCGATTATTCTTTTTAGAAAAAGGATTGTTCCTCTAGCTGAAATTAGACAGATTGATATTGATTACGTTCGAGGGAGAAGAATGAATGGGGACAGGTATCATCTGTACTTTACAAGGAAAGATGGAAAATCTTTTACTTTTCATTTTGGAAAAAGCAAAAGAAACGAGGAGTTATTGAAAAATCTTGCCAATGTGGCCAAGAAGTGCCATATTAAAATCTATTATTATTAAGAGTCGATTGCTAAAATTGGACTGTTGTCACTTGTGACAATTGTCAAAGCCAGGAGAATAGCTAATATGAATCAACTACAAGTAATAAGAGAAGATAAACAACTAAGAATTTTATTGATGCAAGAATGCGATATTCTCTTTTATGACCAGTTTAAAGAGGTTGAATTTTCTCAGAACAATGAAGTTTATTCTCTTTCGCCCATAGCCTTTGCTAAAGACGGTAGTGGGGGAGAATATGTAATTCTTGAGGATGAGAGTATCGGCTTTATAGGGAGTGAAGGCCAAGTTGGTCGGGTAGCAGAAAGCCTTAATGACTTGCTTACTTTCTTACTTCATGCTGGTTCTATCTCTGATTTTTCTTGTCGTTTGCTCTATCAAAACAAGGATTTGTTGGTAAAATTCTGTCAAGGATTTCTCAATAAAGCACGAGAAAACTACCAGTCAAAAGGCGAAGAGTGGGATAAAGTGAGAGATGGACTTGCACAAGAGTTGGGACTCGAATTTCAGCCAGAGAAACTGCAAGAGTTAGCCTTCAATTTTTATCATTCAGCGATAAGAACCCCGCTATTCACTTGTAAATATGGTCATGCTGAGAATGAATATGTCTGCGATTTTGTTTTATCAGATATTGTCGGCTTGTGGGTTTCAGAGCTGGTAGGATTGACTGCAGAAGAAATTGAAGCTTTTGCTAGTATTTAAATGTAAAGAACTAGAATTTATTCCACTTAAAGTATTTCATGTTTTAATGTTAACAGAGATATTTTAAGGAGTTTTTATGAGTTCTTCAGCATTTTTACATCTGACCCATGATAGTTTTTTACCAAAACTTGTAGCTAAGAAGTTGGCTCGTCCAAGCGAATTGGTTTTACTTGAAGGTATTCTTGATTTTGAAATTGCAAATATTCTTCGTCATTGGGGAATTACTTTTGTTGTTAACTTAATAGGTGGTGGTTTCTTGATTGGATTACCATATGCCTTTTTAAATAAAAATGAAGAGACTTATGTAGATTAAAATTTATCAATAGAAGTGGGGAGAAATGCTAGGTTTCTCTCTTTTTATTTTAGTTAAAAAATATTAATTATAATAAATAGCTCTAGAATTTCAGGAATTGTTTTAGAGATATTTGAAGTGTAAAACATTAATACTACAAGGGTGTAAACGATTCCTATATTTTTAAAAAATATTAGTGATTGATTTAGGAAAGCCTTCCCATTATATCGATTTTATGTTATAATATTCACAAATAAAAGTTTTAGGAGTTTATATGGTCTCATCAGAATTTATTTCAAAAATCGAATTTGCTTGTAAGAAAAAGGAAAGTCTTTACAGTCAAAGTAAATTCAAGTATGCTATCCGTTCCATGTTTGCTGGTGCATTCTTAACATTTAGTACAGCAGCTGGTGCAGTTGGAGCTGACTTGATTAATAAGATTGCTCCTGGTAGTGGACGTTTCCTCTTCCCATTTGTTTTCGCTTGGGGACTAGCTTATAATGTCTTCTTGAATGCTGAGTTGGTAACATCAAACATGATGTTCTTAACAGCGGGTAGTTTTTTGAAAAAAATTAGCTGGAGAAAAACAGCTGAAATTCTTCTATATTGTACTTTCTTTAACTTAATTGGTGCGCTTATCGCTGGTTGGGGATTTGCTCATTCAGCAGCTTATGCTAATCTAACACATGATAGCTTTATTTCTGGAGTTGTAGAAATGAAGTTGGGACGCTCTAATGAACTAGTTTTACTTGAAGGTATTCTAGCGAATATCTTTGTAAACATCGCCATTCTTTCATTTGTTTTAGTTAAGGATGGTGGAGCAAAACTTTGGTTGGTTCTATCAGCCATTTACATGTTTGTATTCTTAACAAATGAGCACATCGCCGCAAACTTTGCTTCATTTGCTATTGTGAAGTTCAGTGTTGCTGCTGATTCAATCGCGAACTTCGGTATTGGAAATATTCTTCGTCACTGGGGTGTAACCTTTATTGGTAACTTTATCGGCGGTGGTCTACTGATGGGATTGCCTTATGCCTTCTTAAACAAAAACGAAGATACATACGTAGATTAAAAGTTGGATTATTCCAACTTTTTCTTTTTGTTTTTCCATGCTATAATGAATGTAGTAATGTTAAATACAGAGGAAAATCATGAACGAAATTAAATGTCCAAATTGTGGGGAAGTTTTTACAGTTAATGAAAGCCAATATGCAGAGCTGATTTCTCAAGTTCGAACTGTAGAGTTTGATAAGGAATTGCATGAACGCATGAAGCAAGAGCTGGCCTTGGCTGAGCAAAAAGCCATGAATGAACAGCAGACAAAACTAGCGCAAAAAGACCAAGAAATTGCCCAGCTTCAAAGTCAGATTCAGAACTTTGATACCGAAAAAGAATTGGCTAAAAAAGAGGTGGAGCAAAGTGCTAGTCAAAGTCTGCTAGAGAAAGAAAAAGAAGTTCAACAACTTGAGAACCAGCTGGCTACCTTACGTTTAGAGCATGAGAATCAACTGCAAAAGACACTGTCCGATCTAGAGAAAGAAAGAGACCAGATCAAAAATCAGCTCCTTTTACAAGAAAAAGAAAACGAGCTTTCTCTGACTTCAGTTAGGCAAAACTATGAAGCGCAACTTAAGGCAGCAAATGAGCAAGTTGAGTTCTACAAGAATTTCAAAGCCCAACAGTCAACCAAGGCTATTGGAGAAAGTTTGGAGCAGTATGCGGAGAGTGAGTTTAACAAGGTTCGTAGCTTTGCCTTCCCTAATGCCTATTTCGAAAAGGACAACAAGGTTTCTGCTCGTGGATCTAAAGGTGATTTTATCTTCCGTGACTTTGATGAAAATGGGCTAGAATTCATTTCCATCATGTTTGAGATGAAAAATGAAGCTGATGGGACAGAGAAAAAGCATAAGAATGCAGATTTCTACAAGGAGTTGGACAAGGATCGTCGTGAGAAGAACTGTGAGTATGCCGTATTAGTGACTATGCTTGAGGCTGATAATGACTACTTCAATACTGGAATTGTTGATGTCAGCCACGAGTATGAGAAGATGTATGTCGTGCGTCCTCAGTTCTTTATCCAGTTGATTGGTCTTTTACGCAATGCAGCTCTTAACTCTCTTAAATACAAGCAAGAATTAGCACTTATCCGAGAACAAAATATTGATATTACCCATTTCGAGGAAGACCTAGATGCTTTCAAAGTGGCCTTTGCCAAGAACTACAATTCAGCATCTGTTAACTTCGGTAAGGCTATTGACGAAATCGACAAGGCCATCAAACGCATGGAAGAGGTCAAGAAATTCTTGACCACATCAGAAAACCAACTCCGCCTCGCCAATAATAAGCTGGATGATGTTTCTGTTAAAAAATTGACTCGTAAAAATCCGACCATGAAAGCAAAGTTTGATGCTTTGAAGGGGGAAAGACCTTGACTATCAAAAAGACTCTAAAATTTACGGATGTATATATTGCCTATTTACCATTGGTTGTATTTTTGCTTAATTTTTTATACGGCTTTTTGAACTTAGAAGGCTCAACAGTTTCTAACGAAAGATCTAGATATGACTTGCTTTTTGGAGTAGTTGGGCTTCTACCAACTATTTTTGGCTATATTTTTAGCTTTCTTGCCAATCTTATTGTAGGTATAACTTATGTGATAAAGGCAAAAAATCGAACGAAGTGTCTGATTGCATTCCTATTGATTGGCAATGTTTTTTTAGCAATATTTCTCATGTTTTTATTAAAGTTTAAGATGATAGTTTCCTTTGACTTTATAAAAGATCTGGATCTTTGGAGTTTCATTTTTTCTTTATTTTTATTTCCGTATATAGATTGGATTTATCAAAAGTATGAGTACGATCAAAAAGTGAGTAGAATGGTACTCATTATAATTTTAGCGGGAATTTTTTCTCCATTTCTAGGTAGTGAAATTCAAACTTACTTGAGAAATAATGCCAAAGTACAACAATTACAAGAGTTTTATCATTCTAGGGGCTTGAACTACGAATTAATACTTCAGTCCACATACTATGATAGTAATATTTCCGATGTTGGCGTCTTTAATGTTTTAGATAATGGAGTTACCATAAAAGTGGGTGCTAAGTACACGCGTCAAAAATTAAAATATGTTACTTTCATTGATCAAGACTACGGTCTAAAGGAATTTATAAAAAATGCTGTTACAAGTGATGAAGCTCAAATAGTTCTAAAAGATTTTAGGACTGTAGTAGAAGATGCTATTAAAAAGAAAGGCTATGATTTATCTGTATTTGATGCTGAGGAACAGCCATTGGCTAGCCCAGGTTTTCAAATATCACGTTCATTTAGAGTCACTTCTTTTATTAAAGAAAAAGCAGTTCAAAATCAAAAGTCATCTAGTCCAGAAAAACAAGCATTTGGAGGATATGCAGCAATTTCTCTTAAAGATTATATGAAAGAGGGAGCCATTCGTTTATGTTTAAGACTTAGTGAAAGTGACAAACTGAAGTTAGAAGACATTGATTTTTCAAGACTTTCCGACGGACACTACAAGATCAATAATGACTATTTTATCGTTAACAACGGAATGTATACAATAGTTGAAGATAAAGATGATTTTGAAAATTTTTTACTTAGAGAATCTAGTAAACCATTTTATTTGGAGGATTTTTATAAAATTGAAAAGCTTGATTAAATTATTAGCAAGTAAAGATGAAACATTTGTTTATAATATTTGTATTCGATTATCTTCATATTTAGTAGTTGTTGCACTTTATATAGCAATTTTGGGTTTGTTTTTATTGTATAAACAAAATATTATTGCAGTACGTTATCTGTTATTTTTGTCGGTATTATTTATAGTTATTGGCATCTTTTTAAGTTTATTGACTTGGGAAGTTTTACTATATTGGAAAGTGGTTTTGATTGATTTTAAGAAATATCAATCTTACTTTGTATACAATGTTAGTCATTCCAATAAGTTTAATAAGAAATTTAATGAAGTAAGTTTTGAATTAATCACAGGAGAATTATCTTACCTCAGAGGAGATTTTTTATTATCACTTAGTCAATATTCAAATATCAATCTTTCTAATGTTTCTAAAAAAATAGAAGAATATTTGAATTGAAGAAATTATATTATGAATTTCTATCTTCTATTCATCTTAAAGATACGCAAAATATTGATTTCTTTGAGGAACAGTTGTCCAAGGCGCCAGATTCGAAAGATGGTAAGGCTAAATTCGTTGCTCAAGCCCAAGCCATAAAAGATATTGTGTTCAATCAAGAAGTGAACGACTACTTCGATACCACTGAACCAGAAAATAATCTAGCTCGAATCATGTTTTCTTATTACTGCGCTCTCAATGCTCAGCTAAAAGGAGACGAAGATCGTGCTCGTAGTTTGTTTGAGAGCATATCCCATGAAAATCCAGAGCTTTTCTATGTACAGGAAGCGCAGAAATATTTAGGAAGTAATAATGTTTCCTAGTACCTTTCGTTTAAATTTAATATAAGAGAGTAGCCAGGTCAAACAAGTCTACGAAACAGTTAAGACGACCACTGAAACAGGGGCGAGAAGGGTGGATCATCTCACTCAAACTTTTAATACAACTGGTGAGGTAGTTGGTAGTGCTTTTAATTGGGTTGTAGAGCATCCAGTTGAATCGATTGGGCTTTCTATTGTGACAGTTGGGACGATTCTTGCTTTTTCTACTGAGATTGGTGAGGTAGCTACTGCAGTAGTTGCATTATTTGTAGGAATTACTGCGTTTTTTAATAGCTAGGTATGGAGTGTTATATGAAAAGAGCTATAGAAATTATTAGAACATGGTCAGCTGATAAAATAGAATTAATTTTTCTTAAAATTATATTTAAATATTTGCTGTATTTTTTAGTGTTTTCAACAGTAATTGTGTATATATATTTTTTTAACCATTCATCGACCACTTACACAAAGGTATTAACAATACTTCTTGTCCTTCTTATATTGTTTATTCTTCTATCTAAAATATTACTAGATAAGACTTTAATTGATATTTTATTTGAAGATATCAATTTAACAAAGTATCAGGATATAGTTGCTAAAGCTGATGCAAATTCTTTAAATAGAAATGTTCAAGTTCTTCCAAAATATTTGGCAAATGCAAGATTATCCTTTTATAGAGGACACTTCCAAGATAGTTTAGAATTGCTGAATAAAATTAAAAATAGTAATCTAAAAAAATCCAAAAATCTGTACTATGTATTTAATATCAAGTATTATAGCATCCTAAACTCGGTTCATTTGAATGATTGTTTAGAATTGAGAGAATTGATGATAGAAATTGAAGTACTAACAAGCAATGTTCAATCGCAAATTTTAAAATATCAGGAAGAAATTTTGAGTTTAAAGGCTATTGTTGATATCTATTGTAATAAAATATCAAACGACTACTTCGACACTGCTGAACCAGAAAATAAGCTAACTCGAATCATGTTCTCTTATTACTGCGCTCTCAATGCTAAGCTAAAAGGAGATGAAGCTCGTGCTCGTAGTTTGTTTGAAAGCATCGTCCATGAAAATCCAGAACTCTTTTATGTTCAGGAAGCGAAGAAATATTTAGAAGGAGAAAACTGATGTCAAAACGTATGGCTCTACCTATGTAAAAGAACATAATCAGGTAAAACAAGACAACGCGACAGTTAAAACAACCACTGAAACAGGTGTAAGAACGGTGAATCATGGAGAACAGGTACTGAAAGCGGGGAAAGTAGTAGTTGCTACTGTTTTTGATATGGGTGCTTTAATTTATGGTGTTGCAGTTAGTGCATCTACATTTGGCTTTGGAGTCTCGATAGCGATTCCAGTAATAACAAGCGCTTTCTTATATTTCAGTTCTACGATTGAGGATGATGATGAAAAGAATAGTCAATAATTATATTTTAAAAATTTCTAAATTTGAAATTCCTAAGTTATATAAACATACCAAAAAAGTTTACGGTTACTTAATTCCTATAGTTTGTTTATCATTTATAGGCATGCTTCTAGAATTATTTAAGGGTGGAGATCTGGACTTTATAAAATTCCTTTTCTGGACCATTATATGTTTTACTTTTGAAACATTAATCTTACTAAATAATAAATTAGTTCAAAAAGCTGTAGCTAATTTCATCTTAAACGATATTAACTTTGAGAAATATGTAAATTATTATAAATATATCGCTGATCGCTCTTTAAAGGGACAACAACTGTTTAATAATGCAAATTATTTACTAGCTATTGCACAATCGTTATACTACCAAGGAAAATTTGAAGAAACACTTGATAATTTGGAACGAATAAATTTTGAGGATAAAAATTTTAATAAGCAATTTGAGATTCAATTATCCACAACTTACTTTAAGATTCCTTCTCTAATCCATGCTGATAAAACAGAAGAAATTTCGAACCAAATCGATATGTTAGCTACATTAAAAGTTCGAACAAATTCTCAGGTTACTAGGCAGACGAAGGCAATAAACATAATACAAGCTATAGAGGATATTGTTTTAAATAAAATTTCAAACGACTATTTCGACACCACTGAACCAGAAAATAAGCTAACTCAAATCATGTTCTCTTATTATGGAGCACTCAATGCTCAGCTAAAAGGAGACGAAGATCGTGCTCGTAGTTTGTTTGAGAGCATATCCCATGAAAATCCAGAGCTTTTCTATGTACAGGAAGCGCAGAAATATTTAGGAGTCGAGAAATAAGAGAGTAACATATGAAATTAGTAAAAAAAATAGTAAGTCGGGCGACAGAAAACACTCTGTTACAAATAGAGACTGTTATTCTAATTAGTTCAGTTGTAGCAATAGCTATTGGAGCAATAGGAGTTTTTTTAGTATACCAACCTGATACCAAAATTTTTGGGGTGATATTTGCTTCACTGATGTGGATTCTAATCATCTGGATCTTATACCTACGTTTTGTCCTAAACAAGGTTATTTATCTAATGTTAAACGATGCTATTAATCTTAAGCTCTATGTAGACATGTTCAGAGTACAATCAGAAAAATCTATTAAGCCTTTTAGGGCAACATATCGTGAGTATTACCAATTTATCCAAGGTCAAGTAGCTTATCTAAAAGGAGATTTTCAATCTGCCAAGGAAAATATGTCCAAGTATAATTTGAAAAAAATTTGGGGTAGATTAAGAGACTATACATTTTTAATATCAACCTATGAACTATTAAAAGTTTCCATCCATCTTCAAGATGAGCGAGACATTGCTTTCTTTGAGGAACAATTGTCCAAGGCGCCAGATTCGAAAGATGGGAAAGCTAAACTAATCGCCCAAACTCAAGCCATAAAAGATATTGTGTTCAATAAAGAAGTGAACGACTACTTTGACACTGCTGAACCAGAAAATAAGCTGGCTCGAATCATGTTCTCTTATTACGGAGCCCTCAATGCTCAGTTAAAAGGATACGAAGATCGTGCCCGTAGTTTGTTTGAGAGCATATCCCATGAAAATCCAGAGCTTTTCTATGTACAGGAAGCGCAGAAATATTTAGGAGTCGAGTAATAAGAGAGTAACATATGAAATTAGTAAAAAAAATAGTAAGTCGGGCGACAGAAAACACTCTGTTACAAATAGAGACTATTAGTCAACTTACTTCAATTATAGGATTAGTTTTAGGAGTGTTAGCATTATGCTTAAATACTAAAAATGATACAAAAATGTGGGCGATAATATTTATATCATTAATGTGGGTTGCTCTTATTTTAGTCTTATATTTACGATTTATTTCCAATAGAGTAATCTATTTAATGTTACATGAAGCTATCAATCTTGAACTGTATGAGACTATGTTCCAGGTTGAAGCAGAGAAATCTATCAAACCCTATAAAGCAACGTACCAAGAAAATTTCCATTTTGTTAAGGGTCAAGTCAGTTTCCTAAAAGGAGATTTTCAGTCAGCAAAAGAAAATCTAGCAAAGATTAATTTTAAAAAAATTTGGAAGAGATTCAGGGGGGACTTATTTCTAAGAACAAGCTCCAATCAATTGCTAGTTTCCATCCATCTTCAAGATGCGCAAGATATTGCTTTCTTTGAGGAACAGTTGTCCAAGGCACCGGATTCGAAAGGTGGTAAGGCTAAACTCGTTGCTCAAGCCCAAGCCATAAAAGATATTGTATTTAATCAAGAAGTGAACGACTACTTCGACACCACTGAACCCGAAAATAAATTAGCTCGAATCATGTTCTCATATTACGGCGCTCTCAATGCCCAATTAAAAGAAGACGAAGCTCGTGCTCGTAGTTTGTTTGAAAGCATAGCCCATGAAAATCCAGAGCTTTTCTATGTACAGGAAGCGAAGAAATATTTAGAAGGAAAAAGTTTAGGGGAGTAATATATGAAATTAGTTGAAAAAATAGTAAGTAGGGAGACAGAAAACACTCTTCTACAACTTGATAGGGCTATTCTAATTTGCTTATTTTTAGTCTTGGTTGTTGATGTGATGGCAGTGTGTTTAGTATTGCAAAGTAATATGGAAATATTGGGACTCATATTATTAGTTATTGCCTTTTTAACTCTCGTCTTTGTATTTTATTTAAGATTTGTATCTAGCAAAGTTATTTATCTAATGTTAAACGATGCTATTAATCTTAAGCTCTATGTGGACATGTTCAGAGTTCAATCAGAAAAATCGATTAAGATTTATAGAGCAACGTACCAAGAAAATTTCCATTTTGTTAAGGGTCAAGTCAGTTTCCTAAAAGGAGATTTCCAATCTGCGAAAGAAAATTTTGAAAAAATTAATTTAAAAAAAGTTTGGAAGAGATTTACTACATACATATTCCTAAGGTTAACTTATGGTCAATTGCTAGTTTCCATCTATCTTCAAGATGCGCAAGATATTGCTTTCTTTGAGGAACAATTGTCCAAGGCGCCAGATTTTAAAGGAGACAAAGCTAAACTAGTCGCCCAAACTCAAGCCATAAAAGATATTGTATTTAATCAAGAAGTGAACGACTACTTCGATACCACAGAACCAGAAAATAAGCTAGCCCGAATCATGTTCTCTTATTACGGAGCCCTCAACGCTCAATTAAAAGGAGATGAAGCTCGTGCCCTTAGTTTGTTTGAAAGCATAGCTCATGAAAATCCAGAACTCTTTTATGTTCAGGAAGCTCAGAAATATTTAGAAGGAGAAAAGTGATGTCAGAACGTACTGCTTTACCGATTGGGAGTGTTGTTCGAGTGAGAGAAGGTGTGGAACCTGTCATGATTGTTAATCATTGTCCAGTTACTGAAAAAGCAGAGGAAAAAATGAAACTAGGACCATTTGGATTAGGCTTATCAATAGGGTGGTAAAACATGGAAATACAATTACAATTACGTGGAAACTCAGAAGGATTTATCCTTGAGTCAAAATTACCTGATGATGAACTTTGGACTGAAAGAATTGAAATCGTTCAAGAAGATGAAGGTTATCGTCTCTATGCAAAAGATGTAGAAATTCTTGTCTTGAAAGAATCAGAATATATTTCTAAAAGAAAAAGAATAGTCGCAAGAGGGTTAAATAAGGATTTGATTTATTATGAGGAAAAAAGATTTGAACATTTATGGGAACAAGCATACTGGCATGGAGTTTTTCAATTTAATTTAAATAACTATGAAATGAAGTGTGTAGGTTCAGGTAGTAAAGGAGATATTTCACCTGTCACAAAAGATGGCATTCCGATTGCCGTTTATGCTGAAAGTAATATTGCAATTGCTGGAAAGAGAAACTTTTCTCTCTATACTGAAAATATTGACGAAATTGACAATTTACTGATGTTTTACGTAATTGATTATATTAGGGGATATGACTTTTTAGATATTGATTCTTTATCTGCAAGATATCGTTTCTTTTATCAATTCACTAATCGCTCAGCTCTAACGAAGGAACATTTAGATATGCTTCCAGAGGCTAGAAGACCATCTAAGTTAGAGGCGTTTATCATTTATTTTTTATCAGCCTTCTTTGTTGTGGGTATCAGTTTGGTATCATTACGCCCTTTGTTCGCATTTTTAGTAGCAATACTGATACATTTTATTTATACTATCATAAAGAATTGGAGAGATAGAGGTGAATAGTAGATTATTTACCTATTGATTTATTATTGTTACTACATTAAAAGAAATATTAAAAAGATGCTAACACCCTAATTAAAGGCATGAGAGGATGGTTTAAATGATACTGGAACGCATTAAAAAACTGTATTATTCACATGATGAGAAAGCGAAATTAGAAAGCAAAAAATGAACGGTATTATAAACTTAAAAAAAGAAGCAGGGATGACCTCGCATGATGCGGTTTTTAAATTGCGTAAGATTTTAGGGACTAAGAAGATTGGTCATGGTGGGACCTTGGATCCTGATGTGGTGGGTGTTTTACCCATTGCTGTAGGGAAGGCGACTCGCATGGTTGAGTTCATGCAGGATGAGGGCAAGGTCTACGAGGGGGAAATCACTCTGGGATATTCAACAACGACCGAGGATGCTAGTGGGGAACTTGTCGCAGAGACTCCTGTTTTGTCTCCACTGGATGAAAAGCTTGTCGATGAAGCCATTGCTAGTCTGACTGGACCTATCATTCAGATACCACCTATGTATTCGGCTGTCAAGGTCAATGGTCGCAAGCTCTATGAGTATGCGCGTGCTGGTCAGGAAGTCGAGCGTCCAGAACGTCAGGTAACCATTTATAGTTTTGAAAGAACCAGTCCGATTTGCTACGAGGATAAACTTGCGCATTTTACCTTCCGAGTAAAATGTAGCAAGGGAACTTATATCCGTACCTTATCAGTTGACTTGGGAGAAAAACTTGGTTATGCGGCTCATATGTCGCATTTGATGCGGACTAGTGCTGCAGGTTTAATGCTAGAAGATTCCTTGACCTTGGAAGAAATTGCAGAAAAAGTAGAGGCTGGACAACTGGACTTTCTCCATCCACTCGAGATTGGGACAGGGAATTTAGTTAAGGTTTATCTTACTCCGGAACAGGCAGAGGAAGTCCGATTTGGCCGCTTTATTGAGTTAGAGCATACAGTAAAAGAAGTAGCTGCTTTTGAAGGGGAACGACTTCTTGCTATTCTCGAAAAACGTGAACATCTCTACAAACCAAGAAAGGTTTTCTCTTAAAATTTTACTGATTACACGATTTTTTTTTTTAGTAGAAAGATGAGATGTTCTCATCTTTTTAAAATAGTAGCCGATAAATAGTTTTTACATTTTATGTCTTAAAAAACCTTTGAAAATACAGTGTTATTTGACAGTTTTGATTACTTATGATAAGATTAAATTTAAGAAAAGCTAGAGAAAAATAGAGGATATTATGAGTATTGAAATGACTGTCAGTGAGATTGCTGAGGTCTTGGGACTATCCCGACAAGCAATCAATAATCGTGTCAAAGAATTACCAGAAGAAGATATTACAAAAAACGACAAGGGTGTTACTGTTGTTACTCGCAGTGGATTGATCAAACTTGAAGAAATCTACAAAAAGACTATCTTTGAAGATGAACCAGTTAGTGATGAAGTTAAGCAACGAGAGCTCATGGAAATTCTTGTTGATGAAAAGAACGCTGAAATTATCCGTCTTTATGAGCAATTGAAAGCTAAAGATAAGCAACTGTCTGAAAAAGATGAACAGATACGTGTAAAAGACCGTCAAATCGCTGAAAAAGATAAGCAATTGGATCAACAACAACAGTTAACCCTTCAAGCTATGAAGGATCAAGAAACACTTCAGTTGGAGTTGGATCAAGCTAAGCAAGAAGTTCAGGCATCGAAGAAAGGCTTCTTTGCTCGCTTATTTGGAAAATAAGAAAAAACTGCTTGGTTTCTAGGACTAGACCAGGTAGTTTCTTTTTACAAATCAATAAGGATTGATAAGATGGAAACATTAAGAGAATATATTTCATTTGATTTAGAATTCAATAAACACCAGGATAAGACTCATTTGATTCAAGTATCAGCAGTGCATTTTAAAGAAGGTGAAGAAGTAGGGACATTCGACTCTTATGTCTACACTGATGTTCCTTTGAAGAGTTTTATTAATGGTTTGACGGGGATTACTTCAGAGACATTGAAAGGCGCACCAAAGGTAGAAGAAGTCCTGCAAAATTTTCAAGATTTTGTTGGTGATTTACCCCTTGTTGGTTATAATGCAGCAAAAAGTGATTTACCAATTCTACTAGAGCATGGATTTGACTATAGTCAGCAATATCTAGTTGATGTCTATAATGAATCACTGGAGCGACGTAGTTCTGATCTTCATGGAATTGCTAATCTAAAATTACAAACTGTGGCTAATTTTCTAGGTTTTAAAGGACAATCTCATAATAGTTTAGAGGATGCTCGTATGACTGCTCGAGTGTATGAAGCTTTTCTGGAGTCAGATGAGAGTAGACTCTTACTCAATTCTCAAACTAGTCTCAATTCGAATCCATTTGGTGCTTTGGATTTATCACAACTTTTTGATTAGGAGTTTTTATGAAACCTGAAAAACCGAAAAAATTGGGTTTTAAAAAGATTTACCTTAATCTAGATAAAATCCTCTTTCTATTCTTTCTAATCTTTATGTTGGTTGACTATATCTGGTTGCCACTAAACTCAGTGATAGCTGGATTTTTACTAAGTCAGACTGGATATTTGTTTATTTCCTACAACAATATTTTTGAGATAATAAAAAATGCTCCCATTGTCAGTCTTGGCTTCGTAATCTTAATAGCCATCAATCTACTAGTAGCCTATTTTCAACTTAGTATTCTCTTTATTGGAGCTCGCCACCTCCTATATCACGAAAAAAGGACTCTTATAGAATATAGTCGAAAAGTATTTCGTGAAAGCCTTGCTTTTATGAAAAAGATGACTATTTCAAAAGCTTTGTTTATCTTTTTATTTGTAGCAATGCTATTTCCTTTTATCAGGAAGATATTTAAGATTTATTATTTCAATAAAATCGTTATACCAGAGTTTATTCAAACCTACATGGAAGATAAGTACTGGATGTGGTGGATAGCCATTATTATCTTATCACTCTTATTCTTCTATGTTTCTGTTCGCTTGATGTTCACTCTACCTAAGGTCTTTTATGAAAAGATGACGGTCAAGGAAGCGATCATTTATAGTTTGGATAAAACTAGAAATTATTTTTGGTTTTATGCCTGGCATTTATTCTTAATTATTGTAAAAACCAATCTATTCTTCTATCTTCCTCTCATCCCTTTACTATCAATCCAGTATATAGTGGATAGCCTTACTCAGAGAGAGTCTTTACTCCTTGCTATTTGCAATTTTGTTCTTATCAAAAATTTCCACTATATGGCACTGACCTATTTCCTTGTCAAATTCACATCTTTCTTAACGGGAGAAGAACTTGATATTATGCCAAGACTTGAGAAGGACCATATCATGAGATGGGGGGTCATGGTGTGTGCAAGTATTTTCTTTGCGATTGAAGGATATAATTATCTAGAAGCTCCTGTAGTCAATCCACCGCTTGTGATTTCACACCGTGGTGTATCAAATGGTAATGGTGTACAAAATACCATTCAATCCCTAGAAAAAACATCTCAATTAAAACCAGATTTAATCGAGATGGATATTCAGGAGACTAAAGATGGTCAATTTGTTATGATGCATGATGCTAATCTTAAAGGCCTAGCTGGTATTAATAAAACACCACAGGATTTGACCTTAGAAGAGTTAAAGAAGATTGACATTCATGAGAATGGTTATGAGACAAAGATTTCAAGTTTCGATGATTATCTGACTCGTGCAAATGAATTACATCAGAAACTTCTCATTGAAATTAAGACCAGCCACAAAGATAGCCCGCAGATGATGGAACATTTTCTAGACAAATACGGTGCAAAAATTAAGGTTTATGGTCATCAAATGCAATCATTAGATTATAAGGTTGTTGAAAAAGTGAGAGAGTATGACAAGGATATTCCTGTCTACTTTATTCTTCCCTATAATTCTGTTTTTCCTAGAACGGTTGCTACAGGCTACACAATGGAGTATTCTACTTTAGATGAATACTTTGTGACGAAACTATGGAATACTGAGCAAAAACTCTATGTATGGACAATCAATAGTTCGGAATCATTTAATAAGTCTTTTCACCTAGGTGTTGACGGAATGATTACGGACGACTTGGAAAACATAAAAGAAGAACTAGTAACGGCTCAGGAAGACCCAGAATATAGTGACTTATTGCTAAATAAAGCAACTGAGTTCTTTGCTTATTAACATAATTTAAAAGAGGCTGTAAACCAGCCTCTTTTTGAGAATATAATTAAAATGGTAACTTACCAGCAAATGCTCCAAGTTTCTTTTTAGTAGTTTCATCAATTTGTTCAAGAGCAGCATTGAGTGCTTGGACAGTCATATCTGAAAGTGTTTCAATATCCTCGGCATCTACAACTGCAGGATCAAAATCAATTTTTACAACTTTTTTATCACCTGTCAAGGTAGCAGTTACAAGGTTTTGAGCAGAAGTCCCAACAAATTCTGTAGCAGCTAGTTCAGCTTGGCTTTGCTCCATTTGTTTTTGAAGTTTTTGAGCTTGACGCATCATGTTTTGCATATTCATCATGGCGGTAGTTAGCTTCCTTTTCTTTTATTTTCCATTTTATTTTAACAATTTTAACTAGAAAAGTCTAATTTAAATCTCAGGATAGATATGTCAACAGTTTAAGGTTTCTTTAAGCTTTCTATATTATTCTGAAGAACTCTATATTAACCGAGAGTTAAGAATACAAGGATTCATTTCTTAAATACTCTAAGCATAAAGTGCTCGCATCATTAGTTTTTAACTAGAGAGAACTAGTATTTGCTTCATGATAGTGCAAGATTATGATATAATGGTAGAGAATGAGTTTTTAGAATAAACCAAAGGAGTATCAAAATGATTTACGCTGGAATTTTAGCAGGTGGAACCGGCACGCGCATGGGTATTAGTAACTTACCCAAACAATTTCTTGAGTTGGGAGACCGCCCAATCCTAATCCATACAATTGAAAAATTTGTCTTAGAGCCAACTATTGAAAAGATTGTAGTTGGAGTTCACGGAGACTGGGTGACACACGCAGAGGATTTAGTTGAAAAATTCCTTCCGCTCCATAAGGAGCGTATCATTATCACAAAAGGTGGTGCTGATCGAAATTCTAGTATTGAAAAGATCATCGAAGCTATTGATGCATACCGTCCAATCACAGAAGATGATATCGTGGTCACTCATGACTCAGTTCGTCCCTTTATCACACTTCGAATGATTCAAGACAATATCGCTCTTGCACAAAATCATGATGCTGTTGATACTGTAGTTGAAGCTGTGGATACCATTGTTGAAAGTACAAATGGTCAGTTTATCACAGACATTCCAAATCGTGCGCATCTCTATCAAGGCCAAACTCCACAAACCTTCCGTTGTAAGGACTTTATTGACCTCTATGGTTCTTTATCAGCAGAAGAAAAAGAAATTTTGACAGATGCATGTAAAATCTTTGTCATTAAGGGTAAAGATGTAGCATTAGCAAAAGGTGAATACTCAAACCTTAAAATTACAACAGTTACAGACTTGAAGATTGCTAAAAGCATGATTGAGAAAGACTAGAGACATGATTAATCAAATTTATCAACTGACAAAACCAAAATTTATTAATATTAAATATCAGGAAGAAGAAATTGATCAAGAGAATCATATCCTCATCCGACCAAATTACATGGCAGTTTGTCACGCGGATCAACGTTACTACCAAGGTAAACGCGATCCAAAAATTTTAGCGAAAAAACTACCAATGGCTATGATTCACGAGTCTTGTGGTACGGTCATTTCTGATCCAACAGGTACCTACAAAATTGGTCAGAAAGTTGTTATGATTCCAAATCAACCACCTATGCAAAGTGATGAGGAATTCTATGAAAATTACATGACTGGAACATATTTCCTTTCAAGTGGTTATGATGGATTCATGCGAGAATTCGTTTCTCTGCCTAAGGATCGTGTGGTCGCTTACGAAGATATCGAAGATACAGTTGCTGCCATTACAGAGTTTGTCAGTGTTGGCATGCATGCTATGAATCGTTTCATGACGGTATCTCACAGCAGACGTCAACGCATCGCTGTCATTGGTGATGGAAGTTTAGCTTTTGTCATGGCCAATATTATCAATTACACTTTGCCTGAAGCAGAGATTATTGTTATCGGACGTCACTGGGAGAAATTAGAACTCTTTTCGTTTGCTAAAGAGCTATACATTACTGATAATATTCCAGAGGATCTTAGTTTTGACCATGGTTTCGAATGCTGTGGTGGTGATGGATGTGGACCTGCTATTAATGACTTGATTCGCTATATTAAACCACAAGGTATCATTATGATGATGGGTGTTAGTGAGTATAAGGTCAATATCAACACTCGTGATTCATTGGAAAAAGGCTTGTTATTAGTTGGATCTTCTCGTTCTGGAAGAGTTGACTTTGAAAATGCTATCCAAATGATGGAGATTAAGAAGTTTGCCAATCGTTTGAAAAATATTATTTATCTAGAAGAACCAGTAAGAGAGATTAAAGATATTCATCGAGTTTTTGCAACAGACCTTAATACTGCCTTCAAGACAGTATTTAAGTGGGAAGTCTAATGAGGGGAAGATTATGAAGGAAATCGTTAAAGAAAAGATTGCCTCTATATTATCAGGTGATGAAGAAATTCAGAGCGTTGAACAGTTGGGTGGAATGACCAATCAAAACTACTTGGTTCAAACATCCTCAAATCGATATATCGTTAAGTTTTTCGGTAAAGGTACAGAAAAATTAATCGACCGCAAGAATGAAAAGTTCAATCTTGAATTGTTGAAAGATTTGAAATTAGATGTAGAGAATTATCTTTTTGATATTGAAGCTGGTATCAAAGTTAATCAATACATTGAAAATGCTGAGACACTTGATTCAGCTACCATTAAAACCAAATTTGAAAAGATTGCTCCCATTCTACAAACGATCCATGCTTCTGGTAAAGAATTAAAAGGAGAGTTTGCTCCTTTTGATGAAATCAAAAAATATGAATCCTTGATTCAAGGAGAGATTTACTATCCAAACTATGAAGCTGTCAGAAAATCAGTATTTTCTCTGAAAGAAGAGCTTGAACAAATCGGAATTGAGAAGAAATCATGTCATATTGATTTGGTTCCTGAAAATTTTATTGAAGCACCAGATGGGCATCTTTATCTGATTGATTGGGAATATTCTTCCATGAACGACCCAATGTGGGACCTTGCAGCTCTCTTTTTAGAGTCTGAATTTACTCCAGAGGAAGAGGAAGACTTCCTAGCTCATTACGAGAGTGAAAAGACGCCTGTTTCTCGTGAGAAGATCCGTATTTATAAAATATTGCAAGATATTATTTGGAGTCTCTGGACTATCTACAAAGAAGAAAATGGTGCAGATTTTGGAGATTATGGAATCACTCGTTATAATAGAGCTGTAAAAGAATTGCAGTCTCAGGGAGGTATTGATGAAGACTAAAAATGGAGTTTCCTTTGGACTTATATCAGGTATTTTTTGGGGATTAGGGCTAACCATTAGTGCTTATATCTTCTCTATATTTACTGACTTGTCACCTTTTGTAGTAGCAGCAGCGCACGACTTTCTTAGTATTTTTATCTTGCTAGGATATCTTCTAGTTAAAGAAGGGAAGGTACGTTTTTCAATCTTCTTGAACATTCGAAATGTCAGTGTTATTATCGGAGCACTATTGGCTGGGCCAATTGGAATGCAAGCCAATCTCTATGCGGTCAAGTATATTGGTAGTTCTTTGGCCTCCTCGGTTTCAGCTATTTATCCTGCGGTTTCTGTCCTTCTTGCCTTCTTTATTCTTAAGCATAAGGTTTCGAAGAATACAGTATTTGGAATTTTATTAATCATTGCAGGAATTATTGCTCAGACCTACAAGGTTGAACAGGTCAATTCATTCTATATTGGTATCCTCTGTGCCTTGATCTGTGCCCTTGCTTGGGGAAGTGAAAGTGTTCTCAGCTCATTTGCTATGGAAAGTGAACTCAGTGAACTCGAAGCACTCTTGATACGACAAGTCACATCTTTCTTGTCCTATCTTGTTATTGTTCTCTTCTCGCATCATTCATTTGCGGAAGTGGCAAATGGACAATTATTTGGACTTTTGATTATCTTTGCAGCATGTAACATGATTTCTTACCTTGCCTACTACATTGCTATCAATCGATTGCAGCCAGCAAAAGCAACAGGTTTAAATGTGAGTTATGTAGTATGGACTGTTTTATTTGCAGCAATTTTCTTGGGTTCGCCCCTTAATTTGCTGACCATCATTACTTCCCTTATCGTAATGGCTGGTGTTTATATTATTATTAAAGAATAAAGGAGAAAACGCGTGAAAGCGATTATCTTAGCAGCGGGATTGGGAACTCGTTTGAGACCCATGACAGAAAATACTCCCAAAGCCTTGGTCAAGGTTAATGAAAAACCTTTGGTTGAATATCAAATTGAATTTTTAAAGGAACGTGGAATTGATGACATTATCATCGTTGTAGGTTATTTAAAAGAACAATTCGACTACCTTAAAGAAAAATACGGTGTTCGTTTGGTCTTCAACGATAAGTTTGCTGATTACAATAACTTCTATTCTCTTTACTTGGTAAAAGAAGAATTGGCTAACAGCTACGTTATTGATGCGGATAACTATCTTTTCAAAAATATGTTCCGTAATGATATCGAACGTTCAACTTATTTCAGTGTTTATCGTGAAGATTGTGATAATGAGTGGTTCCTAGTTTACGGAGATGATTACAAAGTTCAAGATATTATTGTCGATAGCAAAAATGGACGCATCTTGAGTGGTGTATCATTCTGGGATGCTCCCACAGCTGACAAAATTGTTGGATTTATTGACAAGGCATATGCAAGTGGCGAGTTTGTTGACCTCTATTGGGACAACATGGTCAAAGATAACATCAAAGAATTGGATGTTTACGTAGAGGAATTGGAAGAAAATTCTATCTATGAAATTGACAGTGTTAAAGATTATCAAAAATTAGAAAAGATTCTTTCTTCACAAAAATAAGCAACTTTTATGAACTGATACCTTACCTATTTTTACTTGACTTTTTAGGTTTGATACAGTATACTAGTAAAAATTTAACCTTTAAGGGTAGTCCAGAGAGACTCACAAGGTGTCAGAGAAAAGAAGCTACAATGGAAACAAGTAAGCAAGTGCTTATTTGCTACTTTTGTGTAAATATCTTAACTGAAACCTTGCAAGCGCAAGGTTTTTCTTTATCTGATCCCCTTAAAATTTAAGGAGGAAAAGTTATGAATCCAAATTGTAAAAAACGAATGGGTGCCATTCGCTTGGAAGTTATGAGAGTAGTATCTCAGGAGGAAATCGCGCCAGCAATCTTTGAGTTAGTACTTGAAGGAGAGATGGTCGAAGCTATGAAAGCGGGCCAATTTCTTCATTTGCGTGTACCTGATGATGCCCATCTCTTACGTCGTCCAATTTCGATTTCATCAATTGATAAGGCGACTAAGCAATGCAGACTTATCTATCGAGTTGAAGGAGCAGGGACAGCAATCTTTTCAAGCTTAAAAACAGGTGATAACTTAGATGTTATGGGACCTCAAGGAAATGGCTTTGATTTATCTAATTTAGACAAGCAGAATCGTGTTCTTATAGTTGGTGGTGGAATAGGAGTGCCGCCCTTACTCGAAGTAGCTAAACAACTACATGAGAGAGGTGTTGAAATAATAACTGTTTTAGGATTCGCTACTAAAGATGCTGTTATTTTGGAAGATGAATTATCCAGATTTAGTCAGGTCTTTGTAACGACTGATGATGGATCTTATGGTATTAAAGGAAACGTATCGGTAGTGATTAACGAATTTGACACTGAATTTGATGCCATCTACTCTTGCGGTGCACCTGGTATGATGAAATATATCAATCAAACCTTCCATGACCATCCAAGAGCTTATCTATCTCTAGAATCTCGTATGGCCTGTGGCATGGGGGCTTGCTACGCTTGCGTATTGAAAGTACCAGATAGTGAAACAGTTAGTCAACGTGTGTGTGAAGATGGGCCTGTATTTAAAACAGGAACTGTTGTTTTATAAGGAGAGTGTCATGACTACAAATCGATTACAAGTCTCTCTACCAGGCTTAGAACTAAAGAATCCTATCATTCCTGCTTCAGGCTGTTTTGGTTTCGGACAAGAGTATGCCAAATACTATGATTTGGACCTTTTAGGATCTATCATGATTAAGGCTACAACCCTCGAACCACGTTTTGGTAATCCTACTCCACGAGTGGCAGAAACACCTGCAGGCATGCTCAATGCCATTGGTCTACAAAATCCAGGACTAGATGCCGTTCTCTCTGAAAAATTACCTTGGTTGCAAAGGGAATATCCCAATCTTCCAATAATCGCAAATGTTGCTGGATTTTCAAAGCAAGAATACGCAGCCGTTTCTAGTGGTATTTCCAAGGCACCTAACGTGAAAGCCATTGAGCTCAATATTTCTTGTCCAAACGTCGATCATGGGAATCACGGACTTTTGATTGGGCAAGACCCAGATTTGGCTTATGATGTGGTAAAAGCAGCCGTAGAGGCTTCATCAGTGCCAGTTTACGTTAAATTGACACCAAGTGTAACTGATATCGTGACCATTGCAAAAGCAGTAGAGGATGCAGGTGCTAGTGGTCTCACTATGATCAACACCCTTGTTGGTATGCGCTTTGATCTCAAAACTAGAAAACCAATCATCGCCAATGGTACTGGTGGAATGTCTGGGCCTGCAGTCTTTCCGGTAGCTCTTAAACTAATCCGTCAAGTAGCTCAAACAACTAATCTTCCAATCATTGGTATGGGAGGAGTTGATTCAGCTGAAGCTGCAATTGAAATGTATTTGGCGGGTGCCTCAGCAATAGGAGTCGGTACAGCAAACTTTACCAATCCTTATGCCTGTCCTGATATCATTGATAACCTACCAAAAGTCATGGACAAATATAATATCGAAACTCTGGAGCAATTGAGAAAAGAAGTAAAAAGTAGCTTATAGTTTTTTAAATTCGTAATATTTTGAATGCCTTCTTCTTTCTGGTATAATATGACTATGATTGTAACAATACCTATAAAAACTGAAAAAGACATTGCAACACCAGGTCCAACCGTCCTTGTATTAGGATATTTTGATGGTATTCATCTAGGACATCAAAAATTATTTAGTATTGCTGGTGAAATTGCTGCTAAGAAGAGATTAAGCGTTGCTTTAATTACCTTTCATGAATCACCAAAATTAACCTTAAAACCCTATTCACCAGAAAATTTACTTCATATCCTGAATGCAGAAGAACGTGAACGTAAGTTTAAACGTGCTGGTGTTGAAAATCTTTATTTAATGGACTTCTCAAGTCGTATCGCTAATATGACTGCCCAAGAGTTCGTAGATACTTTTGTCAAAGAAGTTAAAGCAGATACCATTGTAGTTGGATTTGACTATAGTTTAGGTTCAGATAGAAAATCAGCAGAAGATTTAAAAGAAATCTTTGATGGAGAAGTAGTTGTAGTTCCTGCTGTAGAAGATGAAAAAGGAAAGATTAGCTCTACTCGTATTCGACAAGCGATCCTTGAAGGGAATGTGAAAGAAGCAGGTCAGCTGCTTGGAAGTCCACTTCCCACAAGAGGAATAGTCGTACATGGTAATGCTCGTGGTCGAACAATCGGTTATCCAACTGCCAATCTCGTGCTCTTGGATCGTACTTATATGCCGGCAGATGGTGTCTATACCGTTGATATCGAAATCAAGAGAAAACTCTATCGAGGAATGGCCAGTGTCGGGAAGAACGTTACTTTTGATGGAGAGGAAGAGCGTTTTGAAGTGAATATCTTTGATTTTGATGAAGATATTTATGGTGAAACAGTGACCGTCTATTGGTTAGATCGTATCCGAGATATGGTAAAATTTGATAGTGTTGAACAACTGGTTGACCAACTTGAAAGTGATGAGAAAATAGCTAGAAAATAAAGTTTATAGAAGTTTGGGATTTATCTCAAACTTTTTTATTACCGACGCTTGAATTAAAAAATATACATAGTGCTATAGTTATAATGATTTTAGAGTGAAAGTTGAAAAAATACTTTTTGTTTGATATAATTTAAATATCAAACAAAAGGAGACGATTATGTTTAGGGAAAAACGAAATAAGGGTTTTGTTTCTGGACTTGTTCTTTCACTAGTATTTTTTATAGTAGCTGGTGTAATGGGCTTCATGTGGTATCTTCATCAACATCCAATGAATTCATTTGGAGAGGATACTCGTTCAGGTAAAGAAGCAAAGATGACTATCTATGATATGTATCCAGAAGTTGTAGGTGATGTAGATGGTGGAAGTGTCATTTACCTGGTACAATATAGCAAGGAGGGAGACGGACAGTTTGCTGTTGTTGAGGCTAAAGAAGATGATGAAGCTATTAAAAAAATCATTGATCAAGCCAAAGCAGGTACTCTGGAAGAGAACCCAGGAACCCTCATTGGTACTCAGTTGCAACCTCTTGGTACAAATGTTAATAAATCACGTAATAATAGAATTGTAGACTTATCTGCTTTTATTGATTCTATTTTGGATCATAATTCTACTGTGTATCTTAACATGAATACAAGTATATATCTTAGCTTGACTGAACATTCACGTGATGGTTGGTATTATATCATTGGAGCAGCAATTTTTGGAGGAATTGGCTTAGTCACATTAGTGAGTGCCTTTCTTCTTCGTAAAAAATCTATCGCAGCTTTTGAAGAGCTTTATCAAGCCTATCCTGAATTGCAAGGAAATGTTGAAAATCTAGCTGGTTTGGCAGAATTTTATGATGAGAGTCTAAAGGTAATCCTTTATAAAAATCATCTCATCACTTATTTTAAAGGGACTCAAGCAATCAATCTAAATAATGTTCAACAGCTTTATCTGGTCTCAACAACATACCAACGTAATCTCATCAGAAATAAAATTTATCAATTGTGCTATATTGTCAAGGATAGCAAAAAGAAACATTACTTAACTATTAAAACTACTAAGACAGTTCAAGAACAATTGGATGAACTCTGGGATCTTATCATTGAGAAATTCCCAGATATTCATATCGGAGTTTAAAACCAAGCATCGTTTATCGATGCTTTTTTTTGGAAAAAAGTAAAAATCAGATTTATCAGTTGACATCTTAAATTTAAGGTGGTAGAATGTTTACTAGTTAATTAAATGGTTAAATACTAGTTAAGGAGTTCTAGTGAAAAAGAAAATACTAATATGTTTGCTATCTTCTATATTTATTTTATTTTTGGGAGCTTGTAGTCAAGATAAGCAAAAAGATGTCAATGAATCTCATGGAATGAAGATTGTGACTAGTTTTTATCCTGTCTATGCCATGGTCAAAGAAATTTCGGGTGACCTAAATGATGTTCGGATGATTCAGTCGAGTTCTGGTATTCATTCCTTTGAACCTTCGGCAAATGATATTGCAGCCATCTATGATGCGGATGTATTTGTTTATCATTCTCATACCTTAGAGTCTTGGGCGGGTAGTCTAGATGCAAGCCTGCAAAAGTCTAAGGTAAAGGTCTTAGAAGCATCAGAAGGTATGACCTTGGAGCGCGTGCCTGGCTTAGAAGATATGCAGGCAGGAGATGGGATTGATGAGAAAACCTTGTATGATCCTCACACTTGGTTGGATCCTGAAAAAGTTGCCGAAGAAGCACAGATTATCGCTGATAAGTTATCCGAACTGGACAGTGCTAACAAAGACACCTATCAGAAAAATGCACAGAATTTTAGTGCCAAGGCTCACGATTTGACTAAGAAATACCAACCCATCTTTGAAAAGGCTAATCAAAAGACATTTGTGACCCAACACACAGCCTTTTCATATTTGGCAAAACGATTTGGACTAAATCAGCTTGGGATTGCAGGAATATCTCCTGATCAAGAACCAAGCCCAAGACAACTGACTGAAATCCAAGAATTTGTTAAGACCTATAAAGTTAAAACTATTTTTACAGAGAGCAATGCTTCGTCTAAAGTAGCTGAAACGCTTATCAAGTCAACAGGTGTGAGTCTTAAAACTCTCAATCCTTTAGAGGCAGACCCACAAAATGATAAGTCTTATTTAGATAATTTAGAAGAGGATATTGCAATACTAGCAGAAGAATTGAAATGAGGAAATTATGAATAAAACAAAGAAATACTTAGCTGGATCAGCAGTAGTTATTGCGCTTAGTGTTTGTGCTTATGTTTTAAATCAGCACCAAGAAGCAGAGAAGAAGGAAGATAATCGTGTATCTTATGTTGATGGGAAAGAGTCTGATGCTAAAAAGAATGAAAATCTGACACCTGATCAAGTTAACCAAAAAGAAGGAATAGAAGCTGAACAGATTGTTACTAAGATTACAGATCAAGGCTATGTGACTTCCCACGGTGACCATTTCCATTTCTACAATGGTAAGGTGCCTTTTGATGCCATCTTTAGTGAAGAATTGGTCATGAAGGATCCAAACTATAAACTAAGTGATGGAGATATTGTCAATGAGATTAAAGGTGGCTATATCATCAAGGTGGATGGTAAATATTATGTCTATCTGAAGGATGCTAGTCACGCAGATAATATTCGTACCAAAGACCAAATCGAGAAACAAAAACAAGAACACACATCAGATAGTAGCAGTACAAGTAATGAAGTTATTGCTGCCAGAGCACAAGGTCGATATACAACTGATGACGGTTACGTCTTTAATGCTGCAGATATTATTGAAGATACAGGTGATGCTTATATCGTTCCTCATGGTGGCCATTATCATTACGTTCCTAAGAGTGCCTTATCCTCAACTGAACTGGCTGCTGCTCAAGCTTATCTTGCTGGAAGAGGAAGTCAACAAAGTTCAACAGACTACAAACCGATTCCAAGTGTTGAACCAAGTCATCAAGTAGAGAAACCAGCTACAAGCAATCCAGTACAAGAAGAAAATAATCTTCAAAAACTTCTAGACCAACTTTACGCTTTACCAGTTAGTCAACGCTATAAAGAATCTGATGGTTTGGTATTTGACCCGGCTAAAATTACCAGTCGTACGCCTAATGGAGTTGCTATCCCTCATGGAAATCATTACCATTTCATCCCTTATACTAGTTTATCTGCTTTGGAGCAAAAGATTGCACGCTTGATACCACTTTCAGGTCTAGTAACACCATCAAATCCTATAGAAACTCCAAGTAAACCAAACGAAGACCATGACAACGACCATGGCCACGAAGATGTTGATCATCATCACGAAGAAGACCATGACCACGATCATGCTAATCATCATCACGATGAAGAAGAGCATGACCATGACTTCGCAGCTGATCGAGTGATTAGTGAGGACGACCAAGGTTTTGTAGTTTCACATGGAGACCACAATCATTATTTTTACAAGAAAGATTTGACGGCTCAACAGATTAGAGAAGCTCAGGAACACTTGAAAGGTAAAACCGAAGTTAAACCTAATCCATCAGATGAACACCATGATGAAGATGGGCATGATCAACACCATGGTGAAGACCACGATCACGGATTCGATGCTGACCGAGTGATAAGTGAAGATGAGCAAGGTTTTGTAGTTTCTCATGGGGATCACAATCATTATTTTTACAAGAAAGATTTGACGGCTCAACAGATTAAAGAAGCTCAGGAACACTTGAAAGGTAAAACTGAAGTTAAACCTAATCCATCAGATGATCACCATGATGAAGACGGGCATGATCACCACCATGGTGAAGACCACGATCACGGATTCGATGCTGACCGAGTGATAAGTGAAGATGAGCAAGGTTTTGTAGTTTCTCATGGAGACCATGCCCATTATTTCTTTAAGAAAGATTTGTCAGCAGAGCAGATTAAGGCAGCACAAGACCATCTTCATGGCCAACAGCAAACAGAACCTGTTAAACCTCTTGCCAAGACAGTTGAAAGTTTCTCTCGAGATGCCAGCGATGAAGAAAAAATAGCTTATATTTCTAAAACATATGGCGTTCCTATTGAGGCTATCAGAATTTCAAATGGATTCTTTGTATTTGGTAATCCAGACCAAGCTTATGATCCAACTCACATTCACCCTTACGCCGTTCGTAAGGAACACGTTCGTATTCCGCTTCAAACTAGAGATGCAGAGCTTGATTTCCTAAACGAACTCTATACAACTGCTCTACGTGATGGTGTCTCTCCTTATAGCTTGCAGGTTGAAAATGGTAGCTTTGTTATCCCTCATGGTGACCATAACCACTACATCAAGGTTCAAACTAAAGGTTATGAAGTCGCTTTGAAAAACAAAATTCCTGCATTACAGTCAACTTACCAACCTGGTGCTTTTGATGAAAAAGCAGTCCAGTATAAGATTGATCAACTTTTGGCAGAGAGTCGTGAAGTCTATAAAGATAAACCAATTTTACAAAGACAGATTGAACTTGCTTTGGGGCAATTTTCTGAGAATATGAAGAAGCTATCAACCAACTCTACTGCAGGTTATTTGGCAGCTTTGGATTTGTTTGATAAGCAGTATATTCACATTGACTCAAGTGTCAAACCAACAGAAATCAGTCCTTTAGACAAGAAATATCAAGCTTTAGTAGATAAGATTAATACCTTAGACACAGATGCTTATGGACTTCCTAAGAAGGATTTATTGACTCAACTTCAAGAAAATAAACTTGCCCAAGATGAAGCAGGTTTAGATGCAGTTGAAGCTAAGTTACTAGCTTTGCAAGATTTTAATGACCGTACTGGAGTTACAACAGTAGAATACATCAAGTATTTCTACCAACATCTATCTGACGGTCGCTTAAATGACACTCTTAGAAATAAAGTTGCCAACCTAACTTGGACACTTTATCAGTCACAATCCTTCCTTAAGGCAACTGACTTGAACAAACTCTTCCCAGAAATCTACCAAACAAAACTGGAAGTAGAAGAAGCACTGAAAAATGAGCCAGTTGCAAGCAAGACTTCTGAAACAATCTTAGATACAGAAAAAGTGGATGGTCATAGTGCTAAAACTGCAGTCTATGAGTTTTTGAAAGGTTTGTATGATGATCTCAAACCTGAGGAACAAAGTAATCATGTCTTAAAAGGACAGGTAGAAGGTCTTGTAGCAAAAGCTGATGAATTGGTAGCTCAAGTCAAAGAAGAAGGAGTGAAAGCTTCACTTGCTGACGAAGTGAAAAATCTAAATGCAGCATTGGAGAAAGAAGACGCGGACCTTGATGAATTAAATACACAGGTTCAAGATCTTTTGAAACGTATTTCACTAACAATCCAAAATGAACGTGATAATTCGAAACAAGACCCAGAGGTTTTAGTTCTTTACCAAAAACTCTATAACGGTATCATTGCTCTCCATACTTATTTGGAAATGAATAATGGTTCTGATGCGGACTTTGATAAAGTAGATGCCCTGTTTGATAAACTAAGTGCAGCAAGCAAAGATAAGCAAGCTCTTCTAGCTCTTGCGCAAGAAATTGTTTTATTAAACCAAGAGTTTCAATCTAAGGTCAAGCCTGCCGAAACTAGCACTGAACAAACAAGTGAAGAATCAAGTTCACATTCAACAACTACAAGTCCTGAAACAAGTGACAAAGAAGTAAATTAAAAAGAAGTAGCATTGCTACTTCTTTTTTAGTCTTTGTAAGATACGATACCAATGATGGTATCAACTGCACGTTCCATGGTTTGAAGGCTGACATATTCAAAACGGCCATGCATATTTTCACCACCAGCGAAGATATTCGGCGTTGGAATTCCCATAAAGGAAATCTTAGAACCATCTGTTCCTCCACGGATAGGCTCGATAATAGGTGTGATATCAAGGTCTTCCATAACCGCTTTGGCAATGGTTACTGGTGTCATATCCTTTTCGATGACTTCTTTCATGTTGTAGTACTGGTCAGTCAATGTTAAAGTGACACGATCGCTACCAAGTTCTTGGTTCATCTTATCAGCGATAGCTTGCATAGCAGCTTTACGCGCTTCAAAGTTTTCTTTTTTGAAGTCACGAATGATATAGCTAGCACGCGCTTCCTCAACAGTGCCAAATACATCCATGAGATGGAAGAACCCTTGGTAACCCTCAGTCAATTCAGGTCGGTCACCAGCTGGAAGTTGGTTGTGGAAGTCAATTGCCAACTGAAGAGCGTTAACCATTTGTCCCTTAGCAGTTCCAGGGTGTACATTACGACCTTGGAAGTGAAGTTCGGCACCTGCCGCGGAGAAGGTTTCGTATTGAAGTTCACCAAGAGGACCACCGTCAACTGTATAAGCAAAGTCGACATCGAAATCTTCTGCATCAAATTTATTGGCACCAACACCAATCTCTTCATCAGGTCCAAAGCCGACACGAATTTCGCAGTGCTTAATTTCAGGATGAGCAGTCAAGTATTCGATAGCTGTCATAATCTCAGCGATACCAGATTTGTCATCAGCACCTAGAAGGGTAGTCCCATCAGTTGTAACCAAGGTTTGCCCTAGATATTTCTCTAAGCTCTTGAAATCCGCTGGATCAAGCTTGAAACCAGAGTTCCCAAGCTCGATAACTCCGCCATTATAGTTTTCAATAACTTGCGGGTTAACACCTTCAGCATTAAAATCTGCTGTATCCATGTGTGAGATAAAACCAATCTTACGAGTCAAACTAGGATCGTTAGCTGGAAGAGTACCGATAGCAAAACCGTTTGGCAAATAATAGACATTTTGCAAACCGACACGTTTCATTTCTGGGATGATGATGTTAGTCGCAAAGTCTACTTGACTCTGAGTGCTTGGTGTAGTAGTAGAATTTTCGTCTGAACGTGTGTTAACCTTAACATAAGTTAAAAAACGCTCTAGTAATGTTGGATATTTCATCATAACACCTTTTTTCCTTCTTTTAAAACCATTGTATCATAGAAAGAAGAGAAAAACAAAAGTCGGAAGGGAGATAAAATCCTTATGTTAGCGTTTACTTATGGCTTCTTTAGTGATACAATAAGAAAGATAAAAATATCACAAGGATGCAGAGATGAAAAAAGCAATTTTAATGATGACATTTGGTTCACCAGAAGAGATTACCTTTGAAGGAGTAGCCGACTTTTTTACCAACATTCGTCGAGGAGTAAGACCTCAAGACCACGAAATTCAAACCCTTTATGATAATTATGTTCGAATTGGAGGAACTCCACTTCAAAAAATTACCCGTGAAGAAGTCGCCTTGGTTGAAGCTAGGTTAGGAAATGAATATAGTGTCTATTTTGCCAATAAATTTTCAACCCCTTTTATTACAGATGTAATTCGGCAAATGGAAGCAGATGGAATTGAAAAGTGTATTTGCTTGATTTTGGAGCCACACTATTCCTTTTACTCTGTCATGGGGTACGAAAAGTTTCTGGAAAGCAAACAAATTCAGTTTTTAGTTATTAAGGACTGGTATCAAGAAGAAGCACTATTAAACTATTGGACAGCTGAAATTGCTAAAATTTTAAAAGAAAAGGTGAAACAGGATAGCTTTAAAGTCATCTTTTCTGCCCACAGTGTGCCCATTTTTGCCTTGGATTTTGGTGATCCCTATATCGATCAGATTTTCGAAAATAGCAAGTTAATTGCTGAGAAATTAGGCTTGAAACCAGAGCAATATACCAACACTTGGCAGAGCGAAAGTGATATTGGTATTCCTTGGATAAAACCAGATGTATTGGAGTATCTTAGAGAACAGGAACAACATCCAAAGCATTATATTTTTGTGCCTATTAGTTTTATCAGTGAGCATATTGAAGTCTTGTTTGACAACGATGTGGAATGTCATGACTTGTGTCAGGAATTGGAAGTGAACTACCATCGTCCACCAATGCCAAATACAGATTCTCGTTTGATTGATGCCTTGGTCAATATTATCCGAGCTAATGAATATAAAGAATTTAGAGAATTCCTCCCAGAAGAAGAAACCTTTGATGAATTAGTCCCTTCGGAGGAAACTAAGAATATTTTAGATGAATCACAAGACTTACAAATGCCAGAATTTGTTAAAAAATTAATTGAGAAAAAAGGTCGTGAAAATGTCAAGATGCCTTATTTAATCAAAAAAATGCTTGAAAAAGCTGGCAAATTACCTAAAGACTAAGTGAAAATAGAAAAGAACTGGTAATACTCTTCGAAAATCAAATTCAAACTGCGTCAACGTCGCCTTGGCGTACTCAAGTACAGCCTGCGGCTAGTTTCCTAGTTTGCTCTTTAATTTTCATTGAGTATAAGGTTTGTTTCAGATTTCTGCTAAGGCAGGATATAACTTAGAAGGTGAAAGAAAAGGCGGTGGGACAGAAATCGATAGACAAAGTCTTGATTTCGTAGTCTCAGCCCCGCGAGGATGATTAGGAGCTTTTTGGAGTCTAAAAGACGAACAAAAAGTTCAATCAGCTACCGCGTCAAATTATGATTGATAATAAAAAGTGAGGTCGGGCTCTTTTTGTCCCAACCTCTTTTTAGGTGACTAGCGTTTTTTGGCCTAGTTTTTATGTTATTTACCCAGACAGAATTGACTAAACAACTGTGTAATGAGTTCATCAGGAGCGGCATCACCAGTTATCTCGCCAAGAATTTCCCAGGTACGTGTCAAATCAACTTGAAGCAAATCAACAGGCATTCCTAGTTCGAGGCCTTCGTTAACAGCTTGTAGGCTTTCAACTGCCTTTTCAATTAATGAAATATGACGGGCGTTGGATAGATAAGTAGCATCTTGTTCGACCAAGCCAGCATTTTCAAAGAATAGATTATTGATTCGATCTTCAATCTTATCAATGTTTTGATTTTTGAGAACCGAAATGCGGATGATATCTTCAGGAAGTTCCTTTGTTTCAATAGCTTCTGGCAGGTCAGTTTTGTTGAGAAGAATGATTCGATTAGTATCTTGACTAATTTCAAGAAGTTGTCGGTCTTGGGTAGTTAAGGGTTCGCTAGCGTTTAGGACTAGTAGAACTAAGTCAGCTTCCTTGAGAGCTTTCTTGGAGCGTTCAACCCCGATCTGTTCCACGACATCATCTGTTTCACGAATACCAGCAGTATCAATCAACTTCAGTGGAACACCGTTGATATTGACGTATTCTTCAATGACATCTCGAGTAGTCCCTGCAATATCTGTTACAATGGCCTTATCTTCACGCAGGAGGTTATTAAGAAGGCTAGACTTCCCAACGTTGGGACGACCAATGATAGCCGTTGAAATACCTTCACGGAGAATCTTCCCACGACGTGCCGTTTTTAAGAGAATGGTTAATAATTGTTCAAATTCTAAAGTTTTTTCACGGACAACAGCAGTAGTAGCTTCTTCCACATCGTCATACTCAGGGTAGTCGATATTGACTTCGACTTGTGCCAGAGTATTGAGAATCTCTTGGCGCGTATTGTTAATGAGGTCTGATAGTGAACCATCTAGTTGTTTAACTGCAATGTTCATGGCTTTATCAGTCTTGGCGCGAATAATATCCATGACAGCTTCAGCCTGAGTTAAGTCCACACGACCGTTAAGGAAGGCACGCTTGGTAAATTCACCAGGCTCTGCCATGCGAGCACCTTCACGGATAGCTAGCTGGAGAATTTCATTAGTTACGGCGATTCCACCGTGGGTATTAATTTCAATAATATCCTCCCTAGTGAAGGTCTTTGGAGACTTCATAGCCCCAACCATGACCTCGTCCATAACCTTACCAGTCAAAGGGTCAATAATGTGGCCGTAGTTCAGTGTGTGGCTAGCAACCTTACTCAAGTCTTTGCCTTTAAAAATCTTTTGCACAATGGCAAAACTGTCTGTTCCGCTCAAGCGGACAATACCAATGGCTCCTTCACCAAGCGGTGTCGAGATTGCTGCAATGGTATCAAATTCACGTGTAATCATGTTAATTCCTTTTTAAAAATTGAAGCTTTTTATTTACTAATATCTCTTAAAATTGTAACAAAATAAAGTTTTTTATTCAACGAATGCCACTTATAAAGAAAAGCCTAAGCGTATTGCTTAAGCTCTCTTACTTAGTGCGCATTTCCCCTTGCGGGAAGTAAGTTCCTTCAGGCATATCGTTGATGATGACATGAACAGCAGATTGTGGTGCACCAGTGTTACGAACCACAGCTTCAGTTACTTCCTTTGCTAGGGCTTTCTTTTGCTCGAGCGTGCGCCCTTCAAATAAATCGATGCGTACAAATGGCATAATAGCTTCCTCCACTAGTTTTTGATTTCTTCTATTTTACCACATTTTGCCGTTTAAAGCTTTTGGAAAATATGATATACTAGAATGTAGCAGAAAATTAGAAATGGACGTGAAATAGAAACATGGCACAGTTGTATTATCGTTATGGGACCATGAATTCAGGAAAGACCATCGAGATTCTCAAGGTAGCCTATAACTATGAGGAGCAAGGAAAGGGAGTTGTTATCATGACTTCGGCTCTGGATACAAGAGACGGTATAGGCTATGTGTCGAGTCGGATTGGCATGAAGCGACCAGCCATTGCTATCGATGATACTACGGATATTTTTGGGTTTATTCGAGACTTACCTGAAAAGCCCTACTGTGTTCTTGTCGATGAGGCCCAGTTTCTGAAGCGTCATCATGTTTATGATTTAGCTCGTGTCGTCGATGAGTTGGATATACCCGTTATGGCCTTTGGTTTGAAGAATGACTTTCGCAATGAGCTGTTCGAAGGATCTAAACATCTATTGTTATTAGCAGATAAAATTGATGAGATCAAAACCATTTGTCAGTATTGTAAGAAAAAGGCGACCATGGTGTTGCGCACGCAGGACGGACTGCCTGTTTATGATGGTGAGCAAATCCAGATAGGTGGTAATGAAACCTATATCTCGGTATGTCGTAAACATTATTTTGCCCCTGAAATCAATAAGGAGAATCAATAAAAATGAATATCTATGATCAACTACAAGCTGTAGAAGACCGTTATGAAGAATTAGGAGAATTGCTCAGTGACCCTGATGTGGTCTCTGACACCAAGCGTTTCATGGAGCTTTCAAAAGAGGAAGCTTCTACTCGTGATACGGTAACTGCCTACCGTGAATACAAACAAGTCCTTCAAAATATTATCGATGCCGAAGAGATGATTAAAGAATCAGGCGGAGATGCTGACTTGGAAGAAATGGCTAAGCAAGAACTCAAAGATGCTAAGGCTGAAAAAGAAGAGTACGAAGAAAAATTGAAAATCTTGCTCCTTCCTAAAGATCCAAACGATGACAAGAATATCATCCTTGAAATCCGTGGAGCTGCTGGTGGAGATGAGGCAGCACTTTTTGCTGGTGACCTTCTAACAATGTACCAGAAGTATGCTGAAGCCCAAGGTTGGCGCTTTGAAGTTATGGAAGCTTCTATGAACGGTGTCGGTGGTTTCAAAGAAGTGGTTGCCATGGTTTCTGGTCAGTCAGTTTATTCTAAACTCAAGTATGAGTCTGGTGCTCACCGTGTGCAACGTGTCCCTGTGACAGAAAGTCAAGGCCGTGTTCATACCTCAACAGCAACAGTTCTTGTCATGCCTGAGGTAGAAGAAGTAGAATACGATATTGATCCAAAAGACCTTCGTGTGGATATCTACCATGCATCTGGTGCTGGTGGACAGAACGTCAACAAGGTTGCGACTGCCGTTCGTATCGTTCACTTGCCAACCAATATCAAGGTGGAGATGCAGGAAGAACGTACCCAGCAGAAAAACCGTGAGAAGGCTATGAAGATCATTCGTGCGCGTGTGGCTGACCACTTTGCTCAGATTGCTCAAGATGAGCAAGATGCTGAGCGTAAGTCTACAATCGGTACTGGTGATCGTTCAGAGCGTATCCGTACTTATAACTTCCCACAAAACCGTGTAACAGACCATCGTATCGGGTTGACTCTACAAAAACTTGATACAATTCTAGCTGGTAAATTGGATGAAGTTGTAGATGCCTTGGTTCTTTATGACCAAACACAAAAATTGGAAGAATTAAACAAATAATGAAATTAGCTCAAATTTTTAAAGATTTTGAGGAAAAGTTGATAGCACAAGGAGAGGAAGCAGAAAGCCTCTCCTTTGTCTATCGTAGCCTAAAAAATCTATCTTTTACAGATTTCGTCTTTGCCCTCCAGCAAAAAGTAACAGAGGAAGAAGAAGAGTTTGTAGAGGAAATTTACACGAAACTGGCAAATCATATACCTGCCCAGTACATTATCGGTCATGCTGAATTCTTTGGGTTGCAGTTAAAGGTAGATGAGCGGGTCTTAATTCCTCGCCCAGAGACAGAAGAGCTAGTAGACCTCATCTTGACTGAAAATCCTGAGAAAAATCTCAAAGTTCTGGATATTGGGACAGGAAGCGGAGCCATTGCCCTTGCTTTAGCTAAAAATAGACTAGATTGGTTGGTCACAGCTGCGGATATTTCACAGGATGCTTTAGACTTATCGTTGGAGAATGCTAGCGTTCAAAATCTAAATCTCTCTTTTATCAAATCTGACTGTTTCTCTGAAATTTCTTCAAAATATGATATAATTGTATCCAATCCACCATACATTTCTCGTGAAGATCAAGAAGAAGTTGACTTGAATGTTTTGCATTCAGAACCACATTTGGCACTCTTTGCTGACGAGGATGGCCTAGCTATCTATCGTAGAATCGCGGAAGGCTCTAAGGACTATCTAAATGATGGTGGTAAGATTTATCTTGAAATTGGCTACAAACAAGGTCAAAGCGTACCGGATCTCTTCAGAAAAAATTTTCCCGGGAAGCAAGTTAGAACGCTCAAAGACCAATTTGGCCAAGATAGGATGGTAGTCATTGATGATGGAGAAAATTAAGCAAGAGTTGGAAAAAGGTGGAGCTGTAGTTTTGCCGACCGAAACAGTTTATGGTCTCTTTGCAAAAGCATTGGATAAAAAGGCTGTTGACCATGTCTACCAGCTTAAACGTCGTCCAAGAGATAAGGCTCTCAATCTCAATGTTGCTAGTTTAGATGATATCTTGAACTTTTCAAAGAATCAGCCACTTTATTTACAAAAACTTGTTGATTGTTTTCTTCCTGGTCCATTGACCATTATCCTAGAAGCTAATGACAAGGTCCCTTACTGGGTCAATTCAGACTTAACGACTGTTGGATTTCGGATGCCGAGTCATCCCGTCACTCTAGAATTGATTCGTGAGTTTGGTCCCTTAATCGGCCCGTCTGCAAATATTTCAGGACATACAAGCGGTGTTAGCTTTAAAGAGATTCTAAAAGACTTGGACAAAAAGGTTCTTGGTTTAGAAGATGATGCTTTTTTAACAGGACAAGATTCGACTATTTTAGACTTATCTAGCGACAAGGTTAAGATTCTACGCCAAGGTTCGATAACTCGAGAAGATATCCTTGCCAAGATGCCTGAAATTCCTTTTGAGGAGGTATGATATGCTACGTGATTTGAAAGCAACAGATGTTGCATCGATTCATGAGATTAACAAAGATGCTTTAGGTTATGATTTCAGCCCTGAGGAAACGGCTAGTCAACTAGCAAAATTATCCCAAGACTCACATCATTTCCTACTGGGGTTTGAGGAACCGACCAGCCATGACATACTTGGGTATGTACATGCTGAGGTTTATGAATCCCTTTATTCTAATGCCGGATTTAATATTTTGGCTTTAGCAGTGGTACCCCAAATGCAAGGTAAGGGCATCGGGAAAGTTTTGCTCCAAGGATTGGAACAGGAAGCAGAAAAACGTGGCTATAACTTTATCCGCTTAAACTCTGCAGATCATCGTATAGGTGCGCATGCTTTTTACGAAAAAGTTGGTTATACCTGTGATAAAATGCAGAAACGGTTTATTAAATTACTAAAAGGAGAAGACCTATGATTTTTGACAAAGATGATTTTAAAACATATGATGCTGATCTTTGGAATGCCATTGCCAAAGAAGAGGAACGTCAACAAAACAATATTGAATTAATCGCTTCAGAGAACGTTGTATCTAAGGCTGTTATGGCAGCTCAAGGGTCAATCTTAACCAATAAATATGCTGAAGGATATCCTGGACGTCGTTACTACGGTGGGACAGATGTTGTAGACGTCGTTGAAAGCTTGGCGATTGAACGAGCAAAGGAAATCTTTGGTGCTAAATTTGCCAATGTCCAACCTCACTCAGGAAGTCAAGCTAACTGTGCAGCATACATGGCTTTGATCGAACCAGGTGATACGGTTATGGGGATGGATTTAGCTGCAGGTGGGCACTTGACTCACGGAGCTCCTGTTAGCTTCTCAGGTCAAACCTATAACTTCGTTTCATATAGCGTTGATCCGGAGACAGAGCTATTGGACTTTGACGCCATCTTGAAACAAGCTCAAGAAGTGCAACCAAAACTTATCGTTGCTGGTGCCTCAGCCTATTCTCACATTATTGATTTCTCTAAATTCCGTGAAATTGCGGATGCTGTAGGCGCAAAACTCATGGTCGACATGGCCCACATTGCTGGCTTGGTTGCAGCTGGTCTTCACCCAAATCCAGTTCCATACGCACATATCACAACGACAACGACTCACAAAACTCTTCGTGGGCCACGTGGTGGGTTGATTTTGACTAACGACGAAGACCTTGCTAAGAAAATTAATTCCGCTATTTTCCCAGGTATCCAAGGTGGACCATTAGAGCATGTTGTTGCTGCTAAGGCTGTAGCCTTTAAAGAAGTATTGGATCCGGCCTTTAAAGAATATGCTGCTAATGTCATCAAGAACAGCAAGGCTATGGCTGAAGTATTCCTGCAAGATCCTGATTTCCGCATTATCTCTGGCGGTACTGAAAACCACCTCTTCTTAGTGGATGTCACAAAGGTTGTAGAAAGTGGAAAAGTAGCCCAAAACTTATTGGATGAGGTCAACATTACCCTTAACAAAAACTCAATCCCTTACGAAACATTGTCACCATTCAAGACAAGTGGTATTCGTATCGGAGCGGCAGCAATTACTGCTCGTGGTTTTGGTGAAAAAGAAAGCCGTCAAGTTGCTGAACTTATTATTAAAGCCCTTAAGAATGCAGAAAACGAAGCTGTCTTAGAAGAAGTGAGAAGTGCAGTCAAATCCTTGACAGATGCCTTCCCATTATACGAGGACTAATATTTTATGGATATTTATATCAAGAAAGCTATCATCCATCAGTTCAGTCCTGATGACACAGAGTTGTTCTTGGCGGATAAGTTTCTCAATATCACTCCTAAAATCGAGGAATACTTACGTAAAAAAGTGGAGCGTGTGTATTCGGATGATGCCAAAACTGGTATTTTTGAAGAGGATAATCCATTTTTCAATCACATCACAGAAGATTTAATGGAAACATCTGTTACAATTGCTAATCTCTGGAAAGAGGAATTCTCTGTATCTGAAAACCAAAAGACTAATGACTTGGTTTTTGTCCAGTTTTCAAAAGAGGGAGTAGACCACTTTGCCTTTCTACGAATTGCATTGCGTGAAACCTTGACACACTTGGGTGGCGAGGTTGACAATCCAATCAAACTAACTCAAAATAACTTACCTGGGTTTGGAACTGGAGCAGATGAAGCCCTGGTTGTTAATCTTCAAAGTCGCAAGTATCACTTGATTGAAAAACGCATCAAGTATAATGGAGCCTTTTTAAACTATTTTTCTGAGAATCTTATTCAAGCACAACCAAAGATTTCACCTAAGAAATCCATTAAGGAACTAGAAAAAACGGCGCAAAAGATTGCCGAAACCTTTAACACAGATGATTTTCAATTTCAATCCAAGGTAAAATCAGCAATTTTCAATAATCTTGAAGAGAATAATGAGCTCTCTCCAGAAAAATTAGCCAATGATCTTTTTGACAATAATCTTACTGCTCGACTTAGCTTCATTGACCAGGTCAAAGAAGCAGTACCAGAGCCAGTACAGTTTGATGAGATTGATGCCAGTCGTCAGTTAAAGAGATTTGAGAATCAGAAACTTTCCTTGTCAAACGGAATTGAACTCATCGTACCAAACAATGTCTATCAAGATGCGGAATCAGTTGAGTTTATTCAAAACGATAATGGAACCTATTCTATCTTAATCAAAAACATCGAGGATATACAAAATAAATAATGTTTAAACTTATACGAAGAATGCTGGTACTAGCAGTCTTCCTTTTCGCTGGATATAAAGCTTATCTGATTCGTCAGGATGTCAAACAGGTCATGACCTACCAACCCATGGTTCGCGAAATCTTGAATGAAAGAGATACCCCAGCAAACGAAGAGCTTGTGCTCGCCATGATTTATACAGAAACTAAGGGTAAAGAAGGAGACGTGATGCAGTCAAGTGAATCTGCTAGTGGCTCTACTGATACCATAAACGATAATGCAAGTAGTATCCGTCAAGGTGTTCAAACCTTGACAGAAAATCTCTATCTAGCTCAAGAAAAAGGAGTGGATGTCTGGACAGCCATTCAAGCTTATAATTTTGGACCTGCTTATATCGATTTTATCGCCCAGAATGGGAAAAAGAATACTCTTGTACTAGCTAAGCAATACTCCAGAGATACAGTTGCGCCTATATTAGGAAATACAACAGGGAAAACCTATCGCTACATCAATCCCATTTCTATTTTTCAAGGTGGAGAACTTTATGTGGATGGGGGAAACTATTATTACTCTAGACAAGTTCAGCTAAATCTCTATATTATGAAAATTTTTAATCTATTTTAAGAGGCTGGGATAAAAGTCCTAGCCTCTCAATTGTCTTTGGATTATCGAGCAAGACGCAGTGGTTGAGTGGGCTCTACTACGCTGATTTCATCAGCTTTTACAGCCCTACTCAACTGTGCGGAGGTGGGACGACGAAATCGAATTCTAACGAATTACCGATTTCTGTCCCACTCTCTTTTATAAGTTTTCTTTAAGGATACTTTAATATGCTAGAGTAGAAAAGGAGGAACGTCTCATGCGAAAGAAATTCTTTCTGACTAGCGCTGCAGTACTTTTAGCAGTTGCAACACTGCAAAGCGCCCAGGCAGCTACTGATGTTCAAAAAGTCATTGATGAAACCTATGTTCAACCTGAGTACGTCTTAGGTTCTTCATTAACGGAAGATCAAAAAAATCAAACACTTAAAAAACTTGGCTATGATGCCTCAAAAGATACTAAAGATTTGAAGACTATGACACCAGATGTCTACTCAAAAATTATGAATGTCGCAAACGATTCAAGTCTTCAACTTTATTCATCAGCAAAAATTCAAAAATTAGGAGAAAAATCTCCACTTGAGGTCAAGATTGAAACACCTGAAAACATTACCAAAGTGACGCAAGATATGTACCGTAATGCGGCTGTTACCTTGGGTGTGGAGCACGCGCGTATCACCGTTGCGGCACCAATTCCAGTTACTGGTGAAAGTGCCCTAGCAGGTATTTACTATTCCCTTGAGTCAAATGGTGTAAAATTACCTCAGGAAAATAAAGACTTGGCTCAGGAAGAGCTCAAGGCCTTGTCAGATATTAACGATGAAAACAAGGACAAATCAGGCTTTGATGCCAATAAACTGAACGTAGCCCTTGCCGATATCAAGGCTGCAGTCGCTAAAGCTAAAGAGTCTAAAGGTGAGCTCACAGAGGATGATGTTCGTAAGATTGTCGAAGACACATTAAAAAATTATAAACTAGATCAGGTTATAACAGGAAATCAGATCAATGTCATCATTAACTTTGCCTTCAATCTTTCAAAGAGCGATATTCTTAATAACGAAGACTTTACTAAGACGCTAAAAGATCTGAAACAAAGTATCGTTGCACAAGCAGGTGATAGTTTCAACAATATCGACCTAAACTTTGATGCCAACAAAGCTATACAAGACGGTGGAAACATCCTTAGCTCAATTTGGCAAGCTATCCTTGATTTCTTCAAGAGTTTTGGTGCTTAGGTCAATTCATGGTATAATAGATGGTAACAGAATTGTTGCCGTCTTTTTTTGTCGGCTTATAGAAAGTGAAAATTATGTTAAAGAAAAATGATATTGTAGAAGTTGAGATTGTCGATTTGACTCATGAAGGAGCAGGTGTTGCCAAGGTAGATGGCTTGGTCTTTTTTGTAGAGAATGCTCTACCGACTGAAAAAATCCTTATGCGAGTCCTTAAAGTCAACAAGAAGATTGGCTTTGGTAAAGTCGAGGAATATCTTACACAATCTCCACATCGTAATCAAGACTTAGATTTGGCTTACCTGCGTTCAGGCATTGCCGACTTGGGACACCTAGCTTATCCGGAGCAACTCAAGTTTAAAACCAAGCAAGTTAAAGACAGCCTTTATAAGATTGCTGGAATCACGGATGTAGAGGTTGCAGATACTATTGGCATGGAAAATCCTGTCAAGTATCGTAACAAGGCTCAGGTTCCTGTTCGTCGCGTTAATGGTGTTCTAGAGACTGGTTTCTTCCGTAAAAATTCTCATGACCTTATGCCATTGGAAGATTTTTATATTCAGGATCCAGTCATTGACCAAGTTATCCTTGCATTACGTGATTTACTTCGTCGTTATGACTTAAAACCCTATGATGAGAAGGAACAATCTGGCTTGATTCGTAACCTTGTTGTTCGTCGTGGCCATCATTCAGGTCAAATCATGGTTATTTTGGTGACCACTCGTCCTAAAATTTTCCGTGTGGAACAGTTGATTGAACAAGTCATCAAGCAGTTCCCAGAGATTGTGTCTGTCATGCAAAATATCAATGACCAGAATACCAATGCTATTTTTGGGAAAGAATGGCGAGTTCTCTATGGTCAAAATTACATTACGGACCAAATGTTGGGGAATAGCTTCCAAATCTCTGGACCAGCCTTTTACCAGGTCAATACTGAAATGGCAGAGAAGCTTTATCAGACAGCTATTGATTTTGCGGAGTTAAGTGAAGATGATGTGGTAATTGATGCCTACTCAGGAATCGGAACTATTGGATTATCTGTCGCTAAGCATGTTAAGGAAGTTTATGGTGTCGAAGTCATCCCAGAAGCAGTAGAAAATAGCCAGAAGAATGCAAGCTTAAATGGTATCGCCAATGCCCACTATGTCTGTGACACAGCTGAAAATGCTATGAAGAATTGGCTCAAGGAAGGGATCCAACCAACCACTATCCTTGTCGACCCACCCCGCAAGGGCTTGACTGACAGCTTCATCAAAGCAAGCGCGCAAACAGGGGCTGACCGCATTGTCTATATCTCATGTAACGTCGCAACCATGGCGCGTGATATCAAACTCTATCAAGAGTTGGGATACGAATTGAAGAAAGTCCAGCCAGTGGATCTTTTTCCTCAAACGCACCACGTTGAGTGTGTGGCATTGCTTGTGAAAGCGTAAAAACCTTGTAACGAAAAGGGATAAGAAAAGCCTTGATTGTAAGGCTTTTTCTCGTTTAGAGGGGAAGTATTAAAGTAAGCTCTCAGATTTTTTACTAGGTTTGATAACTTATTTGAGATGGTTTCTATTTCCATAAACACTGTAGGGATGTTTTTGTTACCAAAGATAAGAAGTTAATGGGAATAAATGTATCCCCCTATCACTAGTTTAATAAAATGGATCAGATAATGTGGACTAAAAGAATACATTATTTAACAGAAGTAAGTGAACATCTGATTCTAAGTGAAAAATCATTATTTTTCTGTCGATGGAAAAAGTCACTTGAAGTAATTTTTTTAAAATGATAATGTCAATAGAATGTAGTTACTTTATCTACTATATAGAAAACTAAAATCAAAAAAATTAATAATTTTTACAACTCAAAAAGGCGTAATAAAATTGACGCCTTTTTTGAATTGTGTTATTATAGATAAAGCAGAGAGGAGGTAATAAATATGGAAAGAGAATTTGAATTTAGAGAATGGTTAGCAAAAGAAAAAAAATATAGTCCTAGAGTTATTAAGGATATTGTATGTCGTTTTAAGAGAGCTGATAAAATTCTAAGTTATGATAATAAAAAACAAGATTATCTATTTAATTTAGATAGAGAACTTAATTTAAAAAAATTAAAGCCTAATGTGATATCTCAGCTCAAACATTCTATTAAATTATATAAAAGTTTTTTAGATATTGAAACGGTGAGTAATAAAGAATATTCTCCAAAACTTAAAGTAGCATCTATGTTTTCTAATATTGGTGTTGCTGAAGCTAATTTAGGAACAATTGGAGTTGATGTAGTTGTTGCTAATGAATTAGAAGAAAGAAGAGCAAAACTTTACTCTGCTATTTATCCAAATACTGATATGATTGTAGGTGATATTACTGATGAAAAAATCTTCAAGATTTTTTTAGATAAAGCATTACGTACAAATGTGGATGTGATAATGGCAACCCCTCCTTGTCAGGGAATGAGTACTGCTGGGAAAAAGGATGAAGCAGATGAAAGGAATCTGTTAATTCTACCTGTAATTAAAGCAGTTAAACTAATTGAGCCTCGATTTGTTTTTATTGAAAATGTTACTAGTCTTCTATCGACGAGTATTGAAGTAGATAAAAAAAAGTTTGAGATTATTAATTTAATAACTAGTGAACTTAGTTTTAAATATCATATTGAAGTAAATTCTATAGATGTAAGCGATTATGGTGTTCCACAGTCTCGTGAAAGAGCTATTATTCTTTTAACTCGTAAGGATTCTAATTTTATTTGGAGATTACCAGAAAAGAATAAGGAAAAAGTTACAATGAGAGATGCAATTGGTCACTTACCAATAGTTGATCCCTTTGTAAAAGATATTTCTAATGAAGAAAGAAAAATCATGTTTCCATTGTATGAAGAGAGAAGAAAAAAAGCTCTATCAATATCAAAATGGCATACCCCACCTCATCATATAAAGAGACAAATTATTGCGATGCAGCATACTGAGACTGGAAAATCAGCATTTGATAATTTAGTTTACTATCCTAAAAAGTCTGATGGAAAACCTGTTCGTGGTTATAGAAATACATATAAAAGGCAACATTGGGATAGACCAGCTTATACAGTTACTATGGATAATAGGAAAATATCGTCACAAAATAATGTACATCCTGGAAGACCATATACTGAGAATGGGGAGTTACTTTACTCAGACGCTAGAGCTTTAACACTATATGAAATAATGATAATTATGTCTCTACCTCAAAATTGGAATTTGCCTTCAAATGCTTCAGAAGCTTTTGTTAGAAGAATAATAGGAGAAGGTATACCACCGCTTTTCGTTGAAAAAGTATTTAAGAATTTGTTGTATGAAATGGAAGATAATAGAGATGGAAATGCTTAGAGGAACTTCGTTATTTTCAAATGTAGGTGTTGCGGAAGCCTATTTTAAAGATATTGGTATTAAAATCAAAGTTGCAAATGAAATTGATGAAAAACGAGCAGCTTTCTATTCACACTTGTATCCGGAAACTCATATGATTTGTGGAGATATAACTGATAATGAAATTAGAAGTAAGATTGTTGATTGTTCTATTGAGCATAAAGTAGATTTTATAATTGCTACTCCACCTTGTCAAGGAATGAGTGAAGCTGGATTAAGAAAAGAATTTGACGAACGGAATCAACTTATATTCTATGCCATAGATATAATAAAACGGGTAAATCCTAAATATGTTCTTTTAGAGAATGTACCAAAACAGTTAACTACTAAAATAGAGCATAATGGAGAGATTATGCTAATTCCAGACTATATAAAAAGTGAATTGGGTGCAAACTATAATTTTAATGAAGAAACTTTGATTAAGGCACGATATCAAGGGGTTCCCCAGTTAAGAGAAAGAAATATATTTTTGTTAGTTAGAAAAGATATTGATATTAAATGGGAATTTCCGAATGATATCGATGAAATTACTCTTGAAGAAGCTATAGGAAAATTACCAACATTGGATCCTTACCTTCGTGAGGGTATAGACTTTACTTTGGAAAAATTTCCTGATTTTGATAAAAAAAGAATTAAAGGTATGAAAGTATCTAAATGGCACTTTCCGCCAACTCATTCTTGGAGACAAGTACAATGGATGCAGCATACACCAACTGGTAAGTCAGCAATCTATAATAAGGAATATTATCCACAAAAGAGTGATGGTACAAGAATAAAAGCACATCATAATAACTATAGAAGGCAGAGATGGGACATGGCAGGAAGAACAATCACCCAGAATAATGGTGTAATATCTTCCTTAGCTTGCGTCCATCCTGGTAGGCCTATAGAAGGAACAGAATTATATTCTGATGCTAGAGTTTTTTCAATTTATGAATTACTTATTGTGATGAGTTTGCCACTTGACTGGGATATTCCTGAGTGGGCAAATGAACGTTTTATTAGAAAAGTGATAGGTGAAGGAATACCATCAAATATGGTTAAGAGAATTATGTTACAGTTATTGAATAATATAGACGGAGTAAAATAATTATGGAAAAAATAGTTATGCCTAAAAACAGTGCTTTGTTAGATGAAATCCAAGCAGTATTAAAAATATATTATGAAGCTGGTGATTGGCTTTCTAATGATATTTATAAAATACAACTTAAGGAATTGATTGGAGATGATCAATATTCTTCATCATATACAAAAAAATCTCAAATCACATCTTATTTTGGTTTCACTGAATGGCAAGATATTTCAAATGCACATTCATTAAGAAGAATTACTTTATCCGGTAAGAAAATGTATGAAGCCCTATTAGAAGGTAATGATGATAGTGTTCAAGAAATAATTATGGATGCATTGGAAAAAGTAATTTTTGGCCGTAATAATTATGGAGTTCCCTCAAGCAACTCCGATGTTGAACCACCATCACTGTTCATTAGAGCAATTTTAGATTTGGAATATTTAACTTATCAAGAATTTGCTTATTTATTATGGTCGATGGTTGATAATGGGAAATCATATACTGAAAGTATAAACTTTATTTTAAATAGTCGAAATTCTGTTGGAATTGAAGTTCCAACAGAAGCCCAAAAGTATGTGGATTGTAAACCAATAATGATGTTGGTACGTTGGAATTTTTTGAGTATTTCTGAAAAATATAGCAATGGTATTGTAGTTAAACCATCTGTATTAAAGAAATTTACTAATAGACTGAGAAAATTAAAGATATATAACGTTGACAAAGTAATATTGGATGAAGAACTAAATAGCGAAAATAATATTTCACAGCGCGTGACTGGTGGGACTAATATCCTACTTTACGGTGTTCCAGGATCTGGTAAAAGTCATAAAATTACTACAGAATATTGTAATGATGAATCTCGTATGGAACGATTGGTGTTTCACCCGGATTATATGAATACTGATTTTGTCGGACAAATTTTGCCTGTCGTAAAGGAAAATGGAGATATAACCTATAGTTTTGTTCCTGGACCTTTTACAAGAATATTAAAAAAAGCTATTGGTAATCCAACCGAGCATTTTTATCTGATAGTTGAAGAACTAAATAGAGGAAATGCACCAGGTATCTTTGGTGAAATTTTTCAATTACTTGATAGAGATAAAAATGGAACAAGTGTATATGGTATAAATAACTCAGTAATAGCAGAAGAGGTATATGGTGATAAGACAAAACAAATTCGTATTCCCTCTAATTTGTCTTTATTAGCTACCATGAACACTGCTGATCAAAACGTCTTTACACTTGATACTGCTTTTCAAAGAAGATGGACCATGGAAATGATAGAGAATGATGTAGAAGCATCAGATTATGCTGGTTATTTCATTGCTGATTCTCAGTACACGTGGAGTATTTTTAATTCTGTTGTAAACAATCAAATACTGGAAACTAGTAATCAAACTCTATCTTCTGAGGATAAGAGAATGGGAGCTTATTTTATCTCTTCAAAAATACTAAACAAAGAGTATATACAAGAATTACCATCTAATGTTGAACTATTAAATGAATTTAATGAAAAGAACAAAAGATTTGCAGAAAAAGTTCTAAAGTATCTTTGGGATGATGCGTTTAAATTTAATAGAGGTGCTCTCTTCAATGTTAATGAATTTGCTAGTTTAGAAGCAATTATTAAGCACTTTACAGATAACAAAAATTCTGGTAAACAGAGATTTGCAATTTTTATAAATGATATAATTGATAAATTTGATTTAAAGCTTCCAAAACAGCCGTGAGGTAGCAAAAAATGAGTCTGTATTTACCGAATAAATCTTTAGTTGATATGTGTAGGGTTGCTACTAATATTGAAGGCGACACATTTGTTGGAATAAAGGCAGAAATAATTAATGATATTCAGGAAGTGACGGTCAATTTCCCATTAGGTTATGATTTACCTAAAGATTCAGATACGGCCCGTAATGATATTATCTCTCTAATTTCTATTTTACAAAATTACAATGATAACAATTCTAGGTTAAAATCTGTTAATATTAATCAGGCACTAAAAACAGTGAATTTCCCTATGGAAGCTTATGCAATAGTTATTCATTATTTTTTGGATAAGGGAACTTATTATAAAGAGAATGAAGAGTATTATGTTCAATCTTTAGGTGGACGAGTAAATTGGGCAAGGACAATCAAGAAAGTTCAGCCTATTGCTCAATCAAACGGATTTAAATTTTTGAAAATGGAATCAAAAAGACAGAGTGATACTGAAATTACGTTATTAACTGAAATTAACAAGTATTGTGTCTATGAAGCTTTTTTAAATTTAGGCTGGCTTTATAAGTTACCGTTGCCAGAAAAACCTAGAATCGTATACAATAGACCACAATTTGAATCAATTATTAAAGAAAAGATAGCTGTTACCAATAATGATACTGAACGTCGATTATTTCAAAGTATGTTAGATATTTTAGATTATAAGGACCACAAAAAGGAACCAGATCAGTTTTATTTTGGAACTAATAATTTTCAATATATATGGGAGCGTTTGATTGATTTTACTTATGGAATCTCAAATAAACAAAACTATTTCCCTAGAACTCAATGGAACTTGTTATATGAGACAAAGGATGCTAAGGGATATGCATTAGAACCAGATACGATTATGACGAATGGAGATGATGTATTTGTTCTTGATTCCAAGTATTATAAATTTGGTCAAACGAATGCCACGAAAGATTTGCCAGCTTCAACAAGTATTAATAAGCAGATTACTTATGGAGAGTATATAGCCTTTCATGAAAAGTTTAAACAAATTCATGGAGATAACTTTAAAGTTTATAACGCATTCTTAATGCCTTTCTCAAAAAGTCATAAAATCTTTAAAAGTGATACTATGTATCAGTATATTGGAGAAGGTTTGGGAGAATGGAAAGGTCAGGACAAAACTTTTGAACGGGTGCAAGGAATATTAGTGGATGTAAAATCACTTATAAATAATAATTCACCTAAAAGAGTAGAATTTATTCGTGAACTTTCTGATTTGATTGCTGAAAAAGTTTCAGAAAATATGAAAAACAACTAATGAATTATGATTCATCAGTTGTTTTTTTTATATTTACTTCTATATCTTCTTTGAGAAGCAGCGTTCTTACAAGATTCACAACAATATTTTTTTAAACTATTTGACCGCTGAATGTAAAAAGGGATATTACAACCAATGTTTTCACATATTCTATACATACTTAATTCTAAATTTGAATAGAATAGTGAGAAATAGAATGCTGAAAGTAAATTAGGTAAAGACCAATCTGGTTGAAATGTTTTTGAATTTAGTTTTGGAGTAACATCTGATAAACCATTGTTAATCTCATAGACAAGAATTTCTTTTGATACATCTATTAGAAATTTCATTAGTTCTGGATGATTATTAAACGTTTCTAGTGATATATTTGGTATATTTGAATCGTATTCAGAAAAATCAAAAATCCCAATATTTTTGTAGAATAAATATAAAAAATCTATAATTCGAATAGTTAAATCAGTAAAATTAGAGTTTTTATTTACATATAGGTAAATAGTATCCCTAAAACTTTGGGGATAATTTTGATTATCAATAATGTCTTCGTAATCAATAATGTTTAAGTCAGAAGTGCTACCTAATTCTATATAATAATTTTGAATATTAAGAAAAGTACTAATTGTTCCATTATCATTTTTAACTTGGTTACATAAATTATCAATATTTTTAGCGGGTAAAGAATTTCTAAGATCTCTATATGGATAAACAGATTTTATCTTTAATTCAGTTTCGCCCAGTGATAATGTTCTATCACTCTGTGATATATATTTAAAAAATGTAGTTAAAAGTTTATTGGAATCAGTTTGTCCGTGAACATTGTTAAACAGATCAATTAGTAGTTTAAATTTATTCTGAAGACTAAATACATCATCTATAGAAATGCTATCATAAAGTTCTTTGCTTTTCCAATCAAATAGAAAACCATATTTATCAAAATAACTTACTAGGTTTGTTTCAGTCAATGCAATAAACTCACCTAGTGGGTTGTTTTTCTTATCTTCAGTATTTTTTGCTACTAAGCCTGATAGACTATCAAAATAGAATTCTATCTCTCTATGTTCTTCTAAGTGTGAACAAAATAATTTTTTTTCCTCAGCACCTATATTAGGATTAAATGTATTACTAATAGAATAATTTTCTATAGAATTCTTAAATGTAAATGAATATTGCATTATAAGGTTACTTTCTTGGTTATTTTTAATAAATTATAATCTATTATTTTCAAAAAATCAATAACGAATAATATAAATAATCTAGTTTATTGTTAACTTCCGATAGTCATTAACTTAAGTTACAATATAACTATAGAAGTAATCTTCTATATTACTAAACTAACTTTAAAACTGAGTCATGACGATGACCATAATTTCAGAAGTGGAGAAGTTAGGGAACTATTTCAGCTTGTGAAATTGGCTGACCGATACATAGAGGAAAGTACTATGCGGTCAATAATATATTTAATGCATATTGAGTTGTCAAAACTGCTTTCGGTATTAACAGAAAGTCAGTCAAACAATGACAATTCAAGAAAACAAACGTCAATCAAAGTATAGTCCATCAAGTTATGCAAAAGAAAAGCCATATAACGATGTACCTTGTAAAGCAAATCAAGTTCTCGCTCCTTTCGTCATTAGAGATAAAGAGATGAGACAGAGCAAAGATATCAACCCTAAAAATTTAAAAACATTTAAGTTTTATGGGAAAGCTGTACTTGTAGGTTTTGTACCAGTTAATATTGAGAACTTTGACAATGTCATTAAAATCTTCAATATGGATGTAAACGAGTATCTCAATCGTTATACGAAAGGTAATGACTTATCTTTAGATGAGATGTTGGATAAAATGTCTAGTAACGAAGAAGTGGGTTTCGATCCAACTGGTGTAGACTCTCACGAAGAGATTATTATGATGTTAGAAACAATTCGTGAACTGATTGAAGAAGTAGAACGTCGAAATAAGAAATATGGTCAAATTCTAAGACTTATTTATGAGAATATGGATATCGCAAAACAAGATATTATTTCTACAATAGGAATGAAAAAAACTCAAGGTTATGAAGCTATTAAGAAAGCACAAGCAATGGCTAAAGAAGTCTACAGAGAATTAAACCAATAATAAAAGAAGTCCGCTATCCCATCAAGGATGCGGATTTTCTTTAGTCTTTTTGATAGAAGTAGCATTCATACCCTTCGGCTCGTAGATTGATATCTCCCATCCAGTTTGGAGAATTAGACATTTGATTAGATATTTCATCCAGTTTTTGTGTTGGTAAGCACTCGATGATAAGCTCATCGTGAATATGGCCAACGATTTTCTTGTCTTTTAGTTGTTCCATTGAATAAGCTAAGATATCTCGACTAATTCCTTGAACGATGTTTTCTACAAACTTTGGACCATAACTTTCTAATCTTTCCCATCGTTTTGCAGAACCGGTTCCCTCATAAGTTACTGATTCCCCTCCAAATTGATTTTCTCCAATTCTTGGTTTCACATAAGCTAATCTTCGTCCAGATGGGAGAGTAATAAATAACATTCCTTTTTCAACACTGAATAGAATTCCATGACTTTCCGTTTCGGTTTGTTCCTTGATAGCAGTTTTGACGGCCTTATCGATCTCCCACCACAGAAGGACAATATTAGGATTGGCTGTTCGCCATGAATCAACAAGAGGTAGTAGTTCTTCTTCAGCTAATCCCATTTCAATAGCTCCCATTGCTTTAAGAGCACCTACAGAACCACCATAGCCTAGTGCTAGCTCTGCAATTTTTCCCTTTTGACGTAAGTGTGCATTAACTCCATGTTTCTGTACTGGAACGTGGAACATTTTACTGGCACTGGCGCAGTAAATATCCTCTCCTTTATTAAAAACATTAGTTCTCCACGTTTCATCCGCTAGATGGGATAGGACTCGAGCTTCAATAGCGGAAAAGTCGCAAACAATAAATTTCTTATCTTTACTAGGAATAAAAGATGTTCGAATAAGCTGTGACAGTGTATCTTGAACATCGTAGAGAAGTTCTACAGTATCACTATCACCAGTCTGAAAGAGTATTCTCGCTTCATTTAAATCTTTTAAGTGGTTTTGGGGTAGATTTTGAAGTTGCACTAATCGTCCAGCCCATCTCCCAGTACGATTTGCTCCATAGAATTGGAACATTCCTCTTACTCGTCCATCTTTACAAATACAATTCATCATTGCTTGATATTTTGATACACTTGATTTTGCTGCTTGCTGACGTAATTTTAGAACCCTTGCAGTTTTTTCATCAACTTTTTGTAAAATGTTATTTACGGTCTTTTTATCGAGTGAATCTGTTTCAATATTGTGCTCACGTAACCAACCAATCATCTGTAGAACGGAGTTGGGATTTTCAAGATTTGTTAAAGCTTTCAATTCTTCTTGGATTTTTGCTTTACTCTCTGCATCAATTTTGATAGCTGACTGGACAAAGTCAATATCAACTCCAATACCGCAGTCATTGATATTCTGATCAAGGTGGTACTCATCCCATACAAAGTCAGGAACTGGGAAGTTTTGCAACCTTTTTTTGATTGCTAGTTCAACTTCTACATCTCGTTTATTATATTCGATGAAATTTTTCCATTTCTCTGGCGCGTGATTTTCATAATTACGTGTTCGCCCACCATTTACTTTTGTAGGTTTACAAGGAAGGCAGAAGTAGCGGATTAATTCACTCCCAACTTTTAGTTTTTGTTCACTAAGTTTCAGAATCGTACCCACACCTTCAAGTGACAAGGGCAATCCCAAGTAAGCAGACCAAATCATGCTACATCGCCAAGAGTTTGGGGGTAAAAAGTTCTCATTAAGTAAGGTAGGGTAATGTTTTTTAATCCAATTAGACAGGCAAATGCGCTCAAATGTTGCGTTAAAAGCCCATTTAATGACTGTATCATCAAGCAAGGCTTGTAGGATTAGATTTGGAAGTTCATTCTTAGTCAGATCATAAACAATTACAGGAGCATTATTGATAGATACTGCTAGAAGAAGGATTTCAAAAGATTCATCTTCCGCATATCGATAGACTCCAGTTTTTCGTAGGTCTACATCACAATAAGTTTCTATGTCTACTGATAGTTCTTTAATTTGCATAATTCATCCTTTCATAAAAAGGTGGCAGGAAGAACTGCCACCATGTTTTAGTGTTTATTTCTGCGACTAAAGAATCGTTCTCTCTCATATCTGATGTCATTGCGAATACTAACATATAAAAGATGGCTGAGTAAAGCGATTGTGAGACAAGATGCAACAGTCCATAGAAATTCAATTATTGTCATTTGTATTCACCATTTTTTGTTTTCTCTCTTTTTCTGATCGGATATCATCTCGAATTGTCATAAATGCAGCATATAGTCCAGTAAACAGCCAAACTGCCATTAAAATAGTCATAAAAATTGAAAAAATCATCTATCATATCTCCTTTCTTAGTTTAAGAAATCATCATCGTCTGTAGCGAAGTCATCTTCAGCACTTGTACGACCTCCCAGAGGCTCACCATCTCGCAATTTTTGGAGGTTATTAAGACCGCAAGCAATTCCCTTATTTCCGTTTGAATTGAAAGCGTAGAAGGAGATACTGGCACGTCCATAGATACCGGAATATAACTCTGAAGTATCAATAATTTCTTGACGATTAGCATCAACAATACCAGGTTTATGTGGAGAGTTCGCATTAACGAAGTAGGCATTGCGATAAGCTTCATCATCAGGACGTTCCAAGTCCCCATCTCGTAGTGGTGTTTTCAATACTTCTATTGATGGAACGGATTTTCCGTTCCCTTTTAGTTTAGATTCACCTTCTTTATAGGCTTGTTCAATTGCTGCTTTAATTTTATCAATAGTTTGAACATCATCTTTTGAAATGATGAGTGACACGCTATACTTTGGTTTACCACCATTAATAGCTTTAGGTTCATTAGCGTTTAAATAACTAAAACGTGTATCTTTTCCTGTAATAACTTTTGTTGTCATAAGTTTAGTCCTCTATAAAATCTGTTTTTGCTAGGTTCATTTCTTGACGATTATCATCAATTGGAACGAGTGTAGGTTTTCCATTTGGCTTTATAATTAGATTACCAAGAAGCTCATTAAAGGCTTGTTTTCCAAGCAGTTTAGTCATCCCAGTAATGTTCAGTAGTTTCTTTTCGTAGGGGTCAAATCCTGCAGCAGTTACTGTTTGAATTACTTTATTTTCATCTGAGAATTTTCGAATAGAACGTCCTTCAACTAGCTTGTAACCTGGGATTGTATGGCCATTTGTAGCTAGATTTAAAGCATGATTTCTAACATCGTTAGCCCATGTTATCAATAGTTCAATTTTTGGTAAAATCTCCGATATATCTTTATTACTAAGAGTAGCAGGATCAGCAAATTTCATCTTGGCAAGTTCTAGATTATCTTCTGCACGTTTGCGACAGATGCTTTTTATTTTGCAGAACTGGCAGTGTTTTCCTGATTTCATTTCTCCTTCACCTCTGAAAGCCAGTTCAGCTTTAGGAGATAGTTCAGTTTCAGCCCAGTGAAGTAGTTTTTCTTTGTCCATTTCAAATGTTGAGACATTATTCTTTCGTGGTTGGAAAATAGTCATTGTCACTTTATCAAAACTGTATAAGCCTTCAAACATTTCTAAAGCACCTAGAGCATAGCACATCATTTGGGGGTTATGGTCAGCATCAACCAGTACACCGAGACCATGCTTATAGTCGATAATTTGTAGTAAACCATCAGCCACAATAATACAGTCTCCTGTACCAAAACCTTCTGGAACCCATCTTGAGAAATCTAGTCTCTGTTCAATAAGAACGGTTGGATCTTTTGAATATGATTTAGCAATTTCTATCTGTTCGACTACATAGTTTCGATATTCTTCTGCGCAATGCTGCATTTCCTCGCTATAGAAAGTTAAATGTTCAGTAGGATCACGCGCCTTGCGTCCAAGTGCAGTTTCAACTAAATAGGCACACAATTCATGGGCATCTGTTCCTTCCAAAGCATACGTTGATACCTTATCTTCTAGTTTTTCGGTTAATCTTACTGATGGTGGACAATTTAGCCATCGATGAGAAGCAGAAGCGGATAATACAGCATGATTAGTCAATACCAATACCTCCAGCCTCTTCCATTAAAGCAGAGTAGTTTTTAGGATCCAATTTTGAAAGTGAATCAGCACCATAAGATTTTAACAAAGCTCGAATCTCATCTTTAAATCCTTCACTAGCTTTTGTAGCAAGTACACCACGTAGTTCTTCAAGAGTAACATGTCTTGGTTCTTTCATAATTTTTTCGTTATTTGAAGTAGTGTTGTCCTCAGACAGTAGTTCTTGAAACTCCTCTATAAATCTTAATTGGCATTTTGCTGATTCCTTCATTTCATTTAATAACTCATTCAGTTGTTTCATTTTGCTCATATTGTTCGTCCTCCTTGATTTTTTTAGCTAGTTGTTTTGAGATAACACTGATGGCAGTTAGTGTATCTACTAATTGTTCATCGTGTTCAATCAATTGTTCTTTTGTCATTTCACATCCTCCTATCTTTATAGGTAAGAATCACTTTAGAATTTCCGGATTTCAAAAATATTTTTCTATTCGATTTCTAATTCTTACACCTGTATAGGTAAAATGAGATGATTGAATTCCGGTTTTTTAAAAAATTAATAAAAAATTTAAAACAAAGAAAACTCTCCCTTTGACATATAAAGGAAGAGTAATTTTTTTTTGAAATAAATTTCTACTGAACCGGAAAATATCAGGCAAATTTTACCTATAAAGATATAGAGAAATAGAATCTCGATTTTTTAGCAGATTAAGGAGGAGTTAAGGATGCAATTTTCGTTATGTCATTCTGGAAAGACAGGTATCCAAACAAGTACTGTATATCCCAATAAAGTCAGAATAACAGATGACAAATCATTATTGAATGTAGTTCAATACGATCATGTAGGTGCAGAGTTTACCAATCATACTCGCTCAAACTCAAATTTTATAAAATCAGATGTTATTGTCATGGATATTGATAATGATAAGACAAATAATCCTAACGAGTGGATTACAGAAGAGAACATTAAAGAAATCTTTATTGATTATAACTTTGCTTTGGTTACTAGCCGAAATCATATGTTGTCTAAGGGTGCAATGATAGCACGTCCAAAGTTTCATATTTATTTCCCAATTAAAGAAACAAACGATAGGGAAGCTTATGTAGCTATGAAAGAAGAGCTCACGAATAGGTATCAATTTTTTGATGATAATGCAAAAGATGCAGCAAGGTTCTTCTTTGGCAATCCGAATGCAAAAGTTATATGGAATGATTCATGGATGACTATCGACGAAGATTTACTTCAACTTAATTCTACAGAAGTAGAAGAAGATTTTGATGCTGACTTTTATAGACCGCCTAAAGGACCTATAGCTGAGGGAAGTCGAAATTCAACCATGTCAGTTTTTGCGGCTAAAATTCTTAAAAGATTAGGAGTTACACAAGAAGCAAGAAGTGGTTTTGATGAGCAGGCATCTAGATGTGAACCGCCATTAGAAAAATCTGAACTAGATACAATCTGGGGAAGTGCGGTTCGATTTTACAATAAGACAATTAAATCTTCAGATGATTATATTTCACCAGATAGTTTCAATAGGCCTTCTTTAAAACCGGATGATTTTTCTGATATCGGAGAAGCTGGAGTATTAGCTAGAGAGTATGGCGATGTTTTAGCTTATACAAATGCAACAGACTATTTAACTTTTAATGGTCAGTATTGGAAAGAAGATAAACAATTGGCCATAGGAAAGGTTCTTGAGTTTATGGACTTTCAACTAGCAGATGCTCTTGAACAATACGAAAATTCCGTTATAGAGTTAGTCAACTCCGGAATTGATGAATCAGTAGTTCGTGAAGGTGGTAAAGCTCTTGCTAAAGTGATTGAAACACCGATTCAACAAAAACTTCATTCTATTTATCTTTCCTCAAAAGCTTATTATCAGTTTGTTATGAAGCGAAGAGATTATCGCTATATTACTGCAACTCATAATACTGCGAAACCAATGCTAGCCATTGATTTATCAGAACTTGATAAGGACGATATGTTACTTAATACGCCTAATGCTACCTACAACTTAAGAAATGGACTTAGAGATTATCATGAACATGACCCAAAAGACTACATAACTAAAATGACCACTGTCTCTCCAAGCTATGAAGGCTTGGGATTATGGAAGGAAACTTTGGCTACTTTTTTCTGTAATGACCAGGAGCTGATTGATTATGTACAGGAAATCATCGGTATGACAGCAATCGGAAAAGTCTATCAAGAACATATGATTATCGCTTATGGCGGAGGAGCAAATGGGAAATCAACCTTTTGGAATACAATCGCTAGAGTACTTGGAAGCTATTCTGGCAAATTATCTGCAGATGCTTTAACAATGAATAATAAACGAAATGTGAGTCCAGAACTGGCTGAGTTAAAAGGGAAACGACTTGTAATTGCTTCTGAAATGGCAGAAGGAATGAGATTGAATACAGCAGTTGTGAAGCAGATTACCTCAACTGACGAAATTCAAGCAGAAAAGAAGTATAAGGATCCATTTCATTTTGTTCCATCTCATACGCTAGTACTTTATACGAATCATTTACCAAAAGTTGGAGCGAACGATGATGGAACTTGGCGACGTTTGGTTGTTATACCATTTAATGCCAAAATTACTGGTCGTTCAGATATTAAGAATTTTGCGGATTATCTGTACGATAACGCTGGGCCAGCAATTTTATCGTGGATTATTGAAGGAGCGGAAAAAGCCATCAAAGCAAATTTTAAAACATCAGTTCCAAAAGCAGTAACAAACTCTGTCAAATCCTATCGTGAAGCTAATGACTGGTTGGGACATTTCATCAATGAAAGTTGTGTCGTGGGAGAAACATTAAGTGAGAAATCAGGAGAACTGTACAGCAAGTATCGTGCATATTGCCTTCAAAATTTAGAATACACACGAAGTACAACTGATTTCTATGCTGCACTTAATCAAGCTGGTTATGAACGAAAACGGACTAATAAAGGGAATTTTATTATGGGGTTATCATTAAAAGCTGACGACGATGATTTTCTAAACTAATGACTTACACAAGTGAGGCTGTATCTCCACTAGATTTTAAATCAAGTATTTTTGGAGTGTAAGTCGTTGAAGTATTTAGTGAAAAATATTTTTTGAAGTATGGCGAAAAGTTTATGGATTAAGTTCCACGACTTCCATTTCTTTGTTTAGTGTAAGTCAATGATGGTCTTTTCTAAAACTATCTCTATAGGAAATTTAACTAAGAAAAACTATATAAGGAAAGTTTAGGAAATGACCTCATTAGACCTCCACTATTTAAATCTGATGAGAGGACAAGTATGAGAGAGAAAGTGGTTGAACAAAAGTTAGTAAGCGAGGTTAAAAAGCGTGGTGGAATCAGTCCAAAGTGGGTATCACCTTCCTTTTCAGGAGTACCTGACAGATTGGTATTCTTACCCAACGGCAAGTTTGGTTTAGTGGAAGTAAAAGCACTGGGTGAAGAACCACGAAAGTTACAAGTACTAAGGCATAAATTATTTCAAAGATTAGGGTTTAAAGTTCATGTTTTAGACAGAGTTGAAAAGATTGGAGAATTGTTAGATGAAATTGAAACTGCATGACTATCAAGAAGTCACCAAAGACTTCATCATAAAAAATCCTTATGCAGCAGTCATTTTAGACATGGGGATGGGAAAAACAGCTACAACCTTATCAGCTATTAATGAACTGATGTTTGATCGCTATGAAATTCATAAAGTACTGGTAATTGCTCCACTTAGAGTCGCAAATACAGTATGGAGTGACGAAATAGAGCAGTGGCAAGAACTGTCTCATTTGAGATATTCAAAAATTGTAGGCAGTCCCAAACAACGGCAAGAAGCACTCCATAAAGATGCGGATATCTACATCGTAAATCGTGAAAATATCCCTTGGTTAGTTGAACAGTGTCAGCCTCATTTCAAGTGGGATATGGTTATCATTGATGAATTAAGTTCATTTAAATCATGGCAATCAAAACGTTTTAAAGCTTTTATGGCAATGCGCCCTTACATGAAAAGAGTAGTAGGTTTAACAGGCACGCCGAGTTCCAACGGATTGATGGATTTGTTTGCGGAGTTTAAAGTCATTGATGGTGGTGTCCGTTTGGGACGTTTTATTGGAGAATATCGAAGTCGGTATTTTAGAGAGGGACGTAGAAATGGAAATGTCGTTTATGAATATATTCCAATGGACTATGCAGAGTGTCAGATCTTTGACAAGATTGATGACATTACAATTTCTATGAAAGCAATGGATTATCTACAAATGCCAACATTAATCTCAACGAAAAAATTAGTCCATCTCACAAAATCAGAAGCAAAAAGATATGAAGTGTTTAAAAAGGAATCAGTTCTCCCTGACTCAAACGAGATTGAAGTAACTGCAGCAAATGCTGCTAGTTTATCCAATAAACTGGTTCAAATGGCAAATGGTGCAGTTTATTCTGATGATCATAGAATTATCAAGTTACATGATCAAAAACTAGATGAACTTGAAGATATTATCGAAGCAGCAAATGGAGAACCTGTGTTGGTTGCTTATTGGTTCAAACATGATTTACTTCGTATTCAAGAACGATTGAACAAGCTTAGGATTCAAAGTACAGTTCTTAAAAGTGAAACTGATATTCATGAATGGAATAAAAGGAATATCTCTGTGGGTTTGCTACACCCAGCTAGTGCAGGACATGGTCTAAATTTACAAAAGGGAGGTCATCACTTAGTGTGGTTTGGGTTAACTTGGTCTCTTGAACTTTATCAACAAACCAATGCTCGACTTTGGCGACAAGGGCAACAATCAAACACAGTGATTATTCAGCATATTGTAACGGAAGGTACAATTGATGATGATATTCTAAAAGCTTTAACTGCTAAGGATGCACAACAATCACGTTTGATTGAAGCAGTAAAAGCACAAGTAGGAGGTTGATATGGATAAAGTAGACTACTATTTTCAACACTATCAAGATGCAAAAAGAGATTTAACAATTGCAAAGGACTTGATTGAAAACTATAAACCCATTTCAGAAGATGCTTTTCTCTATTCTCTTGCTACTAGACAGACAAATGAAGAACGTGTTAAAACGAGTAAAACTAATGTTAGGACAGAAAATATGGCTCTATCTTTTCATGATAAGTTCTTAGCAGAGGAAAGAGAATATCAGGAGTCGCTGTTTGAAAAGTACTGTCATTTAAAAACCGATCTCGATTTCTTTGAACTTGCTGTTTCTTCTGTTGATGAAATTATGAGGGATGTAGTAGTTGATTTAGTCTTAGTTGGATTGACATGGGATGAGTTACTACCTAAGCATAATGTTTCTAGAATGACAGTTAGTCGATATAGACAAAAAGCCTTAAAACAAGTAAAAGAATATTACCGTTTTGCTGGGAAAACCTTGAGTATAAATGGCTAATGATACTAGGGTGTTACTAAGGTGGTACTAAGGTGGTACTACCCTGTTACTAAGTTGTTACTAAGATGGTACTGCTTTTTAAAAATGACTGTGATATACTTAAGATGTCAAAAAAGATAGAAAATCGGCTAATTTCACTGGATAAAATTCTGGTTCTACGGTAATATACACCTAGAAAAATAAGAGGAGAATAACTATGTGGACCAGAGGTCAGATTCATTATCACGAACAAATAGTTGATTACATAGCAAAAGTCAGTGACCAACCTTCTGATGTAGGTATTGATTTAGGATGTGTATTCAAATTAGAGGTTGATGTTGCTGAAAATACTATCATTTCTTATGACAGAGGATGGGATATCTATCCAGAATCTGATGAACAAGAAGCTATTCTTGAAGTGATTTTGAAAACTTTAAAAGTTTAAAATATCTTTAAAATAATGCACAAATGACTGGATATATCCGGCTCTTAGAGGTAATATGGTTACAACAAAAAAGAAAGAGGATAAAGCCATGAAGAAAGAGGATATTTTAACAAAAATCGCAAAAAATAGAATTGGCGCTGAAACTCTAGAAACGAGAAATAGCGACAGCCTTGACTTTTATGACATCAGCGTTTGGGCATTGAAAGAAATGCTTGAACAAGCCTATGAAGCAGGTAGAAAAGCAAAATAAATAAACAGAGCCTTACCCAAATGGGAAGGCTTTTTTCGTGGAGGAAATAATGATTATTACGAGTGAACAAGTATCTAATGGCCATCCAGATAAAATTTGTGACCAGATTTCAGATGCAGTTCTAACAGTATGTTTAGAACAAGATAAGAATAGCAGGGTTGCAGTAGAAACTCTTATCAAAGATAATCATATAGTGGTTGCTGGTGAAATGAAAACAACAGCCTTATTTGATTTAAAAACTGTTGTTCGAAATGTCGTTAAACCACTAGGAATGGAAAATATCATTGTGACGAATCTTATCGGTTTACAAAGTGATGATATTTCTCAAGGTGTTGATACAGGTGGTGCTGGAGACCAAGGGATGATGTATGGCTATGCAACTGATGAAACTGACGAATGCTTACCACTTCCATACGTTTTAGCAACTCGTGTTCTTGAGAATCTTATGGAACTTCAGCATCCGATCTTAGGGAAAGACGCTAAGGCACAGGTTTCTTATGATTATGACAATAAAAGAATTACAACATTCTTAGTATCAATTCAGCATAGCGATGAAATGACAATTGAGAATTTAAGAGTAATTGTTAAAGAATCTATGATGAAAGTTGCTAAACGGTATAGACAAAACCTTGATTTTAATATTTTGGTGAATCCAACTGGTCGTTTCGTTCTTGGCGGTTCTTATGCAGATGCTGGAGTTACTGGAAGAAAAATTATCGCTGATACCTATGGTGGATTTGCGCATCATGGTGGTGGTGCATTTTCAGGAAAGGATCCAAGTAAGGTGGATCGCTCAGGAGCTTATATGGCGCGTAGGATTGCAAAAGACATCGTTCGTGAAGGATATGCTAAACGATGCGAAGTTCAATTAGCATACGCTATAGGAGTCGCAGAACCGGTTTCTATTCATGTAGAAACATTTGGAACAAGTAACTATACGAGCAAACAATTGGTAGGAATGATTAAAGAACGGTACGATTTAACACCGAAAGGGATTATCAAGGAGTTGGATCTTCTAAACGTAGACTACACTCAATCTACATGTTTTGGACATTTTACGAAACCAACTCTTCCTTGGGAGCAGTAAAATGCCACGTAGACCAAGAACTCCCTGCAAGCAGAATGGTTGTCCAAACCTTGTGACCTATGGAAACAGGTACTGCGATGACCACAAGACTAACCACGCACTTGATGCCAAGACAACCAAAGCTAAAGGTTACAATTCAAGGTGGAACAAAGCACGGATTCGTTACTTAAAGCTGAATCCCCTCTGTGTTTACTGTCAAAGAAATGGTCGACTGACCAAGGCGACAGTGGTTGACCATATCAGTCCCCACCGAGGTGACCAAGAACTCTTTTGGAATCAATCCAACTGGCAAGCTCTTTGTAAATCTTGTCATGATAGAAAGACCAAGACGACTGACAGATATGTGGAATATACCTATCGGTTTTAATATTGTAGATTCGTTCTAAAAGTATTTATTTTTTTCTCTCTGGGGTAGGGGGGATAAAATCTCTAAACCCTTGTCCGTAAAAGACCGACGCCCCCTTAAACGTAAAATTTCGCAAAATTGATAGGGTGGGATATAAAAATCAATTCAAAATAGTAAAGAATCCAGTAAGAATATAGAATTAAGTGAGTGTTATTTTCGTAAATTTGTTTAAATTTAGGTACGAAAATAACCTTATTTTTTAGTATAAAAGTGAGGAACAGGTATGAATAACTTTCAACGAGAACAAATTTGGTTACTTAGAAAAAATGGCTTAGGATACGGTGAAGTTGCTAAAGCAACTGGTCTATCTAAGGACTCTGTTAAGAAGTTTTGTAAAAGATATCCTGAGTTAAAGGGACAAGGGACATTACCGTATTTGATGGTTGAGAAACGAGTTCAAGATGGTACAAACTGTCCTCAATGTTTTCAACCTATGGTTCCTAATAAAACTGGACGACCGAAGAAATTTTGCTCAGATAGGTGCAGAATAAATTGGTGGAAAAATCATCAAGAGGAGCATGATAAGGAACAAACTGCATATGAAGAAATGACTTGCCAATGTTGTGGTAGGTCATTTTTATCTTATGCCAATCCCAATAGAAAGTATTGTAGCCATGCCTGCTACATACAGATAAGATTTTACAAAGGAGTCTAAAATGACGAACCAACCAACAATGGAAATAAAAGAACTTCCTCTGAAAGAATTAAAGCCTGCAGCTTATAATCCTCGAAAGAAACTGAAAAAAGGGGATAAAGAATATGAAAAAATTAAACAGTCGCTTCTTAAGTTTGGATATGTTGACCCTATTATTGTCAATGAAGATTTAACTGTAATTGGGGGTCATCAACGCTTGACAGTTCTTAAAGACTTAGACTATGAAACTGCTAAGTGCGTCATCGTTGATTTACCCAAAGAAGATGAGAAAGCATTGAACATTGCACTCAATAAGATTACAGGTCAATGGGATGAAGCTCTCTTAGCGGACTTACTTTTAGATTTACAGGAGTCTGATTTCAATCTAGACCTTACTGGTTTTGAGCCACCAGAGATTGATGACATCCTCTCAAATGTCCATGACAAGGAGTTGTCTGAAGATGAGTTTGATGTGGAAGAAGAATTGAAGAAACCTACGGTATCAAGACGTGGTGATGTTTGGCAGCTCGGAAAGCACCGAGTCATTTGTGGTGATTCCACCAAATCAGAAACCTACGACCAATTACTAGGTGATAAGAAAGCTAATTTAGTTGTAACAGATCCGCCTTATAACGTTGACGTTGAAGAGACAGCTGGGAAAATCCTAAATGATAATATGTCTGACAGAGACTTCTATCAGTTTCTCCTTTCTATGTTTACTCAAGTAGAAAATCACATGGAAGATGATGCGTCTATCTATGTTTTTCATGCAGATACGGAAGGACTCAACTTCCGTAAAGCTTTTAAAGATGCTGGTTTCTATTTGAGTGGGTGTTGTATCTGGAAAAAGAACTCACTTGTATTAGGTCGTAGCCCATATCAATGGCAACATGAACCTTGTTTATATGGGTGGAAGAAAAAAGGAAAGCATCAATGGTTTAGTGATCGGAAGCAAACTACCATTTGGGAATATGACCGTCCTAAGTCTAGTAAAGACCACCCAACCATGAAACCAATTCAACTTATGGCTTACCCTATTCAAAACTCTTCTATGCGTGGAACAATAGTTTTAGATCCATTTTTAGGTTCTGGTTCTACTTTAATAGCTGCAGATCAGACTGGACGTGTTTGTTATGGAATCGAGCTAGATGAAAAGTTTGTGGATGTCATTGTTAAACGCTATATAGAAGTTACAGGCGATACTGAAGTAACCGTACAACGTAATCATGAGGTTTTAACTTATAACCAAGTGTTAAAGGAGTTGGAGGAACAAGTATGACATTAACGTTTCTAGATTTCTTTTCCGGAGTTGGTGGCTTTCGACATGGGCTAGAATTAGCAGGAATGAAGTGTATAGGATTTTGCGAAAAAGATAAGTTTGCACGCAAATCTTATGAAGCAATGTATGATACGAAAGGAGAATGGTTTCATGACGATATCACAACAATCGATCCAACACGATTACCAAAAGCAGATCTCTGGTGTGCGGGAAGCCCTTGTCAAAATGTGTCTATCGCAGGGAAACGAGCCGGCCTATACGGTGAGCGAAGTGGACTCTTTTTTACATTTGTTGAACTCATCAAAAGCCAAAAAGAAGAAGATAAACCCGAATGGGTTCTCCTTGAAAATGTTAAAGGACTTTTATCAAGTGGTGGGGGAAGAGATTATCTCGACTATCTCTCTATCTTGGATGAATCAGGGTACGACCTTGAATGGCAAGTGTTCAACTCAAAAGATTACGGAGTACCACAAAATAGAGAACGCATCTATACTATTGGACATCTTAGAAGAAAAGGTCGACGAAAAGTACTACCTCTCAGTAGAGAAAGCAGTAGCCATCTTAAGCAACTTATAGGCGGTATGCAAAGCTACCGTGTCTATGACCCCAGTGGTATTGCAACAACACTTGTTGGAGAGGGTGGTGGACTAGGAGCTAAGACAGGTCTATATCTGATTGACCAATCGCTAACTGGACCAAAGTTAACTGAAGAAGCAAGATGTATAACTGCTCGTTATACTGCTGGTGCAACAAAGCGTACAGCAATGAACTCTGGAGTGCTTGAGATCCAACCAATTTTGACACAAGGTATCAAGGTTAGGAACGGAACAAAGCAAGGTTACCAATTGGCGGAGATCGGTGACTCAGTTGATCTTTCTTATCCAAGTTCATTAACGAGAAGGGGAAGAGTAGGGAGAGGAATAGCTCACAACCTTTCATGTAGCTGCCAGATGGGCGCAGTAGTTTGGAATGGTCGTGTTGTCAAAATTAGAAGGCTTACTCCAAAAGAGTGTTTTAGACTTCAAGGTTTCAGTGATGACTTATTTGAAAAGGCAAAAGCTGTAAATTCAGATGCACAACTTTATAAACAAGCAGGAAACGGAGTCACAGTACCAGTTGTTTATGCTATTGGTTGTGCTATATTATCTTCAAAATATCATCAAAAATAACTGGATAAAGATGAACTTTAGAGTTAATATGTACTAAAAGAAAGAGAAGAGGTTGTATTATGGATGGCTTAAAAGTCAAGACTTTGAAATCATTGTATCCAAATGGGACTCGAGTCAAATTACTCGAAATGGAGGATCCATTTGCACCACCTATAGGTACTCTCGGTACGGTAATTGGTGTTGATGATATTGGTTCAATTTTAGTAAGTTGGGATAATGGACAAAGTTTAAATGTACTTTACGGAATTGATAAAATAATGAAATTGGAATAGTTATGTGGGAAATGATAACTAGAGAATTCAATGGTCGGCACTATCATATTGAGTTTCTTAGGGAATATAGTACCTATGACCGACATATTGATGGCGCTTGGATAGCAATCCTAAAAATTAAACGAAATAAAGAAATAGTTTTTCATTATGAATATGGTAAAATCACTGACCGAATGGATGATTTTGATAAAATTATCTATCAAGAAATAGTGGATACATACAATAAATTATAATTTGGAACTCGATGTGAGTTCTTTTTATTTTAGGAGGTGAATTAGTGGCAATTAGAGGACGTAAACCGAAACCTACAAATTTAAAAGTTCTAGAAGGTAATCCTGGTAAACGGCCTCTCCCAACGAATGAAGTAAAACCTCAAAAGAAGGCTCCACGTTGCCCCCAGTGGCTTGAAGAAGATGCTAAGAGGGAATGGAAGCGGATGGGAAAAATATTGGAACAAATGGGATTACTGACGGAAATGGATATGACTGCATTTGCAGGTTATTGTCAAGCTTACGCACGGTGGAAAGAAGCAGAGGAGTTTTTATCAAAACATGGTTCTATCTTAAAGACACCAAATGGGTATTTACAGCAAGTTCCACAAGTTTCAATTAGTCAAACTAATTTAAAAATCATGCTGAAGTTTTGTGAACAATTTGGTCTAACCCCATCCGCTAGGAGTCGTTTAGCTACTATGGATTCAGAGGTTGGTAACGGTGACGAAATGGAAGATTTGTTGGGAGGTTTACTATGACTTTTCATTATGAACCAACTCCTTTTATGCTAGCTACATCACATTATGATAAAAGTAAGGCTGATAGAGCAGTGACTTTTATTCAAAACCTTTGTCATACTAAAGGAAAATGGGCAGGTCAGAAGTTTATACTTTTACCTTGGCAGGAACAGATAGTACGAGATTTATTTGGGATTGTTAAAGAAGATGGGAATCGTCAATTTCTAACTGCCTATATTGAAATTCCAAAAAAGAATGGGAAGAGTGAACTAGCAGCAGCAATCGCTCTTTATCTACTTTATGCAGATAATGAAGCCAGTGCAGAAGTTTATGGTGCTGCATGCGACCGAAATCAAGCCTCTATTGTATTCGATGTAGCAAAACAAATGGTACTAATGAGTCGACCTTTAGAGAAACGTTCAAAAATAATGGGTGCTACGAAACGAATTGTTAACTACTCTAATGCAGGTTTCTATCAAGTTTTATCCGCTGAGACTGGTACAAAACATGGTCTCAATGTTTCAGGACTCGTGTTTGACGAAATTCATGCGCAACCCAATCGCCACCTCTATGATGTCTTAACTAAAGGTTCAGGGGATGCACGAGAACAACCCTTATTTTTTATCATTACTACTGCAGGAACAGATAAGAATTCAATTTGTTACGAGTTACATACAAAAGCACTTGATATTTTAAACGACAGAAAGAAAGATACATCTTTTTATCCTGTCGTTTATGGTTTATCTGATGAAGAGGACTGGAATGACGAAAGTAACTGGTTAAAAGCTAATCCGTCATTAGGTCATACCATTGGCTTAGACCGTGTCAGAGAAGCATATAAACAAGCACTTGATAATCCTGCTGAAGAAAATGTATTCAAGCAACTACGGCTAAATATGTGGACAAATTCTACGGTTGCTTGGATTCCAGAACATGTATACGACAAAGGGGATGCACCAATCAATTTTGAAAGCTTGAAAGGTCGTGAGTGTTATGCAGGACTAGACTTGTCAAGTACATCCGACATCACAGCCTTTGTTTTAGTTTTTCCACCTAGGAATGAACTAGAAAATTACATCATTCTACCCTATTTCTGGTTACCAAAAGATACTCTTGAACTTCGTTGTCGTAGGGATCATGTTTTGTATGATGTATGGGAACGGCAAGGTTATCTAAAGACGACAGAGGGTAATGTTGTTCATTATGGCTTTATTGAGAAGTTCATTGAGGACTTATCAAAGCTATACAATATAAAAGAAATCGCCTATGACAGATGGAATGCAACACAAATGGTGCAGAATCTAGAAGATATGGGACTGACGATGATTCCTTTTGGTCAGGGGTACAAGGATATGAGTCCACCGTCAAAGGAATTATTCAAACTAATGATGGAAGGTCGCATCCAACATGGAGGACAACCAGTTCTAAAATGGATGTCGCAAAACGTAGTCATGAGACAAGACCCAGCAGGAAATATCAAGCCAGATAAGGAGAAATCAGTTGAAAAAATTGATGGAATTGTTGCTCTTATAATGGGGATTGATAGATGTATTCGACACCAAAACAATGATAGTAGTATCTATGATGAGCGAGGGATATTGAGCTTTTAGTTGAATTTTAAATATAAAGATGATACAATGTATTTACAAATCATCTTTACAAAGAGGTATTAATCATGGCAAGTACTCAACCTGTTAATTTTAGAGCAGATTCGACTTTTTACCAACAAACGAAAGAAATCTTAGCTGATGAAAAGTTAACCCTGTCAGATATTTTTAATGCTGCACTTCGTAAAATTGCGACAGGTGCGGTTGACCCTAAAGAGTTCGTATTTAGTGATTCACAAGAGACTCAATATCAGGTTGCTTTTGAAGATTTGAAAAAGGAAATCTTGTTGGGACATCAAGAAATTGAACAAGGTAAACTAACGTCTTTAGCAGATGTAAGAAAGGAATTTGGACTTGAATAATCATAAACGTTACCATGTTTCTCTTACGGATCAAGCTAAGAAAGACTTGAGAGAAATACATGATTATATTGTACTGAATTTTTACAGCCAACAATCTGCTGATAGTAAACTAGACCTTATTTTAACGGCACTAGAAACTTTAGAAACCTTTCCAGAAGCATGCCCTTTGGTATCGAGTCGAGGTTATGGTGAATTAACAGATGACGGAAAACGTTATCGATATATGCCAATTGAAAATTACTTAGCTTTTTATTATATCGACAAATATGAGGTTTATGTCTCAAGAATTTTAAATTCCAAGCAGAATTGGGCTAAGTTATTCTATAAGTAAATTCAATTTTAATTCGTAGAGCATCTCACAAATGAGGTGCTTTTATTGTACTCAAAAATGGAGGATTATATGGGATTTTTAGATTTTATTGGAAGAAAAAGATCACGAGATAAACCGCATAATAGCTATGAGGGACAGGACTTTTCCTATCTCTTTGGACGAACTTCTAGTGGTGAAAATGTAGATGAATTTAAAGCAATGCAGACTACAGCTGTTTATGCTTGTGTTAGAATATTAGCTGAAGCTGTCGCTTCTCTACCCATTCACATATACGAAAGAACGTCTAATGGGAGAGAGAAAAAATTTCAACATCCTCTATATTTCTTACTTCATGATGAACCAAATCCAGAGATGTCTTCTTTTGTCTTTCGAGAAACTTTGATGACTCATCTTTTAATATGGGGAAATGCATATATTCAAATCATAAGGGATAAGAGCGGTCAGGTTATCAGTTTGTATCCCTTATTACCAGATAAAATGTCAGTACACCGTGATGAAAATGGGAAACTTTACTACAAATATCAACGTCAGACCGAAGAAAATCCAAATTTCAAGGATAAAGGCAGTGTTATTTTAAAACAAGAAGATGTCCTTCACATTCCCGGACTTGGTTTTGATGGATTGATTGGCTATTCTCCCATAGCATTAGCAAAGAACGCAATTGGAATGACCTTGGCTACAGAGAATTACGGAGCATCATTCTTTAAAAATGGTGCGAATCCAGGTGGTGTATTGGAACATCCAGGAATTCTAAAAGACCCAAAAAGAGTACGTGATTCTTGGAATGCGGTTTATAACGGTGTCACAAATGCACATAAAGTTGCAGTTCTAGAAGAAGGAATGAAGTACACTCAAATAGGTATTCCTCCAGAAGAAGCGCAATTCTTACAGACTCGGAAGTTTCAAATTAATGAGATCGCACGTTTGTATAGAATACCACCACATATGATTGGTGATTTAGAAAAATCTTCATTTTCAAATATCGAGCAACAATCACTAGAATTTGTCAAATACACATTAGACCCTTGGGTAGTTCGTTTAGAACAGGCCTTCAAGAGGTCTCTTTTTTTACCTGAAGAAAAGAAGAAGTACTTTGTTAAGTTCAACGTAGATGGTTTATTACGTGGAGATTATCAAAGTCGTATGAGTGGGTATGCTATTGCAAGACAGAATGGCTGGCTATCTACAAATGATATTCGAGAACTTGAAGATTTAAATCTTTTAACAGATGAAGAAGGAGGAAACCTTTATTTGATTAACGGAAATATGACTAAATTAAAAGATGCTGGTGGTTTTATGACAAAACAGGCAATTGAACAACCTCAAGAAAAACCAAAGGAGGAAGAAGATGCGTAAATTTTGGAGTTTTTCAGACGAAGGGAATATTCGCACTCTTCGTATTGAAGGACAGATTGCTGATGAAACATGGTTTGGAGATGAAGTTACTCCACAACTCTTTAAAAATGATTTAAATGCAGGAAAAGGTGATATCACCCTCTGGATTAATAGTCCAGGGGGTGATGTTTTTGCTGCAGCACAAATCTATAACATGCTGATGGATTACAAGGGAAATGTGCATGTCATAATTGATGGTCTTGCCGCTAGTGCTGCCAGTGTCATTGCCATGGCTGGAACAACAGTATCCATGAGTCCTGTTGCAATGATGATGATTCACAATCCATGGACAATTGCACAAGGTGAAGCAAAGGATATGGAAAAGGTCATTGAAATGCTGGGGGAAATCAAAGAGTCTATTATGAATGCCTATGAGTTAAGAACAGGATTATCTAGGACAAAAATCTCACATTTAATGGATTCTGAATCATGGTTTAATGCGAGAAAAGCAGTTGAACTTGGCTTTGCGGACAAGATTTTATTCAGTAAAGATGAACCTAAAGAAGAACTAGAACTAAGCAGTTATTCATTTAGTAGAGCCACTGCGGATCATAACCTTGTTGTTAAACTTCAAGCCAAAATAGATAGCTACAAACCTTTATCAACGACTCCTCTCAATCAGTTAAGAAAACGATTAGATTTATTGAAATAATGAAAGGAAAACTAACCTATGTCTAAATTACTTGAATTAAAAGAAAAACGAAATCAAGCTTGGGAACAAGCAAAAACTTTCCTAGACTCAGTGCGAACTGAAGATGGTTTAGTCTCAGAAGAAGATTCTCAACGCTATGATGAAATGGAAAGTAAAATCAATCGCTATAATCAAGAAATTACTCGCTTAGAACGACAAGAAAAGATTGATTTAGAACTTGCTCAACCAACTTCTCAGGCTTTGACAAGACAGCCTACCACTGTCTTAAAAGATAGTGAGGTAGAAGATGAGAAGAAGGGAACTAAGTCTGATGTCTACTCCAAAACCTTTTGGACGAATGTCCGTAAGCGTAACTTCTTTGATGTTAAGGATGTTCTTCGTGTTGGAGAAGATACAGAGGGTGGCCATTTAGTACCTGATGAGTATGAGAAAAAACTAGTTCAAGGTCTTCAAGAAGAGAATTTCTTCCGAAGTCTAGCAACTGTCATTAAAACATCAAGTGGAGAGCGGAAGATTCCAGTTGTTACAGGGCACGGAACTGCGTCGTGGATGGATGAAAATGGACTTTATCCTGAAACTGATGAGACATTTGGTCAAGTAACACTCGATTCGCATAAGATTGGGACAGCTATTCGAATCTCAGAAGAATTGTTAAATGACTCAGTATTTGATTTAGAATCCTATATGACTAGTGAGTTTGCACGACGTATTGGTACAGAAGAAGAGAAATCATTCCTTATTGGAGATGGCTCAAAGAAACCAACAGGAATCTTTACGCAAGCAAATGTTACAGGTCCTACAACGACGACTAAAGACATTATGTTTGATGACATGATTGAATTGTATCATACTCTTCCTGCTCCGTATCGTAAAAATGCAGTATGGATTCTTCATGATACAACTGTTAAAGCAATCCGTAAACTGAAAGACAATAACGGAAATTATATTTGGCAACCGTCTACACAAGCTGGACAACCAGATTTAATTCTTAACCGTCCATACTATACATCTACCTTTGCACCCCTACCTGAACAGGGGAATAAAGCCATTGCATTTGGTGATTTCTCTTATTACTGGATTGCAGATCGCCAAGGACGTACTTTTAAACGTCTCAATGAACTTTATGCTAATAATGGTCAAATTGGTTTTCTTGCATCTCAACGTGTTGATGGGAAATTAGTATTACCAGAAGCAGTGAAAATTTTAACTGTGAAAGCAAAATAATCATGATAAGTCTAGAAGAGGCAAAACTTTACCTTAAGGTAGAAAACACAGATGAAGATGACTTGATTAGGCAATTGATTGATACGAGTAAAAAACTCTGTGAAGAAACATTAAGGCAGAATACTTACAGTGAGGTTCTAAGAATGGCAATCCTGTATGGGGTTGCCTATCTTTATGAACACCGTGAAACAGCTAATTATAAAGAGTTAAAACAAATGTTATATCACCTACTATTAGCTGATAGGAAGGATATCTTTTGATGAAAATTGCTCCGTTACGTGACCGTCTTACATTTGAAGTGCGTAAAATTGTGGTTGATGAAATTGGAAATGAATCTTCAGTTTGGAACACGGTTTTCCAAAGATGGTGTTCTAGTCGGCCATTGACCTTGGCAGAAAATGAGGGGAGTGTGTCTAAACTCCTTTATAACAAAATTCAATTTACACTAAGGTACGACAAAGCGGTACTAAATCTAAGTTCATTAAAAGCTCGGATAAGATACAGAGACGTCTACTTTACGATAGATTCAATTGATGGTGATAGCGTTCCTAGGCAATTGATTTATATTGTAGCAACTAAGGAGAATGACTATGAACAGGATAGGAATGGATGAGTTGGAAAAAGTAATTGATCAAGAGTTGGGTGATTACATTAAAGAGACGACATCTGCAATGCGAGAGGTAGTAGAAGAAGTAACAGACAGTGCTGTAGATACTTTAAAGATCTCTTCTCCACGAAAAACTGGTAAGTATGCACGAGGTTGGAAAAGCAAGTCAACAAGTGACAGTCCTACAGGCTTAACAAAAACCATTCATAACCGAACACCAGGCTTAACTCATCTCCTAGAAAATGGTCACGCTAAACAAAATGGTGGTCGAGTAGAAGGGCAAAAACATATTGAAATCGTTGAAAAAAGTGCCGTTAAGTCACTTGAAGATAGGCTGAGACAAAGATTGTGAGGATTTCATGACATTAAAAGATTTCTATAACATTTTAATAAAATCAAAGTTGCCAGTAGCTTATCATCATTTTGAAGAAGGAAGAAGTCCAGCACCACCATTTATTGTATATCTTGTTAAGGACTCAGAAAATGCTGGAGCTGATAATTGGAGCTATCATAAGACTCTTAATCTTCAAGTGGAACTCTATACCTTAAAGAAGGACTTAGAAATCGAAACTAAGATGGATGACTTATTCGATAGTCATTCAATTTTTTTTGACAAAGTAGAGACTTATATCTCAACTGAAAAACTCTATCAAATTACATATTACATTTCATTAAACGGAGGATAGTTATGACTGAAAAAAATAAAGTTACCTTTGGATTACAAGATGTTCATTGGGCAGAAGTTACAACTGAAGCTTCAAATGGCGCATTGACTTATGGGACGGTTGAACGATTACGAGGTGCAGCAGAACTAACCTTGGAACCGACTGGTGACAAAGGTTCATACAAGGCAGATAATATCAACTTTTATACTTCGGAATCAAATGATGGTTATGAGGGAACATTGAAGCTCGCCTTATTAACCCAAGAATTTTTAACTCGTGTCTTAGGAGAAAAATTAGATCCAACAACTAAAACAATTTCTGAAATCGCAAATGCTGAAAAGAAGAATTTCGCTCTGATGTTTCGTTTTGAAGGAGATAAGAAAGAAACACTTCATGTTTTGTATTACTGTTACGCATCACGTCCGTCAATGGGATCAAAAACAAAATCTGGTTCAGATATTAATGAGGTTGAGCTAAACTTTACTGCAAGTCCTCGGCCACTTGATAAGGTGGTTCGTCGCAAAACGACAGAAGAAACAAGTGATGAGATTCGTCAGAATTGGTTCAAGGAAGTCTTTGAACCTCGTGAATAAAGGAGTTACAGATGAGAGATAGTATTACAATTTCAGGAAAGACCTATGAATTAGCTACTAATGCCTATACACCGATTGCTTATAAAGAACAGTTTGGTAAAGATTATTTTCAAGACTTGTTTTCAATGGTGAGTACGCAGTCAATTCTCGATAAGATTGAACACCTAAATGAGGAAGAAAAACTCGAAACTGGTGACATTGATCTATCTATCCTGACCAATTTTGATATGACTTTTTTTCACAGAATTTTTTGGGTATTTGCGAAATCTGCTAATCCAAGAATTAAACCATTCAAAGAATTCTTTATGGAGATGGAGGAGTTTCCAGTTCAAGAAGTAGCAACTATCTTAATGAACATGCTTAACCAAGGGATGAATACAAGAAAAAAGCAGATCAAACAGAAACAGCAAGTGAAGAAATCTTTACGGTAGAAAGCTATTTATTTTGTTGTAAGGAAACTGGCTTATCCATAGACGACTTAAAACATATTTCAATTGGGATGGCTCTTGATTATCAAACTGATTATGTAAACTTGCGGACAAATGAAACAAGCAACACAAGAAAAGCAAATCAAAGTGATTTTGATAATTTTTAATAGAAAGGAGATGTGAACATGGCTGGAAATATAAAAGGTATCACAATAGAAATTGGTGGTGATACACAACCCTTGCAAAATGCCTTAAAAGGGGTAAATAAACAAGCCGCTGAATCAACTAAAGAATTGAAACAAATTGATAAGGCTCTTAAGTTTGATACAGGAAATGTCACACTCCTTACTCAAAAACAAGAAGTGCTTGCTAAACAAGTTGAAACCACTAAAGAAAAATTAACTACCTTAAGGCAGGCACAAGCCCAAGTTGAAGCTCAATTTAAGTCAGGTAATATCGGGACGGAACAATATCGAGCCTTTCAAAGGGAAGTAGAAACTACTCAGACAGTACTGAAAAGTTATGAAAGCAAACTAGAGGGTGTCAATCAAGCCTTATCGGAAAATGGAAATCGAATAGGTACTACTAAAAGTCAATGGGATAGCTTGAAACAAGAACAAGCTCGTCTAGCTTCTGAGAGTGAAAAATTAACGAGTCAATTTAAATTACAAGAAAGTGAACTTTCTTCAAGTGCTAGTGAATCTGAAAAGCTAGCTTTAGCTCAAAGAAAAGTAAATGAAAGTTCCTCTTTACTAGAAAAACAGATTCAGAATTTAGAGAAACAGCTAGAACTAACAAAATCTCAGTATGGCGAAAACTCGATTGAAGCCAATAAACTGGAACAGACTCTAAATGATACCAAAACGGCCTATAATCATCTTCAAAATGAGATGGAAGAGATGGGCACTAGTTCAACAAGTGCGAAGGATAATCTATCAGAAATCAATCATCTCTTAAAGGCAGATATCCTAATGGAATTCAGTGATCGTTTAGCAGAATTATCACAAAAATTGATTGATTTTGGGAAACAGTCGCTTGAAGCTTTTAACGAAGTTGATGAAGGGATGGATATCATTGTCACCAAAACTGGTGCTTCTGGCCAAGCTTTAGAAGAGATGACAACTATCGCAAAGAACCTTGCTACAGAAATTCCTACAGACTTTAATACTGCTGGAAGTGCAGTTGGTGAGTTGAACACACAATTTGGTTTAACCGGTGATAGTTTAAAATCAGCTTCAAGTTATCTCATCCAATTTGCATCTATAAATGGGAGTGATGTTACTTCATCGGCTATTTCAGCTAAGAAAGCTATTGAAGCATACGGCTTACAGGCAACGGATTTGTCTAGTGTTCTTGATACTGTCACCTTTACAAGTCAAGCTACTGGAGTGGGAGTTCAAGATTTGATGGATAAGGTTGTTTCTGGAGCACCACAAATTAAGGCATTAGGACTTTCATTTGATGAGGGCGTTGCTTTAATGGGGAAATTTGAAAAGGCTGGTGTAGATTCATCAGCCTCTTTATCATCCTTATCAAAAGCATCTGTGAAGTATGCAGCATCAGGAAAGACTTTGCAGCAAGGTTTATCTGAAACCATCGAAAAAATTAAAAATTCAACTAGCGAAACTGAAAAGTTAACTCTCGCTTCAGATATATTTGGAACTAAGGGTGCTCCACGAATGGTTGATGCTATTAATCGTGGAGCATTATCTTTTGATGACTTGGCTGAAACAGCAAAGAAAGCATCAGGAACAGTCGGCTCAACTTATGAAGCGACACTAGATCCAATTGATAAATTTACAACTGCTCAAAATGAAGCTAAGTTAGCATTTGCTGAAGTTGGAGATGCTATTGCTGTCACTTTTGCACCGATACTAGAGATTTTAGCTGATTTGTTACGTTCAGTTGCAGAGTGGTTCTCTAGTTTATCAACGCCAGTAAAACAATTTATCATTATTGTAGGTAGCCTCATTGCTGGGTTAGGCTTATTACTCCCTATATTTTTAGCACTTCAGGCAGCTGCCTTAGCAATGGGTGTCACAATTGGTGGCTTAATAGCAAGTGTAGCGCCTATTATAGCTATAGTCTTAGGAATTATAGCTGTTCTTGCCTTGTTAATTGTTGGAATAAAAGAACTTTGGGAACATAACGAGGGATTTAGAACAGCAGTAATGGATATTTGGAATGCTATATATTCTTTTATATCTACTATCATTCAAGAAATATCAGACTTTATTTTAAGCATTTGGGGGACTCTAACTTCATGGTGGACTGAGAATCAAGATTTAATTCTTGCAGCTGCAACCACAGTTTGGAATGCAATCTCAACAGTCATAACTACCGTTATGTCAATTCTAGAACCCTATATTCAGGCAGCATGGGAAAACATAAAACTAATCATCAGCACAGCTTGGGAAATCATCAAACAAGTAGTTGAAACGGCAATCAATCTTGTCTTAGGCATTATTAAAGCAATCATGCAGGTTATAACAGGAGATTGGTCTGGTGCATGGGAAACAATAAAGGCAGTTATTTTAACAGTATGGGAATCCATCAAGTCAATTGTAAGCTTAGTTCTAAATACTATTAGTCAACTTATATCAAACACCTGGAATGGGATTAAGAACACAATTAGTAATCTCTTATCAGCAATTAGTAACGTTGTCAGTACAATTTGGAATAGTATCAGTTCAACTATTTCAGGTATTCTAAATGGAATCTCAAGTACAGTGTCCAATGTTTGGAATGGAGTAAAAAATACGATTTCAAATGCAATCAACACTGCCAAAAATGCAGTTTCAACTGCTATAACTGCTATCAAAAATCTCTTTAATTTCAGGTTTCAGTGGCCACACATTCCTTTACCTCATTTTAGTGTGTCAGGATCTGCAAACCCTCTGGATTGGTTAAAGGGACAAATTCCTAGAATCGGAATTGAGTGGTATGCAAAAGGGGGAATTCTAACCAAACCAACTGCCTTCGGAACAATAGGGAATTCCCTAATGGTAGGAGGAGAAGCAGGAAACGAAGCGGTACTCCCTTTAAATGAATCTACTCTTGGGGCAATCGGAAGAGGTATTGCAAGAACGATGGATTTAAGAATGCCAGACATCAACATTTCGATAACTGGAAATATTATCCGAGAACAGGCAGATATTGAAAAAATAGCAAATGAAGTAGCAAGTCGAATCGCAGAAGAATTAGCACGTCAAAAACAATTGAGAGGAGCCACTATATGATTAAAAGAAACGAGTTAGTCATAGATGGAATTGGAACTTCTAGTTTTCCTTTTAAGGTGATTGTCCACGAATCGCCTTCTGTTATTCTAGCGGAGAGTAAGACGAGTTTATTAGAACATAAAGGAATGAGTGGCGCTCTTTCGCAAACAAATCGGCACCGTGATTTAATTGAAAAATCATATACGATTTACATTGTTAAGCCCTCAGAAGAACAACTCCATCAATTTATGGGTCTATTTATCAAGGAGCAGTTTTGGCTTGAGAGTGAACGGATGAAAACCACACGTCTTTGGTGTTACCGAGTAAAATGTACTGAGGTAAAACAAGAGAGAGATGGTGTGTATGCGACGAAAGCTACCTTTATTTGTCATCCTACAAAGTTTTTTAAATCAATTGATAGACAAACTTTGACATCAAACGGTGTACTTAGAGTTCAAGGGACGTCTCTAGCGTTCCCCAAAATAACGATAATGGGGAATTCGGCAACTGAGACTCAGTTTACGATTGGAGATCAGGTTATTAAAATTGAAAAACTTACAGAACCTCTTGTGATGGTAAACGAACCAAATAGTCCAAGTTTTCTAACGGTTAGCAAAAAGTACATAAAATGGTCTGGTGATTTTATCACTATTGATCCAAGCGCTAAAAAAGAAGTAGGTGTTGTTCTTGGTAGAGGTATTACTTCTTTAAGCTTTGAAACAAATTGGGGGTGGGCTTAAATGTTATTTTTGTTGAACAAAGATATTAGAACTGCAAAGTGGAATGGATTACCTCTTCATGAAACTAGCTCTGCTATTGTAAAAGAGACCCTGAACGGTGATTTCACCTTATCTATTCGCTATCCAATTACCGATTCTGGTATCTATAAACAAATAAAAGAGGATATGCTTATCAAGGCTCCTGTGCCTGTCTTAGGATTCCAGTTATTTCGTATTAAAAAGCCAATTGAAAACGATGATAGTTTGGATATAACCGCCTACCATATTTCAGATGATATTATGCAACGGTCTATCGAACCAATTAGTGTTGCTAATCTTACTTGTGGTATGGCCTTATCCCAAATGGTACAAAATACTAAGACTAATCTTGGTGATTTTTCATTTACGAGTGATGTTACAGATCGCCGTACTTTCAATACAGATGAGGTAAAAACACTTTATGCCGTCTTAATGGATGGTGCTCATTCTATTATAGGAACTTGGGAAGGGGAGTTGATTCGTGACAATTTGGCTCTGACAATCAAGAAGAATAGAGGTGAAAATAGGGGTGTTGTCATAACAACACATAAGAATCTAAAGTCTTACAAGAGAACAAAATCAACTCAATCAATCATTACTCGTATTCATGCAAAATCAACATTTAAACCAGATGGTAAAGATAAAGACCAGACAATTAAAATTACTGTCGATAGTCCTCTAATCACTTTCTATCCATATATCAATGAAAAAGAGTACGAAAATAATACTCTTAAAAGCATTGAGGAGTTAAGGAAGTGGGCTGAGGCTAAGTTTAAGAATGAAGGAATTGATAAGTTATCGGATGCTATTACGATTGAAGCCTATGAACTCGATGGGCAGGTTGTACATTTAGGGGATACCGTAAATATCAAGAGTTTGAAACATGAAATTGATATTCCAAAAAAGGCTGTCGCTTATGAATTTGACGCACTGACACAAGAATATATCTCGATTACTTTTGATGATAAACCAATGGTAGGTGGTTCAACTTCAAATAGTGGAATTTCAACTGTCGCAAATGCAATTTTAGACTCTGGTTTCACATTACAAGAAGTCGCAATTGAAAAAGCTTTGAGAAATGCGAACACAGCCTTTGATGCCGAATTCACTAAACAAAAAGAATCAATCCTTGATGATATTGAAAAAGTCAAAGCTAGTGCAGAAGTCTACGCAGATGGTATTCGTCAAGAGATTGAAGGAAAGATCGCTGATGTTGATTCTAAAGTTCTATCTAATGAATCACTTAATGAAAATAGATACAACGATGTGTTGGCTAAAGCAAATAGTAGTAGAGATTTAGCAAATCATGCCTTAGATGTTAGTAGAGAAGTTAAAGAGACTACTAATACAGTGTTAACAGATACCTTAAATTATAAAAAAGAAGCTATTGCAGAAGCAAATCGTTTAGTTGAACTCAGCAAGAATAGCTTATTGAATCAAATTACAACAGTAGAATCTTCAATTGATAAGCTTAATGGTGTTATCACTAACAAGGTTTCAAAGACAGACTTTGATGCTATCAAAAATACCGTAGAGCAACAACGAACGGAAATATCACAAGCCAAGGATAAAATAAATCTAAAAGCTGAAAAGACCTATGTAGAAAATATTAAACAAACAGCTAACGAAGCACTCCAAAGAATATCAGAGAACGCATTAGCAATATCTAAAACTAAAGCTGATTTACAAGTTGCTGCCGATGCTATAAAGACTAAAGTATCACAAACAGATTTTAATCAAACGACAAATCGACTTGCTACTACTGAAACAACAATTAAAATCCAAGCAGGTGAAATAGCCAAACGATTGACCAGTAGTCAGGTAGAATCCATTATCAATTTAAAAGGATTTCAAACTAAATCGGATGTTGATAAAAATATTTTAGATAGAGGTTATGTGACGAACTCTAGCGTGCAAAATTTAGTTAGAGAAACATCCAATAGTTTTAGTCGGACTATTAGTGAAACTAAATCATTAATACCAACTAGTGTTTCTCATCGAAACTTAGCATCTGGTTCGAGTGATAGTTGGACTTCATACAAAGAAATAAACTCGAAACTCAATTGGATTCAAACAATAGGTAAAGTTCCTTATGGTGATTCGACTGGCATTTATGCAGGGACAAAAATCAACCTATTTGTTTATATTTCTGTCGATAATGTTGTTTTAGATTCAACTGTTACTCCTAGAATTATTTTACAAGGTCCAGGCTATAAAAAATCAGATAATAGCGCTGTATGGAGTGTTCATTCCAATCCCTTTCATACCTCTTGGTCTAGCGTTTTAAAAACTGGTACAAACTACCATCTTATTAAAATTTCTCGGATCGTAACAGAAGAGATGTTCAATAATTTTAAAAACTTTGAATTACAATTTCGTATTGATGGAGCAAGTTCAGGTAAGTTTCATTGGAGAGCATTAATGATTACTACTGGAGATATTTTTCCAAATTATTGGACAAAGCCTATCGAAGATTTAACAACTGTAACGGCCTTTAACGAAGTAAAAGATACTCTAACTAGTCATACAAGAACTATTAGTGAACAAGGCAAAACAATTAGTCAGGTTGTACAAACATCCGAAGGACTGATTACAAGAGTCAGTGATTTAATTGATACCCAAAACTTAGTATACGATCCAACAAATTTTAGTAAATATAGAGAACGTGAACCGAATTCGAATTTAGTTATGACTGGAACTAATGAATATAAGCTACTAAGAATTGCTCAAAGTGGTAGGACAACAAATGGTTGGCGTGGTTTTCAAATGCCTCTTCATAGTCAAAAATTTGTCGCTGGTGAGAAACTTTCTTATAGGGTCAATTTATGGGTAGATGTACTACCAGATGGAAAGGTTGGCTTTGAAATCAAATCAGGTAACTCAATAGGAAGTTTCACCATCACCCCTACTAGAACAGGGGCAGCTCAAATTTTTACAGGAACTTTTACGATAAGTAAAACCGTGACAAAAACAGATGATTTTGGTCTTCATGTTTGGCTAGAAAAGAACGGCACTGTGGCAGTTGGACAAATTTCAATTGTTCGAGGTAGTCAACCACCTAAAAACTTTGTAGATAGTACATCTTTTCAACAAATTGCAACAGAAAGTCTCGTTCAACAACATCAAGGTTCCTATTCGATTCAAAATTTAACTAATGCTGGCTCTTTAATTTCAGGTATTAATCTAGGCGCAAATGGAATCAATAGAATCATTGGCAAAGCAACGCATATCACTGGGGATACTTTGATTGATAGAGCAGTCATTAAATCAGGAATGATTGATAAATTAAAGACATCAAACTTTGAATCTGGTTCTGTAACTACTATGGTATTAGCATCTAATTCAGTAACTGCAGATAAGATGGTCGTGGATCAAGCCTTCTTCAATAAACTTGTTGCAAATGAAGCTTATTTACGACAGCTGTTTGCAAAGAATGCTTTTATCAATAGTGTACAAAGTGTTAGAATCGATGCTAGTCAAATAAAGTCAGGCTTACTAAGTGGTGATAGAATCCAAGGTGGGACAATAACCGGAACCACAATTTCTGGTGGATTATTAACTGGAGAAACAAGAATTAAGTTAGGTGCTTATGGTTCATTTGACGCTATCAACGGTGGGTTACAGATTAATGTTCCTCGTCAGTTTAATTCTAAAGATGGTTTAGGTGTACAATTTATAGGTTCTTATGGCCGAGGGGACAATGTTCCTTACGGCTTATTTATTTACAAAGATTCAGATTTTACTACTGGAAACACTGCAAGTGATAGTGATGATTTTCTATTGACGGTCGAAGGATACATTAAGGCAAAAGGAATTGGCTGGTTGAAGTACGGCAAAAGCAGCATTAATGGCTCAACTACAGGAACTATTAGTTATTGGAATTCTAATAATGTATCTCTAGACTTTGGTGGATCAGGAAATGATATTTACTACTCATATAACGGAAATGCTTATAACTTATGGCAAATTGTTAACCAACATTTTTCTGATAAAAACTTAAAAGAGAATATAGGCTTATCTAACTATAAAGCACTCGATTTTATCAAAAGATTTCAATTTAAAGAATTTGACTGGAAGAAAATAGGGAATCGTATTCAAAAGGCTCATACCAAAATTGGACTCATTGCTCAAGATGTTCAACAAATTGACTCATCACTAGTGTATGAAAATGGTGGTTTGCTGAACCTCGATAATACAAGATTAACAAATATCGCTTTAAAAGGGATTCAAGAGTTAATACTTGATATTCGAAAATTAAATAAACGATTGGAGATATTAGAAAATGAACACAGATTTAATCCATCAATTAGCAATGGAGTCGTTGACTAAGAAACTAGCACAAACCGAAGGTCAAGCAGCACAAAATGAGGCTCTTTATTTGGTTGTTGCAAGCGAATTGCAGTTAATGAAAGATGTATTAGAATACGACTCAGACCTAAAAGACTTATTTGAGGAAGTAAAAACTAAAAGAGAGAAAGGAGAAAGTTAATGGCATTAGAAATTACTAAAACAACACGTTTGGTTGGAAATTTGAAGATTGGGGATGAAGTAGTTAAGCAGTATACTGTTGATGTCGATGAACATGGTGTTTCTACAGTATCTGAGTTTCTCTATCATTCAGAGCTCTATGCGGAGCATCGTCTCGAAATGAGAAACCAAGAAAAATTGTTCCGTGATAAACGATATGAATTAGAAGATGCTGTTTTAGCTGAAATCGAGTCAAATAAAAAAGAACAATAGGGAGTATTAAAAATGGATATTGAATTGTTTAATTTTTTAAGAAAGCTCATCGAAACAGAAGATGGGCTTATTTTGTATGCGTTAGCGTTGATTGTCATCATGGAAATTGTTGATTTTGCATCAGGAACATTTGCTGCAATTGTAAATCCTGATGTTGAGTATAAGAGTAGAATTGGAATCAATGGCTTAATTCGAAAAGTATTAGGGATTTTTATGTTACTGTTATTGATTCCGATGTCTGTTTTGTTGCCTGAAAAAACTGGATTTATGTTTCTGTATTCGATTTATATTGGATACCTAGTTTTTACTTTCCAATCGTTAATTGAGAACTATCAAAAAGTAAAAGGGAATATTCTGCTTTTTAAACCAATTTTAAAAGCTTTTGAACATCTGACTGAAGAAAAGTCTAACGATGATAAGGAGGATAACCATGGAAGTTGATAAAAGTAGATTACGAACAAATCTTCCTCAAATCGGTGAACAACCCTATCGCCAAGTGCACGCACACTCTACAGGTAACCCTAACTCAACTGTACAAAACGAAGCAGATTATCATATGCGCAGACCAGTTGAATCAGGATTTTTCTCCCATGTGGTTGGGAATGGACGTATTATGCAGACTTGGTTAGTTGACAGGGGTGCTTATGATGTTGGTGGAGGATGGAACGTAGAAGGATATGCTCAAGTTGAACTAATAGAAAGTCATGAATCTAAAGAAGAATTCATGAGAGATTATCGACTTTATGTCAAGCTATTACGTGAGTTAGCTGACGAGGCTGGAATCCCTAAAACTCTAGATTCTAGTAGTCTTGCTGGAATTAAAACTCATCAGTTTTGTACTTACAACCAACCAAATAATGGGAGTGATCATGTAGATCCCTACCCATACCTTGCAAAATGGGGCATTAGTAGAGAACAGTTTAAGAAAGATATTGAATCTGGTCTAACTGAAGGAAACTGGAAACGAAACGAAGTTGGTTGGTGGTGGGAAGAAGCAGATGGCACTTATCCAAAATCTCAATGGAAGAATATCAAAGGAGAATGGTTCTACTTTGATAATAGAGGTTACTGTTTCATCAATAAATGGTTCAATGATGGTAAGGATTGGTTTTATTTAGATAAGCGTGGTGCCATGGTTATTGGTTGGATGCATATCGATCATCGTTGGTACTATTTTAAGTCGGATGGTCGAATGGCTAAAGGTTGGGTAAAATATCGTGAAACTTGGTATTACTTAGATGAAAAAAATGGAGACATGAAATCTAAGCAATTTATCAAATCAGGAAACGGATGGTACTATCTCAAGTCTGATGGTTCTCTATCAGTAAAACCAGAATTTACGATTGAACCAGATGGTTTGATTACTACTAACTAAAAGAGTCTATAGATACTACTCTTAAAATAAATCCTTAAACAAAATAAACCACCGAAGTTGGTGGCTCATGTGGTATAATATCTATTGTAGAAAAGTGAAGACGGTGGCTCCTGATACCGAAAGAGAGGTGATGCCTATGGGTAAATCATCAAAATCTGACGGAAAGGAGGAGCGTGTTTGAGCTCATTTGAAGTCGTTCAGACCATCTTTGGTTTTGGTACTTTTACCATTGCTTTGATTGGTTTGTGCTATAAAATCTTCAAGGACGATGACAAAAAGAAATAACCCGTCCCCACTTTTGACCGAGTTGTTGGACGAGTTATAGTCTGATAATAGAGAGTCACCGTCTTTTTAACGGTTCTACATGGAGCTGAGTTGGCGCTCAGCTCTTTTTCTATGTTTATTATAACATAATGCGATTAAATTTCAAATAAAAAATCTAAGCCTGGTGAATTACATCAGGCTTTTTCTTTTTGATTTTTTCTTAAAACCGGAAAAATCTATCTTGAAAGTACCTATTTAGGTAGGAGGATCTGTAAGCACATTTTAGTAAATTATATGATTGCTGAATACTTGACTAATATTGGATTTAGAGTGATATATAGTGTGTAAAAACTTCTTATTGGAGGAAAAATGAATATAAGAAAAATTGAAGCAAAGAATAACAAAAGAAAAAAGAGAATTTGTGCATATGTTCGAGTTTCGACAACCAACGGAAGTCAAATTGATTCGCTAGAGAATCAAAAAGTCTATTTTGAAAAGTTGTATGCTGAACGTGAAGATGTTGATTTTTTGGGTGTTTTTTGTGACAGAGGGATTTCAGGTTCAAAGTATGAAAGACCTGAATTTCAAACTATGCTAGATGCTTGTAGAAAAGGTCAAATTGACGTTATCCATACTAAGTCAATATCTAGGTTTGCAAGAAATCTGATCGATGTTCTTGAAATCAGTCGAGAATTAAAAACTCTTGGTATTGATATCTTTTTTGAAGAACAGAATATCCACACCTTATCCAATGAAGGTGAAGTTGTCTTGACTATATTAGCAAGTTTGGCTGAGGAAGAGTTACAAAGCATGAGCGGAAACCAACGGTGGAGTTTTCGTAGAAAGTTCCAGAAGGGAGAATTACTCATTAATACTAAACGTTTTTTAGGGTATGATTTAAACGAAAAAGGTGAACTTGTTATAAACAAAGCAGAAGCTCAAATAGTAAGAACCATCTTTTATAGTTATTTAGAAGGAATGGGTACACATAGGATTGCTAAAAAACTTAATGAGGGCAAGGTTCCAACTGTAACAGGAAAGAAATGGTATGATAGTACAATTCGTAATATCTTAAAAAACGAAAAATACAAAGGCTCTTTACTGCTTCAAAAATACTTTCATGATGGTGTAAACGGTCCAAAGAAATTAAATCAAGGACAGTTGGAACAATACTATATCGAAGATAATCATGAAGGAATTGTTTCTAAGGAAATATGGGAGAAGGTTCAGGTAAAAATGAAAAGCCGTTCTCGAATTCAAGGTACAAATAAAACCTATAAATTTTCCAGAATGTTAAAATGCCAATATTGTGGTTCAACATTAAAAAGACAGGTATCTTATAAGAAAAAGATTGTTTGGTGTTGTTCCAAATATATCAAAGAAGGAAAAAATTCATGTAAAGGTATGAGAGTCCCTGAAAGGGATATTGAAGATTGGAAACTTAGTTCACCAGTAATTGTGTTAGAAAGGATTGAAGATGGAGAAAAACATTACAGTTATACCGGCCAAAAAACTTCAGCAAACAGTCAAATCTCAAACTCAGAAAAAGGTCAAGGTAGCCGCTTATTGTCGAGTGTCTACAGACCAAGACGAACAGCTATCAAGTTATGAGAATCAGGTCAATTATTACCGTGAATATATTTTAAAACATGAAGATTATGAGTTGGTAGACATCTATGCAGATGAAGGAATCTCTGCAACTAATACAAAAAAACGTGATGCTTTTAACCGACTAATACAAGATTGTAGAGATGGCAAGGTGGATAGAATTTTAGTTAAATCTATCAGTAGATTTGCCAGAAATACATTGGACTGTATCAAATATGTAAGGGAACTGAAAGAACTAGGTATTGGAGTAACGTTTGAAAAAGAGAATATTGATAGCCTAGATTCAAAAGGAGAAGTACTACTTACCATTCTATCATCACTCGCACAGGATGAATCAAGATCTATTTCAGAAAACTCAACTTGGGGAATTCGTAAGAAGTTTGAGCGTGGTGTAGTTCAGGTAAATACTACAAACTTTATGGGATATGACAAAGATGAAAAAGGAAATCTAATTATAAACTCTGAACAAGCAAAGGTCGTGAGGTATATATTTGATAGATTTCTAGAAGGATACAGTCCAGAATTTATTTCCAAAGAGTTAAGAGAACAGGAAATACCAGGTTGCACAGGTAAAGCAAAATGGTGTCCAAGTGCTATATGGAAAATGCTTCAAAATGAAAAATACAAGGGTGATGCCCTGCTTCAGAAAACCTATACCGTTGATTTCCTGACGAAGAAACGAATAGATAATGATGGACAAGTTAATCAATATTATATTGAAAACAATCATGAACCAATTTTAGATAAAGAGAAGTGGGAGATTGTTCAGTTAGAAATAGCAAGAAGAAAGAGATTTAGAGAACAACATAAGCTCCAATTTTATATCATGCAGAAAGAAAACAATCCTTTTACAACAAAAGTATTTTGCGCAGAGTGTGGTTCAGCATTTGGTAGAAAAAATTGGACGACAAGTCGAGGTAAACGTAAGGTATGGCAGTGTAATAATCGATATAGGATTAAAGGTCAGATTGGATGTTTAAACAATCATATCGATGAAGAAATGCTTGAGAAAGCCTTTATGAAAGCAGTAGGACTGTTTCAAGAGCATAGATCTGATGTGGTAGATAAGTGGCAAAAGCTAGAACAAGGAGCAAATCTTCTCCATAAGCACTATGCAAAGCAGATGTATCAGATACTAGATTTAGATAAATTTGATGGAGTTATCATGAATCAAGTTCTCGACCACATCAGTATTTCAGAAGCTGGACAAATTGTAGTAACTTTCCTTGAAGGAACTGAGGTAGATTTATAAGAGACTGTTACTGGGAAGTTACAGTCTTTTTAGGGGTTTAATGGTATAATGAGATTATAAATGTGGATATTGTTTAAATTCTCTGGAGGACTCATAATGTTGAATTTAGTAAAAGGTCACCAAGTTAGCTTGGTAGAGAACCTGTTTGAATCATTTACAAAGTTACCTGAACATCATTTGACGGCGAATGTACACGCAGAAAAAATATTAGAGGTTTTTCAACACTTTATTGCGATTCATGATGAGCCATTGTTTTTTATTTTAGAATTACCTGTCAGTATTGATAGAGAAAAAGTGATAGCAAAGAATATTATCAAGGAATCCCATAAGGATGTTTATTATATTGATGGTTGTTCAAGAGAGGAATGCATAGCACTGTTGATTAGATACGGTGATTTGCTTGTTAATGATGGACTAAGTAAGTTTGGATTTGGTGGGCATAAAAGTTATAGTCACAATCTCATTCCTTATTTTTAAGACCATCTATGTTATAATGAAGTGAAGCTATTAGAGGAGGTTTACATGTCAACTCAAAGTATTTATGGGGAGTATGCTCAATATCTCCCCAAAATTTTACAAGAAATAACAGACCCCATTATTGCGGCTAATATTGCTAGCAAAAAAGAAACAGGTTTTAAACTCTATGAACATTTCATTTCACGGATTAAGGAAAGCGACTCCATGCGTGTAAAGTGTCGTAGAAAGAATTTGCCTGAGACGAGCCAGTCTGCCCTTAGGGAAATTCGTGACAGCATTGGAATCCGTATTATTTGTGGTTTTGTCAATGATATTTACAAGATCATCGAAGTAATCAAGGCTATTCCTGGTGTCATGGTCTACAATGAGAAGGATTATATTTCAACTGCCAAGCCTAACGGCTATCGCTCTTATCACCTCATTTTGCAAATGGAGACAAATTTTCCAGATGTCCTAGGCAATGATAAAGGGACCTATTTTGTTGAGGTTCAGCTTCGGACCATCGCTCAGGACTCGTGGGCCAGTTTGGAGCATCAGATGAAGTATAAACATGACATCAAGAATTCAGAAATGATTACCCGTGAGCTTAAGCGCTGTGCAGATGAATTAGCTTCATGTGACCTGACCATGCAGACCATCCGTAACTTAATTCAAGAAGGAAGTGACTAGAATGGCTCTGAAAATTTTATTGGCTGAGGACGAGGAAGCCTTATCTCGAGTTTACAAGGCGGCACTTGAGCATCAAGGTTTTGAAGTTGATCAGGCTTTTAATGGTCAAAAGGCAGTCGACCTAGCTGCACAGAATGCCTATCAAGTAATCATTATGGATATTATGATGCCTATCAAAACAGGTATTGAGGCCCTGAAAGAGATTCGCTCCTCTGGGAATACTACTCATGTCATTATGTTGACGGCCATGGCTGAAGTTGATGATCGTGTGACAGGACTTGATGCTGGGGCAGATGATTACCTGACCAAGCCGATTTCCCTAAAGGAACTTTTGGCTCGTCTGCGGTCGCTAGAGCGTCGTGTTAGTGAAACCTTTACTGCCAAAATTTTGACCCTTGGTTCTGTTCGCTTGGACCAAGAGGAGCAGGAGTTGGTAGCTGGCAACGCCATAAGACTTTCAAGTAGAGAGACCAAGTTAATGGCCCACTTCATGCTCAACCCTGCTAAGCAATTAACCACTGATCACCTTTTTAAAACTATCTGGGATGATGAGGAAGATGTGGACGAGTCAATTGTCTGGGTTTATATTTCCTATCTGCGCCAGAAATTGCAAGCTATTCAAGCTGATATCAGTATTCTTGGTGAAAAGGGTGGTGACTTCTGCCTTCTGCAAATTTAGAAAGGAGTAGTCCATGTTTAGACGTTTACGACTTCAGTTTATAACAATTGCTTCTTTGTCTATCCTCTTTATCTTGATCTTTACGGTAGGAATCATCAATGCTGTGAGTTCCTTTCAGACGGAGAAGGAAATTAGCAAGGTCCTCAACACACTCACGGAAAATAATGGAATCTTTGGAAAAACCACAGAAATTGAGACCAATCAAGGACTTGAGATTCCTTCGGACAGTTTTCAATTTTTCAGCGTGACCTTGTCGGGTGATAAGGTTGTTAGCCAGGATACCAGTCATACGTCTCTAATAAACGACGAGGAAGCGGCTAGATATGCCCTGAAAGTTAGTCGCTTGACCAATAATCTTGGAACGATTAGAGAAAAAAATATCAATCTTAGCTATCAAGTTAGCAAGGTCAGTAAAGATAAGATTTTGGTAGTCTTTCTGGACACGACCTATTATTATAATTCTTCCCAATCCTTGTTCAATCTTTCTATTCTTTTATCACTGTTTGCCTTTATCTTTTTTGTCATCATTGTCAGTGCCTTATCAGGAATTGTCATTCGCCCCTTCATTCGAAATTATGAAAAGCAACGGCGTTTTATCACCAATGCCGGTCATGAATTGAAAACACCTTTAGCCATTATTTCTGCTAATACGGAGCTACAGGAACTCATGACTGGAGAAAACGAATGGACCAAGTCTACTAACGACCAGGTGACACGTTTGACCAATCTAATTAATTCTCTTGTGGCTTTATCTCGTCTGGAGGAGCAGCCGGACATTGTTCTTCAAGATGTGGATTTTTCCTATATTACAGAGGATGCAGCCGAGGACTTTAAGGGACCTGTCGTCCGAGATGGCAAATCCTTCGTTATGGATATTACCCCAGATATCCATGTGAAAGCCGAGGAAAAGTCTCTCTTTGAACTTGTAACTCTCCTTGTGGATAATGCTAACAAGTATTGTGACTCTGAAGGAACGGTTACGGTAAGGCTCCGTCAAGTCGGAAGAACACGTAAACGGGCTCGCTTAGAAGTGTCAAATACCTATAAAGATGGTAAGACAGTCGATTATAGTAAGTTTTTTGAGCGCTTTTATCGTATCGAAGAATCTCATAATAACAAGGAAATTAAAGGTTTTGGCATAGGCCTATCCATGGCTCAAAGCATGGTCAAATTATTTAAAGGGCGTCTCTTTGCCTCCTACAAAGATGACACCATCACTTTTACAGTCATTTTGTAAGGATATTTTAAAATTGGAACTAGTAATGGTACCGAAGGGGGCATTATTGATTGTGAATGGCCTTATATCCTGGTTTGGTTTTGTGTTTATGAGAATGTCACAAATTCCAGAGTACTACAAGATTTTATCCTTAATTAAAATTGAGGAGTTGTAAACATGTAAAAAAGTAACGAGGAGCCCCGTGTTAAAATCCAATAAGCTGATTATTTTTTTAATTTCCCTACCTTTTCTGATGCTTATTGTTTTCTATTCGCTTAATGGGCATCCTGGATATAGTGATGATAGTAATTTCATCAGAAATCATGTTGCTGCTATTAATAGTGAGATAATCGCATACTTAGCCAGGAAAAGCAATGCATAAAGTCCGTGACCTTATTGCCAAACACTGCTAGAAGAGAATATGAAAAGCAACGGCGTTTTATCACCAATGCCGGTCATGAATTGAAAACCCCGTTAGCTATTATTTCTGCTAATACGGAGCTACAGGAACTCATGACTGGAGAAAACGAATGGACCAAGTCTACTAACGACCAGGTGACACGTTTGACCAATCTAATTAATTCTCTTGTGGCTTTATCTCGTCTGGAGGAGCAGCCGGACATTGTTCTTCAAGATGTGGATTTTTCCTATATTACAGAGGATGCAGCCGAGGACTTTAAGGGACCTGTCGTCCGAGATGGCAAATCCTTCGTTATGGATATTACCCCAGATATCCATGTGAAAGCCGAGGAAAAGTCTCTCTTTGAACTTGTAACTCTCCTTGTGGATAATGCTAACAAGTATTGTGACTCTGAAGGAACGGTTACGGTAAGGCTTCGTCAAGTCGGAAGAACACGTAAACGGGCTCGCTTATTAGAAGTGGCAGGAGTTGCACGCGATATTGCCGATCCGTGGTATACAGGAGACTTTGATGCGACGTACCGCGATGTGACATTGGGATGCAATGCGCTCTTAGAACAATTAAAAAAGGAGTTATAGTATGGATAAGATTAGAAAAGATTGGGCAGTGATGATTGCTCTGGCGGCTGTTTCGTTACTTGTCGTCTTGAATTTTAGCGCCATCCTCACATGGATTTCCGAATTTATTGGGATGATGTTCCCGCTTATTTTAGGGATGATTTTGGCATTTATTTTAAACGTGCCAATGAAGCGAATTGAACAAGTGTTGGAGTAGATAAACTTCCCGCAAAAGCTGCGTAGAAGTGTCGCAATCCTGAGCATTATTGTGATTCTGCTTCTGATTATTTCGCTGTTGATTTGGATTATTGCGCCGATGATTGCTAAAACCGTGTCGCAACTGGGCGATAGTGTAAATCACTTACTATTTGTGGTTGCGGATTTTGTACAACATTCAAAATTAATGCAATCCAGTGAAGTGAGTCAGATTACCGACTCACTAAGTCAAAGCAATATCGTATCGTCTGTCATTACATTCCTTGGCGGATTTACAACGAATATTTCAGGGCTCTTCTCAAATGTGTTCTCTGTAATTATGGGGATTTTCTTCATGATTAATATTCTCGCAAGTAAGGAAATGCTCGCACGTTTAACGCTTCGCATTCTTAATGTGGTCTTGCCAAAAGATAAAATCGAGCACATTACTTATGTTGGGGAAGTCATCGTGGATACGTATGACCGTTTCTTGATGAGTCACATCATCGAGGCGGGAATCGTTGGGGTTATGATTTTTGCTGGATACTCTCTTGTAGGGTTGCCATATGCAGGACTTGTTGGGGTGCTGTCCGGAGTACTCTCATTCATTCCGTATATCGGGCCGTTTATGGCGTGCGGAATTGGAATGCTTTTCACCTTTACAGAAAGCCCAATCCAAGCACTCATTTCACTTGTCGTCTTTATGATCGTTCAAATAGTGGAAGGAAATGTCGTCTATCCGAAGGTTGTCGGCAGTTCCGTTGGTTTGCCAACGATTCTAACCCTTGCTGCTGCGTTAATCGGTGGAAATCTCTTTGGTTTAGTAGGAATGATTTTCTTCATACCAATTTTTGCCGTGATTTACCGTTTCGTGAAAGAATGGGTGGAGAAACAAGAACAAGCTGCTTCAGTGGTAGCTGTAGGAGGTATAATTGATGAAGAAAATTAGTGAACTAGGGATTACAGGGGAAAAGCTCCTAATTGAAGGGATTGCATTCCTTATTGCTGGGGTGTTGCTCCTAATCTACGGACCAAGCTTCCCAGAATTGATGTTACGTCTGTTTTTAACATTCTTATGGGCTCGTGAACTATGGAATTTCTTGTTCCGTTGGTTTAGTAAGGCGGCGGCAAAAGATCCATTATGGCTGAATGTTGCTAAATTTTTCCTTTACGGATTTTTAGCAGGAAATCAATTTTTTATCTCGCTTCCGATTGCGATTGTCAGTATCTTGATGGGGCTTAACGAAGTGATGAAAGCGGCCACTAGTGGCGTAACGTACTATATTTATGTCAAAGACGGTATCCGTCCGCGACTGCGCTTGCTCATTGATACCATTTGGCTCTCAGTTGTCGGGGTAGCGACTTTACTGGCTCTTGGGGGCGACGGCAACTTACAAATGTTCTTCCTTGCGCTTTATTTCATAGGGCTTGGGACTAGTAACATTCGTGACGGTTGGTTCTTCGAGGCCGAAGTTGGAAAGAAAGTCCTTCGTAGACGCTTGCGTCGAGGGATGCCGTTGGTACTGGCTGCGATTATTCCTCGTGTGACTTTGCAAAAAATCAATGATGCGTTGGAACTTGGAGAAGGCGAAACCGCTTCTGAAATTTACGACCGTGCCAAAGAAAATGCAGAACCAAACTTAGAAATGTTTATTCACGTCACAAAAGACGGATTTGGGGCAATCGGGCATGTCGACCTATGTTATAAGGGACGCATTATTTCATTCGGGAACTACGATACGAATTCGGAGCGCCTGTTTGGAACGATGGGGGACGGGGTACTTTTCAGTGCCGACCGTGAAAAATACATTGAATTTTGTAAACGCGAAAACCATAAGACCTTACTTGGCTATGGCCTAGCGTTATCTCCAGAACAACTCGCGGCCATCGATAAGGAAATCGCCAAATTGATGTCGTTGACAGTACCGTGGGATCCACCGCAAATGGTGAAACCGAAGCGCCCTGGAATCGACAAAGAAGAACCGATGTATGCCTATAAGCTCAAACAAGAAGCGGACGCAAAATTGTACAAGTTCGTCTCTTCAAAATTCAAAACGTATTTTGTGATGAGTACCAACTGCGTATTGCTAGCAGACACAATTGTCGGAACAGCAGGAACCGATATTTTAAGCGCCCGAGGATTTATTTCCCCAGGGACGTATCAAGATTACTTAGATAAGGAGTTTGAGAGACCGCACAGTCTAGTCGTGACTAAGCGCGTCTATCAGTAAGAACATGGAACTTCAGGAAAAAGAATTCTTTATGCGGGAAGCGTTGAAGGAAGCCCAGAAAGCCTATGACCAAGCGGAAGTGCCAATCGGGGCTATCGTGGTCTTGATAAGCTAAGCAAAAGAAATGCTCAAATCAGATTTGATAAACATTATAACTAAGATAGACAAAGATGCTATAAATTAACGTTTTGTTTGACAGGTAAGTTCTTTTTTTATTAAAATAATTGTAAGTAAAAAAAGAGTGGGTATTTTCTAATAAATTTCAAAAATAAAACTTTGATTTGGCGGCATTTCTTTTCTGTCCTTCCCGCAGGCGCGGGAGTAACCCCCTTTTGTTGAGGATTTATACCTTTTTAAATGAAAATAATACAAGTAGGACACTTCTAAAAGTGATCTACTTTTTTTAAATATTTTCATTCTACAGTTTAATTTTAAACAACAACTCACTCATTTTTGTTATATAATATAGATGTTGACTAACTCCACATGTTGAGTGTGTAAGTTTGTTAGTGAAACGTAGCTAAACCTCAAAAGGTTTCCCAAACCTTTTGAGTCCACAAACGCACCATGTTGAGGCGGTATCACTGCTTGTACGAGCTGAGGCATCAGCGAAGTAGAATCAGATGATCTGCCTATGCGACAAGGTGAGACCGAAGGTCTAAAAGGTGCCCTGGGGTATAGGACTCGTTGAATGAGGAGGGAAACTGACGAAATGATACGATAAGTCCGAACCGCTGAGTGTGTGACTCTACTCTTCAGGTATGAGACAGTCGAAAAGTAAAAGGGGTGGTATTGGTATCAATCAATGAGTAACAATGTAACAGCATGATTCGAAACATTTGCTTGTAATTTGCGGAGGAACATCAATATGGATGGAATAACAAAAGATTCTATAAAAACGGCTGAACTAATGAAACAATTATGGCCCCAATTGACCGATAAAGAAGCCATTGATGAAGTAAAAAAATATACGAATGGAAAAAATACTGCAATCTTTACTGAAGTTGAAGGTGACACAATTGTAGGGTTAGCACTATGTTCACTTAGGTTTGATTATGTTGAAGGTTGTAAATATAGTCCTGTTGGATTCTTAGAAGGTATTATTGTCGACGAGGAATATCGTTTAAAGGATATTGCTAAAAATCTCTGTACAAAATGTGAGGAATGGGCGAAAAATAAAGGATGTAAAGAATTTGCAAGTGATTGTACTTTAACGAATACGGATTCTATAAGATTTCATCTCAGTATTGGATTTCAGGAGGCAAATAGAATTATTCATTTTAAGAAAAAATTATAATTTCGAAACGAGAATTAACTTGTTAAAACTTTATGTATCTTTAGGAAGTGTGAAAGATTGGACGAACAAATTTTTTTGATGGGTGGAAATCCGCCGATAAAGAACCATACGATTGTTAATAAAATTGTGTCATCAAGGAAGATCGAAAGAATTGTCATTTTTACAGTTTATCGAGAAAATTGACTAGTTTCAATCATGCGAATCTGAATCTACGAAACTAAAGTATTGACGAAATGAATAATGCAAAGCCTTGATTGTAAGGCTTTTTTTGTGTTTTTGTGATAGAATATAGGTAGTTATAATCGAGAGCAACTAAGAAACAGTAAAAAAGTTATTCATAAAATAATCAAGATAAGGGCGATATAATGACAGAAATTGATAAAAGGAATTTAAAAAATTATCTTTGTTTTACATTTGGAATTACTTATATAGCTTGGGGCCTTCTTGCCGTATTTACTCAATCTCATATTTTGGGATTAGAAACAATTATAGGAAGAACATTACATATAGTAGGTGCACTTGGTCCAGCTATTGCAAGTAGCTTTTATTTGAAAAGGAATAATATAAAATTTCAACATTTTCTATTTAGTAAGAAAGAAAATAGTAGTATTTATTTCATTATTCACCTGTTAGCAATTTTGATACTATTTTCTGTATCTTCCTTAGAATTAAATGAAGTATCAATTTATCTGATGCCATTATTCTTTATACAACTAATTTTTTTTGGTGGTGGACATGAAGAATTAGGATGGAGAGGTATATTACAACCCTTACTTGATAAAAAATATACTTATTGGCAATCTAATTTGATTGTAGGATCAATTTGGGGAATATGGCATCTGCCTTTATGGTTTATAGTTGGAGAAAGTCATCAAGGATTTCCTTTTATTTTATTTTTTATATATACATTATTTTTAAGTTTTGTTTTAGGGCTTCTTTATCGTCAAACGAAATCTGTGGGATACTGTATATTATTTCATGCGTTCGCAAATTTGTTAAATCTCTATTTTGTGTTAAAAATTAATGTTATTTTTATTATCATTTTTATTGCTTATTTAATTTATACAATATTGGCGAGTAATAGAATTAGTAAGGAAAAGAATTTGTATCCAAAATAACTGGATATAGTCTAGAAAATGAAAATGATTTTGTTCAAGGTAATAAAGTAGAAATAACGTACATTTAGATGAAAGGTTTAGAGTAAACATGAGTCTCTTATTTGAAGAATTTAAAACCATTTGTTTCCATTTAAATCGAGTCGGAATTACACCGACACTGATGGGTTCTTTGGGATTGGAGTTTAGAACGAAAGAAAATTGGGGGCCGTCTGACATTGACATTCATGTACCTGGTGACCCTAGAGGTTGGGAAGCACCTGACCATCTCAGAATTTATGACTGGGACAAGATAATGAAAGTGATGAAAGACTTAGGCTACGTCTTAATAGATATTCATGAGCATGAATTCCAAAAGGATAGAGAGAATGTTGAATTTGGAAGTATCGATTCCTTACTTGATTTTGCAGGAGTTTCGGAATCGGATATAGAGCTTATTCACATTGAAGGCATCACTTTTCGTCTTCCAAGTCTGGAGCAGTATCTAAGTATTTACAAAGCTTCTTCTCAAGACTCCTATCGAAATGAACAAAATAACAATAAGGATTTTAAAAAGATCGAGTGGCTGGAAAAACATTTGTAAATTATCATATGAAAAGTAGTAAGTTGTAAGACTGGCTGCTATGTTATTTTTATTGGTTATTTAATTTGTACTATATTGGCTAGTAATAGAATTAGTAATTTTAAAATTTAGATCAGGATATCCATCATTGAAGGTAACGTGTGGTCATTCTAGATAATTGATTTTAGAGATTTTTCTATTTGATGAGGCATCACTGCTTGTTCAAACAGGTTTAACAAGTATTTATCTAGTGAAAGTCCTACAGTAAGGAGTTTAAATATGAAATTCCATGAATTTGGTGATAAGAATTTGCCTTCTATCTTGCTGATACATGGCGGTGGCAGTTCTTGGTGGAATTATCTTCGTCAAGCACGAAACTTATCAGAAGAATACCGTATTATTCTACCCACTTTGAATGGCCACGGAGAGGAATATCAACTCGATTATGTTTCTACTGAAGATTCTGCTTTGGAGATTCTAGACTATATCAGAGCAAACTGTGGTGGGAAATTGTTTGCAATCGGTGGTGTTTCACTTGGTGGTCAAATTGCTATGGAGCTTTTGTCAATAGAAAGAGATATAGCTGAGAAAGCCATCATTGATGGAAGCCTCTGTATTCCACAACCAAGATTAGCTAAAATTAGCATTTTTCTGATACGTCTATTTGGCAATCTGATGTTTAGTAAATTCTCTTGTAAACTTCAGTTAAGCATGATGAACAAACTCTATCCTAAACTGACTTATCCAGAGGAAATAAAAGCTTATTATTTGGAGGATTTGCCAAGGACGCCTGTCAAAACACTGGTGACCATTTACAAAAACTATATGGGGCGTTACAAGCTGAAAGATATGATTTCTGCTAGCAAGGCTCAGGTTCTGTATATCTATGGTGAAAAAGAATTGAACTGCGTGAAAGCATCAGCGAAATTATTTCAACAACTGCATCCAAATACGATTTTGTATGAAGCTAAGAGCTATAACCACGGCTATTTATCAGCTTACCTGCCTCAAGAGTGGATTAATTTGGTAGTGCCATTTTTAAAGAGCGATTCATTGGAAATGTGTAATGAATCTGATATATCATAAGGAGGAATCTGATGCTAGGAGCAATAGTTGGAGACATTGTTGGTTCTGTTTACGAATGGGACAACATTAAAACGAAAGATTTTCCATTATTTCGTGATGATTGTTTTTTCACTGATGATACGGTGATGACCTGTGCCGTTGCAGAAGCAATTATGAACGGCGGACAGAAGGATGACTTCATCGATGCCATGAAGAAGTACGGCAGAAGGTATCCAAACGCGGATTACGGTGCCAGGTTTAACCGGTGGCTTATGACCGACAACCGTGAGCCTTACAATAGTTTTGGGAATGGGTCTGCGATGCGCGTTTCTCCGTGTGCTTGGGTGATGGATGCCACAACAGACGAGTTGCCGTCTGAGGTGAAACGTCTGGCACAACTTTCTGCGGAGGTGACGCATAACCATCCAGAAGGAATCAAAGGAGCAATGGCTACAGCGGATGCGATTTTTATGTGCCGTTATTTCTGTGGTGGTGATGGTAGCGATAACCCTGCGGAGATTAAAAGACGCATCAAGGAACATATCGAGAAAGAGTATGGATATGACCTTTCTAAAACGTTAGATGAAATTCGCCCGACCTATCGTTTCAATGAAACGTGTCAGGATACGGTTCCTCAGGCCATTGTTGCCTTTTTGGAGAGTACAGATTTTGAAGATGCGATTCGAAACGCGATTTCACTTGGTGGGGACAGCGACACTCTTGCTGCAATCACAGGAAGTATCGCCGAAGTAGCTTATGGAATTCCTGAGTGGATTAAGGACAAGGCCTATAGCTATCTTGATGAGCCTTTGAAAGAGGTGCTTAGAAGGTGGAAGAAAGAAGTTTCAATATCATAACATATACTAACTAGTCAATATCAAACTCTGAAGATAAGATTAAGGAAGTTGAGCAAATACAGGGTAAAGAGTTATCACCTTGTGAGAAGAAAAGGCAGAAACAAACTTAACCAAGTCATGAGCTTGACCACTGAAAAACAGCAAAGCGGCGAGATAACAAATAAACCCGTCGCTTTTTACTTTTAAATTAATGGCGCAATTAATCCATTTTGCTTCATTCAACTACTTATTCAGACTTTTGCTTATTCAGTAGTAAGATACCTATCATTACTGCTATACAAGTTAGCAGAATCAAGTACCAAAGATTTTCAAGTCGAAGCCCTTTATCTAACATCAAACGGTATCCCCAATAAGCCGGAAAAACATGGCCGATTACTTGAAGAAAATCAGGTAGCAAACTAATTGGAAACATAATCCCCGAAAGCATAATTGAAGGCAAAAATACAAGTTGAGCTATCATGGTCAGCTTTGCCTGGTTTTTTAAAGTAAGTCCAAGAATACTTCCAATACTCAATGACACAATAATATAGATGGTGAGTGAAAGTAAGAAAATCGGAAGTTGAGTCGGTAGACTTGCTTTAAATAAAATAGGGGCAAGTAGAAGGATCACAATACAGGTCATCATCAAATGGACAAAGGCTGAGAGAAGTATGGTCACCAATCCTAAATAAATAGGGACACCATTAGCATTATAAATCTTTTTAATGTCGCTTCCATAAATTTCAACCAATGAAGGTGGCAAGCCAAGAAAGGCCCCCATTGAGACACTCATGACTATCATAGATTGTATGAGCGTGCTTCCCATTTCAGGCATAACAGAAGTAAAAATACCACCCATGATTAGAAAGAAAATAAGCGGTACAATATAGAAAGTAACCAAGAGAGATTTGCTTCGTATATCTAATTTCCACTGTAATACTAAACTATATAGAAAACAGTTCATTCTGATTCCCTCCTTGCAATTTTGATGAAATGCTGTTCCAAGGTGCCACGATCAACCTTAATATCCAATATTTGGATTTTTTTCTGCTTGCATTCATTCAATAATGAAATTAAGGTATCCTCAATATTAGTCGTTTCAAAAGACTTCACTCCCTCTTGAGTCTTTAAATAGATATAGTATCTTCTTCCAACCTTATTTGTCAGTTCTGAAGGAGTGCCACAAAAGATAATCTTTCCACTGTTCAAAATAGCAATGCGGTCACATAATGTCTCAACTTCAGCCATATCATGACTTGCCAAAATGATTGTTTTCCCTTGTGATTTGAGATTCCGTATGTGTTCGTGGAGGGATAGTCTTGCTTCAACATCAAGTCCCGCTGTCGGCTCATCGAGGAAAATAATATCGGGATTGCCGATAAGTGCAAGAGCGAGATGTAGTCTTCTTTTTTGTCCTGTGGATAATTGCAGATATTGTGATTTCTCAATTTCTTTTATTCCAAGAGCCTTCAGCATGGCATTATCAATGCTTGTCTGATTCCATTTTGCAAAGACTTTTATCGCCTCCATAGGTTTGATATGAGCTGGCAAAGAAGATGACTGCAGTTGAATTCCCATTTTGCCGTTTACAACAATAGCGCCTCCATCATATTTTCTCAGACCTTCAATACATTCAAGCGTTGTTGTTTTCCCAGCACCATTCACACCAAGTAAAGCGAAAATTTCTCCCTTTACGATTCGAAAATTAAGACCTTTTAGGACCATCTTACTTCCGTATTTTTTCTCTAATCCACGAACCTCTATTGCGTATTTCATGGCTACACCTCCTCAAAGGGATTAGTTCCAAGTCTTGAAAAATAAACTTGCAAAGCGGGCTCTAAATATGAGTTAACGATTTTTTGCTTTTCCTCCCAAGCGTTAGTAGCGGTGTCAATATTACCGACTTCCATCAACTTCGGAAGCATAGTCATATCTCCATTTGTAAACTCCATGATCAAGCTCCAGTATTCTTGTACAACTTGTTGGCATTTTTCGCTTTCAGCTGGTACCTTTTCTTTTTGGAGCTGCACAATTTCATCGCTTAGGTGATTAAATCTGTCCATAAAGTCTGATCCGCTTTTCTTGTCAAATCGACTGCGTATGCGGTCCAGCGTATCATCATCAAAGCGCTTAATTAAAGAGTATGACTCATTCTTCATCTGTAGATTAACAATAATATCAGCATACTTCTTAAAATTAACCGTTTGCATCTGTAAAACTTCTGTTTTTAACTGTTCTATTGCGGCCAAAGAATCCTTAAGTTGTTTAATATTTATACGTATAGCATCCGCCTGCTCGGTAAGAGCATTTGCGACATCATCAGGTGTTTTCAAAGAGTTCAAACGCCCCTTTATGTCCTTCAGAGAAAAACCAAGCGATTTCAAGGATATAATCTGATGAAGCATAACTAGATCTTTATCGGTATAAAGCCTACGTCCTCCCTCACTTTCTGCAGACGGGGAAAGCAATTCTTCTTTATCGTAGTATTGTAGAGTTCGGACTGTAACTCCCATTTTCTTGGCAACTTCCCCAACTGTCATAAACCCTTCTGGGATTGCTCTGAGTTTTGCCATCATTCTCACCTCCTAATATATATTATACATCATGACGTAAGGTCATGAGCAAGCGCTTTATAAAAATTATTGATTAACGATTTTTCTATCGACCTCATACAGTTAATATAATTAAAAATGCTTGTAGAAACACCTATTTTAAGGTGACAAAAAGGATTTGAAAGAGAAGTCCCAAAACAATTACTTGCATTTAGTATATCTTTTTGCTTTGTTCAATGATTGGTGCTATAATGTAGTTAAAAAGTAAAGAAAACATAGGAGATAGATGATGAATACAATGTATATTATCGTAGGATTTGTTGTTTTTTGGTTCTTGCTATTTGTTGTTTTTATGATTGCAAATGGTAATAGAAAGAAAAAAGCTGTTAGCTTTGTTAGTGATAATAGTGATAAAGCTATTGTTCATTTATACTGTTCAAAAACTAAAATTAATGGACAGAATCTTGCTGACTTTAATCCAATAACTGGAGAAAACCTAGAAAAGGTAGTTGCTTTAGTTCCAGGGAGATATACAATTGAGGGCGTTTATAAAACGACTGAGACTCGACTGAATCAAACAATCAATATCAAATCAGAAAATATCAGTATGGATCTTGACTTGGAGGCTGGGAACACCTATTCAATAGCTATGTACCTATACTCTCCTGAAGAAAGACAAGAGTATGAGAATGGCAAAACTGATGGAGTTGTTTTGAGTGTTCCGTTAACCATTGTCGTGGGTAGTGATTTCATCAAAGCATACATTATTTGCTACAAAGAAAAATGATTATCTAAGAGGCTGGGCTTAAGTTTGTTACTGGCCTCTTTTCTAATATTAAGTCAAGCTATGAGCAGGATCATTTTGTCAAGTAGGCTTGCTAATTAATCCAAATTTATGTGGGAGATAAATATTATGAAAAAGAGTACCTATAATCTATTAACTAAGATTCCTATATACGGAGTTTTATTAAAACAATCGAGTAAAGGTGAGATGAGGCTATGCAGTCCATTCCTTCAAGATTTGGCGGAAGAAGGGATTAGACCAATTGAAATTTATGAACTTCTAGAAGAGAAATATCCAGGTGAAGTGGTAACAAGAGATCGTTTTTATGAAGGTTATAATAAAATACTTGAATTAAAGTTTAAGAAGGAGATTGACAAAATTTAATGTCTTACTTTTATTTTTCAACAGTAGTACCACCTGAGAATGAGTAATAACGTAAAAATGATTAGAGTTAATAGAAACAGTTAAGATTTGAGGATGATAGATGGTTATATTGGAATTGTACCAAAATGATTTTTCTAAAGATTTAGTCGTGTTTGATTCTTTAGAGGAGGGGAAAGCCTTTGTAGCTCAAATCCCTGGATATACTTTAGAAACAGAAGATGAGTTTGAAGTTGAGTATTTTAACCCTAAACACTTGCCCGATTATATGGAAATTGTCTTCAATGGGAATATTGTCCCTTTATCTGGATTCTCATTTGAACCTGAAGAAAATGTCGAGATTATTTGGAAAGAAATTTCGAATCTATCCGAACCAAACGATAAAGTGATTGAAGGCGCTACAAAAGTGGATGCTTATGTCGTGAATAACGATGAAGTGAAAGCTTATGTCGAAGCCAGAGAAGCAAACTTCTGCAAGGCAAAAGCATTCTTAGGAAACAAAGGGTATGATGTCGATAGAAGCTTTTTCGGAAGTGAAGACGGCGAAGCGATCCTCTACAGAAAAAGCGGCACCGAAGATTGGCACTTCTTATGCCACTTAGACCCGCTGTTTGTAGAGGTTGAAGATGTCGAAGGGTATGTGAAGGAAGTGATGGAAGATATTCAATAGTCAACCAAAGTTCTTTGTGAGCGTATGCCACTGCTTGAGTAGACGGATTGAGCAGTAAAGAGAAACATCTAGCACTATCTAGCTTCTTAAGGAGAAATATCTATCATGAAAATGGAAATCGGGAAAACCTATCTTGTAAAAAAAGATATTTTTGGTTTAAAAAAAGATGAACTTTGGACTTTAGTTGATAAGGGTTATCAGGCTTATTTTGGTGAACATAATTTCGTATTTGTCAATGATGAGAAAGTGAGGGTATTTGCAGTTTTACAAGATAGTTCAGAAGAAGATATACAAATTTACCATCATCTGGATGACTATCTTGAAGAAGTTACTCACGAAAATTTCTGAAGAAGGTGAGCTGCAAATTGAAAATGCCTACTTTTAATTAAGCTTAGACCTAATTACTCAATTTTAAGTTAAGGGTTTATATTTGAAATAGAGTCTTCATAGAGACTTTTTCGTTATAAAAAAACTAGACTGAAACCACGGTGAAAACCGTCTGGTTCAGTCTTTTTTTCTGTTAATGTAGTATAATAAGGGTATAGGAATTCTATTTTTTAATAGGATTTTTCCAAGAATGAAAATTCTTCTAGAAAGAGGAGAAACATGAGGCAATCACTTGAATTTTTAAGAGAAAGAATCACCGATAAGATGCCCTTAGAGGAAATGGTAGCAATCTTTGAAGACTTGTGCCGTGAGCCTATTGAGGATGAGATGATTTTATTTGAAACAGGGACGTTTACAACTATATCTGATAAGCCAATGTTTCAACTATCCTTAGTAAGGCAAGCCCCAAATGAAGATGAAGAGTTTTATCAGGTTCACCTCGATATTTTCTATGAAGCATGTCAAGATAATGAAATATTTCATGAATCGATCTGGGATGAAGATTTAGAGGAAAATATCTTTGATTACATTAGAGCTTCAGAGGTGTTTGCCTATGCTAGAGAGCAGGAATACCAAGCGGTCAAAATTTATCTGGAAGAAACTTGAGATGGTTAGTTAAAGTAAGAAAATCTGATGACAGGAGAACAATAAATGAAAAAAATTATGGTAATCATCAATCCAACCTCTGGAGGGGAAAAAGCCTTAGATTATAAGGTTAAACTGGAAAATAAAGCTAGAGACTATTTTGAAGATGTGGAGATTAAAATTACGGAGAAAGCGCAAGACGCCACAAACTTTGCTGAAGAAGCTTCTCGTAAGCGATATGATGCTGTTCTTGTTTTTGGTGGAGATGGGACTGTCAATGAAGTAATCTCTGGTATAGCGGAAAAAGACTACATTCCTAAACTAGCGATTATCCCAGGAGGAACTGGAAATCTCATTACGAAACTATTAAAAATTAATCAAGATATTGATGGTGCCATTGACGAACTCGATTTTAATTCTACGAATAAGATTGATATCGGAAAATCAAATGGGCACTATTTCGGATACATTTTTAGTATTGGTTCACTACCAGAAGCGATTCACAATGTTGGGATAGAAGATAAAACGAAGTTTGGCATGTTTGCCTATGCGATTAATACCATGAAGTCTGTTGTTACAGATCAAGCATTTAACATTACTGTTGAGACTGAAAAAGGAAATTACATCGGCCCTGCCAGCCATGTCTTGGTTCTCCTTACAAATTATTTCGCTGACAAAAAAATCTTTGATGAAGACAAGGATGGTTATGCCAATATTTTGATTTTAAAAGATGCCTCAATCCTTACTAAATTGTCAGTTATCCCTGATTTATTAAAAGGGGATGTCGTCGTGAATGAGAATATCGAGTATATAAAAGCTCGTCATATCAAAATTTCTTCTGATTCTGAATTAGAAACAGATGTTGATGGTGACAAATCTGATGACCTACCAGTAGAAATCAAGGTGCTAGGTCAGCATATCGAGGTCTATTCTCAACCGAAAGAATAAGATTTTTAAACTTTGACAAGTCTTTTTAACGATATTTTTTAATAAAGGAAAGCCTATGAAAATTAAAAAATTAGCAACTGTTAGTCTTTGCTCAACACTTCTTTTGACCTTAGTAGCTTGTAGTCAAACTCAAAAGACTTCTGATAGTACTGCTGAAACTTCAGTGACTCAATCACAGTCGAATCAAGTTTCCTGGAAAGCAACTTATAGCAATTTGAACAATCAACTGAGTGTAGAAGAAGTTCGGAAAGCCTTGGCTGCACATTTGGATAAAGATAGTGTCGATGCATTTTTCAACCTTGTCAATGATTATAACGCAACTGTCGGTTCAGTGGGTTTAACTGGAGATTTTTCTACATTTACCAAAACAGACTATGATGTTGAAAAGATAAGCAATCTTTGGACGCCTAAAAAGGGTGATTTTGTTGGTACCAACTGTCGTATTAACAGTTATTGTTTATTAAAAAATTCTATCGAAATTCCTAAATTAGAGAAAGATGATTCTCTCTTGTTTGTCGATAATGATGCCATTGACAAAGGAAAGGTCTTTGGTGCAGAAGACAAGAATGCTTTTGATATTTTATTCTCAAGAGTCAAGACCGAAGCAACGACAGATGTCAAAGTTCATGCTGCAAAGATGGAACAATTCCTTTCTCAATTCAAGTTTAATGAAAATGCAAGAATGCTCTCCGTAGTCGTCCATGATGACTTGGATGGTCAATCCCTCTTTATTGGCCATGTCGGGATACTTGTACCAAGTGAGGACGGCTATCTCTTTGTCGAAAAGTTAACCTTTGAGGAGCCTTATCAAGCCATTAAATTTGCGACCAAGGAAGATTGTTACAAATATCTAGATACAAAATACGAAAACTATACAGGAGAAGGTCTAGCTAAACCATTTATTATGGATAATGATAAGTGGGTTCAATTTTAAGGGAGTAGACATTATGGATGCATTGTTTGGACTGATAGTCTTATTCCTAATAGGAGTATGGGCTGTTTGGGTTATCAAAGGAAACCAGCAGAGACCCAGAAAAAATGAAAGGTTTATTGGTTATATCAATCGATATGATGAAGATGGAGAACCTTATCAAGCGGAGATTTGGGAAGTCAGTGAAGATGAGGAGTAGACATATGGAATTACAAGATTTTACGAAACAAGAACAAGAAATGATTAAAAAGGGACTAACTTTCTCTAAGCTGAACGATAAAGAAACTGCTGACAAAATTATCGCGTTGATCCCTCAAGAATACATTAAGCGTATCCCGTTTTTTGTTAGAAAACATGCGATTACGCGTACGATTAAGAGAATCTCTCTTGAGTATCCGGAATTGTACGCTGTTGTTGAACAAGAAGGGCAACTTCCAGAAAAAGAAGCTCAAGAATTGCGACAAATTCTTACAGATAATTTCCAAGAAAAAATGAATAAGCATAAAATCAAGTAGGAGCGCCTAAACGCTCATCTATTTGATTATATGCTTACTAATGACTAAAGCTAACACTCCATCATTCCCACATGCTATGCTGGGCTCTGACTCCATAGCTATCAACCGAACCATCTGAATTGAACTTGGCTTCAATCCTGTACCTTTTCCAGAGATCGTAATCTGCTGTTTGGATGGTTAGGATAAAGTTGTTATCCTTATCAGAGACATTATAATCAGCAGGATTGACTTCAAAGATATCGATTAATTTTCGTGTTTGAAAATCTTGGAGCTTGAGATTTGCTAGCTTGATATGATTGATGGAAATTTCTTCTAGTTGCTTGTTATCCTTAGGTGATCTGTAATAGGTGATGATGCAGTTTTTGAGCTGATCAGTATCTTTACTTGTGGGGGTAAGGCTCATAAAGCCAAAGGTTTGATTATCCCGCTTGACTTCAAGAAGCTGACCGTAGTAAAAGTGGTCGTTTTTGGGATTGGTGATGGAGCTCTCAGCGCCTTTATCTTCGAAGCTAAAGCCTTGGTCTAAAAGCTCGGAAGCCTTGCTCTCACCGATAATGACAGTAGTATCTTGAATGGTTACTGGAACAGGTCTAGCTGGAAGGCCGCTCATCATCATGCAAAACATAAAAACATAACTCGTTAAAAAAGCTGTCCCGATAAAAGCGTTGGTTGATGCATAAACATGACTGTTATGAAAGTTTTTTCTTATAGCCAGTACAACAAATTTACCAATACTTTTTAAAACCATACTAACAATTACGATAAAAAATTGTTTTTTCAAACATTCATAAATAGCTTGAGGAAAGCTATTACCATGATAGTAGAAGACAGCCAATACGAGTAGATTTACGATTAAATAGATTAGCAAGAACCAATGAATCTCTTTAAGGGCATTAGCATCAGTGATTTCTTCATAGTCAACGTGAATTCTTCCTTGAACAGCATGGCCAAGTTTATAAATCCATTTGGGAATGTCTTTGCCTTTTTTAACCGCAACTACAAGTCTAATATAGAGATAGATAGTAAAGGATAAAGATAGAAAGAAAAGAGTATAAAAACCCAAAACAATACTAGTGAACATTACTACTTCCCCCGTTTTTCAATTGCTAGAGAACAATTTTGTTAGCTCCATTATAGCATTTTCTAGGGAAATAGAGCTAGAAATATCCGTATGATACTAACTGATTCAAAGGAGTAAAATCATGGGAATGATTGCCAATTATCAATATTTATCAGATAATGAATTAGAACAAATAAAAGGTCTTTCCAATCAAGAAGATGACTTGTTATACTTTGCTGAGGATTCCGCTGATAGTCATGATATCTTAATAGATATCGACAAAATGTGGGATGCTCTTCTCTTTGTCTTGACTGGATTTAGTAGTTCAGAATTTTTGGATGACAATCCCTTGAGAGAAGCGATTTTATGAGTGACTCCTTTAGAAGAAGTGTCTGAGTACATAGCCTATACTGAAAAAAACAAGATAGCCGAGATCGTAGAAGCTCTAGAAAGTTTTGACATGGACAGAGCTATGGCTAACTTTAGTATGGAAGCATGCAAGAAAGCTGACTTGTATCCTGATATTTGGGATTATCTTGAGGAAGAGGAAGAAATCAAGGATGATATTTTAACCTGCTTTGTCAAAATGAAAGACTTTTACAAAAAGATTCTGGAGCTCAATGGAAATGTCCTGGTCACTATTTGTTAGAAAGTTTATTAAACATTCCTAAAAGAATAAAACTGCTTGAGGTAATAAATGAACAAAGAAGATTTATTGGCATTATGGAAGGGAATAAACTGGGAAAAACATGATTCGGGGATCTATTTTCTAGGACGATATCTAAATAAAGACATAAATATTTATTTTACAGGTTACTGTGAACAGGATTTAGTCTTATTATCAGATGATTTGATGACTAGTTTATATAGAAACTTAGAACACCTTGATAAAAAAGCTCAAAAGGTTATCCATGATAATTGGCCTGATAAAGCAGTTACAGAACTGGAATTAAGGGAGTTAATCTTGGATAAAAGTGGTTCTTATGGCGAATTTGCTCTAGGTTATGATGCCGGTGTCTCTCCAGCTGGATCCCTTTATCTTTTAGTGAAATTCGACAAATATTTTCAAGCTGATAGAGAGCTTGTGTATGAAATTTACTAACTGTCTGACAATAAGAGGTTAAAATCAGGTGATGAAATGAAAGATTTATATAAAGCAATGTTAGGCTTAAATGGTATTTTCCTTATTACCATTTGTTAATCAGAATTTATCCATGTAAGAAAAGGTAGTCAGATGAATCCATATTTACAAGAATATATCACCCGGACAAGGGAATACCATGCTAAAGATGGAAATCCTTCAAGTGTTGCAGCCCTTTATGATTTGGCTGATGAATTAGCTAAGTCTGAGGATTTAGAAGCTAAAAAAGTTTTAGTTGACCTCTATGAACAATTGGGTCTCTACACTAGTGCCTATAGCTTATTTACCGAAATCTTAGATAAGCCTGATCGAAAACAGATAAAGAAACTGAGCCGTTTACAAGAAATGAGTCAGAGTCATGGCGATCGTTTTGCCCTTCCTCGTCCTCTAAGAAAAGAAGAGAAGAAGCAAAGACAGAAGCTATTACAGTCTTTACCACATTTTATCTATCATCCAGACCCGTTAGCTACAGGTTCATTTGTTGAAGGAGAAGCCAAGCTTTGTCCATCTTGTGGGAAAGAAAGCAATGTTTATTATGCTCTTAGACCCTATAGTATCGAAGAGATAGAACATCTCTGCCCAACTTGCATTGCAAACGGTCAAGCAGCTAAAAAATTCGATGCAGAATTTATCCAAGATGCCGAGTGGCAGGGTGAATTGGATCCAGAAAAGAATCAGTTGCTTTTTTGTCAGACCCCAGGCTACTCTAGTTGGCAGGGGGAATATTGGCTTTCTTGTTGCCAAGATTATTGTGCTTACTTGGGTACAGTTGGAACTCGAGAATTGAAGGCCATGGGAATCGCTGAGCAAGTCTTGGCAGACTATGAAGCGCGTGAAGAATATCAAGAGGTAGAAGACTACTTGGTCAAAGACGGGCCTATCTGTGGTTATTTGTTTAGATGTCTCCATTGTCAAAAATACCAAATCTGGGTTGATGCAGATTAAATCGAAATGTGATTAGCTATGAAAATTAAAGAGAAGACTATGGAAAAACTAGAATTATTCGAAGCAGCCTCCAAAGATTTATTTGATACTATGCAGGGATTTAAAGACAATCTATCTGTTCAATTTCCCCTATTAGATAGTGATAACTGGCAGTATGATAAGGGATCGATAAAAGTTTGTAAAGCTGATGAATCAGGATTCAAAAAAAGATGTAGGGTCGGAATCAGCTACAACTTGAAGGTCTCCCTATTAAACGAAGATGCAGAGCAAATCTGGTTACTGTTTAGAGACTGGTTCAATACTAGCAGATTGGGTCAAGTTGAAAGAAATCCTAATAATGAGGATTTGGGAAGATATGTCTTCTCAGCAAGTTCTCCTCTTGGAGATCAGGTAGATTGTTCCATTTATTTGCCTAATGAGTGGAATATCCCTCAGATTAGCTTTTCAGGCTATCTAACAGCTCGTTACAGAGCTTGTGATCTTGATAAATTGAAAGAATAAGATGGAGGTTTTTAGAGATGAGAAAGATTGATTGGGACAAGATAAAGACTCGCTTAGATGCTTTGCTAGTCATTGACGAATATCTGACAGATCCGAGTGAGGATTGGCTCAGACTCGTGATTAAGACTGAGGAAGACTATGGAGTCCGATATCTTATTGACAATGGCTCAGGTGATTCTTTAGATGTGATTTTGACTGATAAAATGATCCTTATAAAAGGCTTTGATCATGAAAGTAGTTTAAGCCAGTTTGCTGCTGATGAGTGGAATCAAGATATCATTGATAGTTTTTATAATGGACTGGATGAAAAGTATCTCTCACTTTATTCAGAAGAACAAAAAGATGAAACAACCTTCTTTATCTGGTATGACGGTCAGGCGTATCAACAGACTTACCAAGATCAGGATGGTGGAGAATGGTTGCTTTCTTACATTTTTGATAGCTTTGAGAGATTTCATGAGTTTGTGACTGACTATTATGAAATTACCGTAGATAAAGATTTACTTAGGAAACTCTACATGGATGGACAACTTTCAGACATAGAAGTAAAGCAATTAATCCAGGAGAGTTAAGAGAGTTATCATGAGAGTGAACTATAAAAATACCCCTGAAAACTATCGAGCTATGGCGGAAATAATCATCCCACCCTTGCTTGATTTACTCAAAAGTTTAACCTTGTTAGAAGAGGAAATTTTTGAGCGTAACAGAGCACTGGATAAGGAAAAAGAAGGCCTTGGCATCCCAGCAAATCAAATTCATCCCAAGTGGAATGATCTTATGGATGACTATTTTCAGAGGCAAATGCAACTTCTAACTGGACGAGTGACTCAAAATTACTTGGAAGGAGGAGTTCGAATTTCTTATAGCTCCCCAAGTGAGTATAACTATGTTAAAACGAATGATTTTTCTGTAGCTTTTATCATGACAAAAGCTGAAGAAGCAAGAGTCATCACTCATTATCAAGAAGCTTTAGAAATGAAGCATCAGTTTGTACTTAGATTGGTGGATGGAATTTGGCTACTTGATGAGAAATTTTACGGTTTTGAGGATGAGGAAACTTGGTATGGCGACTTACTTTGAGTAAGAGAGCTTTGCTTTCCAACTGATATGAAAAAAAGGAGAAGTCCTGTGAATTTTTTAAAAAATCTATTTACTAGTAAGAAAGAAAAGTCAGAGAAGAAAAAACAACTGAACTTGTCCATGCCTCTCTTCAAAGGCCAGCAAGCCTATTCTCTAGACCAGGTCGTTCAGGAATTGAAATCTCACTGGGGGCTTGAAATTTCTGAAGTTTCTGGGGATGATTCTAGTGCAACTTTTGTGATTGATGGTGCTCTCGTTGCGCTGGCTTTAATGGATTTGCCTATCCCAAGTCAAGAATTTGAAGAATTGTATGCCTATTCTTACCTCTGGCAGGATGTTGAGAAGGATACACAGGAGCACACACAGCATGCTATTGTTTCTATTTTGTCTGACAATCTTTCGCCAGTAGAAACCTATTCCCTATTAACTAAAGTCAATGCCTCTATCCTAAAAACTAGTCAATCAGCTATTGGTATTTATCAGGGGTCTGCCACCTTGCTCTTGCCCAAAGATCTTTATCTAGACCTGGCTGACCTTTTGAAAGAAGAAATGCTTCCCCTTCAACTCTGGATTTATATGGGAATTATCAACCAGGGAGATAAAACTAGTATTTACACTTATGGTTTGAAAGAATTTGGAAAAACTGAGATTGAAATTATCGAGTCTTCTATGAATAGCGATGACTTATATTATTTCCTCTTGTCTATTCTTCAGTATGTTTTAGGCATTGATGTCACCTTAAAGGACGGTGAAACCATTGGCTTTTCAGAAGATCAAAAAATCAAAATCACTGAGTCAAAAGCCGTCTATTTGGAAGGAAATTCCTTGAAATTAGATGTTTAAACTATGATTTATAATTGAGTGTCCTTCCTAGATTGGGGGTTTTATGAAGCGTGATATAAAGAAGTATTATCTCTACCGATTTCTGGTCTATAGATTTGAAAAACTCTCTTGTAAGAATGCAAGTCTAAAAAAAATAAAGCCAGAGAAGAGAGAAAAAATCGTTATAGAGGCTACTCGAACTAGTCAAAAGATTATTCTAGTTCTTGGAATTCTCTACATCCTTTTAAATTCAGCCCTCTTCATTTATCTAAGGATAAGTGATTTTCACCCACCTTTATTTACTTGGTTTACTGACTATATCGACTATTTGGGTGGACTGATAAACGGAGAATGGGGCGGTAGTTGGCGTCAAAAGAAAGCTAGTTTTTTGATGATTGCTATTATGGCTATTCCTATTGTGATCATAGAAGGTGGTCCCTTCTTCTTGCTAGTTTTATTAGTTGGGAATTGGGAATTAAAGAGAAAGATAAGATTTGAGAGAGAACATAAAGGAGTAGAGAACCATGGGTAGAACGGTGATTATAGGTACTTTAATAGTTTTTGCAATCTTTAATCTGCTGCTCGGTCTGGGCTTTTATCTCTTTCTAAAAAAGAGGAAAGAGAATGGGCAGTCATTGTACGAAACTCCTGTAAATCAACAAACTCGAACAGAAAAACTGGGGCTAGGTGAGATTTTGGTCTACCTGACACTGATTGCAATCGCGGGGATGTTTGCTTTTCAGACCTTAAATCGAGGTGGTGTGGGGAATTCTATTTTAGCTAAAATGATCCTCCTCCCAGCTATAATGGCTCTTTTCAATGCAAGAAAAAGGACTGGAAAGTCTTTACTTGCCCTCCTTATAACCTTTATGGTCTTTCTAGTAGGAGTTATGTTTCATATCACGATTGGTTTGCCACCTCAAACCCCAATTTTGCAAATTAATGAAAGTAAAATCATTTTAGCAGAAACCAAAGCAAGTGATCTGATGGAAGCTGGGTTTGATATCTATGTAAGACAAGGTGATGGTGGTAGCGACTACGAAGACCTCCTGACAGATGGCAGTTTCCAGAAGTATTCGTGCAATAAAACAGTCACTATCGAAAAAGGCTTCAGACTTGATAGCAATGCAGTCCCTTACGCTCCCTATCTCCTGGCAAAAGATGACATAGTACTGGGCAGTATTTCCTTTTACGGTGCTGAGGACCAGAATGTGGCTTTAGAAGATTCTAAGATTATTCAGCTTCGATTTAACAAGGACAGTATTGAAGAAGCAAAGAAACATTCTATCACTTTCAAGTTAGATGAACTCGACTTGACTAGTCGACTGGACCTTCCACTTGTTCAAGAAACATTCAAAAAGCATCTATGGTCAATCCCCCCATCAAATACAAGTGATGTCACTCAATTGTGGTATGGATTACAGTGGTCAAGTAACAGCGACTCTCTATTTTGGAATGAGTATTATAGTCTTATCCGTCTAGATGAAAATTATTTGATGACTGATTTTGAACTAGCTGCCAAAGTAGCGCGTGATGAGTAAATACGATTTTGAATAGTTGAGTTTGCTTATGCCTATCTAAAGGAATTAATTTATTTAGTTCCTATTTTATTATTTAAAGGCAAATTTGAAATAGTTTTCAATTTTTGGGTATAGTAAAAATACGAACAAAAATGTAAATAATTTATAAAGTTTCCCCAAAATACTTTACAAACTTTTGTAAACATGATATAGTTATAAGGCTTAGAAAATGAGATGATGTTTTCTAGTAAATATAAACCCGAGTAAAAAATGCCTACGGACAGGCAGGGTTGAATGCCGAAGCGTGGTTGAAAAGCCGCATTATTGATAGGGTTAAAAGCCTACTTTTATAAGTTGATGTTAGGACACTCGTCCTAATTCGTAAAGATTTGTTAGTGTGGTGAAAGCACACGTCATCTTGTGAAACGATCAATAAAGTACGTAATATTTGCTACTAGAGAGTTAGGAAACATCAGGAACAGACATACTCAAAAGAAACAAACATAAACACGTCAGTAGATTGTAGAGCAGGTGCCAACCTGCTCTTTTTTCATAAGTATCCTTTAGAACCTTGCATAAGGTGAAAATAACTATGATAAAGGAGTATGTCTCTAAAATGTTAAATCAAAACCAAGCTCCTATTTATGAGGGACTGGTCAAGTTACGAAAAAAAAGAATTGTACCTTTCGATGTACCTGGTCATAAGCGTGGCCGTGGGAATCCAGAGTTGGTTGAACTTCTGGGTGAGAAATGTGTTGGGATCGATGTCAATTCTATGAAGCCCTTGGATAATCTAGGACATCCCATTTCGATTATCAGAGAAGCGGAAGAGCTAGCAGCAGAAGCATTTGGTGCTGCTCATGCCTTTCTAATGATTGGTGGGACAACCTCATCCGTGCAAACCATGATTCTTTCCACCTGTAAATCCGGTGATAAAATCATCCTTCCTCGAAATGTTCATAAGTCAGCCATCAATGCTCTAGTTTTATGTGGTGCTATTCCTATCTATATCGAGATGAGTGTGGATCCAAAAATCGGTATTGCTTTGGGGCTTGAAAATGAGCGTGTTGCCCAAGCGATTAAGGAACATCCGGATGCCAAGGCTATCCTAATAAACAATCCAACCTATTATGGGATTTGTTCAGACCTTAAGGGGTTAACAGAGATGGCTCACGCCGCAGGAATGAAAGTCTTAGTAGACGAGGCGCACGGTGCTCATCTGCACTTTACAGATAAACTTCCTCTATCCGCTATGGATGCAGGAGCAGATATGTCAGCTGTATCTATGCATAAGTCCGGTGGTAGCTTGACTCAAAGCTCTCTTCTTTTAGTTGGCGATCAGATGAATCCTGAGTACGTACGTCAGATTATTAACCTGACACAGTCAACATCAGCATCTTACTTGCTAATGGCTAGTCTCGATGTTTCTCGTAGAAACCTTGCCCTTCGTGGGAAAGAGTCGTTTGAGAAAGTTATTGAGTTATCTGAGTATGCTCGTCGTGAAATCAATGCCATCGGTGGCTATTACGCCTATTCAAAAGAGTTAGTAGACGGAGTGTCCGTTTGTGATTTTGACGTGACTAAGTTGTCCGTCTACACTCAGGGAATCGGTCTAACAGGGATTGAAGTTTATGATCTCTTACGGGATGAATATGACATTCAGATTGAGTTTGGTGATATCGGGAATATCTTGGCCTACATTTCGATTGGTGACCGTATCCAAGACATTGAACGTTTGGTTGGTGCTTTGGCTGATATCAAGAGACTATACTCACGAGATGGGAAGGACTTAATCGCTGGAGAATATATCCAGCCAGAGTTGGTGCTATCTCCTCAGGAAGCCTTCTATTCAGAGAGAAGAAGCTTAACCTTGGACGAGTCCGTTGGACAAGTCTGTGGGGAATTTGTCATGTGTTACCCTCCTGGGATTCCAATCCTAGCGCCAGGTGAACGCATTACAAGAGAAATTGTGGATTATATCCAATTCGCCAAGGAACGTGGTTGTTCCCTCCAAGGTACGGAAGATCCAGAGGTCAATCATATCAATGTCATTGAAAGAAAGGAGAACTAGATGGATTTATGGTTTTCTGAAGTTCATACTCCAGATGTGAAATTATCATTGAGAACAGCCAAACAGCTGTATTCTGGTCAAAGTGAATGGCAGGATATAGAAGTATTGGATACACCAGCTTTTGGAAAGATTTTGATTTTAAATGGCCATGTTTTATTCTCAGATGCGGATGATTTCGTCTACAACGAAATGACAGTTCACGTTCCTATGGCTGTCCATCCCAATCCAAAGAAAGTCTTGGTTATTGGGGGTGGTGACGGTGGTGTTGCCCAAGTATTAACACTCTATCCAGAATTGGAACAAATCGATATTGTAGAACCAGATGAGATGCTGGTTGAGGTTTGTCGAGAATATTTTCCAGACTTTGCTGCAGGACTTGATGACCCTCGCGTCACCATTTACTACCAAAATGGACTGAGATTTTTGAGAAACTGTGAAGATGATTACGACATCATCATCAACGATGCGACAGATCCATTTGGCCATACGGAAGGGCTCTTTACCAAGGAATTTTACGGCAATAGCTATAGAGCCTTGAAAGAAGACGGAATCATGATCTATCAGCATGGTAGTCCCTTCTTTGACGAAGATGAGTCTGCTTGCCGTAGTATGCACCGCAAGGTCAATCAAGCCTTTCCAATCAGCAGGGTTTACCAAGCACATATCCCAACTAGTCCTGCTGGCTATTGGTTGTTTGGATTTGCATCGAAAAAATATCACCCTGTCAAAGATTTTGACAAGGAAGGCTGGAAAAAACGCCAGCTTTTCACAGAATATTACACTGCAAACTTACATGTGGGTGCCTTTATGTTGCCTAAGTATGTAGAAGACATTTTAGAAGAAGAGGAAGGAAAAAAATGAGTCGTTTATTAGTTATTGGATGTGGGGGAGTTGCCCAAGTTGCTATTTCAAAGATTTGCCAAGATAGCGAAACGTTTAAAGAAATTATGATTGCTAGCCGTACAAAGTCAAAATGTGATGACTTGAAGGCTAAATTAGAAGGCAAAACAAATACTAAGATTGAGACAGCTGCTCTTGATGCTGACAAGGTAGAAGAAGTCATTGCCTTGATTGAAAGTTACAAACCAGAAGCTGTTTTGAACGTAGCTTTACCATACCAAGATTTGACCATTATGGACGCTTGCTTAGCAACGGGAGTTCACTATATCGACACAGCCAACTATGAGGCTGAGGACACAGAAGATCCTGAATGGCGTGCTATTTATGAGAAACGTTGTAAGGAACTTGGTTTTACAGCCTACTTTGACTACTCATGGCAATGGGCTTATCAAGAAAAATTCAAGGAAGCAGGCCTGACTGCCTTGCTTGGTTCTGGTTTTGACCCAGGTGTAACCAGCGTCTTTTCAGCTTATGCACTCAAACATTACTTTGACGAAATCCACTATATCGATATTTTAGACTGTAATGGTGGTGACCACGGTTATCCATTTGCAACAAACTTCAACCCAGAAATCAATCTACGTGAGGTTTCTGCACCAGGTTCTTACTGGGAAGACGGAAAATGGGTAGAAGTCGAAGCTATGTCTATCAAACGCGAGTATGATTTCCCTCAAGTTGGACAAAAAGACATGTACCTTCTTCACCATGAAGAAATCGAATCATTAGCAAAGAATATTCCAGGTGTCAAACGCATTCGCTTCTTTATGACTTTTGGTCAATCTTATCTAACGCATATGAAATGCTTGGAAAACGTTGGTCTCCTTCGTACAGATGCTATTAATTTTAACGGACAAGAAATCGTACCAATCCAATTCTTGAAAGCCTTGCTTCCAGATCCTGCAAGCCTTGGCCCACGTACTGTTGGTAAAACTAATATTGGATGTATCTTTACAGGTGTCAAAGATGGCGTTGAAAAGACAATCTATATTTACAATGTTTGCGACCATCAGGAGTGCTATGCAGAGGTTGGTTCACAAGCCATTTCTTACACAACAGGTGTTCCAGCCATGATTGGGACAAAATTAGTGATGGATGGTACTTGGAAACAACCAGGAGTTTATAACCTTGAAGAGTTGGATCCAGACCCATTCATGGAAGCTTTAAATAAATACGGTTTGCCATGGGTTGTGGTAGAAAACCCACAAATGGTGGACTAATGAAGCTAGAACAAGTACCAACGCCAGCCTATGTCATTGATTTAGCAAAACTAGAAGAAAATTGTAGCATTCTGCAACAGGTTCAGGAAAAAACCGGCTGTAAGGTTCTACTAGCTCAAAAGGCTTATTCTCTCTATAAAACCTATCCTTTGATTAGCCAGTATCTATCAGGTACGACAGCTAGTGGACTCTATGAAGCGAAGTTAGCTAGAGAAGAATTCCTAGGGGAAGTCCATGTATTTGCGCCTGCTTTCAAGGAATCAGATATGGAAGAGCTACTGCAAATATCGGATCATATTGTTTTTAACTCAGAGAGACAACTACGAAAATATGGTCAACATTGTCGCGAAGTTGGTATCAGTGTGGGTCTTCGCATCAATCCTCAATGTTCAACGCAGGGTGACCACGCGCTTTATGACCCTTGTGCTCCTGGCTCTCGTTTTGGAGTAACTTTGGATAAGATACCAAGTGATTTATTGGATTTGGTTGACGGACTTCATTTTCATACCCTCTGTGAGCAAGGGGCAGATGATTTACAAACGACTTTGAAAGCAGTAGAAGAGCAGTTTGGAGCTTATTTGCACCAAGTTAAATGGCTCAATATGGGTGGTGGTCATCATATTACGAGAGATGACTATGATGTGGACTTACTGATTTCTGAGATTAAACGCATTCGAGAAACTTATAACCTTGACGTCTATGTCGAACCAGGTGAAGCTATTGCCCTTAATGCGGGCTATCTAGCGACAGAAGTCTTGGATATTGTTGAAAACGGGATTGAGACCTTGGTGCTAGATGCCTCAGCAAGCTGCCATATGCCAGATGTTCTTGAGATGCCTTATCGCCCCCCATTGAGAGATGGATTTGAAGCGCAAGAAAAACCTTATACTTATAGACTCTCTTCAAATACTTGCCTGACAGGGGATATCATTGGGGATTACAGCTTCGAAAAACCGATTGAAATCGGCGATCGCCTCTATTTTGAAGACATGGCTATTTACTCATTTGTCAAAAATAATACCTTTAATGGCATTGGGCTTCCAAGTTTGTATCTCATGGATAAAGAGGGTGAGTGCAGTCTAGTCAAAGCCTTTGGCTACCAAGACTTTAAGGAGAGATTATCATGATGGACAGTCCAAAGAAATTAGGTTATCGTATGCCTGCAGAGTATGAACCCCATCATGGAACTCTCATGATATGGCCAACTCGACCCGGATCTTGGCCTTTTCAAGGAAAGGCTGCAAAACAAGCATTTAGCCAGATTATCAAAACCATTGCCCAAGGGGAAACAGTCTACCTTTTAGTAGACCAGGATTATCTATCTGAAGCGCAATCCTATCTAGGAGACAAGGTTGTCTATTTAGATATTCCGACAAATGATGCCTGGGCTCGTGATACAGGTCCAACTATTCTCCTCAATGATCAAAGGGAAAAGTTGGCGGTAGATTGGTCTTTCAATGCCTGGGGTGGTGCTGTTGACGGTCTCTACCAAGACTATGAAGCAGATGACCAAGTAGCCAGTCGCTTTGCAGAAATCTTAGATATACCTGTTTATGATGCCAAACCTTTTGTACTGGAAGGCGGAGCTATACACAGTGACGGCCAAGGAACGATTCTTGTTACAGAAAGCTGCTTGCTCAGTCCTGGTCGTAATCCTCACCTGACTAAAGAAGAGATTGAAAAAACCTTACTAGAGAGCCTTGGTGCCGAAAAAGTCATTTGGTTGCCTTATGGTATTTATCAAGACGAGACAAATGAACACGTCGACAATGTTGCAGCCTTTGTTGGTCCTGCAGAGCTTGTTTTAGCTTGGACGGACGACCAAGATGATCCTCAGTATGCCATGTCTGTAGCAGATCTAGCTCTTTTAGAGAAGGAAACCGATGCAAAAGGCCGTAGTTTCACTATTCATAAACTTCCAATCCCAGCTATTCATCAAGTAGTTACAGAGGAAGATTTGCCGGGCTATACTTATGAAGAAGGCGAAGAAGAGCGTTATGCAGGTGAAAGACTAGCAGCTTCCTATGTGAATTTTTACATTGCTAATAAGTCTGTATTAGTGCCGCAATTTCAGGACGTAAACGATCAAGTGGCCTTGGATATTCTGAGCCAGTGTTTTCCAGACCGTGAAGTTGTCGGAATTCCTGCAAGAGATATTCTTTTAGGTGGTGGAAATATCCACTGTATTACCCAACAAATTCCAGAATAGGAGAAAAAGATGAGAAATGTAACGGTTGCAGCTATTCAGATGCAATGCGCTAAGGATGTGGAAACCAATATCCAAACAGCTGAACGTTTAGTTCGACAAGCTGTAGACAAAGGAGCCCAAATTATTCTCTTGCCTGAATTATTTGAACGTCCCTATTTCTGTCAGGAACGTCAGTATGACTACTACCAGTATGCCCAGTCGGTGACAGAAAATACGGCTATTCAGCATTTTAAAGTGATTGCCAAGGAACTAAAGGTCGTTTTACCGATCAGTTTCTATGAAAAAGATTGTAATGTCTTATACAATTCTATTGCTGTCATTGATGCGGATGGAGAGGTATTAGGAGTTTATCGTAAAACTCATATCCCAGATGACCATTATTATCAGGAGAAATTCTTTTTCACACCTGGAAACACAGGCTTCAAGGTCTGGGCCACTCGCTATGCCAAGATTGGTATCGGGATCTGTTGGGACCAATGGTTCCCTGAAACTGCCCGTTGTCTTGCGTTAAATGGTGCGGAATTACTCTTTTATCCAACTGCCATTGGATCAGAGCCGATTTTGGATACAGATAGTTGTGGTCATTGGCAACGTACCATGCAAGGACATGCAGCAGCAAATATTGTGCCAGTTATCGCAGCCAATCGTTATGGTTTAGAAGAAGTCACTCCTTGTGAAGAAAATGGAGGACAAAGTTCCAGTCTTAACTTCTACGGTTCGTCCTTCATGACCGATGAAACCGGAGCTATTCTAGAGCAAGCTGAAAGACAAGCTGAAGCTGTTCTGTTAGCTACTTATGACCTAGACAAGGGAGCAAGCGAGCGCCTAAATTGGGGCTTGTTTAGAGACAGAAGACCAGACATGTATAAAGATATTGTTAGATGATAAAAAGCCTACTATAGGCTTTTTATTTATATACTATATTAATTTTTGATAAAGTATTAGAAATCTGATAAAATAGGGTATAAGAAGTTTTAAAAATTTAAATGACAGTTTTTTAAAATTGAAACATTTTGAGAGGTAAAATATGATTACAGGCGAATTAAAGAATAAGATTGATCAGCTATGGGAAATGTTATGGACAGAGGGAAATGCGAATCCTTTGACCAACATTGAGCAATTGACTTATCTTTTATTTATGAAGGATTTGGACAGAGTTGAACTTGGACGAGAAAATGATGCTGAATTTCTAGGTATTCCCTATGAGGGAATTTTCCCAAAAGATAAACCCGAATATCGTTGGTCAACCTTTAAGAACTTAGGAGATGCGCAAGAAGTTTATCGCCTGATGTCACAAGAGATTTTTCCATTTATTAAGAATCTGAAGGGGGATACTGACGATACAGCTTTTTCACGTTATATGAGGGATGCTATTTTTCAAATCAATAAACCTGCTACCTTACAAAAAGCGATAGCTGCTCTGGATGAGTTACCTACGGATATAAAAGATATTGGAGACATTTACGAGTATCTATTGTCAAAATTATCTCAGGCAGGGGCAAATGGTCAATTTCGTACTCCTCGTCATATCATTGATATGATGGTTGAGCTCATGCAACCGACAATTAAAGATATTATTTCAGATCCTGCCATGGGGTCTGCAGGATTTTTAGTTTCTGCAAGTCGCTACCTAGATCGAAGAAAAGAAGAGTGGCAAACAAATATTGACAGTGTAAAGCATTTCCACAATACTATGTTTCATGGGAATGATACGGATACGACAATGTTGAGACTTGGTGCTATGAACATGATGCTCCATGGAGTTGAGAATCCACAAATTAGCTATCTAGACTCGCTTTCTCAAGATAATAAAGAAGCTGATAAATATACTCTAGTTTTAGCGAATCCACCTTTCAAAGGATCTCTTGATTATGATTCAACCTCTGGTGATTTGTTGGCTACGATAAAGACTAAGAAGACAGAGTTGCTTTTCCTTGCCCTTTTCTTACGCACTTTGAAGCCAGGTGGACGTGCAGCTGTTATTGTACCGGACGGTGTCCTCTTTGGTTCCTCTAAAGCTCATAAAGGGATTCGTCAGGAAATCGTTGAGCACCATAAACTAGATGCAGTTATTTCAATGCCAAGTGGTGTTTTCAAGCCCTATGCAGGGGTTTCAACCGCTATCCTTATCTTCACTAAGACTGGAAATGGTGGAACGGATAAGGTTTGGTTTTACGATATGAAAGCAGACGGTCTGAGTTTAGATGATAAACGCCAGTCTATCAACGAAAATGATATTCCAGATATTATTCAACGATACCATCAATTAGATAAAGAAGTAGAACGTAAGAGAACAGACCAGTCCTTCTTTGTTCCAGTTGATGAGATTAAGGAAAATGATTTTGATTTGTCCATCAATAAATACAAAGAAATCGAGTATGAAAAAGTTGAGTATGAACCAACAGAAGTCATCTTAAAGAAAATCAATGAACTAGAAAAAGAAATTCAAGCTGGCTTAGCAGAGTTAGAAGAATTACTAAAGTAGGGAGATGAACGTATGAAAAAAGTGAAGTTGGGGGAAGTTTGTGAAATAAGAATTGGCAAGACACCAAATCGTTCTCAAACTTTATATTGGGGAGGTGACTATCCTTGGTTATCCATTTCTGATATGAAAGGGAAAATATTATGTACTACTAAGGAAAAAATAACTCAAGAAGCTGTCGAAAAAGAAAAAATGCAAATTGTTTCAAAAGGGACAGTTGTGATGAGTTTTAAGTTATCTATTGGCAAGGTTGGGATTCTTGCTGAAAATATGTACACAAACGAAGCAATAGCTAATTTTGTGGTTAAAAATAATAAGATGCTTTTTAATGAATATCTTTACTATGCACTACAAGGAATGAATTTTGATAGTTTAACAGACAGGGCTGTGATGGGTAAAACGTTAAACAAGGCAAAGTTGAATAACTTATCTATTGTATACAACGAGCCTTTTATGCAACAGCAAATTGTTTTAAGATTAGATGGTGTTAACAAATTAATTGAATCTCGTAAACAACAACTATCTGAATTATCAAAACTCGTCAAATCCCGATATTTCGAGGAGGTAGTTGCGTGAAGAAAGTGAAGTTGGGTGATCTTGGAAAAATTATTACAGGAAATACACCTAGTAAAAAAACATTAGAATTTTATGATAGTAATGATATCCCTTTTATAAAACCAGATGACTTTAAAACTATAGATGAAATTTCGTCATCAAAAGGAAATAAAAACTATGTATCTGAGAATGCACGAAACAGTGCCAGAATCGTCCCCAAAAATTCGGTATTAGTAACTTGTATAGGTATAATTGGTAAAGTTATGATTTCTGAATCTGAATTATCATTTAATCAACAAATTAATGCAATTGTTCCGAATGAATTAATTTTATCTAAATATTTAGCATATTTATTGCTATATAATAAACCTAAATTAGATTTTATTTCCAATGCACCCGTTGTCCCAATAATCAATAAAACTCAATTTTCGGAGTTTGAAGTTACGTTCCATAAAGATATTGATATTCAAGAAAAGATTATTCAGAATTTAGAGAATTTAGATAATCAGATTTTAAAAAGAAGACATCAATCTAGATTACTCTTAAATCTTGTAAAATCCCGATTTAACGAGATGTTTGGTGATCCTATAAATAATGACAAGAAATTTGCAGAGAAAACGGGACAGCAGTGTTTTAAATTTTCAAGTGGAAAATTTCTTGATAAAAATGATAGAATTTTTGAAGGTTACCCTGCCTATGGTGGAAATGGTATTGCTTGGAAAAGTCGGAATTATTTAATTGATAATCCAACTATTATCATTGGTCGTGTAGGTGCATATTGTGGTAATGTAAGAACTACTCACGGTAAGGTATGGATAAGTGACAATGCTATATATATAAAAGAGTTTAAAAATTTAGATTTTAACCTTGTATTTTTATTAGAATTAATGAAAGTAATTGATTTTAGTAGATTTGCTGATTTCTCAGGTCAACCAAAGATAACTCAAAAACCATTAGAAAAACAGAAATATATCCTCCCCCCTCTTTCTCTCCAAAACGAGTTCGCAGACTTTGTGGCTCAGGTAGACAAATCACAATTGGCAATTCAAAAATCACTAGAAGAACTTGAAACTTTGAAGAAATCTCTCATGCAGGAGTATTTTGGCTGATATTCTATCATTGTAATTACGGTAATTATTTGTTATAATACTTCAAAGGAGGAAATCAGATGGTAGTAAAAACAAGAAAACAAGGAAATTCAATCACCATCACCATTCCAAGCGAATTCAATATTCCAAGTGGTGTAAAATACGAAGCGAAATTGTTACCAAGTGGTGAAATTATCTTTACTCCCGAAGAGTCTGGGCATCAGATTTCTTATGTATCTGATGATGCCTTTGACTTAAATTTGGACAAAATTTTTGACGAATACGATGATGTTTTCAAAGCTTTGGTGGAAAAATGACAGTCTATCTGACAGAAAGGCAAATCGAGAAAATCAATGCTCTAGCAATTGAACGGTATTCACCTAATGAAAAAATTCAAACAGTTAGTCCTTCTGCCTTAAATATGATTGTCAATTTACCAGAACAATTTGTCTTCGGTAAACCTCTTTATCCGACAATTTTTGATAAGGCAACGATACTATTTGTCCAATTGATCAAGAAGCATGTTTTTGCCAATGCTAATAAACGAACTGCTTTCTTCATTTTAGTGAAATTCCTACAGTTAAATGGTTATCGTCTTTCTGTAACAGTTGAAGAAGCGGTCGCTATGTGCGTTACTATCGCAGTAGAAGCATTGACAGATGAAAAGTTAGCTTCCTACACCAAATGGGTATCTGAAAATTCATTTAGAGTTAATGGCAACAATTAAGTTTGGATGTTTAAATCCTATAAGTAAAAAATAGACAAACAGACAGTATTAGAATTCTGTAATGCAGAAAACTAATATTGTCTCTTTTTATTGAAATAATGAAAGTGAGAAAATATGGAAACAAAAGTGACAATCATCATTCAAGAAATGCTCCCCATTTTAAACAATGCACAATTATTAGCATTGCGGGAGAGTTTAGAGCGCCATTTAGTAAATGGTGTAAATCAACAGAAGTATACGAATAATTCCTTGTTAGCTTTGTTTATTACTGCTAAACAGGTGGAGGGGTGTAGTGCAAAAACCATTCGTTATTATCAAAGGACCATTGAAAACTTATTTACAAGCATAAAGCAGTCTGTAACACAACTGACAACAGATGATTTGAGAAGTTATCTAGCTCAGTATCAGTCAGAAAAAGATTGCAGTAAAGCAAATTTGGACAATATCCGACGCATCCTGTCTTCGTTTTTTGCTTGGCTTGAGCAGGAAGAATATATCATCAAAAATCCTATTCGACGGATTAAAAAGATTAAGACCGAACAAACTGTGAAAGAAACTTATACCGATGAACATCTTGAAATCATGCGAGACAATTGTGAAAACTTAAGGGATTTAGCAATGATCGATCTACTAGCTTCAACAGGAATGCGTGTGGGAGAACTTGTGCAGCTGAATCGCTCAGATATTGACTTTGAAAATCGTGAATGTGTTGTATTTGGCAAAGGTAAAAAGGAGAGACCTGTTTATTTTGATGCTCGTACGAAAATCCATTTAAAAAACTATATCCATAGCAGAGAAGATAATCATCCAGCTCTTTTTGTTACCTTGCTTGGAAAAGCCCAGAGACTCGGAATAGCTGGTGTTGAGATTCGATTAAGAAAGTTAGGTCAAAAGCTTGGAATCCAAAAGGTCCACCCACATAAATTTAGAAGAACACTAGCAACAAAGGCAATTGATAAGGGAATGCCTATCGAACAAGTCCAAAAACTGCTAGGTCACAGTAAAATTGACACAACCTTAGCCTATGCTATGGTCAACCAAAGTAATGTAAAACATTCCCATCAGAAATTCATCTCTTAGGAGCAAATCCCGATTTAACGAGATGTTTGGGGATATTTCGAAGTTTGATGTAGAAAGATTAAATAATTCTGTAAAAGAAATGTTTATTGGCCCTTTTGGTAGTTCTTTAAAAAATGATTATTTTGTTTCAAAAGAAAAAGCATATTGCATGGTATATGAACAAAAACATGCTATAAAAAAAACGATGAATTTAGAAACTAGATATGTTGATGAAAAAAAATATAAAGAGTTAAAGAGGTTTTCAATTTATGGTGGAGATATAATAGTCAGTTGTAGAGGAACAATCGGAGAAATTTTTCAAGTACCCAATAATGCCCCTCTGGGTATTATGCATCCTTCCATTATGAAAATTCGATTAGATAATTCTAAGTATAATCCAATTTTCTTTAAATTTATGCTAAGTGACTATATGGATATAGAAAAGATTAAGTCAAAAGGTAGTGGAGTAAAAATGGCAATAACTGCATCGGAACTTGGAAAAATAGGATTCCCCCTCCCCCCTCTTTCTCTCCAAAATGAGTTCGCAGACTTTGTGGCTCAGGTTGACAAATCACAATTTGCTTGTCAGAAGGCTATAAAACTGTGGAGAAATAGCCTGAAATCTAGTATAATATAGGTATCTATTTAATCAAAGTGAGAGAAAAATGGGAAATTTTGATTTTCTTTTAAATAACGAGGAGTATGGATCTTTTTCAAAGCCCTGTATAGAAGCTGAGAATATGATTGGGACATCTACTGTAGCGACAGCTTTCATGGCACGTCGTGCCTTGGAGCAGGCTGTTCATTGGATTTATAGCCATGATTCTTATTTGGAAGCCCCTTATCGTGCTACTTTGTCATCATTGGTGTGGGATGATGACTTTAGAGAAATCGTAGATCCAGAGCTTCATAGTCAGATGGTTCTCTTGATACGTTGGGGCAATCATGCTGCTCATGGTGGGGAGATCAAGGAACGTGAAGCGATTTTAGCCTTACATCATTTGTACCAGTTCGTAAACTTTATTGATTACTGCTACAGCAATGAGTTTGTGGAACGTTTTTTTGACGAGAAGTTATTGCCAATTTCAGAGAATGTCAAGAAAAGAGAAACACCACAAGCCATGGTGGAACTGCAAGACAGTTTACCTCTTATGCCTGACTTTCATGAACAAATGGCTGTACAGTCCTTGGAAGTTCAAGAAAATTATACAGAAAAACGTGAAACTGCTGCTCAACGGCAAGAGGTTTCTTTTCATATCGATCAGTTATCTGAGGCTGAGACGAGAAAACTCTTTATTGACATTGATTTACGCTTAGCGGGTTGGACATTTGAAGAAAATTGTCGAGTTGAAGTCGCTGTTAATGGACTGAAACACGGATCGGGAACAGGTTATTGTGATTATGTCCTTTATGGTAAAAATGGAAAGATTTTAGCAATTATTGAAGCCAAAAAGGCTGCAGTTAATCCAGAAGTTGGTGAAGTACAAGTTAAGGAATATGCTAAAGCGCTAGAGGAAAAAATAGGTTACCAACCGATTTGTTTTATTACAAATGGCCTCAAGCACTACATTCTTGATGGTGTAAATCGTCGCCAGGTCGCAGGATTCTATTCGCAAGAAGAATTGCAATTATTGATGGACAGACGACACTTGCAAAAACCACTTGAGGATATTTCTAGTAAAATCAGAGACGATATCTCTGGAAGATATTACCAGAAACATGCGATTGCAAGTGTTTGTGAGTCTTTTTCCAACAATCGAAGACAAGCTCTTTTGGTAATGGCAACTGGTTCTGGGAAAACTCGAACAGCAGTCTCTCTTGTTGATATCCTATCACGTCACAATTGGGTCAAAAATGTTCTCTTTCTAGCTGACCGGACATCTCTTGTAAAACAAGCCTATGATTCATTTAGGAAATTACTTCCAGATCTTTCGGTTTGTAACTTTTTAGAGGATAAAGCTGGGGCACGATCAAGTCGTATGGTGTTTTCTACTTATCCGACCATGATTGGAGCTATTAGTGATCAGGAAGAAGTCATTCAACGCCCTTTTACTGTTGGTCATTTTGATCTTATCATTATTGACGAGTCCCACCGCTCCATTTATCAAAAATACAAGACTATTTTTGATTATTTTGATGCTAGAATCGTAGGCTTAACGGCCACACCTCGTCAGGATCTTGATAAAAATACTTATGGATTTTTTAACTTGGAGAATGGTGTTCCAACATACGCATACGACCTGGAAGAGGCTGTAAAAGATGGTTATTTAGTAGCTTATCATTCGATTGAAACTAAGTTAAAACTACCAACGGATGGGCTTCATTACGATGATCTATCCCAAGAAGATAAAGAATATTTTGATAGCCAATTTGAAGATGATAGTCTAGAAAAAGACATTGATGCTGGAGCTTTTAATTCCTTTATTTTTAATCAAGGTACAGTAGAGATTGTTCTAGATGAACTAATGACGAGAGGGATTCAGACGGCTTCGGGTGATGATATTGGAAAAACTATCATCTTTGCAAAGAATCATCATCATGCTGAATTTATTAGAGAGATTTTTAATAAACGATATCCTGAAAAGGGGAGCGACTATGCTCAGGTGATTGATTACAGTATTAAACATTATCAGACCTTGATTGATGATTTTAAAATCAAAGAGAAATACCCTCAAATTGCAATTTCAGTTGACATGTTGGATACAGGTATTGATGTTCCAGAGGTTGTCAATTTAGTCTTTTTCAAGAAAGTGCGATCAAAAACAAAATTTTGGCAGATGATTGGTCGTGGAACCCGTCTCTGTAAAGATTTGTTTGGACCTGATCAGGATAAGGAAAACTTTTTGGTATTTGATTATGGTGACAACTTTGAATACTTCAAAGCAGATCCTAGAGAAGGAAATGGACGTCATATTGTTCCCTTGGCACAGCGTTTGTTTAATATCAAGGTGGACTTGATTCATGAACTGCAAGACCTTCACTATCAAGAGGATCCATTTGCAAGAGAGTATCGTCAGCAACTCGTCTCAGAACTTCATAGCCATGTAGAGGACTTGAATGAGTTAGACTTTAGAGTTCGTATGGTCTTAGATATGGTTTATACCTATAAAAAATTAGAAAATTGGCAAAATCTTACAACGATTTCATGTGAAAATCTTCATACTCATATATCTCCTCTCATGTTTAATGAAGATAATGAAAATGAAATGGCTAGACGCTTTGATTTATGGATGTTAGAAATTCAAGTAGGACAACTAACCTCCAAGCCATCAAGGATTCATATATCTCAAGTTATGAAAACTGCTCAGGCCCTTGCTTCTGTCAGCAATATCCCTCAGGTCTTTGCACAGGCTGAAATTATCAGGAAAGTACAAGAACCTGAATTTTGGGAGGAAGTAAGCTTGTCTGAACTTGAAAAAATACGCCTTGCGCTTCGAGATTTACTACAGTTTTTGGATAAACAGGAACGCACTATATATTATGTCAATTTTGATGATCACATTCTTTCCACTGTCCATGATACTAAGCCATATTTACAAGTCAATGACCTGCGATCTTATAATGAAAAAGTTGAACATTATTTGAAAACTCATCTAGATGATGAAGCAATTTCTAAGTTATACCATAATGAAAAATTGACCTCTCAAGATTTATTAGCATTAGAAACTCTATTATGGGAAAAATTAGGAAGTAAATCTGACTATCAGCAGCACTATGAGAACAAGGCTATTCCTAGATTAGTTCGTGAGATTATAGGTTTGAATAGAGAGGCTGCTAATCAAGTATTTTCTAAGTTCTTATCAGATGAAAGTCTTAATGCTAAGCAAATTTCTTTTGTGAAATTGATTGTCGATTATGTCGTTGAAAATGGTTATATGGATAAGTCGATGCTGACACAAGAACCGTTTAAATCTTATGGATCCGTACAAGTACTATTTCAACATCAAATACCAGTATTGAGGAATATTGTCCAAACAATTGACTTAATCAATAATCGCGCTGAAGAAGTAGCTTGAATATAGAAAGAAAATCACCATGCAAACACAAGAAGAAATGAATGTTCTGGTACCTGAAAAACTTGCAGAAATTGAGCGTGATTATGATGTTACAGTTTTATGGGCAATTGAGTCTGGCAGTCGAGCTTGGGGCTTCGAGTCTCCTGATAGTGACTTTGATGTGCGTTTCGTATACAAGCACAAGCAAGATTTTTATCTAAGCTTGAACGATCATCGAGATGTCATCGAACTACCAATTGACGATACATGGGATGTGAGTGGTTGGGATTTGGACAAGGCTTTAAAGTTGCTTTATAAGTCAAATCCAACCCTCTTTGAGTGGTTACAGTCGCCAATCGTTTACCAGCAAGACGAAAGCTTTATTGACCGTATCCGTCCGCTTGTCAGTCAGTATTTTTCCGAGAAAAAGATGCTCCACCATTACTTGAATACTGCTAGAACTCAAATGAATAAGTATCTTTCAGGAGACATGGTCAAACCTAAAAAGTATTTCTATGCACTTCGTCCCATTTTAGCTTGTCGTTGGATTGAAAAACATCATTCTGTTCCACCGATTTTGTTTGATGATTTGGTCAAAGAACTCCTCCCTGATGAAATGAAAGAGCATGTGTCTAGATTGCTTGATATCAAGTTAAAGGGACCTGAAGGAATGGAAATTGAGCCGATAGAGCCAATTCAGGACTTTATCATCAAAAATATCCAAGAGCTGGATGACTACGTCCAAAGTGTTACAGAGGAAAAGAAAGACTGGAAAGCTCTCAATCAATTTTTCATCGAAGAATTAAGTAGTGACTGAGGTTAATTATGGGAAAATGGACTTGTAGATGTGGGCAAGCAATGAACGACCACAAAGCCCCTGATCCAAATGCTTATTCGGTTTATTCGGATGAGTTGCTTGAAGATATTTTTAACAATACTGACGAACATGATAGAATTTCCTATGAAGACATTTCGGAGGCTTCCTTTTATATGTGGAAGTGCCCAAATTGTGGTAGTTTTATGGTCTTTGGCGAAGAGGATAATCCAAATTGTTTCACTTTTTATGAGCGCCAGACCAGTGCAAAAGCTGAACCACTTTTCGATCCTGATCAAGAGTTAAATATTGTAGTTGTTGAGTTTCAAGAAGGTGGAAATGGTTATACTTATATCTGTGACGACCCAAATATCCATATTGGACATGCTGTGATTGTTCCAACCGGGAAGGAAAATACCGAAAAAACTGCTTTAGTTGTCCAGAAGTATCATGCCCTACCAAAGGATATCACTTTTCCCGTCGAAAAGTTAAAACGTGTCATTCGTAGGTATACAGATTTTGATCCACTGACTTCTACAATAGTTTGTACAAATATAGTTAAACATGGAAGGATTTTAGATGCTTGCTTGAAAAAAGTAAAAGTAGATTCTAAACAAATCTACAATGGAATCAAAACTCCCTTGGGACATTTTTGGTTAGAGTTAAATGGAGTTCCTATTCCAATGAAAATCTCACAAATACAAGCCAGAGATAAAAAGTATCAGGTGGATGGTGCCTTTTATATTAAGCCCGCCAAAGTAAACTATAGAAAATTCTTTACTTTAGAGTTATGTGCAGATTTTGATATTGATGCCTCTCGTTGGATTGATGTTCTATCAGACGAAAATGTTTGGGGAAATACCTGGGAAATGAATGGTCTTCAATTTGGAATTACTGCAGGAGAGTCCCCAGAATTTGAAGATGAAGTAGTTGCAAGAAAATTTAGCCGTATCCCACTTTATTATGACTGGCATCCAGAATTTGAAGACTATTATGGCTTCAGTTTAGCTTGGAAAAAATACGAGTCTGATAGCGATTTGTCAATATTTTTCTATACGACATGAGCTAGAGGTGAATAAGCATGAATCAAGCCTGGGAATTATTGTTTGAGGGGAAGATTGAAGAGGCCAAGAAATTAGTCTCAGAAACTTTCTCGTTAGAAACTTGCAAGGATTACAGCCTTCTCAATTTATGGGGCCTATCAAGCTCTTTAAAAAGCAGGAGATCAAATCGGAGCCCGGGAAGTTAAAAACTTAATAAACAAGAAAAAGTAGCCCTCTCAGGCTACTTTTTAAAATTCTTTGTAAACATAAGTATTTTCGGGTTTGTCCACTTTGATGAAGGACTGGACTTCAAGGGTTGGGAGGACTTGGTTGAGTTCTTTGTGATAGTGATTGCTAATCTTACCTTTGACTTTCACCCAGGTGTTATTTTCGTAGTGATTAGTGTTTCCTGTAGTCAAAAGTCCAAAAACGCCTGAATCAGCGATACAGTGCATAATACCAAAGCGAAAAACAAATTGACTATTGGTATGATTTGGATCGTTGTAGACAAAGCCAATAAACTCGATTTCCTTGCCTTCAAATTCATTTGGATAATCATAGATAGCTTCCATGACCTCCAGGTAATTTTCATCATTGATAACTATACTAGATTGAGCTAAGTATTTATCAGCACTCTTTCGAATAATATTTTCATGAGCTGTTTGTGAATAAAATCTGCTCGTATCCGGCTTAAGAAACTGACTGCTCGTTCCTTCACTTGCTTGGATTGCCTTGTCAGTTCCTTCCGACAAAGGGAAATAATATCCTTTTGCCGATACTGTTTGTGAATCCAGAGTGACAGTTGGAAAGGTAAATCCAACTAACAAGGGTAAACTTAAGAGGAAAAAACTAGCAAGCTTGGCTGAAAAACTATGTAAGTGACTATGTTCTTTAAAACGCTTGAAAGAAATATAAGCCTGAACAATGGCTAGTAACAAAGATAAAAACATAGTGATATAAGCCAGATATGAGTAGTGGAGGTTTATATACTGATTGAGCTTACCTGATAGGTGCAGATAAAGGGTTAAGATAAAATAGCCAAATAAGATAAGAAATCGAATCATAGCATCACCCCGACTAGATAAGAATAGACAAGAACAACAAGAGTTACAATTGTCATGAATTGCCAAATGAAGCGTGTCTTGAGATAATTCTTCATCATGAGTAAGTTCTTGACATCAAGCATGGGACCTATAACCAGAAAGGCAAGCACTGGAGCAAAGCCAAAACTTGATAGAAGAGAAGATCCGATAAAGGCATCCGCTTCACTACAGAGGGATAGTAGGAAAGATAAGACCATCAGAAGAACAATCGCAAGTAGTGGTGATGCGCTGATAGATGTCAGGATACGAGTTGGAACATAGACTTGGACTATACTTGCAAAAAGACAGCCAAAGACCAAGTAACGCCCCATATCAAAGAATTCATCAATAGCTTGGATAAAGACCTGAAGCAGTTTTTGACTTTTAGTCAAGTGAGAAAAATCATGCTCATGGCAAGCCAATCTGTTTTCTTTTTGGATAGGTCCCTCCCAGACAAAACCAAGAAAGATACCCAATATAGTAGCAACTAGAATAGCGCCCAAAGCTCGGAGTAAGACCATTTGAATTGAATTACCAAAGGCTGAATAAGTCGCAAAAAGTACGATGGGATTAATGATAGGAGCCGTTACTAGAAAAGGTACCGCTGTATAGCTTGGAACCTTTTTTTCTAAAAAGCGATTGATGATAGGGATAATTCCACACTCACAAGAGGGAAAGAGGAAACCGATGAAGCTACCAAAAAAGATTCTCCCCAAGCGATTTTTAGGGAGAAATTTATAAACCTTCTCAGGAGTGACATAGACTTCAATGGCACCAGAGATGATACTACCGATTAAGACAAAGGGTAAAGCTTCAATGATAATTGAAAGAAAAATGGCACCAGCTTGTAGCACACTAGAAGGTAAACTTTGAAAGAGTGTCATCTATTTTTTCTTTTCTGCCTTCTCTTTCTTCTCTTTCTTCTCCTTGTCATCTGGAAATGTTACTTGCTTCAAATCAGGTAGTTTAGCGAATTCTTCGAACATCTTATCTAAGTCATCAGTTTTTGTAAATTTAACAGCCATAAGGCATACCTCGATTCTTTTAGTTAAGACTATTATACTATTATTTCTAAGAAATGGTTGGATTTTAAAATAAACATGGCTTTTATCTTTATAAAGTTTAAATAAAGCAACAAATTAATGAAAACAAGCTTTCTTCCTTATGGTATAATAGTTTCATGGATAAAAAATATGAAAAAATTTCCCAAGATTTGGGTGTAACTTTAAAGCAGATTGATACTGTCTTGTCTTTGACAGCAGAAGGAGCAACTATCCCCTTTATCGCCCGTTATCGGAAAGATATGACCGGAAGTCTAGATGAGGTGGCCATTAAGGCTATTATCGACCTCGATAAGAGTTTAACTGCTCTAAATGATCGTAAGGAAGCGGTCTTAGCAAAAATCAAAGAGCAAGGCAAGCTAACTAAGGAGTTAGAAGAAGCAATTCTCTCAGCTGAAAAACTCGCAGATGTAGAAGAACTCTATCTTCCCTATAAGGAGAAACGTCGCACCAAGGCAACGATTGCGCGTGAGGCTGGACTTTTTCCACTTGCTCGTTTAATTTTACAAAATGTTTCTAACCTAGAAAAAGAAGCAGATGCATTTGTCTGTGAAGGTTTCGAAACTCCTCAAGAAGCTTTGGCTGGGGCTGTAGACATCTTGGTTGAAGCACTATCTGAGGATGTTCATTTACGTTCAATGACATATCAAGAGGTACTTAGACGTTCTAAGATTACTTCTCAAGTCAAAGATGAGAGTCTTGATGAAAAACAAGTCTTTCAGATTTATTACGATTTCTCAGAGACAGTTGCAAACATGCAAGGTTACCGTACGCTTGCCCTTAATCGTGGTGAGAAGCTAGGCATTTTGAAAATTGGCTTTGAGCATGCGACTGAGCGTATTCTATCTTTCTTTGCTGCTCGTTTTAAGGTTAAGAATGCTTATATAGACGAAGTTATTCAGCAATCTGTTAAGAAAAAAGTCTTACCAGCTATTGAGCGTCGTATTCGCACTGAGCTAACAGAAAAGGCAGAAGAAGGAGCTATTCAACTCTTCTCAGACAACCTTCGAAATCTTCTCCTTGTTGCTCCTCTTAAAGGGCGAGTGGTCCTTGGATTTGACCCTGCCTTTCGTACAGGTGCCAAGCTTGCAGTTGTAGATGCAACTGGGAAGATGCTAACAACGCAAGTCATTTATCCCGTCAAACCAGCTTCAGCTCGTCAGATTGAAGAAGCAAAGAGAGATTTGGCAGATTTGATTGGCCAATATGGTGTGGAAATCATTGCTATCGGTAATGGTACTGCTAGTCGTGAGAGCGAAGCCTTTGTCGCTGAAGTACTTAAAGATTTTCCTGAGGTCAGCTATGTCATTGTCAATGAGAGCGGGGCATCTGTCTACTCAGCTAGTGAACTTGCTCGTCAAGAGTTTCCAGAGTTAACTGTTGAAAAACGTTCTGCTATTTCTATTGCTCGTCGCTTGCAAGACCCACTTGCTGAATTGGTTAAAATTGATCCCAAATCCATCGGTGTCGGTCAATATCAGCACGATGTTAGTCAGAAAAAACTGTCTGAAAGTCTTGACTTTGTTGTTGATACAGTAGTTAACCAAGTCGGTGTCAATGTCAACACAGCCAGTCCAGCGCTACTTTCCCATGTTGCAGGGCTTAACAAAACGATTTCAGAAAACATCGTTAAGTATCGTGAAGAAGAAGGTAAAATCACTTCACGCGCCCAAATCAAGAAAGTCCCTCGATTAGGTGCTAAAGCGTTTGAACAGGCTGCAGGTTTCCTCCGTATCCCTGAAAGTAGCAATATCCTTGATAACACAGGTGTTCACCCTGAAAACTATGCTGCAGTCAAGGAACTCTTTAAACGTTTGGATATTAAGGACTTGAATGAAGAAGCGCAAGCTAAGCTAAAGTCTGTATCAATACAGGATATGGCTAAAGAGCTAGACCTCGGTCAAGAAACTCTTAAAGATATTATTGCAGATCTTTTAAAACCAGGTCGTGATTTCCGTGATTCTTTTGATGCTCCAGTCCTACGTCAGGATGTCTTGGATATCAAAGACTTGAAAGTTGGCCAGAAGCTTGAGGGCGTTGTTCGTAACGTCGTTGACTTCGGTGCCTTTGTTGATATTGGTATTCACGAGGATGGCCTGATCCATATCTCTCATATGAGCAAGAAATTCATCAAGCATCCAAGTCAAGTCCTTTCAGTTGGTGATTTGGTAACCGTTTGGGTAAAGAAAATCGATGTCCAACGCGAAAAAGTAAATCTGTCGCTCCTTGCACCAGATGAATCTAACTAATTACGTTCGACAAGTTTCTTTAGAAGACTTTGGGAAACCTTTTAAACACCAAGCTCAATGGAATACTCGCCTACGGTCGACAGGTGGGCGATTCTTTCCAAAGGATGGGCATTTGGATTTTAATCCAAAAGTCTATCAAGAACTTGGTTTAGAGGTTTTTCGGAAAATTGTCCGTCACGAACTCTGTCATTATCATCTATACTATGAGGGCAAGGGATATAAACATAAAGATGTAGCCTTTAAGAAACTGTTAAAAGAAGTAGACGGACTCCGCTTTGTTCCTCCCTTACCAAGTGTTAGTCAAACACCAGTTCTAGTCTATACTTGTCAGACTTGTCACCAAACCTATCAACGAAAGCGACGAATTAATACCAAACGTTATCGTTGTGGTCTCTGTCGTGGCAAACTCATTTTGCAAAATCCGCCTAAGGACTGATGCAAGTAGTTTTTATTTCATGTTATACTTATTTCAAGAATACCGAAAGAGGTACAAACTATGAATAAAAAATTTTATAAAATGAGACGAAATCGTATGATATCAGGAGTACTTGCTGGACTCTCTGATAGATGGGACCTTGATGTTACTCTTGTGCGCTTCATTTTTGCTATCTTTACAATCGCAAACTTCGGACTTGGAATCATCATCTACATTATCCTCGCCTCTATCTTGCCAACAAAAGAAGATATCGAAGCTGATATGTACGGAACTGGCCCACGTAAGATGAAACAAGCTGAGCCAATCGATGATAATGAAGGTTGGTTTTGGTAGTTTTACTTAATTATTTATGTTTGGATAATAAAAAAGATACCGTACGGTATCTTTTTTAAATGCTAAACAACTGACCCAATAGATAGGTCACTCCCATGGTTAACAAACCGATACAAAGGTTACGAATCATAGCTGTTTTGGTTGGGGCTTTCCCGAGTTTGGCACTGGTGTAACCTGTAATCAATAGAGAAATCGCAACGATAAAAACAGTAGCAGGGATTCGATAGTCACTTGGAAAGATGGTAATGGATAGCATTGGTGGTAGACTACCAAGAACAAAAGCGATGAAGCTAGATGCTGCAGCATGCCAAGGATTGGTAAACTCTTCATACTCGATTCCGTATTTTTCCTCAACTAAGGCTTTAAGTGGATTTTTAAGAAAAGCTTTATTGACTAAAAGTTGAGCTGAAGTTTCACACTCACCATTTTGAAGATAAGCAGCATAAAGAGATTTCTTTGCGGCTTCGATATCCTTATCCAAAAGTAATTGTTCACGGGCTACAGCGGCTTCTTCAGTGTCTTTTTGAGTAGATACTGAAACATATTCACCTCCAGCCATAGAGAAGGCACCTGCTAAGATGGCAGCCAAACCTGAAAGAAAGATTATCCAGATATTACTGGTTGCACTGGCAACCCCGATAACAACTCCAGCGATGGAAATGATCCCGTCATTGGCTCCGAGCACACCAGCACGTAAAATATTTAAACGACCGGCAAAGTTTGAATCAATTTCATGTGTAATTTCTGACATAGTCTTCTCCTTTTTATCCATTATAAAGTATAGGAATAGCGAATACAAACTTTTTAAACTATCTGAAAAAAGTTCTACAATTTTAATAATTGCCATAGCTATTTCTTATCCTATATAATAAAGTTTTATTTGTAACTGACTGCCATAGATGATACAATTAATTTAATGAAATCTTTGGAGGTCTGATGATGACTCGTGAATTTAAATTTGAAACTCTTCAATTGCATGCAGGACAAGTGGTAGACGCTACTACCAAGTCCCGTGCTGTACCAATTTACCAAACAACATCTTTTGTATTTGAAGATACACAGGAGGGGGCAGACCTTTTTGCCCTTCAAAAAGCTGGAAATATCTATACTCGTATTACCAATCCAACAACTTCAGCCTTTGAAGAGCGTATTGCAGCTCTTGAAGGCGGAGTAGGTGCACTTGCCACAGCTTCTGGAATGGCAGCTCTTACTTATACTATCCTTGGACTAGCTCACGCAGGTGATCATGTGGTTGCAGCTTCAACAATCTACGGTGGGACCTTTAACCTGTTGAAAGAAACCCTTCCTCGTTACGGAATCACCACAACTTTTGTTGATATTGATCATTTAGAAGAAGTGGAAGCAGCGATTAAAGACAATACCAAACTTGTTTTGATTGAAACTTTGGGTAATCCAGTTATCAACATTCCTGATATTGAAAAAATAGCTGAAATTGCCCACAAACATCAAATTCCTTTGGTTGCTGATAATACTTTTGCAACACCATATCTCATTAATGTCTTTTCACACGGTGTAGATATCTCAGTTCACTCGGCTACTAAGTTTATCGGAGGACACGGTACAACAATCGGTGGTGTTATCGTTGATAGTGGGAAGTTTGACTGGGCAGCTTCAGGGAAATTCCCTCAATTTGTCAATGAAGATCCAAGCTACCATAATTTGAGCTATACTCGAGATGTAGGTGCTGCAGCCTTTATCGTTGCTGCTCGCGTGCAATTGCTTCGCGATATGGGAGCTGCCCTTTCACCATTTAACTCATTCTTGCTCCTACAAGGTCTTGAAACACTATCTCTCCGTGTTGAACGCCATGTGCAAAACGCTGAGAAAATCGTTGATTTCCTTGTGAACCATCCGAAAGTTGAAAAAGTTAATTATCCAAAATTAGCTGATAGCCCTTACCATGCCTTAGCGGAGAAATATTTACCAAAAGGTGTTGGTTCAATCTTTACCTTCCACGTTAAGGGCGGAGAAGCAGAAGCTCGTAAGGTAATTGATAGCTTAGAAATCTTTTCAAACCTTGCAAACGTAGCAGATGCCAAATCATTGGTCGTTCATCCAGCAACTACAACGCATGCTCAATTGTCTGACTCTGATCTAGAAGCAGCAGGAGTAACTAAAAATCAAATCCGTCTTTCAATCGGTCTTGAAAATGTCGACGATTTGATTGAAGATTTGCGTCTTGCACTTGAAAAAATCTAAAAATAACTAGTTTTTATCGAATTAAGGATCCTTCTCACGAATAATTAAGTGAGGAGGATTTTTATGTATAGTATTTCATTTCAAGAAGATTCACTTTTACCAAGAGAGAGACTAGTAAGAGAAGGAGTAGAAGCACTCAGCAACCAAGAATTACTGGCTATTTTGCTAAGGACAGGAACGAAACAAGCCAATGTTTTTGAAATAGCACAGAAGGTATTAAATCAGCTAACCTGTTTAACTGACCTAAAAAGAATGAGTCTACAGGAATTGCAGACTCTATCGGGTATTGGACGTGTTAAGGCTATCGAATTACAAGCTGTTATCGAATTAGGCTACCGTATCCATAAAAGGGAAACAGTGGAAATGGAGAGTATTCTTAGCAGTCGTAAATTAGCTAAAAAGATGCAGGCTGAGCTTGGAGATAAAAAACAAGAGCACCTAGTGGCGCTCTATCTGAATACTCAAAATCAAATCATTCACCAGCAGACCATTTTTATCGGGTCTGCCACGAGAAGCATTGCTGAACCGAGAGAAATTCTCCACTACGCTTTGAAGCATATGGCAACATCTGTGATTCTGGTTCATAATCATCCATCAGGAGCAGTAGTTCCTAGCCCCAATGATGACCATGTTACGAAGCTTGTTAAAGAAGCCTGCGAATTAATGGGATTGGTCTTATTGGACCATTTAATTGTCTCTCATTCTGATTATTTTAGTTACCGTGAGAAGACAGATATGATATAAAAAACCTGTAAATGATACAGGTTTTATAATTCATTGACGACATAGTCGAAAAGTGTTTTATCTTTGGGGCGATTTTCAAAGAGAAATTCAGGATGCCATTGAACCCCAAGATAAGGGAAGTCATCCGTAGTTGTAACAGCTTCGATAATACCATCCTTAGGATCATGAGCTACAACCTTAAGATTAGGAGCTAAATCTTTGATGCTCTGATGGTGGAAAGAATTGATATGAGAGATTTCTCCATAGATTTCTCTTAGAATAGTATCTGGTTCGGTGACAAGTCGCTGAGTGGTGTATTCAGCGGAAGTATCTTGCCAATGATCTTCGATATCTTGATAAAGAGACCCACCCATGGCTACGTTAAAGAGTTGAGTACCACGACAGACAGAAAAAATAGGTTTATTTTGCTTGATTGCTTCATTAATGAGGGCTAACTCAAAAATATCACGTTGAAGGTGGTAATCGTCGCTATCAATAGCTTTGGGCTCACCATAGTATTTAGGGTCAACATTTTGTCCACCAGTTAAAATAAGTTTATCAATTAAACTAATGTAGTAACTGGCCATTTCTTCATCGCCAATCGGTAGGATAATGGGTATACCTCCAGCTTCCTTAACTCCTTCAGCAAAGCCTTTTGCAGCATAACTCATCATAAGCTCATCATCTGGATGCGGGGTTTCATTTCCTGTAATCCCAATAACTGGTTTTTTCATAAATCAATTCGCTTTCTAATCCTCTTTTCGCATGAAATAGAGGAGGGTTTGAAGTTCGCTAGTAAGATCGACATACTGAACAACTACGTCTTTAGGAAGATGTAGGTGAACAGGAGAAAAACTGAGGATACCTTTGATACCAGCATCAACTAAAAGTTCAGCAACTTCTTGAGATTTAACACTAGGAACAGTAAGAATAGCAGTTTTAACATCACTATCCTTAATTTTGTCCTTTATTTGAGAGATTCCATAGATTGGAACACCGTCAGGTGTCTTGGTACCAACCTCAGGATGATCATCTAGGTCAAAAGCCATGATGATTTTCATCTTGTTACGCTCATGAAAGCGGTAGTGGAGGAGGGCATGTCCCATATTCCCAATACCTACAAGCATAACATTGGTAATAGAATTATCATTTAAAAGATCAGCGAAAAAGTTCATGAGCTTTTTGACATCATAGCCAAATCCACGACGTCCAAGTTCGCCAAAGTAAGAGAAGTCACGACGAACAGTGGCAGAATCAATTCCAATCGCTTCTGCAATTTGTTTGGAATTAGCTCTTTCAATTTTCTCGGCATTAAATCTTTTAAAAATACGGTAATAGAGAGAAAGTCTCTTTGCTGTTGCTTTTGGAATAGCAGACTGTTTTTCTTTCACAAAATCACAACCTTTCTAACTACTATTTTATAGAAAGCTTGTGAAAATTGCAACAATAACGAAAAAAAACTAAGAAAAAATCTTAGTTTATGTATTTTCGTGATAGGTTGTTAAAAAACGATAAAGATTTCCAAGAAGACCTTGATAGATTTCAACCCCATTGTGGGTCAGTGATGTGACAACAGTCGTATCAGGAAGCGTCACACAGCCTGATAGAGAAAGCATAAGAGCTTCATAGTCTTCGTATTCTTGAATACGCTCTACTTGATAGGCATCTTTATAAGTTAATCGAAACATAACAACCTTCTATCTTTCGCTTTTTGTAAATATTCCACGTTCAACCAGGCTATCCATCAAAAAGTAGAATTTCTCTTGGTGGATATGAGTTTCTTCTGATTTGAAGATATCAACTAAACGTAAACCAAATTTATCAGTGATATTGATTTTTACACCAGTTAAGTCTTTGTTGATGATAATCTTAAGTTGGAATCCTTCACCACTATTTGGAACTTTTTCAAGTAGACGCGTTAATTCATAGTTACCAACTTTAGTTTCAAAAAAAGTATTATCTTTAAGCGTAAATTTTTTAACAGTTGGACTAAGTGTGTAATCGTAACGACAATTTTTAAGTTTAATCGTTTGTTCAAATGCCATTAAGTTTATCCTCCGATGATATTTTTAATAGTTTTAGCAAGAGTTATCATTTCTTGTTCTGTATTTTGAGGTGAAATGCTGACGCGTACAGACTCGTGTAAGCGAGGAGATTCTTCTCCGTAGAAGGCTTGAAGAACATGACTGACCTGAACAACACCAGCTGTACAAGCAGAACCCGTTGAAATAGAAATACCTTCAAGGTCTAAACGAAGTAGTAGTAGATCGTTGCGTTGTCCCGGAAATCCGATATTTAGGACATAAGGGAGTTGCTCTTTACCTTGATTGAGATAATAGGTTGATCCAGCCATTTCAGTTAGAAAAACTTTCTGTAGTTTTTGAACTTTATTAAAGTTAGCCTCTAGATGATCTATATCGTCCTTAAGCGCTGCAACCATACCTATAATTGCGGGAAGATTTTCTGTCCCTGCTCTTTTTTTCTGTTCTTGATCTCCACCATGTAGGTAAGGATCAAAATTTGTAGAAGCAGCGTATAGGAAACCGATACCCTTTGGACCGTGAAATTTATGAGCAGAAGCACTGAGGAAATCTATTCCTAGTTTTTCAGGAAGAATCTCTAGCTTCCCGACAGCTTGAACAGCATCTACATGATAAGCTGCTGAATGGACTTTTAAAATCTGACCAATTTCAGCGATTGGTAAAAGAGTACCTGTTTCATTGTTAACATACATAGTTGAAACGAGAATAGTATCTTCACGCAGTGCATTTTTGACTTGATCTGCAGTGATTTCTTGATTATCAGGTTTTAAAATAGTCACTTCAAACCCAAAATTTTCCACCAGATATTCAATTGGTTCAAGCACAGCGTGATGCTCGATAGCAGTAGTAATAATGTGTTTTCCTCGATTTTGATGACGAAGACAGTAGCCGATAATAGCTGTATTATTACTTTCTGTACCACCAGAAGTGAAGAAAATGTGTTGGGGCTTTGTACCTAGTAAACCTGCTAACCCTTGACGGGCTTCACGTAATAATTTTCCTGCTTGACGCCCATGACCATGAATACTAGAAGGATTGCCATAAGTCTCCTGCATGACTTGAGTCATTGCTGAGATAGCTGCAGATGACATGGGTGTCGTAGCAGCATTATCTAAATAAATCAAAAACTCACCTAATTTCTATTTAAATTTAAATAGTGGACTAACTGGTTTTCTTTCATGAATACGAACCATGGCATCACCAATCAGTTCGCTTGCGGTAATATATTGTACATTCTTAGGTTTTTTACTTTCTGTCAATACAGAATCTGTAACCAAGACTTCCTTGATATTAGCTGCATCCAACAACTCCGCAGCACCGTTGACGAACAATCCATGGCTGGATACCGCGTAGATTTCAGTAGCACCATCGCGTTCCAAAATTTTAGCAGCTTCAGAGAAAGTACGGCCTGTATTAAGAATGTCATCGATTAAGATTGCTTTCTTACCTTCAACCTCTCCGATAATGTAACCTTGGCTACGTTCAGAATCATCTTGAGCATAGTCAATGATAGCAATCGGAGCATCAAGGTATTCAGCAAGGCTACGAGCACGTTTTACACCTGAGTTTTTAGGGCTGACAACAACCACATCTGGACCAGTTAAACCTTTATCAATGTAGTGTTTTGCAAATAGCGGAATTGTATAGAGGTTATCTACAGGAATATCAAAGAAACCTTGTACCTGAACAGCATGAAGGTCAAGCGTCAATACACGGCTAACCCCAGCCTTTACTAACATATTTGCAACAAGTTTAGCCGTAAGAGGTTCTCGAGAAGAAGCAATACGGTCTTGACGAGCATAACCAAAGTATGGAAGCACAACGTTAATGGTATTTGCGCTAGCACGAACACAGGCGTCAACCATGATTAATAGTTCCATCAAGTGGTTATTTACAGGGTAGCTGGTTGATTGGATGATATAAACATCATACCCACGAACACTTTCTTCGATGTTAACTTGAATTTCACCATCTGAAAATTGTCGTGATGATAATTTTCCTAGTGGAACACCTGCAGCATCCGCAATTTTTTGTGCAATTTCATGATTTGATGAAAGTGAAAAAAGCTTCATATTCTTTGTATCTGACATTGATAAACCGTCCTCTATAAACTAAGTAAATCGGTGAAAAAACATTTTTTAAGGAAAGTATTTTCTTTCACAGATTCTATTATTTTTTATCTCTTCTATTTTATCAAAAAAAGTTGATTATTTCAGTTATTTTTCATATTTTCTATAAATCTTACTAATTTTGAAGGTGCTTTCTTGTAATGGATATCATTGGCTTGTAAAAACTCCTGAAAATCAAGACTTCCTTGGTCACCATTTTCAACTTCTAGCTCTAGTTCATAATCTACAATATCGAAGTAGCGGCTTTGATCAAGCGCCATGAGTCCAATTGCTGTTTCTTTTTCGTAACGAACAGTAGTTAGGCAACCTAAAACCACCCAACCACTTGTTGAAAGTCCACGGCTAGTTAGTTCTTCTAGAATCATCCCCTGAGGAAGTTTACAATTTTCAAGACAATATTTTGCTTCCTCAAGAGTAAGGGATTGGTTGTATTCCATATTTCCGACTTCTTGAGGAATCTTAATAGTCAGTTCGGCGCTTGTATCGAAAGTACGAATGCGCATAGCAATTTTATGATGTCGAAGATAAAAATCAGGCGTATCTAAGTAGTAATTTTTTTGTGTAACAGGAGTGACTTCTGAAAATTGAGCTAGCAATCGATTATATTCTTCTTCACTGAGAAGTGTTTTCATTTCTATTTCTAAATGTTTCATTTTTACAACCTTTTCTTTATATTTGAAAGCGATTTATGGTATAATAAGCATTGTATTTATTGTATATGATTTTCATGAGAAAATCAAAAACTAGATAAATTAAACTGCATAGAGAATTGGACGTAAGAGTTATATGATTACAGAATGGGAAGAATTTTTAGATCCTTACATTCAAGCTGTCGGAGAATTAAAAATAAAACTCCGAGGAATCCGAAAACAATACAGAAAACAAAACCGACATTCTCCAATCGAGTTTGTCACGGGTCGGGTTAAACCGATTGAAAGTATCAAAGAAAAAATGGCACGACGGGGTATTGGCTATGACACACTTGAACAGGATTTGCAAGATATTGCAGGTTTACGTGTCATGGTTCAATTTGTAGACGACGTAAACGAGGTTGTCTCTATCCTTCGTAAAAGACAGGATATGAGAGTTGTTCAAGAACGTGATTACATTACTCATCGAAAGGCATCGGGTTATCGTTCTTACCATGTGATTATTGAGTATATGGTTGATACGATTTACGGTGCAAAAACCATTCTAGTTGAGATTCAAATTCGTACCTTGGCTATGAACTTTTGGGCTACAATCGAGCATTCTCTCAATTATAAATATCAAGGAGATTTCCCAGAGGAAATCAAGGAACGACTTGAAATTACAGCCAGAATTTCACATCAGCTAGACGAAGAAATGAGTAAAATACGTGCTGATATCCAGGAAGCACAAGCACTCTTTGATCCTTTGCACAGAAAGTTAAATGACGGGGTAGGAAACAGTGACGATACCGATGAAGAATACAGGTAAACGAATTGACCTAATTGCCAACCGTAAACCTCAGAGTCAGAAAGTTCTATTCGAGTTAAAAGACCGATTAAAAAAGAATAATTTTATCCTAAATGATAAAAATCCAGATATCGTCGTCTCTATTGGTGGAGATGGGATGTTGTTGTCTGCTTTTCATAAGTATGAAAACCAACTGGATAAGGTTCGTTTTGTTGGGGTTCATACAGGACATTTAGGTTTTTATACGGATTATCGTGATTTTGAGTTGGACCAATTAGTTACAAATTTACAGTTGGATAATGGTGCTCAAGTGTCTTATCCACTCTTAAGTGTCAAAATATTTCTCGAAAATGGTGAAGTCAAGTCTTTCCGAGCACTAAATGAAGCTAGCATTCGTCGAGCGGATCGAACTATGGTTGCTGATGTCATTATTAACCATGTTCCCTTCGAACGCTTTCGTGGTGACGGCCTAACAGTTTCAACGCCAACAGGCAGCACAGCCTATAATAAATCACTCGGTGGAGCAGTACTGCACCCGACCATAGAGGCCCTACAATTGGCTGAAATTGCTAGTTTGAACAACCGAATCTACCGCACACTTGGTTCATCAATTATTGTTCCAAAAAAAGACAAGATAGAATTGATACCAACACGAAATGACTATCACACAATCTCAATTGATAATAGTATTTATTCTTTCCGAAATATTGAGAAAATAGAGTATCAGATTGATCACCACAAGATCCATTTTGTAGCTACGCCAAGCCACACCAGTTTTTGGAATCGTGTCAAAGATGCCTTTATTGGTGAGGTGGACGAATGAGGTTTCAGTTTATTGCCGACGAACATGTCAAGGTCAAAACCTTTCTGAAAAAACATGAAGTTTCAAAAGGGTTACTTGCCAAGATTAAGTTTCGAGGTGGTGATATTCGAGTAAACGGGCATCCGCAGAATGCAACCTATCTCTTAGATATCGGAGATGAAGTCGTCATTGATATTCCGCCAGAGGAAGGATTCGAGACACTTGAAGCAATTGATTATCCTCTAGATATTCTATTTGAAGATGATCATTTCTTGATTATCAACAAACCCTTTGGAGTCGCTTCAATCCCTAGTGTCAATCATTCCAATACCATTGCCAACTTTATTAAGGGCTACTATGTAAAACAAAACTATGAGAATCAGCAGGTTCATATTGTGACTCGGCTTGATAGAGATACCTCTGGATTGATGCTTTTTGCTAAACACGGCTATGCGCATGCCAGATTAGACAAGCAATTGCAAAAAAAAGCTATTGAAAAGCGTTATTACGCCCTAGTTAAGGGAGATGGTCATCTGGAACCTCAGGGAGAAATCATCGCTCCGATAGCCCGAGATGAAGATTCTATCATCACTCGACGAGTAGCAAAGGGTGGAAAATATGCCCATACATCCTATCAAATCGTGGCAACTTATGGGAATATTCACTTAGTTGATATTCGTCTCCACACCGGGAGAACCCACCAGATTCGGGTTCATTTCTCGCATATTGGATTTCCATTACTTGGAGATGATCTTTATGGGGGAAGCTTAGAACATGGCATAGAGCGCCAGGCTCTACATTGCCATTACTTATCGTTCTATCATCCTTTCTTAGAAGAGCAGTTAGAGCTAGAATGCCCGCTGCCGGATGATTTCGACACACTTATTACACAGTTATCAAATAATAATTTATCTTAAAAGGAGTCAAAACTCATGGAAGTTTTTGAAAGTTTGAAAGCCAACCTAGTTGGTAAAAATGCTCGCATCGTTCTACCTGAAGGTGAAGAACCACGTATCCTACAAGCAACGAAGCGTTTGGTTAAAGAAACAGAAGTTATCCCTGTACTCCTAGGAAACCCTGACAAGATTAAAATCTATCTCGAAATCGAAGGAATTACAGAAGGTTACGAAGTCATCGATCCAGAACATTACCCACAATTTGAAGATATGGTAGCTTCACTTGTTGAACGTCGTAAAGGAAAAATGACAGAAGAAGAAGCGAGAGAAGTACTCATCAACGATGTTAACTACTTTGGTGTGATGTTAGTTTATATGGGCTTGGTTGATGGTATGGTTTCAGGAGCTATTCACTCTACAGCTTCAACAGTTCGTCCAGCTCTTCAAATCATTAAGACTCGTCCGAATGTGAGCCGTACATCAGGTGCGTTCCTTATGGTTCGTGGTAGTGAACGTTACTTGTTTGGTGACTGTGCTATCAACATTAACCCAGATGCTGAAGCCCTAGCTGAAATTGCGATTAACTCAGCTATCACTGCAAAAATGTTTGGTATCGAACCTAAGATTGCTATGCTTAGCTATTCAACTAAAGGCTCAGGTTTTGGCGAAAGTGTTGATAAGGTAGTGGAAGCTACTAAAATCGCACACGACTTGCGTCCTGACCTTGAAATTGATGGTGAGTTGCAATTTGATGCAGCCTTTGTTCCCGAAACTGCAGCTCTTAAAGCTCCTGGAAGCAACGTAGCTGGACAAGCTAATGTCTTCATCTTCCCTGGTATTGAAGCAGGTAACATTGGTTACAAGATGGCAGAACGTCTGGGTGGATTTGCTGCAGTTGGACCAGTTTTGCAAGGACTTAACAAACCAGTAAATGACCTTTCACGTGGATGTAACTCTGACGATGTTTACAAACTAACTCTAATTACAGCAGCGCAAGCTGTTCAACAATAAGAATGGTATCCCTCTTTCCCTCATGGTAAAGGGGGATTTCCCTTTTTTAAAGACATCATTCATCTGCAAAATTAGCCAAAATATGGTAAAATAGTCAGTAATCATCTATGTTTTATAGAATAAGTTTGTATGAAGAAAAGGAAATAAAATGGCAACTATTCAATGGTTTCCTGGACACATGTCCAAAGCACGTCGTCAGGTTCAGGAAAATTTAAAATTTGTTGATTTTGTGACAGTTTTAGTAGATGCACGTTTGCCCTTGTCTAGTCAAAATCCGATGCTGACTAAAATCATCGGGGACAAACCAAGACTATTGATTCTAAACAAGGCAGACCTTGCAGACCCAGCATTAACAAAAGAGTGGCGTCAACACTTTGAATCACAAGGTATTCTGACACTTGCTATCAACTCTAAGGAACAAATAACAGTAAAAGTAGTAACGGATGCTGCTAAAAAACTCATGGCAGATAAGATTGCTCGTCAAAAAGAACGTGGAATTCAAATTGAGACCTTGCGTACCATGATTATCGGGATACCAAACGCTGGTAAATCGACTCTGATGAACCGATTAGCTGGTAAGAAAATTGCTGTAGTTGGTAATAAACCAGGTGTGACAAAAGGTCAACAATGGCTCAAAACAAATAAGGATCTTGAAATCTTGGATACTCCAGGGATTCTTTGGCCAAAATTTGAAGATGAAACTGTTGCTCTTAAACTTGCACTCACTGGAGCAATCAAGGATCAGTTGCTTCCAATGGATGAGGTAACGATTTTCGGTCTCAATTACTTTAAAACGCATTATCCTGAAAAGCTTCAAGAACGTTTCAAACAAATGAATCTGGACGATGAGGCTCCAGAAATTATCATGGATATGACGCGTATCCTTGGTTTCCGTGATGATTACGATCGTTTTTACAATCTCTTTGTCAAAGAAGTTCGTGATGGAAAACTTGGTAACTATACCTTAGATACATTGGATGATCTCAATGGCAACGATTAAAGAAATAAAAGAAGTATTAGCAAAGATAACTGATCTTGAAAGTCCCTTTTTTAGGGAATTTGAAAAAGATTCTCGTTTAGGTGTACAAAAGGAAATTGAAAAGCGTAAAAAGGCTATCCAAGCAGAAATGGATGAAAATCTTCGCTTAGAAGCTATGCTTCGATATGAAAAAGAACTTTACGTTCAGGGGATTAACCTAATTGCAGGTGTAGATGAGGTTGGACGTGGTCCGCTAGCTGGTCCAGTGGTGGCTGCTGCAGTGATTTTACCTCAAAATTGTAAAATTAAAGGTTTAAATGACAGCAAAAAAATTCCTAAGAAAAAACACGAGGAGATTTTTCAAGCCGTTAAGGATAATGCTTTAGCAATCGGTATAGGGATTATGGACAATAAAGTCATTGACCAAGTCAATATCTACGAAGCGACTAAAGTAGCCATGAGGGAAGCTATCTCTCAGCTTGAACCTCAGCCAGAGCACCTCTTGATTGATGCTATGAAATTGGATTTGCCAATCACACAGACATCTATCATCAAAGGGGATGCCAACTCCTTATCTATTGCAGCAGCATCTATCATTGCTAAGGTTACAAGGGACAAGATTATGGCTAACTATGACCAGGAATTTCCAGGTTATGATTTTTCTCAAAACGCTGGCTATGGAACTGCTAAGCATCTAGAAGGAATTGAAAAGCACGGTGTCACACCCATTCATCGCACCAGTTTTGAACCGATTAAAACGATCGTTTCAGAAACTAATAAAAGATAATTAAAGGAGAGAATTATGGAGGAACAATCGGAAATACTTAGTTCCAAGAAAGAATTTGCCTTTGCGTCCAGTACGATCTTAGCTCAAGTAGGGCGAGGTATTATTGTCGGATTAGTCGTAGGAATTATTGTAGGATCATTTCGATTTTTGATTGAAAAAGGCTTTCATATCGTTCAAGGATTTTATCAAGACCAAGAAAATCTGATACGGAATCTATTGATTATTTTATTGTTTTATATGCTCATTTGCTTAGTTAGTGCCAAATTAACACGTTCAGAAAAAGATATCAAAGGTTCTGGTATTCCTCAAGTTGAAGCGGAGTTAAAAGGTCTCATGTCTCTCAATTGGTGGAGTGTCCTCTGGAAGAAATACATTCTAGGTATCTTGGCCATTGCGAGTGGGCTCATGCTCGGTCGTGAAGGTCCCAGTATTCAACTAGGTGCCGCTGGAGGAAAAGGAATTGCCAAATGGCTCAAGTCTAGCCCTGTTGAGGAGCGTTCTTTGATTGCTAGTGGAGCTGCTGCTGGACTCGCTGCAGCCTTTAATGCACCGATTGCGGGCTTATTATTTGTAGTAGAAGAAGTCTATCACCATTTTTCACGATTCTTCTGGGTTTCTACCTTGGCTGCTAGTCTAGTAGCAAACTTTGTTTCCCTTCTCATCTTTGGCTTAACACCTGTGCTTGATATGCCTGATAATATTCCTCTTATGAGTTTGAGTCAGTATTGGATTTATCTGGTTATGGGGATTTTTCTTGGTTTTTCAGGTTTTCTTTATGAAAAAGCCGTTCTGAATGTCGGGAGAGTTTACGATTGGATCGGTCAAAAAATTCATCTAGATAAGGCCTATCATCCTATTATAGCTTTTCTTCTTATCATTCCAGTAGGAATCTTCCTACCACAAATACTTGGAGGGGGCAATCAAGTTGTCTTATCCTTAACAGAACAAGATTTTAGCTTCCAAATTCTCTTAATTTACTTCATCATTCGCTTTATCTGGAGCATGATTAGTTACGGAAGTGGACTTCCTGGTGGAATTTTCCTACCTATTTTAGCTTTAGGATCCTTACTTGGAGCTCTAGTCGGTGTTATTTGTGTCAATCTTGGCCTTGTTACCCAGCAGCAATTTCCAATATTTGTAATTCTAGGAATGAGTGGCTATTTTGGTGCTATCTCAAAAGCACCTTTGACAGCTATGATTCTTGTGACTGAGATGGTCGGTGATATCCGCAATCTCATGCCTTTAGGGATGGTAACCCTAGTTGCCTATATTGTTATGGATCTGCTCAAAGGGGCGCCCGTCTATGAAGCCATGCTGGAGAAAATGTTACCTGAATCAGCAACTGATGACGGAGAAGTTACACTGATAGAAATCCCAGTTTCTGATAAGATAGCTGGTAAGCAGGTACATGAACTCAATTTACCACATAACGTACTTATCACAACTCAGGTACATAACGGTAAAAGTAAGACAGTTAATGGTTCTACAAGGATGTATCTAGGTGATATGATCCATCTCGTGATTCCAAAAAGTGAAATTGGAAAAGTGAAAGATTTATTGTTGTAGAATTAGTTGTTTACATAACTTATGTTATGTCATAAATATAATTGGTCATTAAACATGACATTCGAAAACCGATTCTCAGTGCTGAGAATCGGCTTTTTATTGCTTTTTTCATAATAGATTATTGTATAATAAGAAAAAGGAGAAAAGCTCAAATGAATAATTCTAGCATTAAAAAACGTCATAAAAGGTTACTGATCGTTTTGTCACTCGCAATCATCACAGCAGGAGGTGTTTTTATGTTTAGCATGTTAGGGAAATCCCAAGAAGAGCGTCGGAATAGAGAGTATGAAGTTAGTTTGGTAAATGCCTTAAAGAATTCCTACCAAGGGATTAAGGAGATTAAGATTATGGATCCGTACTATAATGACAAACCGAGTTCGTGGTCTTGTGATATTTCAGTACAGTTCAATGATAGTCAAACTATTACTTATGGAATTAATCACAAATTAACCTATAAAGAAAACCATGATGGTCTTATGAAAGGAAATACTAATGAAGAAATTGATCAACAATGGTCTATACTTCAAAAACACATTGGTAAAACAGAATCTACAATATTAGTACGATATTCAAATGGTGAAACAGGAGAGCAATAATGGTATTTAATTATACTGATAAACAACTTAATGAATTGAATCACGGGAAGAATGTATACAGTGTAAATTCTGAGTATGCTGAGAGAAATGGAGATAACAATGAGTAAAGACAGATTAAGAAAAAGCTATAAACCATTATTCATAGTTTTTCTACTCGCAACTATCACAGCAGGCGCTATTTTTATGTTTACTATGTTAGGAAAATCTCAAGAGGAGCGTCAGAATAGAGAGTACGAAGTTAGTTTGGTTAAAACTTTAAAAGATAGTTATGAGGGTATTGAAGAAATAAGATTTTCTAATGCAAACTACACAAATCCGCCAGGAAGTTGGACTTGCGTAGTTGAACTATATTTTAATGAGAGAAGCATAAAATATAAAATAAATTATTCAAAAAATTATAAACGAATTTCTGATGTATCTTTAGAGAGAGAGAATAGAAAAGAGGACCGAGAATTTTTAAATAATCACTTGGGTAAGACAAGTAAACTCACAAAAGTTATTTATTCAGATGGTTCAGGGGGAGAATATTAATGGTATAAATTTAAACTAATAAACAACTCAATGAATTTAACCATGGAAAGAATGTATATAGTGTCAATACTGAATAAACTAAGAAAAAGAGGAAATGATGATGAGTAAAGACAGATTAAGAAAAAGCTATAAACCATTATTCATAGTTTTACTACTCGCAACAATCACAGCAGGAGGTGTTTTTATGTTTAGTATGTTAGGGAAATCTCAAGAAGAACGTCGGAATAGAGAGTACGAAGTAAGTTTGGTAAATGCCTTAAAGAATTCTTATCAAGGGATAGAAGAGATTAAGATTTCCAATCCAGAATATACAAGCCCTCCAGGTTCGTGGTCTTGTGATATAGAAATTAAGTTTAAAGATGAAAGAAAAATTAAGTATGGTATTGGATATTCTCTAGACACTGAAGAAATAACAGATGCTTCATTGGAATGGGAAAATAGAGTGATAGATAGACAATTTTTAAATGAGAACAAAGGTAAAACTGCTTCAAAAATTAGGGTAACTTATTCTAATAATGATGAAGGAGAGCAATAATGTCATTTAGTTATACAGATAAACAGCTTAATAATTTAAATGGAGATACTGCAGTTTACAGTGTGAATTCAGAGTTTGCTAGACGAAAACATAAAAAGCTTGTTGTTAGTAAATCTGATTCTGAATTAGCTAGTTACGAAACCAACACCATAACCACCTCTGACGGTCAAGAATTCCGTGTTGTTGCTACTAAGTCTCACAAAGGAACTGGTTTTAATGGACTTGTTTTAGATGCATTTTTCTCTATTCTAGTGTTATTTATCTTTAAATTATAGTAGAATGAAGAAAAGGAGAAGAGCTTAAATGAATAATTCCAACACTAAAAAAAGTCATAAAAAGCTGCTAATCGTTTTGTTACTCGTAGCCATCACAACAGGAGGTGTTTTTATGTTTAGTTTGTTAGGGAAATCTCAAGAGGAGCGTCGGAATAGAGAGTATGAAGTTAGTTTGGTGAATGCCCTAAAAAATTCCTACCAAGGGATTGAGGAGATTAAGATTTCTAATCCAGAATACACAAGCCCTCCGGGTTCGTGGTCTTGTGATGTAGAAATCAAATTTAATGATGAAAGAACTCTTTCATATGGAATTAATCATCATTTAAACTATAAAACCAATTATGGCGGACGTCAAGAAACAAACGAAGATTGGCAGTATTTAGAAACTCATAGAGGGAAAACTTTAAAGTCAGTGAAAATTACTTATTCTGATAGTGAACAAGGAGAACTATGATGAATTTCCATTATACTGATGAACACTTGAATAATTTAAACCAAGATTAGACTGTTTATAGTGTGAACGAAGAGTTTTCAAGGAGAAAAAGGAGAAAAGCTTAAATGAATAATTCCAACACTAAAAAAAGTCATAAAAGGCTACTAACCGTTTTGTCACTCGTAATTTTCACAGCAGGAAGTGTTTTTGTGTTTACTATGTCAAGGAAATCTCAAGAAGAACGTCGGAATAGAGAGTATGAAGTAAGTTTGGTAAACGCCTTAAAGAATTCTTACCAAGGGATTGAGGAGATAACGATTACGAATCCATCGTACAGCTCAATTCCTTCAGACGCTTGGGGGGCGGATGTGAAACTAAAATTTTTTGATGGAACATCTAAAGAACATGTTTTAGCTTTTGATATAAACTCGAATAAAATTAGGATTGGATTATTTAATAAGAATGATGAAGAATTTCAACGTTTTTTAAATTCTAGGCGAGGTTCTACTAATTCAAAAGTTAAAGTTAAATATTCGAATGGTTCAGAAGGGGAGCTATGATGAGTATTATACTGATGAAGAATATCAAAGCGCATTGAAACAAATGTATCGGATGATGGAACGAAACCGAATCCTTGCAGAAGCTAAGTTAGCCATTACAGCAAAAAATCAATTAAAAGATAATTTTAAAAAAGAAGCTAAAAAGATAGCTACAGAAACTAAATCAACCATTACAAGCATAAATAACCAAATGGACACTGCAATTCAAGGTAAAGTTCGCAAGAGTCTTGAAACAAAGATTCCTAACATATTGCTCAAGTATGATGAAATATAGAAAATACTCTAAAGAATTTTTTGTTACCTTTTAAAACTAAAATTTTATGTACAATTGACTTAACATGAACTAAACCATTGATACAACTGAATTAGAAGCTTAAAGTATATTCTTTAAAAAGTGGACTTCATTTTTATTTTGTATATTTTCTAGTTCATAACATCATCTGATTTAAGGAATTGATTTGTACATTTTTACTCTAATAGGTGCAGAAGAAGTAGTGGTTCAATTGTACATTTTTTGCTACTCATTTAAGGTCTTATTGATAGTAAGATATAGATTTTTACTCGTGGTGCTAGTTAATCTCAAAGTATCTCAGATTATAAGTAAGTACAATTTGCTGCATTCTCAACTGAAGAATATGACGAGCTACTTGAAGCAATCAAAAAATCCCTATAAAGGGATTTTTTTATACCTATAATACCTTGTGCAAAATAGTCGTATATATCAAAATCAGAGTCCCGTTACCTACTATTAGACCAAAAGTCGCAAGCAAGGTCTTTGCTGTACCCGGCTTAAAATCTGCACTAATCAAATATGGCCAAAAGCAAACTATTGGGAAAATGGCTATTAACACGCATACATAGGTAGGAAAGCTTGTCCAAAGAAAGCGTGTCGTCTCTAACCAGTGACCCCATGAAGGTATCACTATTTTGCTTATAGTGAAAAGTATGCATATAAGGTGGACCACTAGAAGATAAATAGCATACTTTGTCTTACTTATTACTTTTTGATTTTTCATTTTGCCTAATTATCCCTGCAAATTCTTCTATCGCTCTGCTGCAATATTAGAACTAAAATTAAAATGAACTATATCATTATTCGAATCAAGGTCTAAATTCATAAAGTAATGATTCCAAAAGAATTCATTGTTACCTGCGCCCCACTGCACGCCATAATGACTCAAATATTCATCTCTTGGCTCGCTTGGAGTCAGCCATATTTTTTTCCCAAATACTTTCGTGAACTCGTTTTCGTCAAGCTTCTTTAGCAAATCTATACCATCTATATTATATGAGATTCCATATTTTTGGGCAACAGCTGTGCAATCAGAATCAAAGCAAACCTGCGTAACTACACAGTCCTTCAGCTCCGTATTCTTTTTCTTATCTCCGTAAACACCTATACATCCGAGAACTACATTCTTCTTTACAAGAAGATAGGTAGATCGCGTAACTGCTGAGTCATATGACTTAAAGCCGTTTGGTACACTAACCTCAGTTCCTTGGTATTTAGTATAGCTTCCCTTTGTCAAAAGCTCGTTATAATTAGGATAATCATGTCTACCATTTGACACATAAATGTCAAACCCCTTGTCTATCAAATCCGAAATCTTAGTCTCTGTAAGATGAATTTCAGTTCCGTCAATTCTAAGTGGAGGTGCGTTATCAGGTAGACCTATAATTATATATACAAACATCAAAAACACGAATACCATAAGCACTGCAACGATACCCATCCAAGATTTCCCGGTTCTCCTTCGTGCATTGAAAAGCGACATTATAGAAGGCGTGATTATAGCAGCACCAATTGGCGCCGCCCCATGACGGAACATGCTCATGACCTTAAAGGCAATTACAGCGCTAATTAGTATTAAAATTATGTGCACTGCATACTCTCCTACGCTTAGCTTACTCGTCCTAGTCTGATTATTTGCTGGGGCATCGTACATTGAAACACCGTTCTCAAAGGTGTTCTTCATTCTAAAACGAAGCCAAAACAATATTCCAATAAACACAAATGCCAAGAACACTAGCATTCCGATAAAAACTAATTTTTCCATCTGTAACCTTTTCTCTGACCTAATTATCGTCCATCAAAATTCATATCTAGTCTACCACATTTTGAAATTGTTTTACAATATTTACATACTTGTGCACGAATCAAAAATGTATACAAGCTTTTCAGAGTATTTATTCTTTACACCTCTTTTTCGCTATGTTAAAATTGTATAGAGTTTAATACTTGTGTTCAATTCCAATTAGAAGAGAAGTGCCTAATACTTGTCCATATTGCAATAACGAACAAGCATTAAAAGGCTATAATACAGCTCCAGATATTTATCCTGAATTATATGATTATTGGAGTAGCAAGAACTTAAAATGTCTTCAGTAAGGGTTAATTCAACATATACCGCATGGTGGAAATGTCCTGTATGCACTGGAGAATATCAGCAAGTAATTAAAGAAAAATTTTACAGAGAAAATTCTTGTCCATATTGTAGGAATCAAAAAGTTTTAAAAGGATTTAAAGACTTGGCAACAACTCAACAAAGTCTAATGAATGAGTAGGATTATGTAAATAACCTCCTAATAACAAATCCAACTGAAATCACAGAGTTGAGTAATATGTCTGTATGGTGGATATGTCAGGAAAATCCAGAACATCGTTATAAAATTCAAGTTAAAGAAAGAATGGCGTACAGAAAACGAAATAAAAAGGCATGTTCGATTTGCAAAGGTTACAGAAGAAAGCAAGAACACTTTGTACAGTATAAAAAAATAAAAACACTTTAAGTAATATAAAGTGTTTTTATTTTGTCAAAATGTACAATTGAAAAATTTTTAGTTTTCACTTAAATAAAGTACATATTACAGTAGATGGACAGCTTTAAAAATTTCCAGTGTTCACTTAAATAAAGAACATAATTGAGTATAATTGGCTTAAAAAAATTTTTGGTTACTTGCTTTAAGTTATCTATTCCTAAATCTCCCCTATAACATCTTTCCGAAAAACTATAATTTTCTTGAAAAAAATATATAGCTATGCTATACTACTAGTATAGAAAGATTTGGAGAAAAATATGAAACGCGAGATCTTATTAGAACGGATTGATAAACTCAAACAAGTCATGCCCTGGTATGTTCTAGAATACTATCAATCGAAACTGGCTGTTCCATACAGTTTTACGACCTTGTACGAATACTTAAAGGAATATGATCGATTTTTCACCTGGGTCTTGGAATCTGGTATATCGGATGCTGACACCATGGCCAATATTCCCTTAGACGTTCTGGAGCACATGACCAAGAAAGACATGGAATCATTTATCCTTTACTTGCGTGAACGTCCTCTGCTCAATGCCAATACGACGAAAAACGGGGTATCTCAAACAACCATTAACCGTACCCTTTCGGCACTTTCTAGTCTCTATAAGTATTTGACTGAGGAGGTTGAAAATGAACAAGGTGAACCTTATTTCTATCGCAATGTCATGAAGAAGGTTGCTACCAAGAAAAAGAAAGAAACTTTGGCTGCACGAGCTGAAAATATCAAGCAAAAGCTCTTTTTAGGTGATGAAACAGAGGGATTTTTGAATTATATAGATGAGGAATACTCTAAAACTCTCTCAAATCGTGCCTTATCTTCCTTTAATAAGAATAAAGAGCGAGATTTAGCCATTATTGCACTCCTTCTTGCCTCTGGTGTCCGTCTCTCCGAAGCAGTTAACCTAGATCTTCGTGATCTCAATCTCAAAATGATGGTCATCGATGTTACTCGTAAGGGCGGAAAACGTGACTCGGTTAATGTCGCTGCCTTTGCTAAGCCTTATTTAGAGCAATATCTTGCTATTCGAGACAAACGTTATAAGACTGAAAAGACCGATACAGCCCTCTTTCTGACCTTGTATCGAGGCGTTCCAAACCGGATTGATGCTTCTAGTGTTGAAAAGATGGTGGCCAAGTATTCAGAAGACTTTAAAGTCCGCGTAACTCCCCACAAACTGCGCCATACTCTTGCAACACGTCTCTATGATGCAACCAAATCCCAAGTTTTGGTCAGCCATCAACTTGGACATGCAAGCACGCAGGTAACGGACTTGTATACGCATATCGTTAATGACGAACAGAAAAATGCCTTAGATAGTTTATAAGACACATAACATAAATTATGTAATGTTTTAGTATTAAAAAAAGAGCGTAGATTTTTTTATGGAATCTTACGCTCTTTTATTCTTTCTATAAAAATTCGATCCAATAATTACGGTGTGGCTCAATAATAACAGGTTTTCCCCAAAATGATTTTAGATAGGCCAAGTTTGCAGGGGTGACAGGTCTTTTTTCACCATTGAACTTCTCTGCGCTCTCTTCCGTTAGAAAGCATTTAACTGCTTCATATGGTGTACCATCGCCCGCTATTCGATCAATTCCTAAATAAGCAATTTCATCACCGGCTTTTGGAATATCTGTAAATAGTTTACCAATAAAATAAACCGTCTTATCTTTCATTAATTCATAAGCCTTACTATTTTCCAGTCTGTTATTCGCTGCAGCGTACATAATACAAAAACTGTCCACAATATCTTTCAAAGGCATTAATTCTTCTTTGCTGACTATAATTTCGTCGGGAGCAAGTCCACCAAGGATTAAGTTTTGATAATGAGGTTGCTGGATGATATTATCTAAAGCCATTCCCATTCCTAATGGTAGTTGGACAGCTTGATAGCCTAATGGTTCTAGCTCTTGCTTTTTCTGGTCAAGGTGTTCTTGTGTAATACTGATATTCAAATCATATGGACTTGAAGGTTGTTGCTTGCTAAAAAAAGCCACTACTATACGATCTAACTGTTCAAATAGACCAAGATTATCAACTGGAATTTTCATCATCGAATATGATCCCCTTTTTTGTTCAGATTTCCTCTTTATTCTACTCTCATTATTTTTGAATATCAAGTCTAAGATAAAAGATATCCATTTAACATGGATATCTTTTACTTTATTCAACAACAGCTTCAGCAATTTCTTCTGCAGTGATTCCTGCGAAGTAACGACCTAAGTTAATGGTATGAAGGGCTTTGAGGACATCTTCACGTTCGTATTTGACACCACGAAGGACATCTTCTACTGCTGCAACATCTTCGATACCGAAAAAGTCACCGTAAATCTTGATGTCTTGGATTTTTGACTCGATAACATTAGCAAAGATTTCAACCTTTCCGCTAGGGAATTTAGTTCCACGACGGACATTGTATTCAGGTGATTTCCCATAGTTCCAGTCCCAAGTTCCAAACTTAGTTTCTTTGATGCGATTGATTTCAGCCAATTCTTCATCTGAGAACACATACTCAGTCATCTCAGGGTATTCTTTTTTCATGTATTCCAAGAGTAAATCACGGAATTCTTCAACAGTAATTTTTTCTGGCAACTCATCGATGATATTCGTTACTCGAGCACGGACTGATTTAACCCCTTTTGATTCAAACTTATCTTTAGACACTTTAAGTGCGTTAGCTAGGACTGACAAATCCACGTCAAAGAGAAGACAACCATGGTGCATGATACGGCCATTGATATAGGCTTGTGCATTTCCACAGAATTTCTTACCGTCTATTTCCAAGTCGTTACGGCCTGTAAATTCAGCTTTAACACCAAGTTCAGCCAAAGTATTGATAACTGGAGTAGAGAAGCTCTTGAAGTCAAAGGCCTTGTTTTCATCTTCTTTTGAAATGATGGTATAGTTAAGGTTGTTCAAATCATGGTAAACAGCTCCACCACCACTGATCCGACGGACTACTTCAATACCATTTTCACGAACATAGTCACGGTTAATTTCTTCGATGGTATTTTGGTGACGTCCTACAATAATAGATGGTTTGTTGATCCAAAGAAGGAAGATTTGATCTTCATCAAGAAGATGTTTAAAAGCGTACTCCTCTAAAGCAATATTAAAGGCAGTGTCGTTTGAATGATTGATAATGTATTTCATAAGATACCTTCTAATACGATAGAGACTGGAAAACAATTCCAGTCTAGTCTATCTATTTTTATTTTTTCTTAGGTGAATGGATAGCCATTCCAAGAACATCCGCAAATGCTTCGTACATAACTTCAGAGTATGTTGGGTGTCCGTGGATTGTCTTAAGCATTTCTTCAACAGTGATTTCCATTTCGATGATGCTTGACGCTTCATTGATCAACTCTGCAGCAGCAGGACCAATGATATGAACACCAAGGATTTCACCATATTTCTTGTCTGCAATGACTTTAACAAATCCTTGAGCTGCATCTGATGCAATGGCACGTCCGTTTGCGGCAAAGTTGAATTTACCGATTTGGACATCATATTTCTCACGAGCTTGTTCTTCAGTCAAACCAACTGCTGCTACTTCTGGAAGTGTATAGATAGCTGCAGGAGTCAAGTTCAATTTGGCAACAGCGTGGTTTCCTTTAAGGGCATTTTCAGCAGCTACTTCACCCATACGGAAGGCAGCGTGAGCCAACATCTTAGTACCGTTGATATCACCTGGTGCATAAATACCAGGAACAGAAGTTTCCATGTACTCGTTAACCTTGATACGACCACGGTCTAACTCAAACTCAACTTCTCCGATTCCTTCAAGGTCTGGAACACGACCGATTGAAAGAAGTGCTTTATTTGCGATGATATCATCTTTTCCTTCAACCTTGATACGAAGTTTGCCATCTTCTTCAATAATTTCTTGAAGTTTAGTACCTGTCAAGATAGTCATACCTTTACGCTCAAGAATCAAACGGAGGTTTTTAGATACTTCTGCGTCCATTGCTGGGACAATGCGATCCATCATTTCGATAACAGTAACTTTTGAACCAAATGTCATGAAGGCTTGACCAAGCTCGATACCGACAACTCCACCACCAATGATCACAAGGCTTTCTGGTACTTCATTCATTTCAAGGATGTCATCACTAGTCATTACAAGAGATGATTCCATACCAGGAACGTTAATCTTGCTTACTTTTGAACCACCAGCAAGGATGATCTTCTTAGTTTCAAGCAATTCAGAACCATTTACCAAGACATTCTTATCTTTAGTAATAGTACCGATACCTTTATGAACATCAACTCCATAGCTACGAAGAAGTCCTGCAACACCACCTACAAGGGTATTGACAACTTTAGATTTTGTTTCTAAAAGTTTGTCCATATCAACTGTAAAGTTAGGGTTTTCAATTACGATACCACGATTTGCTGCATGACCGATATTTTCAATGATTTCAGCATTGTGAAGGTAAGTCTTAGTTGGGATACATCCACGGTTCAAACAAGTTCCACCAAGTTCAGATTTCTCAACAAGAGCAACCTTACCACCTAATTGAGCTGCTTTAATGGCAGAAACATAACCAGCAGGTCCACCACCAATAACAACGATATCATAAGCATCATCGCTCTTACCATCATCGTTCGAAGCACTTGCTGCAGGTGCTGGGCTAGCTTCTGGTGCAGCTGCTCCAGCTGTTGGGATATTTTCCCCTTCTTCACCAAGATAACCGATAACTTCAGTAACAGGTACAGTCTCGCCGTCCCCTTTCAGGATAGCGATCAAGTAACCGTCTTCTTCTGCTTCCAATTCCATGCTGACTTTGTCAGTCATGATTTCCAAAAGGATTTCTCCTTCTTTTACAAATTCTCCGACTTTTTTATTCCATTGGACGATTTGTCCTTCTGTCATATCCACGCCGGCTTTTGGCATAATTACTTCTAAGGCCATATCTTACTTCCTCTATCTATATTTCTAAAACAAATACTTTAAACCAACATTGAGATTGGGTTTTCAATTAAAGCTTTCAAGTCTTTCATAAACTTAGCACCAGCCATACCATCTACGACACGGTGGTCAATTGTTAAACCAAGACTCATAATTGGACGAATCACGATTTCACCATTTACTACAACTGGTTTCTCAATTGTTGAGCTAACCCCAAGGATTGCTGAGTTCGGTTGGTTAATGATTGGACCAAACGATTGAACACCAAACATTCCCAAGTTACTAATGGTGAAGGTTGAATTTTGCAACTCGCTAGGAGCTAGTTTACCATCCAAAGTACGTCCGATAACATCTTTAAAGGCAACTACCAACTCAGACAAACTCAATTTTTCAGCATTATAAACAACTGGCGTCATCAAACCATTATCCATTCCTACAGCCATCGCAAGGTTGACATAGTTGTGAGTGATAATTGTCTTACCATCTTCAGTTAATGACGCATTGATGTATGGGTGTTTCATAAGAGTCTTAACAACTGCAAGTGAAAGTAGGTCTGTAACGGTAATTTTCTTACCAGTTGCTTCCATGATTGGATCAAGGACTTTCTTACGAAGGGCAAGCAATTCAGACATATCGACATCATAGTTAAGCGTGAAGGTTGGTGCAGTCAAGTAAGATTCAACCATACGTTGAGCAATAACCTTACGCATTGGTGTCATTGGAATACGCTCGATTTCCCCATAAGGAGTTACGTTATCTGGAACTTCTTCCACTTTTTCAATCTGAGAAGGTGACTTAATCGTATCGTTTTCAATATTTTCAGGAAGGAAAGCTAAAACATCCTTCTTCATAATCTTGCCACGATGACCAGTTCCTTGGATTTCCTGCCATGCAATGTTATGTTCAAGGGCAATTCGTTTTGCAAGTGGTGAAATGCGAACCACATTAGTGTCTTTAAATGTTTCCACGTCTTCTTTGTGGACACGACCGTTTGCGCCTGAGCCAGAAATATCGTAGAGATTAATTCCTAAATCATCCGCTAATTTTCTAGCTGCAGGAGTCGCTCTTAGCTTATCATCAGCCATGACCTCTCCTATTCTATACTAAGATATTAAGGACGAAGAGGGCAATGAAAAAATAGGAGATTGACGATGTGTTCGATGAACACAAGGAAATCTATCTTTTTTTCACAGACCTCCGTCCGAATTCAATTACATGATGCAAAGGGCGTTTAAAAGCGACCGAAAAATAGGAAATCAACGTAGACTTCGATGAAGTCAAGGAGATTTATCTTTTTTCCGAGCTTTTAGCCCGTGCTCTAATCTAAGATATCAAGTACTTAGAGAACTTTGCATCTATTAGATACAAAGCTTCTCGTCTGATTTATTTACATAATTTATTTTATGTATTATTGTTTGTTGTGAGTTTTACGGATTGCATCTTTGATGCTTTCAACTGTCGGAATCATTGCATTTTCAAGATTTTGTGCGTAAGGCATTGGTACATCCTCACCTGCACAACGGCGAATAGGTGCATCTAAATAATCAAATGCTTCTGATTCTGAGATAATAGCTGAAATTTCACCGATAAAACCACTTGTCTTGTGGGCATCATTGACAAGAACTACTTTTCCTGTTTTCTTGACAGAGTTAATGATGATGTCTTTATCAAGTGGAACCAAGGTACGTGGGTCTACAACTTCTACTGAGATGCCTTCTTCAGCCAATTCTTCAGCTGCTTGCATGACACGACGAAGCATTTTACCGTATGTTACTACAGTTACATCAGTTCCTTCGCGTTTGATTTCTCCAACACCAAGTGGGATAGTATAGTCTGGATCAACAGGAACTTCACCTTTTTGGTTAAATTCTGATTTGTATTCAAGAATGATAACAGGGTTGTTGTCACGGATAGAAGACTTAAGAAGTCCCTTCATATCAGCTGGTGTACCTGGAGCTACAACCTTCAATCCTGGGATATGAGTAAACCAAGATTCCAATGATTGTGAGTGTTGTGCTGCAGAACCTACTCCGTTACCAGCGGCACAGCGGATTGTAATTGGTACTTGACCTTTACCACCAAACATGTAACGAGTTTTAGCTGCTTGGTTGACGATATTATCCATGGCAATAACAGAAAAGTCCATGAAAGTCATATCAACGATTGGACGAAGTCCAGTCATAGCAGCACCAGCAGCTGCTCCAGAAATAGCTGCTTCTGAAATCGGACAGTCACGAACACGTTCTGGTCCAAATTCCTCAAGCATACCTACAGATGTACCAAAGTCTCCACCAAAGACACCGACATCTTCACCCATCAAGAGTACATTTTCGTCGCGACGCATTTCCTCAGACATTGCAAGGATAATGGTATCGCGGAAAGACATTAATTTTGTTTCCATATTTCTCTACTTCTCCTTAGTCTGCGTAAATATCTTCAAAAGCTGATTCTAGTGGAGGGAATGGACTTTCTTCTGCAAACTTAACAGATGCTTCCACTGCTTCCTTGACTTGCGCTTGAATTTCTTCGAGTTCTTCTGCACTAGCAATTTTATTTGCAACAAGGTACTTGCGAAGATTTTCGATTGGATCTTTTTCTTTCCACTCATCGACTTCTTCACGTGTACGATATTTACCAGGGTCTGATGATGAGTGACCAAGCCAACGATAGGTTACACTTTCAATCAAGACAGGACCTTTACCAGAACGAACATGGTCAACTGCTTTCTTAAATCCTTCGTAGACATCGATAACATTGTTACCGTCTTCGATAAACATTCCAGGAATACCGTAAGCAGCACTACGCTCATGGATATGCTTGACATTTGTCATTTTCTTAATATCGGCAGAGATACCATAACCGTTATTGATACAGTAGAAAATTACCGGAAGATTCCAAATTGAAGCCATATTAACAGCTTCGTGGAATACACCTTCATTCGTCGCTCCATCACCAAAGAAGCAGACAACAATCTTACCAGTGTTTTTCATTTGTTGAGTAAGGGCAGCCCCTACTGCAATCCCCATACCACCACCTACGATACCGTTGGCACCAAGGTTACCTGCATCAAGGTCGGCGATGTGCATTGATCCACCTTTACCCTTACAAGTTCCAGTATACTTACCAAGGATTTCAGCCATCATCCCATTAAGATCGATTCCCTTAGCAATGGCTTGTCCGTGACCACGGTGGTTCGATGTTATGAGGTCGTCTTCGTTTAGAGCTAACATAGCCCCAACGTTTGCAGCTTCCTCACCAACAGAAAAGTGCGTCATACCTGGCACTTTTCCTTTTTTTACTAATTGAGCAATCTTCAAGTCCATACGACGAATTTCTTCCATCTTACGGAACATCTCAAGCAAAAGATTTTTATCTAAAGTTGACATAATCTTGCCTTTCTAAGTTTAATTTCTTATAGTTCTATTCTAACTTATAGGTTAACTAGAGTCAAAGATTATGCTTGATAATTTTTCACAATATAAAAAAAGAAAAGTCAATGAAATCAAGACTTTCCTTTACGTAAAATGACTATTTCACAAAGTGATTTCCATGGATATTTTCAACAAATTATTTGAATCTTTTCATAATAACTTGTAAACGCCACTGATAAAGTAATCCGCTGACAACTAAACTTACGATAAGACCTATCCAATATGAATAAGCATCGAGATTTGTTGAATAATCTAGAAACAAACCAAGAGGTATAGCAACTCCCCAGTATCCAAGGAGACCAAGGTAGAAAGGGATGACAGTATCTTTGTAGCCTCGTAAAATCCCTTGTAATGGTGCCGCAAATGTATCAGCTAACTGGAAAAATAAGCTATAGGTCATAAAACTAGCAGTTAGTTGAATAAACTCTGGATCATGACCATAGAGACTGGCAACATTTTCTCTAAAAACATACAGAAAAAAAAGCGTTAAAATTGCGAATGCCATAGCTGATAGTCGTCCAATTTTTATGTATTTCTTAGCATCCTCTAAACGTTTAGCACCAACTTCGTAAGAAACAACAATAGCCATTGCTGTTGAAACACTCATAGGAAAAGCGTACATGAGAGATGAAAAGTTCATGGCAGACTGATGACTAGCTATTATCAATGATGAAAACTTCGCCATAATCAAGCCAACGGCTGAAAAAATAGCAACTTCTGCAAATACAGTTCCACCAATAGGTAACCCCAGTTTTATCGCTTCTTTTATTTTATTCCTGTCTAAAGGTAGTCGGTTTTCTAAATGTAGTTCTTTTAATTTTTCTTGTTTAAGAAGGACTAGTATAGATATACCCAACAAGACCCAATAAGCCATAGAGGTCCCAAGTCCCGCTCCAGCTCCTCCCAACTCAGGAAAACCAAAGGCACCATAAATCAATAAATAGTTAAAACCACTATTGAGGGGGAGTAATAAAAGCATCAAATACATGGACAACCTTGTTAACCCAAGCGCATCCAGTAATGAACGGATAACACTAAAGAGTAGGAGAGGAATAATCCCTATTGCTAAAAACCATAGATAACGAACTGCTATATTTGCTACCGCTGCTTCTAATCCCATATTATTTAGAACTAGAGGAGCAACTAGAAAAACTAAAACAAATAGAAAAATGGATAAGCCAAGCGAAAGATAAAGAAACTGATAGAAATCAGAAGCCACTTCTTCTTTTTTTCCACGTCCTAAATGATGGCCAACTATAGGGACTAAGGCAGAAACAATACCTGTTAAAAAAGTAAAGAAAGGATTCCACAAGCTAGTAGCCATTGAAACACCAGCTAAATCAATCGTATTATATTGGCCGGTCATGGTCGTATCAACAAAGGAAGCCGAATAATTTGCGAATTGATAAACCAAAATAGGGAAGAAAATCTTAAGAAATAAAATGAACTTGTCTTTAAAATGATGGGTTGGATACATACAGACTCTCTCTAAATTTAAATTTTATAGAGCAGTATTTCATCTAGTTTTTATAAACAATCTGTCCATTACAAATAGTGTATTTTACCTGCCCTTTTAAAGTTTCACCGATAAATGGTGAATTAGCTGCTTTAGAAGCAAAATGTGTGTCTACAATTCGGCCAGCTTTATCATCAAAGATGGTAATATCAGCTGGACCATTTTCAGCCAAATAACCTGCTTCAAAATGATACAATTTTGCTGGGTTTACTGTCATTTTTTCTAACAACTGCATTAAGTTTAATTCTCCAGCTTCTACTAGGTAAGTTAAACCAAGTGACAAAGAAGTTTCAAGTCCGGTCATACCTGATGGTGCTTTAGTGATATCCTCGACATTCTTCTCATCTACATGGTGAGGAGCGTGGTCAGTCGCAATCACGGAAATAACTCCTGACTTAAGTCCTTCAATAACAGCCAAGCGGTCTGATTCCAAACGAAGCGGAGGATTCATCTTGGCATTGCTTCCTTGTGTTAAGAGAAGAGCTTCGGTTTTAGAGAAATGTTGCGGTGCAACTTCTGCTGTTACTTGCGCACCTAAACCTTGAGCGAACTCCACAACCTTAACACTTTCTTCCTTGGATAAGTGCTGGATATGAACATGGGCTTTTGTTGCATAGGCAATCATGACATCACGTGCAATCATTGCATACTCTGCAACCCCTGTAGCGCCACAAATATGGAAGTGTTCTTTAGCAATATTTTCATTAAAACCTAGCGTACCATTCAGATCAGGATCTTCCTCGTGTAAGCTGATAAAGGTGTTGAGTTTTTTAGCCTCTTCCATAGCTTCCTTGACCACTTTACTGCTTTCAAGAGGAATACCATCATCTGAAAAACCAACTGCACCAGCTTCTAAAAGCGCCTTAAAGTCAGTCAAGTCTTGGCCATTAAAGTTCTTGGTAATCGTTGCTACAGACTTAACGTTAATTTTTTCCTTGGCTGCAGATTGAAGAACTTCTTGCAAAGTCTCAACATCTGAAATGGTTGGGTTGGTATTAGCCATCATGACAACTGTCGTAAAACCACCAGCTGCTGCTGCTAGTGCACCTGTATGAATATCTTCTTTATGAGTTTGACCAGGTTCACGGAAATGAACATGGATATCCACCAAACCGGGTGCAACTACAAGACCAGTTGCATCAATGACCTCTGCATCTTTTTCACTAATTTGTGGTGCAATTTTGACAATTTTACCGTCTTCAACCAAGACATCACACACTTGATCCAAACCAGACTTAGGATCCATTACTCGACCATTTTTTATTAGTAACATCTGCTTTCTCCTTTATTCGTAGAAATCCACTTGGGTATCCAATAATTTATCACCATCATAAACAAACTTTGCTGAAAAGAATGGTTTATCTTCTAAAAGCCACTCTACGAAGGTGTGGTCTCCTTCCCAGGTTGGTTTGCTTAAAACCTCATCGTAAGGAACCCATTCTAAGGTCCCTTCATTACAGTCAATCAACTCACCTTCGAACTCAGTTACCTTAAACACATAGGTGTACCAGTCTAAATCTGGTGTGAACTCAGGAAAGGTGATTACACCTTTAAGAACTGGCTTAGCCTTCAATCCTGTTTCTTCTAAAATCTCGCGGGCCGCACATTCTTGTGGAGTTTCTCCACGCTCTAACTTTCCACCTACACCGATCCATTTTCCTTCATGGACATCATTAGGCTTTTTATTGCGATGAAGCATGAGCAGTTCTTTTCCGTTATCAATGTAGCAAATCGTCGCTAACTGAGGCATATTCTCTCCTTATCTAAGCCAATCAATCGGCTCTTGTCCTGTCTCTGTTAAGAATGTATTAGCCTTGGAAAAAGGCTTGGAACCCCAAAATCCTCTGTAAACGGAAAGGGGACTCGGATGGGCTGATTCGATAATCAAATGCTTAGGATTGGTCACCAATGATTTTTTCTTGCGTGCATAAGCTCCCCAGAGGACAAATACTACTGGTCTATCAAGATTATTGACAACCTTAATTACAGCATCTGTAAAAGGCTCCCATATTTGACCAGCATGACCGTTGGCCTCTCCTGCCGGAACTGTAAGACAAGCATTAAGAAGCAAAACGCCCTGCTCAGCCCAAGCTGTCAAATCATGGGTTGCTTTAACTCCAATATCATCAGCAAGTTCCTTAAGAATATTTTGCAAGGAAGGAGGTGCTGGGATATTATCTGGAACAGAAAAACTCAAACCTTGAGCCTGACCAGGACCATGATAAGGATCCTGACCAAGAATCACCACTTTAACCTCTTCAAGAGGAGTTGTCAAAAGAGCCTGAAAAACCTTTTCTTTAGGTGGATAAACAGTTCCTTGAGCGTAAACCTGCTCCATAAAGTGATTGATTTTCCCAAAATAACCCTCAGGTAATTGCTCTTTAACCAAAACATGCCAAGATGAGTGTTCCATTGATTTCTCTCCTTTACCATATCCATCGAAAAGCACGTCTTAATTCATCCGTACCATTTTTAAAAAAGCATAAACCATGTGCAAGTATGATTTTATCAGGTTTCCAGTTTAACATACGGGAAAAGGAAGTCTTTGCTTCCCTTTGTCTTCCTATGAAAGTCATCCGATAATCGATAGGAGTTTGTCCATCAGGGGATGTTACACGAGCTAAACGATAGAATCTTCTGCGGATTGGATTAGCTATCTTTTCCGGTTCAAAATTCTCTATGAGGTCTGTCACAATCAGTGTTTTAGTTGATTTATGAAAAAACACCACCTCTTCAATGACTGAACTTCCCCTAAAAATGAGTTGATCAATCTCATCAGACCATAAGTCAGGAGCCTTATCTGTTAAGGGAGCATCAAATACAACCTTGACTTTCTGACTTTTCGCTCTCTCTTCTACTCCTGGACTAGACCATGCTTGCGCATGAGGATATCTTTGTTTCCAATCTGCAATATAGGCGTAGTGAATCTTATTTGGTGAAATCAAGTAAGCGACTTTGCCCAAAGCGTCCAGTTCAGTGAAAAGTTTCTCATTTGGCGCAATAGGAGAATGAATCCAAAGTTTGCCATCATTTAGCTTAATCACCGTCATACGTGTCTGAAAAGGAAGTTTGAATATCTTCATGTCCATTTGAATCAAATCACCATCTACTATCCAGATATTTTGATCAACTTCCTTTAGTGTATACAATGGTTCATAAAGAGAAAGTTCTGCCCTTAACATCGTTATCTATTCCTTATTTCTTACTGCCTCTATTATAGCAAAAAGTGGCTATGGAAACCACTTTTTTACAGTTCTTATATATACTGTTATTGACTCTATTATTTGACATGAGTATTTACAGTATCAATCAGCCATTAAAAACTTTCCGATTGTATCAATAGCATACGAAAGTTGATTATTTACAGACATCATATGTTCACGATTGGCATCCATATAGTAGAGTTCAGATAAGCCACCCCTAGGAAGAAAGAGTGAATAGTGGATATTCATCTTCTCTCGAGTACTTAACTCTATATGATTGCTTATGATATACTTTAATTCTTTTAACGAGTTTACTTGAGCAACCACACCTTTTAGCTGATACTTCTCAATGAGGTTTAGCAAGTTGTCAATCTCTTCAATGACTTTAATTTCCATATCAGCACATCTTAGGAAAATCACTACAATGCATCCAAACAATCTAGTAAAGCTTGATAAGAGTCGATTTCATAAGTTGGCTGGGCTAAGCTCTTATTTTTTAGATGATGAGGATTGTACCAGATGGTATCAATGCCAGCATTATTTCCACCCTGAATATCAGCTGACAAAGAATCACCAATCATAAGGGCATATTTTTTATCAAAGTTAGAGATGCGAGCTCCTATTTTCTCATAAAATGCTGCATCTGGTTTTTGGGTATGGAGTTGCTCAGAAATGAAGATCTCCTTGAAAAATGTTGCGATACCAGATTGCTCCAAACGACCTGCCTGAATTGTAGTTATCCCGTTGGTGGCAGCGTAGAGTTCATATCCCTGATGTATCAAATTTTTTAATAAATCTTCCACACCTGGGAAAATCTGTCCCTGTTTTGATAGGAAAAACTGGTAGCGCTCTGCTAGATAGGCACCATCTTTTTCAACGCCAAAGTGAGCAAACAAACGTGAAAAGCGCGTGTTAACCAGCTCTTGTTTACTGATTTTTTTTTGCTCTAAATCCTTCCAGAGGGCCTTGTTCATAGGAACGTAATAATCTTTGTAGACTTGAATCTCCTCGACTCCTTCTTCTTTAAGAAGATGTGTTAAAGCTATATCCTCAGCAGCATCAAAATCAAGCAAGGTGTGGTCGAGGTCGAATAGTAGAAATTTGTAAGACATCAATTTACTAACCTCTATAGTTCCTTCAAATGTATTTGATGCTTATGAGTATATCATAAATTATTAAATTATCCAATAAGGATATTATAAACATTACTATTTATTTTATGCGATATTAATCAAAAATTTGCTAATATTTGTACTTTACAGCCGAGCAATAATTAAAAATATTAAGAAGTGTAAAATTATTAATAAATAATAGACAAGATAATTGAAAATAGCTTTCTTTATGGTATAATTTATAAATGGATATTTGTTTTAATTCATAGCTTAGAAGGAGGGGCTTGCTTCGATTATTAGTTTGAAAAATATCCAGTACCAATGATGAAATAATCCAGTTTATTGTTTGGAAGAATGCTCATCATAGGATACTAAAAACAATAAAAATTTTATAAATTATTTATTAGATTATATCTAATAAATTCTAAATATTAGGAGGAATATTATGCGTAATGTGCAGAAAAAGCACAAAGTCTTTGGTGCAGGATTAAGCATTTTAGGGGCAACTACAGTTCTATGTAGCAATTTTTTATCCCCGTTAAACACGGTTTATGCTGAATCTGGCGCTAGTGAATTAATGCCACCAGAAGGGGTACCTAGTAACTTTAATATTGTTTGGAGAGATGAATTTAACGGGAATAAGGTTGATCAAACAAAATGGGCCTTTGCCTATTCAGGTTTTGACACTGCTGCAGATACTCAAATGCACAATACTGATAACCCGGAAAACGTTTCAGTTTCTGATGGAGTTTTGCATTTAACAGCGCGCTACTCACCGACACGGGAACGTTGGAACTCAGCTACTAAACAAATGGAAACAGTTCCGCGTACAAATACTAAAAAAGACAAGAATGGAAATACCATTACTTATCCCGCACCATTTACATCCGGTGCACTTAATACATTCACCGACAAAGGTAAAGTAAAAGCATCTTTTAAAGGTGATTTCTATGCTGAAGCTCGTATCAAGTTACCAATGAGTGAATCATCATGGTCCTCTTTCTGGTTAACTGGTACTAATGGCAAGCAATGGCCACAAAATGGTGAAATTGATGTTTTTGAATCAAAAGGATATGATCCAAGCTTTCTACAAGCCAATACTCATACACCTAGATCAGAAAAGGATCTTACCCATAGCAAACAAACACAACGTCAGCTTTCTAATAATGGTGACACGCAGACCGACTTTCACACATACGGAGTCTTAAAGACTAAGGATAGCATTACCTTCTACTATGATGGAAAGGTTAATAAAACTGTTCCACTAAAAGACATCAAAGACCCAAATCCATTTCTTGATCCAGACAATGCTTTGGCTTTACGTTTAAGCCATATGGTCGGAGGTTCATTCCTAAAAGATGATAAGGGGAATGATTACACTGATGCAACTAAGCATATCGAGAGTTACCGTGATGGTTCTCGCTCAGATATGCTAGTTGACTATGTTCGTGTCTGGCAAGAAGGCCCAGAAGTAACAACTACAACTACTACAACAACAGAAGAGCCAACGACTACTTCTACAACTACTACAACAGAAGAGCCTACTACGACTACTTCTACAACTACTACAACAACAGAAGAGCCAACGACTACTTCTACAACTACTACAACAGAAGAGCCAACGACTACTTCTACAACTACTACAACAGAAGAGCCAACAACTACTTCTACAACTACTACAACAACAGAAGAGCCAACGACTACTTCTACAACTACTACAACAGAAGAGCCAACGACTACTTCTACAACTACTACAACAGAAGAGCCAACAACGACTACTTCTACAACTACTACAACAGAAGAGCCAACAACTACTTCTACAACTACTACAACAACAGAAGAGCCAACGACTACTTCTACAACTACTACAACAACAGAAGAGCCAACAACTACTACTTCTACAACTACAACAGAAGAGCCAACAACGACTACAACAGAAGTTCCTGTAACTACAACAGAAGCTCCTGTAACTACAACAGAAGCTCCTGTAACTACAACAGAAGCTCCTGTAACTACAACAGAAGCTCCTGTAACTACAACAGAAGCTCCTGTAACTACAACAGAGGCTCCTGTAACTACAACAGAAG
>NZ_JASHEE010000001.1:0-516710 GCF_047463275.1 Streptococcus infantis | reverse complement strand
TCCCCTTTCTTATGCCAAATCAGAAACTGAAATACCACGAAGGGCAGCAACTTCTTCAGCGCGTTTCAATTGTTTCAAACCTTCAACAGTTGCACGAACAATGTTGATTGGAGTGTTAGAACCAAGTTGAATTTATCATTTAAAAATTTGGAATTAGGAGGATAATTATGAAAAATATTCCTAGTAAGTACAAAAAATTTAGGACAGGACTAATCATATTAGGTGCCAGTACTATTTTAAGTAGTAACTTTTTTACTTCAATCAACACAGCCTACGCTGAGTCTGGTACAGGTAGTGAAGCACCTAAGTATACATTGCCTGAAGGAGTACCTAGTAATTACAACGTGCTCTGGAATGATGAGTTTAACGGAAATGAGTTAAACCAAACAAAATGGGGTTATCTGTATTCGGCTTTCGATACTAGAGCAAAAACTCAAATGCATTTTACTGATAAACCAGAAAATGTTTCAGTGTCTGATGGTGTCTTGCATCTTACAGCTCGTTACTCACCAACACGCGAAAAATGGAATCCAGAAACCAAACAAATGGAAACAGTTCCTCGAACAAACACGAGAAAAGATAAAGATGGTAAGGTTATAGAAGAATATCCTGCTCCATTCACATCTGGCGCAATCCAAACCGTGGATTCTAATGGCAATGTTAAGGTAGCGTTTAAGGGTGATTATTATGCTGAAGCTCGTGTCAAATTGCCTATGAGTGAGTCTTCCTGGTCAGCATTCTGGATGTTTGGTACAAAGTATCCAGATTGGCCTGCTAGTGGTGAAATTGATATCCTAGAATCTAAAGGATATGATCCGAATTACTTACAAGCTAATGTTCATTCACCGTTTAAAGTTGGTGCTGATTATAGTCAACAGAACGCAAAGCGTATCCCTAATAATGGTGACACACAAACTGATTTTCATACATATGGCGTCCTAAAACAAAGTAATAAAATGACTTTTTTTTATGACGGTAAACCAGTTCACACAGTTGATTATAATAAACTGAATGTGAAAACTCCTTTTGTAGACCCAGATAACACAATGGCTCTTCGATTTACTCATATTGTTGGAGGATCATTTCTTAAAGATGGAAAAAATAGTCCACGTGACTTCACCGATGCTACTAAACATATTGATAGTTATCGAGACGGTTCGCGTTCTGATATGCTTGTAGATTATGTACGCGTTTGGCAGCCTGAAGAAACAACAACAGAAGAGTCAACTACGACTACTTCTACAACTACAACAGAAGAGCCAACTACGACTACTTCTACAACTACAACAGAAGAGCCAACAACGACTACTTCTACAACTACAACAGAAGAGCCAACTACGACTACTTCTACAACTACAACAGAAGAGCCAACAACGACTACTTCTACAACTACAACAGAAGAGCCAACTACAACAACGACTACTTCTACAACTACAACAGAAGAGCCAACTACAACAACGACTACTTCTACAACTACAACAGAAGAGCCAACTACGACTACTTCTACAACTACAACAGAAGAGCCAACAACAACGACTACTTCTACAACTACAACAGAAGAGCCAACTACAACGACTACTTCTACAACTACAACAGAAGAGCCAACAACAACGACTACTTCTACAACTACAACAGAAGAGCCAACTACAACGACTACTTCTACAACAACAACAGAAGAGCTAACTACAACGACTACTTCTACAACTACAACAGAAGAGCCAACTACAACGACTACTTCTACAACTACTACAACAGAAGAGCCAACGACTACTTCTACAACTACTACAACAGAAGAGCCAACTACGACTACAACAGAAGTTCCTGTAACTACTGATAAAGCTCCTGTAACTACTCATGAAGCTCCTGTAACTACTCATGAAGCTCCTGTGACTACTGATGAAGTTCCTGTGACTACTGATGAAGTTCCTGTGACTACTGATGAAGCTCCTGTAACTACTCATGAAGCTCCTGTAACTACTCATGAAGCTCCTGTAACTACTCATGAAGCTCCTGTAACTACTCATGAAGCTCCTGTAACTACTCATGAAGCTCCTGTGACTACTGATGAAGCTCCTGTAACTACTCATGAAGCTCCAGTGACTACTGATGAAGCTCCTGTAACTACTCATGAAGCTCCTGTAACTACTGATGAAGCTCCTGTAACTACTGATGAAGCTCCTGTAACTACTGATGAAGCTCCTGTAACTACTGATGAAGCTCCTGTAACTACTCATGAAGCTCCTGTAACTACTCATGAAGCTCCTGTGACTACTGATAAAGTTTCTGTAGCGGGTGAAAATTACAGCGTTTCTGAACACAATAATAAGAAAGATACACTGCCATCTACTGGTGAACATACTGGTACATTAACTAAAGTTATTGGTGTTCTACTTCTTGTTAGTACTATTTTAGTAGTAGTCTATATTCGTAAAAATAGAAAAGATTAACTCTTATTACTGACCCCAAAAAGTTAGACAAATAATTCACACAAAGGATTTAGTTCTGTATTGCACAGGACTGAGTCCTTTTTAGTTAATTGATGATATTTAAGCAATCAAACACATATAAACTTGCTAAGCATATCAACATGTGATATAATTAACGTAAAAGGTGCTTTTTATTAACAGAATAGAAGGAGGCGAAAAGTTTCTTATCTAAAAATATATTTTTTAGTTGTTTATCTACTAGATTTATCATTCTATATTTATCAACCGTTTAGTTTATTCTATCTTCAATAGAAAGGGAGAAACATGAATAAGAAAAAAATAAGAATAGTTGCATTTTTGGTGTGCTTACTAACTTCTTTACTTTCATTAGGTTATAGTAGTATCTTTGCTGAAACTCCTGAGGTTTCAGTAACTGGAAAATTTGTAGATGCTATTACAGATGTCAAAGTTGTAAATAATGAAGGTGGAGATCTAACTTGGGATTTAGGTCAATGGGCTACATTCCGTATCAATGCAAATTTTGATTTAACTGGAAAAAATGTCAAAGCAGGGGATACTACTGTTATGACTGTACCAGACGCTTTGGTGGTTACTTCACAATCATTCGAAATTAAAGATATCAATACAAATGAGATTATCGCTTACGCTAAAGTAAATGCGGATAACAAGTCCATTTCTTTAACTTATACGGATTATGTTGAAAAACACGACGATACAAATGGCTCTTTCTTCTTTTATGCTCGTGTCGATTTCAAAAAACACCCTCAACAAGGAGAAATTCCAATTGAGATTACGATAAACAAAGAAACAAGACCTGCTGGGAAGATTACATTTAAAGGTATCGGAGATGGAGATCCAAAAGTTTTAACAAAGACTAGTTGGGTTAACTCTAATGACCCAAGAGAGGTCCAATATACTATTTCAGTCAATCGTACAAAACAAAACATCAAAGGTGTAACGATTGAGGACCACTTGCAATTTACAAATGCTTCTTATGTAAAAGATAGCATTAAGGTTATGAAAGGTAAATTCTCTTTCGAAACTGGTGAATGGGTATTCTCAAACAGCGTTGATGTGACAGACCAACACAAGATTACAGTTAGTGAAGACGGCCAATCCTTCGTTATCGAATTAGGGGACATTACAGATCAAGATCAGTATCGTATTAATTATAAAGTACGTTTAAATTACGACCCTGTCGATGGTGAGGTCTTGAAAAATGATGCAACTCTTAAAGGTGTTGGTATTGAAAGTAACAGCATAACTAATGCTGCTGCAGTTCAAATTGCTGGTGGTGCTGGTCTTGGTTATGTTTACTCAATCAATATCCATAAAGTAGATGAGGCGAATCAACCACTTAAGGGTGCTAAGTTTAAAGTAGTTCGTCAAGCTAATAACCAAGTTATTGGTGAGTTTGTATCAGATGATAATGGTAATATTGCTGTTAACAAACTGTTAAAAGACAAATATACCATCACTGAAGTTGAAGCACCATCAGGTTATGTTATCAAAGTTGCAGATACAGAAGTTAACGTTGACGATTTTGGAGCTGAGCGTTCAGCGACTAAAACAATCGTAAATCCAAAAGAAGAAACAACCACAACGACTACAACTACAACTGAAGAGCCTACAACTACTTCAACTACTACAACGACTACTTCTACAACTACAACAACAGAAGAGCCTACTACAACTACTTCTACAACTACAACAACAGAAGAGCCAACGACTACTTCAACGACAACAACGACAGAAGGGCCAACTACGACTACTTCTACAACTACAACAACAGAAGAGCCTACTACGACTACTTCTACAACTACAACAACAGAAGAGCCTACTACGACTACTTCTACAACAACTACAACAGAAGAGCCTACTACGACTACTTCTACAACTACAACTGAAGAGCCTACTACGACTACTTCTACAACAACTACAACTGAAGAGCCTACTACGACTACTTCTACAACTACAACAACAGAAGAGCCTACTACGACTACTTCTACAACTACAACAACAGAAGAGCCAACTACGACTACTTCTACAACAACTACAACTGAAGAGCCAACTACGACTACTTCTACAACTACAACAACAGAAGAGCCTACGACTACTTCAACTACAACAACTACAACTGAAGAACCTAAGACTACTTCAAGCACAACAACTACAACTGAAGAACCTAAGACTACTTCAACTACAACAACTACGACTGAAGAGCCTACAACTACTTCAACAACCACAACTGAAGAACCTAAGACCACTTCAAGTACTACAACTACAACTGAAGAGCCTAAGACCACTTCAAGTACTACAACTACAACTGAAGAACCTAAGACTACTTCAACTACAACAACTACAACTGAAGAACCAAAATCTACAGTCACAACAACAAATGACAAACCAGGACTTCCAAATACCGGTGAAGGAAAAGGAACATTGGTTACTATCATTGGATTTATAACTCTCATTTCATCAATAGGTGCTATTGCATTCTTACGTAAAAATGAAAAAGAATAAGGTTAAAGATTGATTAACTATCTAAAGGACTATTTCAAAAATAGTCCTTTTTCATTTCCTCGACGAATGAATCATTGCTTACAAGCATTGTTCAAAGTAAATATTTAAATTTTTTCAGCGAATTTAATATAATTTTATACTTAAAACAGTTAAATACTTGAAGTCTTATTTATTTGTGATATAATTCACTTTATAGGATATTTTTTTGATAATTGACTAGTAGGAGGTGCATTTTTAGTAGTGTTGTCTTGAAAAAAATAACCTATATAATTATGCATGTATTTGTAAGTTTTAGTTTTAACATACAAATAAGTGTAAAAATTTGGAGACAAATAGGAGAAGGAAATGAAAAAAAATAATCTAAGTAGACTTACAAAAGTCTTCTTTCTTGTATTTTTACCCTTATTATTCATAGTATTTTCTCAGTCTGATGTGGTAAAAGCTGGAGATGTCAGTAATAATATTAGCTCACTGACTGTTTCATCAAATGAAATCACAGATGGTGGACAAACAACTGTTAAGTTTACATTTGACGAGCACGCACAAAAAATCCAACCAGGTGATACATTAAAAGTTAATTGGACTAGTTCTGGTACAGTCTTTGGGGTAGGTTTTAAAAAGACTATTCCTCTAAGCATTGAAGGAACTTACGTTGGTGACATGGTCATTACTGATGGCTCTGCTACCGTTACTTTTAACGAAGCTATCAAAAACCTTCAAAACATCCGTGGTTGGGGTGAATTTGAGATTGAAGTTCATAATAATACAGCAACTGATAAAGAACATGTTGGTAAATTTACTATCATCAGTGGAGATAAGACAGTTGATTTAAGCGTTAAGAAAATGGCGACTGGCGTAAACAGCGCTCCATTCTACTTAAAAGCTGGGGATATGCACGCTGACGACCCTGAACACATTCTTTGGACATTAACGATTAACGCGATGAACTTAGAAGTGGATGGCGACGTTCGTGTCGAAGACGAAGTGCAAGGCGGACACAAATTGGTGACAGACAGCTTTAGCATTACAACAACAGGAAACAAACCTGGCTACTATGGTGGCGATACAGCGATTAAAGACTTCAAAGCCGCTTTCCCTGGATCAACATTTACAGTGGATGCTTCTGGAAAAATCACTGTAACGATTCCTAAAGACTTGATCAACAAGACTGGAGTTCTTATTTTCTATCGCACAAAAGTAGAAAATGAAAACCAAAAAGACTTCAAAAACAACACAAAAGTTTGGTACCAAGTCAAAGGTGAAACTGCGGTTGTGGCCAAAGAGGTAAACGCATCTGTGGCAAACATCAATGCAAACGGTGGTGTGGATGGCGATCAAACTACAACTACAACTACTACAACGACTGAAGAAACAGTAACAACTACTTCAACAACTACGACTGAAGAGTCTACAACTACTTCAACAACTACGACTGAAGAGTCTACAACTACTTCAACTACAACAACTGAAGAGCCTACAACTACTTCAACTACAACAACTGAAGAGCCTACAACTACTTCAACAACTACGACTGAAGAGTCTACAACTACTTCAACTACAACAACTGAAGAGTCTACAACTACTTCAACTACAACAACTGAAGAACCTACAACTACTTCAACAACCACAACTGAAGAACCTAAGACTACTTCAACTACAACAACTGAAGAACCTACAACTACTTCAACAACCACAACTGAAGAACCTAAGACTACTTCAACAACTACGACTGAAGAGTCTACAACTACTTCAACTACAACAACTGAAGAGCCTACAACTACTTCAACAACCACAACTGAAGAACCTAAGACTACTTCAAGTACTACAACTGAAGAACCTAAGACTACTTCAACTACAACAACCACAACTGAAGAGCCTAAGACTACTTCAAGCACAACAACTACAACTGAAGAGCCTAAGACTACTTCAACTACAACCACTGAAGAACCTAAGACTACTTCAACAACCACAACTGAAGAGCCTAAGACTACTTCAACAACCACAACTGAAGAACCTAAGACTACTTCAAGCACAACAACTACAACTGAAGAGTCTAAGACTACTTCAAGCACAACAACTACAACTGAAGAGTCTAAGACTACTTCAAGCACAACAACTACAACTGAAGAGCCTAAGACTACTTCAACTACAACTACTGAAGAGCCTAAAACTACAGTAACTACAACTAAGGATAAACCAGGGCTTCCAGAAACTGGTGAAAGAAAAGGAACATTTGTAACAATTCTTGGTACTATCATCCTTGTTTCATCAATTCTAGTTGTTAGAAATTCACTTAAATCTAAAAATAACTAATTTTAATGAACAAAATTAAAGTGGACTAATTTTAGATGATTTAAGTTCATAAACAGAAAAAGGGTTTACTAAAAGGTAAATCCTCTTTTTGTTTCATGATCATTAAGACAAACAAAAATCGATAACCATTTTATAGTCATCGATTTTAAAATATTTTAGTCCTTTTCACCAAGTTTACTATTGATAGTCATCATGATACTTGCAATCTTTTCACCCCAATATGGATCAGAAGCGTAAAGAGTGTTCATTCCAGATGATTTATTACCAAGATGAGTTCTACCTTCATCAATATAATTCTCTCGGATCCATTTAGCTGCCCCCAAGATTCCTTTGTCGACATTGTCAAAACTCTTTGCTGAATCATATGGAGTTGTATCATAGGCAGCAATACCAAAGAAGTTATTCTTATCCTTAGCAATCTGACTACGTCCCCATGCACTTTCTAGAGCGCTGTGAGCCATGAGATAGAGTGCATTGACCTGATAACGTTTCTCTGCTTCTTTGAAGACCTCTCCTTTACCTGCGAGACGACTTCCGTTAATATTCATAAGAGAATAAGCTTTATCTAGTTCAGCTGCTGTATAATTGGTTGGCTTTCTTAAGTCTCTATAGAGGAATGGATTCTCGACTTTAAAGGTATCAAAGTTAACACCATCCGCTGAATAGTATTTTTTACCAATAGCCATAGATGAACTATGAGGTGCTACACGAACGCTTGTATATGGTGATAACTCGTGATAAACGTAACGACCGTCACTCGTATAATGAGGAATAAACTCATCGCTAGCATTTACAGCTACAAGGTCACTCTTATTCATAAAGCCTGAAAGTCCAGAAATCTGAACGGGTAGTCTTTCTCCTTGAGCTCCTGAGGCAGAAACAGCAACGATAGAACCTTGCGAAATATAGCTAAGTCTTGCTCCAGAAGCACTATAAACATAGGCTGTTATTGGTTTTACCTTATAGTAAGTTGACGTAGATGGATTAGAGATCCATTTTCCATTATTCTCGAAACTATAATCTTTACCTTTGATTTTAAGAGTTCCAGTAGCATATAGTCCATCTTCTTTCAGATAATACCAAGCATTGTATGAGTTATCAAAAATCCACTCATTTTTGGCCATATAGCCACCTGATTTAAGATAGTAGGACCCTTGCCATTGATTTTCAGCATAAGTCCCATCTGGTTTTAAGTAGAACCAGCTATTGTACTGTTTGTCAAAAAACCATTCACTTTGAGCCATGGCACCACTATCTTTTAAATAGTATTTCTTTTTCCAGGTGCTACTTTCCATTACACCTTCCGCATCAAAGTAATACCAACGGTCTTTAATTTTTTCCCATTTATTTCTAGTTATCTTACCAGAGGCGTCAGCGTAATACCACTTGTTAGAAATTTTAACCCATGATGATTCAGCTAAGGCTCCACTCTTGGTGAAGAGATACTCTTTGTAAATCGTATCACTGAGCATGGCACCATTTTGGTCAAAATAATACCAGATGTTCTTAATTTTTTCCCACTTATTACGAAGAATTTTCCCATCTTGATTACCATAGTACCATTTATCACCAATTTTAGTCCAAGTGTTAATTACTAAAGCTCCACTACTATTGAACAAATAGTCTTCGTAAATGACATTACTAAGCATGATACCGTCTTGATCAAAACGATACCAATCTCCAGAAATACTAGCCCATTTATTTCGAGTTACTTTTCCTTCTTCAGTCGCATAATACCATTTATTTTCAAGTTTTACCCATGATGATTCCGCTAGGGCTCCACTCTTATTGAAAAGATAGTCGTTAAAGACAGTATTGCTAAGCATGGTACCATCCTGGTTAAAATAATACCAAACTCCAGCAATCTTCTTCCAATTTTTGACAGCCTTTTTATTTTCATAATAACGCCATTGGCCATTCTCTTTTTGCCAACCTTCTTTGTTGACCTCTTCAGTAATTTCTTCTGTTGAAGAGTTATCCTTGGTAAGGGCTGTTTCTTGTTTCTGTGTGGTTTGAGAAGAATCCTTTTCTGCCTTGTTTTGTGTTTCGTTCTGATTCTGTTTATCGTTCTGCTCTTGACCTTGAGCTTGCTTTATCTCTTTATTATCCTTACTAGTTCTATTTGCTACAGTTTTGTCAGAACTTTCTATTTTATTTGTAGCTTGGTTTTCTTCAGCCAATACTGTTGTTTTTGAAATACCTGCAATGGAAAGAACAACAGTACTTGCTAGTAATATCTTTTTCATTTTTAACCTTTCAATTTTATATTCCCTAAATTTTTTACTTCTTACTTATCGTTTTAAAGACAACATTTATCCACTTTATTATACAATATAATTTTAATTATAAAAGTAAGGTCTTTAAGAAGAAAGAAAGTTGTAATATTGTTAAAACAATTTAGAAATAAAAGTCAACAAAAAGTAGTCGTTCTGATATTGTTCGACTACTTTTTTTGTATTATCAATAATTAACTCTCTATTACTCTGCTAGTTTTATTAGTTAGAAGTGGATGTATAATAATAGATAGAATGGCTAAGATTGCAAAACTGATACCGACATACCAGTATGGTGCATCAAGTGTGGTTGAACGACCAGAAAGATTGACAATACCTCGGAATAGTGTCCCTGTTGTAATAATAGCTACTGCCGAATTCCATAAATTAAGGCTAATTCTGGAAAAATATGGAAGGACTTTGAGCAAGATTGCTAGTATTATCCCACCGACCAGAGGTACGGTGAACAAGTAATGCATGTAAACTGATGTCTCTCCAAAACTAAATGCTTCATAAATTCTAGAAAAAGCAAAGAAGAAAATCGTAATTAGTGTATAAGAGATGACTGTTTTCTTAAAACGTTTTTTACCAAGATTAATAACCGATGTAGACAATATCACTCACCGCCCTTTCTGAAATTTTGTTTCCTCCAGTCGTTGGTTTATTGATAACCTGACCGTTGAAGTAAAGTGTAGAGGATCCACCACCATCAAGGTTGTAGGCAGTTTTTGCACCATAGGATTTCATAACCTCAGCTAGTTGGTACAAAGAGAGACCTTCACTTTCAGAAGTACGTCCGTCAGAAACTACAATAATGTAGTGGTTTTCGTCGATAATACCAATAGCTGTACGTGGATTCGAAGCCATAGCTTGTCCAACTTCTTGGTTTTTTCCTACTACTACTTCACCATTTTCAACCAAGGCAGGACCAAAAGCTAAGAGATTAACAACTCCGTCTTTGACTAGTTGGTCAGCTGAAATCTGATCCTCGTAAATAATCTTGAAAGAACCATCTTTATAAATGGCTAAATCACCATTATTAGAATTTTCACGGACAGTATCACGATAGACAACGCCATTACGGATAACATAACCTGAAGAATTGGCACCGTAATAGTCACCATTGACTGCTAAAATTGCATCATTATCTGCAGCAGTGACAGATGTTTTAGCTGTTACGTTTGTTCCAAATGAGTTTTGAGCAAATGCTGTTTTTAGATATTCTGATGAACTTACTGTAACATCTGCAACATACACTTGGGTATGATTAACCGTCGTTTCAGTCAAATTGATAGAGATATTCTCGTCCTTATAACTTGAGTTAGTTACTGTTGCTGTCTTAGCTGCTTGGCTAGCTTGAGCTGTATCGGAACTTGTATTAGTTGTTGCTACTGTCGAAATAGTCTCAGCGAGTACAAAAGTTTTCAACATTGAGTAACTAAAGGATCCTGTCAAGAGTAAACCAAGAACCGAGGCATAAGCATATGGTTTCTTTAAAAATTTCATAATACAGTTGATGTCCTTTCCTTAAAAATCAATTTCTTTTGCACTGTCCAAGAGACAGCGAAGAGAAGGACGCCGACGATAACTTTGGCAATCAGAAGGTTGATACCAAATACAGTAAAGAATAGACGAATAAGCAGAGTATCTAAAACAAAGAGTCCAACTGCTAGACCAAAGTACCCCATCCCTGTTTTCACAAGGCTATCGTCGTTTTTAAAGACTAGTTTTTTATTTGTAGAGTAGTTAAAAATGGAGCTTGTCACACGAGCTAGTCCGTTAGCTAGGAAAATTCGAAAACTTGTTGGCGCTGTTGGTAAAAACAAGATTGTAATAGCGTAAACGATATAGTCTACAACAAAGCTACTGAGAGATGATAAGGCAAATTTAAAGATATTTTTTATAAATCATGAGCCCATCTTTTATTGGTCGGAAGTGTGAATCCTCATTATCATTGATATAGACAGTTTCAATGGGAACTTCTAAAATTTGATATTCTTTAGTAGCCTCAAGTAACATATTCATTTCGTATTCGTAACGATTTCCCTCTATTTTCAACATAAAAGGAATGAGATTTGTTGTAAAAGCACGAAGTCCAGTTTGTGTATCTGTTACACCTACTCCTGTTTGTATTTTAAAGAGTGCTTTTGTTAAGCTATTTCCGAAACGGCTACGAAGGGGTACTTTACCAGTGAAGGCCCGCACACCCAAGATTAACTTATTAGGATTTTCAGAAGCTTTGTTAGCCGTACGGAAAATATCCCAAATCTTATGTTGTCCATCTGCATCTGCCGTTACAACCGTTCCATAGCTATTTTGTTGTTGGATATAAGTAAAGGCCGTTTTAAGCGCTTGGCCTTTACCTTGGTTCACTTGGTGACGGAGTACCGTAGCATATTGTTCTGCTTTATCAAAGATATTTTGACACTTTGATGAACTACCGTCGTCGATAACTAGAATACGAAAATCACTCTTTTCGTGGATTTTTTCGATGAGTTTGATAAGTTTATTATCAGGTTGATAAGCTGGAATTACTATATAGTTCATACCGGCACTCCTTTCTTAGTGATGGTATAACTATACATAACATCGCTTAAAGATACCTTATATCAGTTTTCTTTAAGAAAAAGTTAAAGAAACTTTAAGACTAGAACTCATTTTCTTTAAAAAGCAAAGATAATAAATATTAATAAATATACAAAAAAATCCTCAAATAGCAAATGAATTTGAGGATGGAATTTATTATAAAATAAACTATTTATTCTATTTTATCTCTTAATTTCTCAACAAAGAGATAGGCCGCAGGACAGGTTAAAGTGTTTTTGATAGTCAGATTATTAATTTGATAAATCTTTTTACGGTCGGTATGTGGAAATTCTCTACAAGCCTTGGGACGGACATCATAGATGGAACAGAGATTATCGCCACCGAGAAATGGACATGGCATTGACTTAAAGATCTTATCACCGTCTTCATCTACCTGTAGAAATTCATCTTCGAAGGCTGGTAATTTCATTTTAAAATACTTGGCAATGCGTGTGATATCTGCTTCTTTAAAATCTGGTCCAAGGCTCTTGCAGCAGTTGGCACAGGCTGTACAATCAATTTCTTCAAAAACTTCCTGGTGAATTTCAAGGGCAATCTTATCTAGGTTTTTTGGAGCTTTCTTTTTCAGATTTCCAAGAAATTTACGATGTTCTTTTTGCTTTTGTAAAGCTAATTGGTGATAGTATTCGATATCGATTTCTTTTGACATAGATTCTTTTACATCCTTTTCTGAAACTAGTATACCATAACTGAACATAAATAAAAACTACTGCCATTAAGGCAATAGTTTATACAAGATTAGTTCACTTCGACCACCTCAACCATATCTTTTCCAAGTAAGATTAAATATTTTTTAACTTGATTTATTTGGTAAGAACGAGACAAGGCTTCTGCATATAGAGATAATTGACCTCTATAACGTTCAATCAGTTGACTTGGAAATTCATAATGATCTGTCTTGTAGTCAAAGAGAACAATTTTATCCTCATAGAGGAGATAACCATCTAAAATCCCACGAACAACAAAGTCTTCCTGACTCTTATCATCCCGTTTTAACATAGAGAAGGGTTGTTCTCGATAAAGTTTATCTTGATTTTTTAGAATCTCTTGACCAAGAGCTGTATCAAAGAAGGACAAGATTTTTTCGAGATTAACTTTATCTTTAACAGCTGAAGTTGCCTGAACTTGCTCCAAGGCTTCTGTCAAGGTTTCCAAAGTAGGTTTCTTAGAGAGATTGATTCGTTGCATCAATTCATGAGTAGCACTACCAATTTCAGCTCCAGTGACTTTTTCTGTCTTGGAGAAGTCTGGAAGTTCAAACTGAATCATAGTTTCTTTTGGTTTAGATTGACCAGCTACTACTACACCTTCCATATCCATGACTGGTTCATAAAACTTCTTAATCTGACTTGGAGTTTGAACACTCGGAAGATTAATCGCTGCACGGTGGATTTCATTATACACTTCCACTTCTTTCAGCATTTGTAAAGCTTCCTTAATGGCATCAGACTGACGGTTGCTTGCCTGGGAAAGATCTTGGAGCTGGCTTTTAGTTTCCAATTTACCGATAGCTTCTTCTGTCAGTTGTTCTTCACCCTCGAAACGAACACTAAAGTGTAAGTTCTCTTTAGAAAAAGCTTGATAGATGGCCCAAATCCAGTCCTGGAAATTTTGAGCATCTAACCTGGTTTGACGAGTTAGGAGACCTTGCCCATTTGTCGGGTATTCTTTAGACTCTAACTTTTCCCTAGATCCCTTTCCGACTAGATAAAGTTTTTTCTCAGCACGAGTCATGGCTACATACAGTAAACGCATCAACTCAGAATAGCTTGCTAATTGGAGCTCCTCCTCATTTTGACTATAAGTCAAGCTTGGAATGGATAACTTAATCGTAGATGGAAGATATTCCTCTTTTGCATTTGTAGCTACTCTAGCAACATACTTGAGACCAAGGCCATTTTTACGACTAAGGATAACTTCAGACATGGAATCTTGCTTATTAAATTGCTGATCAATATTGAGAATAAAGACATATGGGAACTCAAGCCCCTTACTCTTATGAATACTCATAAGCTCCACAGCATCCTTAGGTGGAGCTACAGTGACACTGGCAAGGTCGTGCTTGGCTTCCAAGACTTGATCAATCATAGTTATGAAACGTGATAAGCCTTTAAAATTACTCTTTTCAAACTGGTCAGCTCGTAGTGCTAGGGCATAGAGGTTGGCCTGTCTAGCTTGACCATTTGGTAAAGCACCAACATAATCATAATAGAAACGTTCGCTATAGATTTTCCAAATAAGGTCATAAAGCGAATGAGTTTTTGAGAACAAACGCCAAGAATTAACAGTTTCCAAGAAAAGGTTAAGCTTTTTATGGAGTTCAGGCTTAATTAAATCCTTTTGGATACTAGTTTTTGCTTGAGCATTGACTAGTTTCTCATAAAAGTTTTCTTGAACCTTATCCTCGGAATTTTGAAGAGCTAGACGAGCCAATTCATCTTCATCAAAGCTAAACATAGGAGACTTCATGAGAGCTACTAAAGCGAAGTCTTGCAGAGGATTATGGATGACACGAAGAGTATCCAACATAACCTGTACTTCTAAAGATTGCAAATAATTGTTTAGAGCGCCATCCGTTTTAGCTGGGATCCCATATTCCGACAAAGCAAGTAAAACCTGGTCATTCCGACTTCTGCTGGCAGTCAAGAGAGCAATGTCATTAAAAGGAACCCCTTTATCATTATGAAGATGCAATATCTCCTTAATGACCATTCGCATTTCACCAGTTAGTTTGTTGGTCGAAAACTCTTCCTCTTCCTTAGAATCACCATCAACATCATTATCATACAAGAGGACTTCTGCATTGTTTTCTGGATCTGGGTGTAAATCAGTATTTCCGAAAACAAGTTGATGCATGCCGTCATAAGAAATCTCTCCAACTTCCTCATCCATGAGATGCTTAAAGACGTCATTGGTAGCATTTAGCACTTCTGAACTACTACGGAAGTTTTCCTTAAGCAGTATTAATTGACCTTCTTTGCTATCCTGAGCAAAACTATGGAATTTTTCATTGAAGATTTGGGGATCTGCCTGTCTAAAACGATAAATAGACTGCTTGATATCTCCCACCATAAAACGGTTATGCCCGTTAGAGAGAAGCTCCAACATTCTTTCCTGGATATGGTTGGTATCTTGGTACTCATCGACCATGACTTCGTGGAAACGTTCCTGATACTCTTTTCGAACTTGAGGGAAGTTTTCCAATATCTCAATGGTATAGTGACTAATATCCGCAAATTCAAAGGCATTCTCTTCGCGTTTACGCTTTCGATAGGCATCAACAAAATCACTCATGAAAACTTGAAAAGTCTTTGCCAAGTCCCAAGACTCTTGATGATATTTTTCCTGGAATTTCAATAAAGTAATTTGGTCATTTAGTGAAATTAGCTTTTCAAACTTGTCTTTTCTCTCTTGGTTGTACGCTTCTTTCAGTTCTAGGAGTTCAGCCTTGCGACTAGCATTTGTGAGAGAACGGCCACCCTTATCTTTAGAAATACTCACAACTCGCTCTAGAACTTCTTGATATTGATTAAAAGTAGATTCGTTGGTTAAAGCTCCAATTTCATCAAGAACTTGTTGGACAGCTTCTAAGTAGGCTGCTTTCCCAAATTCCTTAGCATCATTCTCTAGATGGTAACGGAAGAAACTTTCCAAATCCCAGAGTCTTTGCTGAATGTCTTGAGCCAACTTCTCTTTAGAATTTGTAAAATCAGCCTTTTCAAAGCCTTTTAGAAAAGAATTTTCTAGCCAAGCCTGAGGATTACTAGTGGATTGTAAGAACTCATAAATCATATAGACCTGTTTACGCAATCCACGTGCATCCTTACTTTTACCCGCAAAGTTCTTGACCAACTGACTAAACTGTTCTTGTTCCTTATCTTGGTAGTGTTTTTCAAAAACCTGCAGAAAGACTTCGTTTTTTAAGAGGAGTTGCTCACTTTCATTCTCAAGAATGCGGAAATTTGGGGCGAGGTCAATCAGATAACCATGTTTAGCTAGAAACTTCTGAGTAAAAGAGTCCATAGTTCCGATAGCAGCGTTTGGTAAATCAGCTAATTGTCTTCCAAGATGCTTTTTTAGCTCCATATCTTGAGTCTCTTGGATTTGTTGGCTGATTTTCTTTTCCAAGCGTTCTTTTAACTCGGTTGCTGCCTTTACCGTAAAGGTTGAGATAAAGAGTTGGCGAATTTCTACTCCACGCGCTAGTTGATCAAGAATTCGTTCAGCCATGACAAAGGTTTTTCCTGAGCCAGCTGATGCTGAGACCAGAATGTTTTTACCAGAACTGTAGATAGCTTGGATTTGCTCAGCAGTTTTCTTGGGTTTCTTGTCAGAATGAGCTTCTTCTATTTGCAACTTTTCAATCTCTTCTTGGGATAAAAATTTCATCGCTCCAACTCCTCTCTAATTTTATTAAACCATGTTTCTTTATCATTGCTCTTAGCGACCTTATCTAACAATCTAGCCTGACCTAAATGGTAATTAGCTTCAAAACCAGTTATCGACTGATATTGTTGGACATAAGGGGCAATACTTCTGCCGTCTTCTGTGTAAGGATTGATAGCAAATCTACCAGATAAAATCTTCTCTGCAGCTTTCTTATAGATAAGGGCGTTATAGTCCAGCAATAACTGGAATTCCTCATCAGACAACTGATAGGTCTTGTTTTTATTATATAGTTCACCAAGATTCTTTATTTCTTTTTCAAGAAATAGCCCTTGATATTTCATACTCTTAGCCGTTTCTGCTAAAGCCTTAGAAAGAGTTTTAACAGATTGTAAGGACTGAACTGGCTCAGCCATCTCTAAATACATGGCACCAAAGAAGTCGGTATTTCCTTCTTTCCTAAGAGCAGCTAGATAGGTCGGTAACTGTGAATTAAGGCCGTTATAAAAGAGAGGGAAGTTAAACTGAGTTAGAGAAGATTTGTAATCGACAACACCAATTGCATCACTGGTTTTTAAGCGATCTATACGGTCAACTTTACCACGGACATAGACATTTCTGCCGTTTTCTAACTGAACAAAAGCTTGTTCCTTACCACCAAAAACTGCTTCTTCCTGAATGGTTTCAATTTCAGAATTGTGACGAAGTATATGCCCAGTAGCACGCGCAACGTCTAAAAGAACTTCCTTGGTTAATTGGGCTTCCAAACTTTCTTGATAAATAGCTTGAAACTCTCGTTCCTGGCTGGTTTCAGAGATTGCTTGTTCTAAACGTCGGTCAAAAGGTGTATCAATAGGAAGTTTCATAGCCCGTTCAAAAATACGATGCAAGAAATTCCCATGACTTCGTGCATCAGGTCGCAGTCGCAATTCTTCCTGCAAGCCTAAGACATATCGAAGGAAATAACTGTATTCGTTTCGATAAAACTCTGTCAATCCCGAAGTTGATAGATAGAAATCTTGATCTTGAGGATACAAGGCTTCCAAAGTTTCAGTAGCTAAGGTCTTACTTTTTGGACTTGTCGGTAGGACAGGATTATCAAGACCTTGATCTTCTAATTTTCTCCCCATGACACGAGCTAGAACCTTAATAAAGGTTAAGTCTTGCTCACTTGTCTCCGTATCACCTTGCTGGTGATAAGCAACAAGACTAGATAAAAGACTGTGATAAGAACCAATATCATCCTTTGATAGGTTTTTTCGATCGATTCTCTTTTCAATCTTGGTAAAACCAAAATCCTGCAATTCTTTCAGATAAACCGACTCTTTACTCTCGCTTTCATTGAGTAAACTTGGCGCTGATAAGACCAATTGCTTCTTAGCAGAGTTTGCCAAAGAAAGCATGGTATAGCGATTTTTCTTAAGATTTTCATGGCTAGCAATCAATAATTGAGAACCTTCTTGAGTCCTTTGGTTCAGTACTTCTCTTTCTTCATCACTCAATAAACTCATGTTTTGAGAAATTTTAGGTAGATGATCCTGGGTTAAGCCAAGTGCATAGATGTAATCAGAAGTTAAAGGCGAAATCAAATCATAACTTTGCACCAGAACCGTATCTACCGTTGCAGGGATTGTACGATAATTTGATAAGGACATCCCTGAATGAAGAAGAGCCAAGAAATCATCTAAAGCAACCTGAGTCCCCTCAAATACGGTCGCAAATTGCTCCATTACGTGGCAAAATGCTTTCCAGACCTCTTCTTGTCTTTCTTGCTCTGTCGCATCCATCGTTTCAGATAAGGATTGTAATTGCTTGGTCACAGATGCATCCTTCAAAAAGTTATTCCATTTTGTAAGGATATTTTCAATCTTTTGCTTACGACTGGATAATAAAGTTTCTAGTGGATTTAGGACACGGACACGCAGCTCATTTAATTTTTCTAAATCAAATTTTCCATGATGATTTTTTGTAAATTCTTGTTTAAAGTTAGAAAGACCATCAATACCTAAATAGCGGATATATTGTTCAAAGCTATCGATTTCTTCTTGAGTAAGGTCGGTATATAAGCCAGTTCGCAAGAGATTAATCAAATCTTCCTGACGGAAATAGTACCGTTTGAGACGTCCCACAGATTCTACAAATTGAGTCAAAGGATGATGAGCCATAGACTCGCTTCTCCCCAGATAGAAAGGGAGCTGATATTGATTAAAAATTGTCTGCAAAGACAGTTTATAAGACTCTACGTCTCCTAGTAAGATACGAAAATTTTTGTAGCTTAGTTTAGGATCTTGGTGCAATTTCTGGCGAATGCTACGAGCAACGAGCTCCAGCTCTTCTTTTTGTGTCAGACAAGACCAGATTTGTAAGTCTTCTCTATCCTTAGCATCCACTTCTAAGCTAATTTCAGAATAATCATAAGCACTTTCCAGTAATTTTGAGGCCTTGGCAAAAGCATCAAGATTTCCGTGTTCTTGACATGCATCTTCGGCCTTGGTCTGATATTTAAAGGCTAAATGACGTAGAAACTCAACACTAGCTTGATAGAGATTCCCTTCACTAAAAGGACTAGTGTATGCTTTCTTAGTTGCATATACACCAATAATAATCTCAACACCCTTACGATGGAGCAAATCCACTAGGTGTTCCTCTTCTGCTGAAAAACGAGTAAAACCATCAATGACTAGGGCAATTTTACTAAAATCACTGCTAACCTTGTTTTCTTCGATAGCATCAATCAGATAGGATAATGGACTCCCCTGTGAAACTTGACCTTGATTTAAATATGCTGTTATCTTTTCAAAAATCAAGATTAAATCAGAGCGTTTATCAGCATCTGTCAAACTTTCCAAGTCCAAAAAACTCATCTTTGCAGTTGAAATTTCATGATAAATCTCAATCAGTTGCTGGATGAATTGCGGATCTTGTTTAATAGCCCCGTAAACACGTAAATCCTTAGCATCTATCTCAGACAGACATTTATAGAAAGCCATACCAAGACCAATATCATCGAGACTTGACCTCTCAGGAATATCATTTAAAACCAGATAACGAGCCATTTGAGCGAAGCGCGTGACTGTGATAGCAAAAGAAGCCTGCTGACTCAAGCACTCCAGCACGGCACGTTCCTTTTCAAAAGAAAGAGAGTTAGGGGCGATATAAAAGACTCGTTTGCCTTGGGCAACTAGTCCTTGAGCCTCCTTGGTTAGGATTTCTGTCAAAGAAGTCCGAATATCGGTATACAGTAGTTTCATCTCTGCCTCGTTTGTTTTTTCATTACTCTATATTATACCATGATTTAACAGAAGATTCTGCCTCTGATTCCCAAAATATGCTATAATATAGGCAAAACACGTGAAAAGGAACTACTATGATTAAACTACTTGCTCTAGATATGGATGGTACTCTGCTCAACGAAGCCAAAGAAATCCCTCAAGCTCATATTGATGCCATTCATAAGGCTATCGAAAAAGGTGTCAAACTGGTTCTCTGTACTGGGCGCCCTCTCTTTGGAGTTCTTCCCTACTATAAAAAACTAGGTCTTGATTTACAGAATGAATACGTCATCGTCAACAATGGATGTTCTACCCACCAAACTAGTGACTGGGGCCTTGTTGACTGGCGAGAACTTAGCAAATCTGATATTGAATACCTGAATGACCTTGCTGAAAAGAGTGAGGTGCAGTTGACTCTCTTTGACGAGGAACACTATTTCGTTCTCGGAGGCAAACCAAATCCTATTGTTCAATATGATGCTACACTTGTCTTTGCTGACCTGACTGAAATCTCACTGGAAGAAGCTACTTGTGGGAAGTATCGTATGTTCCAGGGAATGTTTTTAGGGACAAAAGAACAAACAGATGACTTTGAACAACGATTTGCTGATGAACTTTGTCAGAGATTTAGCGGTGTTCGTTCTCAACCAGTGATCTATGAAGCAATGCCACTCGGTACAACCAAGGCTTCTGCTCTTTCTCGTTTGGCTGAGATTTTAGATATCCAACCTTCTGAAATCATGGCTATGGGTGATGCCAATAACGACATTGAGATGTTAGAGTTTGCTGGGCTGGGGATCGCCATGGGAAATGCCAGCGACCACGTCAAATCTCTCGCTGACGCCGTAACTGCCAGCAATGAAGAAGACGGCGTTGCCCGCGCTATTGAGAAATATATTTTGTAGAAAATAAGCCCAGTCAACTAGTATTTCTAGCCAACTGGGCTTTTATTTTCTTTTAATTTAAAAACTTTAGAAACTCTTTAGAAATGCTTGACGATTCTTTGATATCTATGCTTTATACTAGAGTTATAAAAATAAAACATCTTATACTCTTCGAAAATCAAATTCAAACCACGTCAGCTTCGCCTTGCCGTACTCAAGTACAGCCTGCGGCTCGCTTCCTAGTTTGCTCTTTGTTTTTCATTGAGTATTAAAGGTTAAAGGAGAAAACTATGAAAACAGTCCTCGAAATCCATGGCTTGTCCAAACAATTTGGCAAACAACCTATTCTACAAGATCTTAGTCTCTCAGTTAAAGAAGGAGATATCTATGGACTTATCGGAAAAAATGGTGCTGGTAAAACAACCCTGATTAAAATCGTTACCCAATTATTATCTGCTGACCATGGAACTATTTCTCTCTTTTCTAGTCAAGGGTATAAGGAGTGCACGAAAGCCCTATCTCGAGTAGGTTCAGTCATTGAATCCCCAGTAGCTCACAATCATTTAACAGCCTATCAAAATCTAAGGTACTATTGTACTATTCGACATATCCCAAATGCTGATCAAGTCATTCAGGAAACATTAAAGTATGTGGGGTTAACAGATACAGGTAGAAAAGTTTTTCGAGATTTCTCTCTTGGAATGAAACAACGCCTAGGCATTGCTATTGCCCTACTATCAAAACCGGACTTTCTCATCCTTGATGAACCTATCAATGGACTTGACCCAATTGGTATCAAAGAATTTCGTCAAATGATTCAACGTCTGAATCAAGAATTAGGAAAAACAATTCTCATCTCTAGTCATATTTTGTCAGAACTCTATCTGGTTGCCAATCGCTTTGGAATTCTTGACCAAGGGAAAATCATTCGAGAAATCAGTAAGACCGAATTTGAGACACTTAATGAAGACTATATCGTTCTAAAAACAAGTGACAAAGAAAAAGCTAGTCAAATCTTAAAAGACAAAGTGCATCTTGAATTTAAAGTTGTTAATTCTGACAATGAGATTCATATTTTTAGTCATGAACAAGATATCAAACGCATTCTCAAAGAACTTACTCTAGCAGATGTTGCCGTTGATGAGATTTACTATGCTCGTCAAAATCTTGAAGAATACTTCACACAATTAGTAAAATAGGAGGAACACCATGATACACACAATTCAAGCAGACTTTTACCGTCTTTTCCGTTCCAAAGGTTTTTGGATTACAGAGATTGTTCTCTTTGCACTCATGTTAATGGGAGCTACTATTGGGGCTACAGGACATCTAATGTCAGTTGATACAACACCTCCAGAAACTGAACTTCCAAGTAAAGGCTGGGATGGTATTCAAGCCCTGATTAACGCATCTAGTCAAGGTTCAAACCTAGTTTTCCTCTGTATTATCCTTGCTTGCTTAGTTCTAGGAGTTGATCTTATCGGAAAACTCTATAAAAATAGTTTGACAGTGGGTGTTTCTCGCACAGAATTCTTCCTAGCTAAGTTTGTAGTATTAGCAAGTATCGCTCTAATGCAAATTCTTGTTAGCCTAGTTATTGCTTTCGTACCAGCGACTATCCTAAACGGTCTTGGTACGATGCCAGAAGGATTTATTGGCAATCTCCTTCTAACAATTACTCTTCAATTCCTCTGTCTTCTAGCTTGGCTATCTATTGTTTCCTTCATTCTCTATGTGACTCATTCTTATTTGGCTGTTTTCATTGGCTATTTAATTAGTTCTATCTTACTTTCAATGCCAATGCTTATCTTTCCAGATATCGAGATTTTGCGCTATTTATCCTTGAATTTTGCCTATGCTATGACTGCCTATAGTCAAGCTGTTCTGTACACCATTATCGTTACAGTAACTATTATTCTATTCTTTACCATTGGTGGACTTGCTGTTTTCAAAAAGAAAAGCTTATAAAAATGACCTCCTCTATTCAAAAAGAGGAGGTTCTTTGTTTAAAAGAGAATTCTAACTGTAAACCAAGCACCATCAGTACTTAGTTGTAGTTCTGCACCAAGTAGATGGGATAATTCTTCTGTAATATAAAGACCTAAACCAGAGGATTCTTCTGTATCTGAGAGGTTTTCAGAGTAAAATCGTTGACTGAGATTTTCAATTTTACGAATGGGTTGTTTAACCAGATTAGCAATTTCCAAACAGATATGATTGTCCACTTCTTTCAAAGAAAATCTCGCTTCATCCTTACCATGTTTTAGAACATTGCCAACGAGATTTTGCAAGATACGCTCTAATAAATCCGAGTCTGTCAGTAAATACAAACCAGGTTCTACTTGCAAATCAAGGTTAATCTTTGCCGTCTGAAATGAATCATAATAGGCCAGCAATTTTTGCGTCATAAAAGTCGAGACTTCTAACTCAGATAAGTCAGGTTTTACTGCTCCCTCCATTAACCGACGATAGTCCAAAAGAGCCTCTAGCCGTTTTGAAACTTGATTGAGATGATGGGAAATTTTTTTCAAACTCTCAGACTCAGGATTTTCTGTTTTAAGCAATTGCTGAGTATAACCTGACGCAATCGTTAAAGGTGTTCGAATATCGTGTGCAATATTGCTAATAGCCATGTCTAAAGTCTGCTTCTCTCGCTTCATAATCAAGCGTGACTGCTCAACTTCTTGAAAGAGATGATTGATTTGCTGGTAAAGATGTAAAAAATCCTTGGAGAAAGTTGACACTCCGATTCTCTTCATACTTCCAGTCAGAATCTTGTCTTCAATTTGTTGGCTCAAGTTTACGAGTGCTAGATGATAGCGAATCAACCCTATCGTCAATAGGATAATAACCAGCAGTAGCAAAGAAAGTAAAATATAGATCATTGCACATCTCCTTTTAACCGAACACCAACTCCCCAGATAGTTTCAATATACTCTTGCTCTGGATCCAGTTGGCTTAATTTTTTACGGAGATTACTTAAATGAGTGTTGAGAGTATTGTCGCCTGGTAAATAAGTATCCTCCCAGACCAATTCATAGAGTTCTTCTTTCGTGAAATTTTCTTAGGATGTCTCAGCAAGGTTTGGAGAATCAAGCATTCTTTCTTAGCTAGGCGAATAGTTTCCTGGCTATTTTTGATTTCAAAACTATCTGAATCAAATTGAATATTTTTTAACTGTTGAATCAACTTGTCAGGATGTTCCATCTCAGCTGATTGCTTGTCACTATTTTGACGTAATTGTACCGTAACCCTGGCAAAAACTTCATCCAAATCAAAAGGCTTTACAATATAATCATTAGCACCATCTAAGAGATATTGGCTGATGATCTTTTTATCGCTTAGGGCAGTTAGCATGATGACAGGAACTGAACTATCGTGTCTAATGGCTTTTAAAACCTGATCGCCATTTTTTCCTGGAAGCATAATATCTAACAAGATTAGATCAATGCCACCTTGTTCAAATCGTATCATTCCTTCAGTACCAGAAAAAGCCTGAATCACCTCATGCTCCTCAGAAAGAAGAGTTCTCAAAATTTCTTGAATCTCATTATTATCTTCAACGATAAGTATTCTAGCCATAAACACCAACCTTTCTAATAGTATTATATCATGTTTTTTTAGGAATTTCGGATAAAGAAAAACTCTTCTTCATACTTAAATACGAAGAAGAGTCCACTCTATGTATTAAATTAAAGCTGTCAAAGCAGTGATAAGTCCAAAAACGATACCTGGTGCATTGGCTGCTGCCAAAGGAATATCACGTTCTTTTTTAAAGAGACCGTAGTAAACCCAAAGACTGCAGTTAAGTGCAGCTACTGCTGGTTGGATAAAATTCCCTTTTTGACCAGCAAGGTTATTCATAATTTGAGGAATATAAGAGACATACATCATTACAGACATAAAGGTTGCAATCCAACCTAAAGTTTTCATTTGTTTTTCAGTCATTTTTTCTCCTTTCAAAAACAGTCTCAATTATACACTATTTTTTAAGATAGTGAAGTTTAAAAAGCTATTTGTTAAAAACTTGTAAATTATCACAGTCTTGTGATAAGGGAATCTTATTCATTTAGATAACTTACTTCTTCTCAATCGGTGCTACACTAGCCAAAAGTTTTTTCAAACCGACTTCTGGGAAGTTGATTTTTAGTTCCTGGGTAGCTCCACTACCTGATACTTCAAGGACAGTCCCTTGACCCCATTTTTTATGAAGGGCAATATCACCGATAGACCAGCTAGTTTCACTGGAAGCTGATTTAGAACCAGCCGCAAATTGTCCAAATGGTAAACCACTTGATTGGATAGATGTAGGCGCAGTATTCCGTTTTCGTTCTTGAAGAGCCTGTGCCAGACTCATTCCTTGCCCAAATGTAGTACCACCACTACTGTATGATGCTTTAAAACTTGTATTAGCTGGACGAGCCAAACCTTGATAAGTCAACAAATCTGAACTAATCTCGTTGATAAAACGGGTCGGACGATTGTAACTTGTTCGCCCGAAAAGTAAGCGAGAGTTGGCGTTGGTTAGATAGAGAATTTTCTCAGCGCGCGTGATTCCTACATAGGCCAAACGACGTTCTTCTTCTAATTCATCAGGATCTTCAGAGGCGCGACTAAGAGGAAAGACATTTTCTTCCATACCGATAATAAAGACAACCGGAAACTCGAGTCCTTTAGCCGCGTGTAAGGTCATTAAGGTTACTTCTGACGTCTCCTGACTACCAGAGTCCGTATCTGCAATTAAAGCAAGATCATTCAAGAAACGACTGAGTTTATCTAGTCCTGTTTCCTCTTCTTGGCTTTCAGAATTGTCATCAAAGTTTTTGGTAACAGATAAGAATTCCTCTATATTTTCAACCCGAGCCTTACTCTCCAATGTTGCTTGTGCATTTAGAATATCAACGTAACCTGTTTTTTCAAGAACCGCCTCAACCAGCTCTGTAATGGTTAATTGGTCCAGTTGCTCCCTCAAATCCAGAATCATATTTGCAAAGTCCCAAATAGACTGGGCTGCCTTACCCTTGATTCCTGATAACATGATATTTGCTGAAGCATCCAGCATGGACATTTCTTGCAAATTAGCAAAATCACGAATCTTCTCAACAGTACCTGGGCCAATTCCACGCTTTGGTTCATTGATGATACGCTCAAAACTAATATTATCACTCAGGTTGGCAATGAGATTGAGGTAAGCAATGATATCACGAATTTCCTTACGGCTGTAGAATTTTGTTCCTCCAACCATAGTATAAGGAATATTGGACTTGAGCAGAGCTTCCTCAATAGTACGTGACTGGGCATTAGTACGATAAAGGACTGCAAAGTCTTTATGTAGGAAGTTTTGACTTCGACCAAGTTCATCAATGGTTTTGGCTACAAAAACAGCCTCATCCTGTTCATCGTTAGCTCGGTAGTAAATAATTTGTTCGCCATCTTCGTTCTGTGTCCAGAGATTCTTAGGACGGCGATTTTTATTGTTTTTAATAACATCATTTGCTGCTTGGAGAATGGTTTTGGTTGAACGGTAATTCTCCTCTAACAAGACAACCTTGGCATCTGGATAATCCTTTTCAAAATCCAAGATATTCTGCATATCAGCACCACGCCATCCGTAGATAGACTGGTCCGCATCCCCAACAACACAGATATTTTTAAAGCGAGAAGCCAACAGTTTGACCAGTTGGTACTGGGCATGGTTGGTATCTTGGTACTCATCGACATGGATATATTGAAACTTTTGCTGATAGTAAGTCAAGACATCAGGATTTTGATCAAAGAGACGCAAGGTCAACATAATCAAATCATCAAAGTCAACTGACTCAGATTGACGGAGTTCCTTTTGATAGGCCTCATAACATTTAGAGACAATGTTTGTATATAAATCTCCTGCTTGTGCAGCATAAGCAACATCGTCAATCAGATCATTCTTAGCATTAGAAATAGTCCCTAAAATAGAGCGTTCATTCCACTTTTTAGGATCCATATTTAATTGCTTGAGAATGCGTTTCATCAGTGTACGCTGCTCACCTGGATCGATAATGGTAAAGTTACGATTGTAACCAATATGATCCGATTCACGACGTAAGATACGAACGCACATAGAGTGAAAGGTCGCTATCAAACAGTCCTGTGTAACTGGATTGAGCCCATAGGCACGTTCTTTCATTTCACGAGCAGCCTTATTGGTAAAGGTAATGGCTAAAATATTCCAGGGATTAACCATCTTTTCATCAATTAAGTAGGCAATACGATGGGTCAAAACTCGTGTCTTACCAGAACCAGCCCCCGCCATGATCAGCAGTGGACCTTCTGTTGTTTGGACCGCTTCAGCTTGTCGGTCATTCATACCGTTTAATAAAGGGTTCATTTTCTCTTCCTATTCCTATTCTTCAAATCAATGTTTCTATTATATCAAAAAAGACTGAAAATAACTCTATCAGAGACAAGCTTCCTTTTTTGCTAAAAAAGAACACTAACAAGTGTTCTTTTGATTTTATTCATGAATAGATTGTAAAAGTGTCAACAAGGCTTGAGCCGATCTGCGTCCTGCTTCTACGATAAATTCATCAAATGAAATAGAAGCTTCGTGGTTAGCATTATCACTCATGGCACGGACAACTAAGAAAGGTAGATTAAGCGCGTGAGCTGCTTGAGCGATAGCCGCTCCTTCCATCTCAACCGCAAGCACCTGAGGAAAATGTTCTTTTATAGCTTTAATCTTATCGTCACCCGCAATAAAACTATCACCGGTCGCAATCAAACCTAGATGCCAATTTTGGTCTAGTTTAGACAAGCTTTCTTGAATCAAGCTAACTAACTTTTTATCTGTTTCAAAGTAGAGTGGTTGTTGGGCCATTTGACCGTATTCATAACCAAAAGCAGTCACATCAACATCATGATAAGCTAGCTTATCAGCAATCACTACATCTCCAACTTCGATTCCTTCTGCTAAAGCACCAGCTGAACCAGTGTTGATAATAGCATCTACTTTAAAGTGGTTAGCTAAGATTGCTACACTCATAGCAGACATGACTTTACCAATTCCACTCTCGACCAAGACAAGCTCGACTGAACCAATTTTACCCGTATGATACTTATTTCCTAATACCGTCTCTTCTTGAGCGTTTTCTAAATGTTGAATCAGATAAACTAGTTCTTCTGGCATAGCTGCTATAATTCCAATTTTCATGACATTCCCCTTAAATAAATCTCATTGCTAAAACTAGCAAAATCAAGAGAAGAATAACAGCAAATAGAATCTTATTCAGTTTTGAGTTAAAAACATTTCTCTTAGTATTTTCAATTCGACGACTTTTATGGATTTGTGGTTCAACCTCAATCGTTAGGGTATCTTGACTAAAACCATGGTCACTTGAACGTGAAGCTCTATAATGTTGAGATGAAGTCGATAATATCTTTGTTTCTTGATCATCTACTAAAGTAGGACCAGAGATATCTTCACCACGATTTGCACGTTCGATTATTTCGTCTGTTAATAAAGGTTTTCCCATAGGTTCCTCCCCTATTTTTCTTGTAATTCCCAGTACTGGATAGCCATGATAGTCTTGGCATCACAGATATCACCAGACTGGATCAGTTGTTTAGCTTCTTCAAGACTAACTTCAAGTAATTCTAAAGTTTCATCTTCATCCTGCGGACGTGGATTTTTAACCTTTGTCAAATCACTTGCTAAATAAAGTTTTAATCGCTCATTACAGAAACCAATAGCAGAATAGAAATCATACAAAAGAGTCAGTTTTCCAGTGTAGGCAACTTCTTCTTCCAATTCGCGAAGGGCTGCTGCTTCAGGATCAGCGTTTTCTCCAATTTCTAGTTTTCCTGCAGGAATTTCAACAGAAACTTTTTCAATCGCCTTGCGATATTGCTTGACTAGAACAATCTTATTTTCTGAAGTAACTGCAAGAATACATACTGCACCATTATGGAAAATCAAATCACGTTGAGCAGTCCCTTTTCCATTAGGAAGTTCAACCTGATCTTGTACCAATTGGAAAATAGGACCTTTATAGATTTCTCTACGGCTGAGTGTTTTCTCTTCAAATTCCATGGTTAGCTCCTATTTGTTTTTAGGATGGTGAGGGAGATGAGTTGCATATTCGTCTTTGTTAACTTGGCGGCCACGACCGATGGCAATAGCATCAGCAGGCACGTCTTTAGTAATGGTTGAACCTGCTCCAACAAGAGAGTTATCTCCTAGTTTAACAGGAGCAATGATGGTTGAATTCGAACCAACAAAGACATTGTTGCCAATGACTGTCTTGAATTTGTTCTTCCCATCATAGTTCACTGTTATAGTACCAGCACCAAAGTTGACATCACTGCCAACTTCACAGTTACCAATGTATGTCAAATGGCCAGCTTTTGTATTTTCTCCAACGCTAGAACCTTTCACCTCAACAAAGTTTCCAATATGAACATCTTTTGCTAGGCTAGAACCTGGACGAATATGAGCGTAAGGTCCGACTGTAACACCATCAGCAACTGTGCTCTCCTCAATCATAGAGTTGGTAATCACTGCACCTGAACCGATAGTACTATCGACAATATAAGTTCCATTCGTCAAAATAGTCTCAGCACCAATCTTACTAGAACCTTTGAGGGTTACATTAGCTTCAATTTGTACATCTGGAGCAATTTCAACATCCACATCAATATAAGTCGCTTCTGGATTTACAAAACTAACGCCATTAACCATGTGAGCTTGGTTAATACGACGACGCATAACAGCTTCTGCTGTAGCGAGCGCTACACGGTCATTTACTCCAAGACTTTCATCAAAGTCTTTAAGAGTATAAGCTCCTACTTTTTCTCCAGCTTCACGGAATATTCCAATCACATCCGTGATATAGTATTCACCTTGAGCGTTGTTGGTATTGATGTTTTTAAGAGCTTCAAAGAGACGAGCGTTATCAAAAACATAAGTTCCTGTATTGATTTCTTTGATTTGCTTTTCAAAATCAGTCGCATCTTTTTGTTCTACGATGCGTAGTACTTCAGCATTATCATTGCGAACAATACGTCCATAACCAAATGGTTCTTCAGCTTCTGCGGTAAGGATAGTGGCTACGTTCTTGTGATTTACATGAAAATCAATCAAGTGTTTCAAACTTTCACCCGTGATTAATGGTGTATCACCTGCAATAACCAATGTTTGTCCAGAAAGACCCTCAAGAATTGGTTCGGCCATCATAACCGCATGACCAGTACCTAATTGCTCAGATTGTCTCACAAAATCAGTCTGTCCTGCTAAAACTTGCTCTACAAGTTCAGCCTTATGACCAACAACTGTAACAGTTTTTTCAGGGTCAATTGCGCCTACACTACGAAATACATGCTCAAGCATTGAAATTCCTGCAACCTTGTGCATAACTTTAGGTAGATCTGATTTCATACGGGTACCTTTACCCGCTGCTAAAATAATTGCATAATTTGCCATATTTTTCTCTTTTCTATAGAAATTCTTTATCATTATACCATATTTTAGTTCATCTTACACAAATTTGTTGAAGTCAAGGCCGCTCAAATTACTGCCACTGTCCTATTTTGAGTAAATTTTTTGATTTTTTCCACAAATTACGATAAACTATAGGAGTATGAGAAAAAAAATTCGCCCAGCATTTATAGTTATTATATTTGCTGCATTTATAGGACTCTTGTTTCTCAATCGTCCCCGATTCGAAGAACATCCTGTAAAAACTAAACAAAATCCAGTACAAATAGAAACACAAGCTCTACACAACTTGGATAAGCCTATCATCGATATCTCTGGTTGGCAAAGACCGTCAGAGATTAACTATGATATTTTATCTCAAAACATCTCTGGTGCTATTGTTCGAGTCCACGGAGGAAACCAGATTACTACTGAGAACGATGCATCTTATACGAATGGAACAGATAAAGCTTATAAAAGTCATATCTCAGAATTCCAAAAAAGGAATATTCCAGTTGCTGTCTATGCATATGTATCTGGAAAAAGTGTAGAGGAAATGGAAAAGGCTGCTGAATCTTTCTATAATTCAGCTTCACCATACAACCCTAGCTACTATTGGTTAGATGTCGAAGAAAAAACCATGTCAGATATGAACAAAGGGGTTGAAGCTTTCCGTGCTAAGTTAGAATCACTTGGTGCAAAAAACATCGGTATCTACATTGGTGTTTACTTCATGGAAGAACATAGCATCAGCACAGATAAGTTTTCTGCTATTTGGATTCCATCCTACGGACTTGACTCAGGCTACTTTGAAAGTTCACCAAATACAGACCTTGACTTTGATCTTCATCAATACACCTCAAAGGGTAAACTGGTTGGATTTGAACACTATCTAGACCTAAATCTTATTTCTTTGTCAAAAGATAAGGAAGAGACGTTTAGAAAATTATTCTTAAAACCTTAATTTCATTCAGCAAGCCAGATATTACTTCTGCTTGCTTTTTTATTTCTCTTACTTTGTGATATAATACAAGAAGAGAATTTTAGAGAATAAATATGGAGAGAGTTTATGTTATCTTGGATTTCAAAAATGATTAAAGGAATTGTTATTGCCCTAGGATTTATCTTGCCTGGTATTTCTGGTGGAGTCTTGGCAGCTATTTTGGGTATCTATGAGAGAATGATTCGTTTCCTTGCCCATCCATTCAAAAACCTAAAAGAAGATATCCTTTATTTCTTACCTGTTGCTATCGGTATGTTACTAGGTATTGGGCTATTTTCTTATCCAATTGAGTACTTACTAGAGTATTATCAAGTTTATGTTTTATGGAGTTTTGCGGGTGCTATTATTGGTACAGTCCCTAGTCTTGTAAAAGAGGCTACTCAAGATTCTGAAAGAGACAAAGTCGATCTTATCTGGTTTTGGGTGACCTTTATTGTTTCTGGAATTGGTCTTTACGCTTTAAACTTTGTGGTTGGTTCACTAAGCGCAAGTTTCACAAGTTTTATCCTAGCTGGTGCTCTTCTTGCTCTAGGTATTTTAGTTCCAGGATTAAGCCCCTCAAATCTTCTCTTGATTTTAGGTCTCTATACCCCAATGTTAACTGGATTTAAAACTTTTGATTTATTTGGTACCTTCCTTCCGATAGGAATTGGAGCTGCTGCTACTCTTATTATTTTTTCAAAATTGATGGACTACGCTCTTCGAGAGTATCACTCTCGTGTTTATCACTTCATCATTGCAATCGTTCTTTCAAGTACACTCTTGATATTGATTCCAAATGCGGGTAATGCTGAAAGTATTAACTACAGTGGTTTATCTCTTGTGTCTTATGTGATTGTTGCCTTCTTTTTTGCTCTTGGCATTTGGTTAGGTATTTGGATGAGTCAGTTGGAGGATAAATACAAATAATGGCTAAGAAAGTTAAAGTAAAAAAAACCTTAGTAGAGCAAATTTTGACTAAGGCAGGTGTTGACCATCAAGGCATTCAAATCAATGCTTTAGAAGGAGAACTTCCTTCTGATTATGATAGAAATCATATTTTTAAGACCTTAGCATTATTGGGTGATAAGACAGGTCCGGTAATAGGAATTATCCCTATCACCGAACACCTTTCTGAAAAGAAATTAGCAAAGATTTCTGGAAATAAAAAAGTGGCCATGATTCCTCAAAAGGATTTAGAAAAAACGACTGGATATATCCATGGGGCTAATAATCCTGTAGGTATCCGTCAAAAACACAACTACCCTATTTTTATTGATGAAACAGCTTTAGAATTGGAAAAAATGATTGTCTCTGCTGGCGAGGTTGGACACAGTATCATCATCGCACCTAAAGATCTGGCAAACTTTGTAAAAGCCAGCTTTGTTGATATCTTGGAGGAGATAAACTGATGAAACTTTACTTTGTCCGCCATGGTCGAACAGTCTGGAATCTAGAAGGTCGTTTTCAAGGTGCTGGCGGAGATTCACCACTTCTTCCTGAATCTATTGAAACTTTAAAAGACCTGGGCCGGTATCTTAAAGATATCCCTTTTGACAAGATCTATTCGAGTGATTTACCAAGAGCGGTAAAATCAGCTGAGATTATCCAAAATCAACTGACAAACCCATGTCCCTTGGAAATTGTTCCTGAACTCAGAGAATGGCACCTGGGTAAACTGGAAGGTCTAAAAATTGCAACTTTAAATGCTATCTACCCTCAGCAAATTCAAGCCTTTAAAACTAACCTAGCTAAGTTTGATACTCGCATGTTTGAAGCTGAATCACTCTACACTACAACTCAGCGCACTATCCAATTTATCAAGTCCTTAAAAAACTCTAAGGCCGAACACCTATTACTCGTTGGTCATGGAGCAAACCTTACTGCAAGTCTTCGCACGCTTATAGGCTATCAGGAAGCTCTGCTTCGTAAAGACGGAGGTTTGGCTAATGCAAGTCTAACAATTATAGAAACTGATGACTTTAAAACATTTACTCTAAAGACTTGGAACGATACTTCTTATCAAAAAAAAATATAGAACTTGATATTAACAATCAAGTTCTTTTTAGTTTTTATAGAATATCCGTGAATTTCTTGACCATTTATGATAAAATGGAGTATCGTGAAAAATTAATTTATTATTTAAAATTTCGATTAAAATTAGGAGGAACTCATGTCAACAGAACACATGGAAGAATTGAATGACCAACAGATCGTTCGCCGCGAAAAAATGGCTGCGCTTCGTGAACAAGGAATTGATCCTTTCGGTAAACGTTTTGAACGTACTGCCAACTCTCAAGAACTAAAAGATAAATTTGCTGATCTTGATAAAGAACAACTACACGAACTAAACGAAACTGCTACTATCGCTGGACGTTTAGTGACAAAACGTGGAAAAGGGAAAGTTGGTTTTGCTCACCTGCAAGACCGTGAAGGTCAAATCCAAATCTACGTTCGTAAAGATGAAGTTGGTGAAGAAAACTACGAAATCTTCAAAAAGGCTGACCTAGGAGACTTCCTTGGGGTCGAAGGTGAAGTTATGCGTACTGATATGGGAGAACTCTCTATCAAGGCAACTCACATTACTCACTTGTCTAAGGCTCTTCGTCCACTTCCAGAAAAATTCCACGGTTTAACAGACGTTGAAACTATTTACCGTAAACGTTACCTTGATTTGATTTCAAACCGTGAAAGCTTTGAACGTTTTGTTACTCGCTCAAAAATCATCTCTGAAATTCGTCGTTATCTTGATCAAAAAGGTTTCCTAGAAGTTGAAACACCTGTTCTTCACAATGAAGCTGGTGGTGCTGCTGCTCGTCCGTTTATCACTCACCACAATGCCCAAAACATTGACATGGTGCTTCGTATCGCGACTGAGCTTCACTTGAAACGACTTATCGTCGGTGGTATGGAACGTGTTTACGAAATCGGACGTATCTTCCGTAACGAAGGTATGGACGCTACACACAACCCTGAGTTCACTTCTATCGAGGTTTACCAAGCTTATGCAGACTTCCAAGATATCATGGACTTGACTGAAGGTATTATTCAACACGTTGCAAAAGCTGTTAAAGGCGACGCTCCAGTTATCTATCAAGGAACTGAGATAAAACTTAACGAACCATTCAAACGTGTACACATGGTTGACGCTATCAAGGAAATTACAGGTGTTGATTTCTGGCAAGACATGACTTTCGAAGAAGCAAAAGCTATCGCTGCTGAGAAGAAAGTTCCAGTTGAAAAACACTACACAGAAGTTGGTCATATCATCAATGCTTTCTTTGAAGAGTTTGTAGAAGAAACTTTAATTCAACCAACATTTGTCTATGGACATCCAGTAGCAGTATCTCCACTTGCTAAGAAGAACCCTGAAGACGAGCGCTTTACTGACCGTTTCGAACTCTTTATCATGACCAAAGAATACGGAAATGCCTTCACTGAGCTCAACGATCCAATCGATCAGCTTAGCCGATTTGAAGCCCAAGCTAAAGCAAAAGAACTTGGTGACGATGAAGCGACTGGTATCGACTATGACTACATTGAAGCCCTTGAATATGGTATGCCACCAACGGGTGGTTTGGGAATCGGTATCGACCGTCTCTGCATGCTACTCACTGATACTACTACTATCCGTGATGTACTTCTTTTCCCAACTATGAAATAAAAACTAAACTCCTAGATGATTTCTAGGAGTTTTTTGTAGTTAAAAAGACAACCTTATCAAAGAGGTTGTCTTTTTGCTATTGAACTAGAATAATCCAAGAACAGTTCCATCACTTTCAACATCCATATTGAGAGCCGCTGGTCGTTTTGGAAGACCTGGCATGGTCATGACATCACCAGTAAGGGCTACGATAAAACCTGCACCAAGTTTTGGTACCAATTCACGAATAGTAATTTCAAAGTTTTCAGGTGCACCAAGAGCATTTGGATTATCTGAGAAACTGTACTGAGTCTTAGCCATACAGATTGGCAGTTTATCCCAACCATTTTGTACGATTTGTGCAATTTGTGTTTGAGCTTTCTTCTCAAAGTTAACTTTGCTACCACGGTAAATTTCAGTAACAATCTTTTCGATTTTTTCTTGAACAGAAAGGTCGTTGTCATAGAGACGTGTGTAGTTTGCTGGGTTTTCGTCGATTGTTTTTACGAGAGTTTCAGCTAGAGCAACTCCTCCTTCAGCTCCATCAGCCCATACGCTAGCTAATTCAACTGGTACATCGATTGAAGCACATAGTTCTTTCAAGGCTGCAATTTCAGCTTCTGTATCAGAAACAAATTCATTGATAGCAACAACCGCTGGAATACCGAATTTACGAATATTTTCAACGTGGCGTTTCAGGTTTGCAAATCCAGCACGTACTGCTTCTACATTCTCTTCTGTCAGAGCATCCTTTGCAACTCCACCATTCATTTTAAGGGCACGAAGAGTCGCTACAATGACTACTGCACTTGGAGCTGCTGGCAAGTTTGGAGTCTTGATATCCAGGAACTTCTCTGCACCAAGGTCTGCACCAAAGCCAGCTTCTGTTACAGTATAATCAGCTAAACGAAGAGCTGTTTTTGTCGCCAATACAGAGTTACATCCGTGAGCAATATTGGCAAATGGTCCACCGTGTACGAATGCTGGTGTACCATATATTGTTTGCACAAGGTTTGGTTTGATAGCATCTTTCAAAATCAATGCCAAGGCACCCTCAACCTGTAAATCACCAACTGAAACTGGTGTGCGGTCATAACGGTAGCCGATGACGATATTAGCCAAACGACGTTTCAAATCTTCAATATCAGTTGCTAAGCAAAGGATAGCCATGATCTCTGAAGCAACTGTGATATCAAAACCATCTTCACGTGGAATACCATTAAGTGGACCACCAAGACCAACAGTTACATGGCGAAGAGCACGGTCATTCAAGTCAACAACACGTTTCCAGAGAATACGACGTTGATCGATTCCTAGCTCATTTCCTTGATGCAAGTGATTGTCAATCAAGGCAGAGAGAGCATTGTTGGCAGTTGTGATAGCGTGCATATCACCAGTAAAGTGAAGGTTGATGTCTTCCATTGGTAAAACTTGGGCATAACCACCACCAGCAGCTCCACCTTTAATCCCCATAACAGGGCCAAGAGAAGGTTCGCGGATGGCAATCATAGTTTTCTTACCAATCTTGTTCAAAGCATCAGCAAGACCAATGGTAATGGTTGATTTTCCTTCACCTGCTGGCGTTGGGTTGATAGCTGTAACAAGAATCAACTTACCAACTGGATTGGTTTCGACTTCACGAATTTTATCAAAGCTTAGTTTAGCCTTGTACTTTCCATACAACTCCAAATCATCGTATGAAATACCAAGTTTTTCAACAACATCAACGATTGGTTTTAACTCAATACTCTGTGCAATTTCAATATCTGTTTTCATAAAAAACTCCTCTAGCCTCTAATGTGTTAATTCATTATATCATAAAACAAGATTTTTAACAGTCATTATGATTTGTAACGTTCGTAAATATGGCTAAATAACAGACTTTCTTTATCTCTATTTAATTTTTTATATGCCTTTATAGATTTTAACTATGGATTAACATCCTATTTTCGGTCCTTGTTACATCGCTTTCATTTTACTTAATGCTCATTTTTTTGTACAATAGTTCTATGAAAATTTTAGTTACTTCTGGTGGTACAAGTGAAAAAATAGATCGAGTTCGTTCTATTACCAATCACTCTTCCGGTAAACTTGGAAAAATTATCACCGAAACTCTTCTAAAGGCTGGTCATGAAGTTTGTTTGATTACCACTCTTCAGGCAGTTAAGCCAGTTAGTCATCCAAAATTGACCATCATCGAAATTAAAAATACTGCTGATTTGCTGCAAGTCATGAAAGATAAGGTTACGGATTACCAGGTCTTAATCCATTCAATGGCTGTATCAGATTACACTCCTGTCTATATGGCTGGTTTTGATGAGATTGAATCTAGTCAAGATTTAACAGAGTTTTTAGATAAGAAAAATCAGGAAACAAAAATCTCATCTAAGGAAGACGTTCAGGTTCTATTTCTCAAGAAGAATCCAAAAATTATATCTCTTGTTAAAGAATGGAATCCTAACATTCACCTGATTGGATTTAAATTACTGGTTGATGTCAGCCAGGAACATCTGATTCAAATTGCTCGGGAAAGTCTTGAAAAGAACCAAGCTGATTTAATTGTCGCAAACGACCTTACTCAGATTAGTAGCGAGCAACATAAGGCTTACTTAGTTGAAAAAAATTCTTTCCAAACTGCTATGAGTAAACATGAAATTGCTGTTTTACTCCTCGAGAAAATCAAAAGTTATGACTAAAAGAAAGGAATTTTATGGCCCGTATTACACTCGCTATTACAGGATCTATTGCTGCATACAAGACGGTTGACCTAGTTAGTTCTTTAAAAAAACAGGGGCATTCTGTTACTGTTCTTATGACTCAGTCAGCAACAGAATTCATTCAGCCATTAACTTTACAAGTACTATCTCAAAATACTGTACATCTCGATGTCATGCACGAACCTTTTCCAGATCAAGTGAATCACATTCAAATAGGAAAAGAAACAGATTTATTTATCGTAGTTCCTGCGACAGCCAATACAATCGCTAAATTAGCTCACGGTTTTGCTGACAATATGGTGACTGCTACTGCTCTTGCTTTGCCACACTTTGTACCCAAACTATTGGCTCCAGCTATGAACACAAAGATGTATGACCATCCTGCGACCCAAGCTAATCTTAAAACTTTAGAAAATTATGGTTATACTATTATTTCTCCCAAAGATTCTCTACTGGCCTGTGGGGATACAGGTCATGGTGCTCTCGCTGATCTCGAAACTATTTTACAAGAAATAAAGGATAAAATTCATGAACAAACGCTCTAATATTGCTCCCATCGCTATCTTTTTTGCCATTATGATTGTTATTCATTTACTAAGCTCGATTTTATTTAATGTACTTCCCTTTCCAATCAAACCAACCATCGTTCACATTCCAGTAATTATTGCAAGTATTATCTACGGACCAAGAATTGGCGCAACCTTAGGTTTTCTGATGGGAATGCTTAGCTTAACGGTTAATACTCTCACAATCCTGCCAACAAGCTATCTCTTCTCACCATTTGTACCAAATGGTAACTTTTATTCAGTTGTGATCGCAATTGTTCCTCGTATCTTAATCGGTTTGACCCCTTATTTCGTCTATAAACTACTAAAGGGAAGAGCTGGACTCATCTTTGCAGGTGCACTTGGCTCACTCACTAATACAGTATTTGTCTTAGGTGGTATCTTCTTTCTCTTTGGTAATGTTTTTGATGGAAATATTCAAAAACTATTAGCGACTGTTATCTCAACAAATTCAATCGCAGAATTAATTATCTCAGCCCTCTTAACTCTCGTCATTGTTCCGAGACTTGAAAAAATTAAACAATAAAAACTGTATCTCTTGATACAGTTTTTTATTTCTATTACTGGGCTAAACGAGCTTCTTCTAAAATCTTTTCAATCTTTGTTGTCAGTAAATCAATTGCTACTGTATTTGTCACTCCTTCTGGAATAACGATATCTGCATAACGCTTTGTTGGCTCGATAAATTGATGATACATAGGTTTTACGACACCAAGATACTGATCAATAACGCTATCCAAACTACGACCACGCTCTTCCATATCGCGTTTAATACGACGGATGATACGAACATCATCATCAGTGTCCACAAAAATCTTGATATCCATCAAATCACGAAGACGTTTGTCTTCCAAAACCAAGATTCCTTCTACGATAAATACATCTTGAGGTTCTTGACGATAGGTTTTCGAGCTTCTTGTATGGGCAGCATAATCATAGGTAGGAATATCAACAGGACGCCCCGCCAACAATTCCTTAATTTGCGCAATCATCAAGTCAGTATCAAAAGCAAAAGGATGGTCATAATTAGTCTTAATACGTTCTTCAAAGGTTAGATGAGATTGATCTTTATAGTAGGAATCATGCTCAATCATGGCAATTTTTTCGTTGGGAAAATGCGATAAAATTGCTTTAGAAACACTGGTTTTTCCTCCACCAGATCCCCCTGTTACTCCGATAATGATTGGTCTGTTTTGCATAGTTGCCTCCGTATTTTTCCTTTGTCTATTTTACCATATTTTTAGAAAATTTTACAGGTGGACTTTTAAAATTATATTACAAAAAAACCTTGTAGTTTAGTTCTACAAGGTTTTAATGTTTTTAATCAAAGTTAACGTATTCTTTTGAAAGTTCAAGAACTTCTTCCATTGTTGAACATTCAGTAAGAGCACGGTTAGCGTATTCTTGCATCTTAGCTGTGTCAAGTTTCTTCATCAAGCTACGTGTACGAAGTACTGAAGTAGCTGACATAGAGAACTCATCCAATCCCATTCCGACAAGAAGTGGAACAGCAGTTTGGTCACCAGCCATTTCACCACACATACCAGCCCATTTACCTTCAGCGTGAGCTGCTTTGATTACGTTGTTAATCAAACGAAGGATCGATGGGTTATATGGTTGGTAAAGGTATGAAACTTGTTCGTTCATACGGTCAGCAGCCATTGAGTATTGGATCAAGTCGTTTGTACCGATTGAGAAGAAATCAACTTCTTTGGCAAATTGGTCTGCAAGCATAGCTGCAGCAGGAATTTCAATCATGATACCAACTTGGATATCATCTGCAACAGCAACACCTTCAGCAAGCAATTTAGCCTTTTCTTCTTCAAGGATACCTTTTGCAGTACGGAACTCTTTCAACAAAGCAACCATTGGGAACATGATACGCAATTTACCGTGAACAGATGCACGAAGCAATGCACGCAATTGTGTACGGAACATTTGGTTACCAGTTTCAGAGATAGAGATACGCAAAGCACGGTAACCCAAGAATGGGTTCATTTCTTTAGGAAGATCGAAGTAAGGAAGTTCTTTATCCCCACCGATATCCATTGTACGAACGACAACAGGTTTACCGTTCATACCTTCAAGAACCGCTTTGTAAGCTTCGTATTGGTCGTCTTCCGTTGGGAAATCTTGAGAATCCATGTACAAGAATTCTGTACGGTAAAGACCAACAGCTTCCGCACCATTTTCGTTCACACCTTCAACGTCTTTAGGTGTACCGATATTAGCTGCCAACTCAAAGTGTTTACCATCTGCAGTAACAGTTTTAGCATCTTTCAAAAGAGCCCATTCAGCTTTTTGTTTAGCGTAAGCTTCACCAGCTGCTTTGAATTCTGCAATTTGTTCTTCAGTTGGGTTGATAACGACTTCACCTGAAATACCTGAAACAGCCAAAATGTCACCATCTTTTACAAGTTCAGTGATGTTGTTTGTACCCAATACAGCTGCAATTTCAAGTGTACGAGCCATGATAGCTGAGTGACTTGTACGTCCACCAATGTTTGTTACAAAAGCTTTTACAAAGTTTTTGTCCAATTGAGCAGTATCAGACGGAGTCAAGTCATGTGCAATCACGATCACTTCTTCATTGATTGAAGCTGGGTTTGGCAGTTTCTTACCAAGAAGATTTGCCAAAACACGTTTGGTAACGTCACGAATATCCGCTGCACGTTCCTGCATGTATGGGTTGTCTTCCATGCCTTCAAAGATTGTGATAAACATGTCTGTAACTTCTTTCAGACCTGCTTCTGCATTTACTTTCTTAGCACGAATTGTTTCTTTAATCTGACCGATCAATTCAGGGTCAGCAAGAACCATCAAGTGAGCGTCAAATACTTGCGCCGCTTCTTCACCAAGCGTACCTACAGCCTTCTCGCGGATAAGAGAAAGCTCGTTTTGAGAAGCTTCAAGAGCAACATCCAAACGAGCCTCTTCTGCATTTGTATCTTCGACTGTAATAGTCTCGAATGATAAATCCGGTTGAACGAGTAGATATGCTTTAGCAACTGCAACACCATCAGATGCTGCGATTCCTTTAAGCATTTCTGTCATATCCTTATGCCAATCCTTCTTTTTCCATTGTTTCTGAGATAGCAGCGATAGCGTCATCAGCGTCTGCACCTTCAGCAGTGATTGTAACGTCAGCACCTTGACCAACACCAAGGCTCATAACACCCATGATAGATTTAAGGTTAACTGATTTACCTTTGTACTCAAGAGTAATATCTGAAGCAAATTTGCTAGCAGTTTGTACCAACAATGTTGCTGGACGTGCGTGAATACCTGTTTCTGCCACTACGTGGAAATCTTTAGAAGCCATAATTTGACTCTCCTTTAAATGTTTTCTTTTTGAGTTATATCTGATAACCCTTACAATTTGGTATTATATCATCTTCTAGGAATTTTTTCAAGCATTTTATGGGATTTCTTCTTTTTCCTTTCAGATAACTTGCTGAAAATCTTCTATTTTATGTATCAAAATACATCATATAGTTTTTTATGATTTTAACATTTAGAAAACGCTGTTATTTATGGGTTTTATTTTTTTACAATCACTATATATTGTGTTTAGATAACTCTCATCTAAAAAAAATCTACAATATTTAGTTTTTCTTCGTTGACAAAGATTTTTTTTCTGATATACTTAAGAAGTAATTAAATTTTGAAAGAGGAGTTACAGAATGGTAACCGTTTATTCTAAAAACAATTGTGTTCAATGTAAAATGACCAAACGATTCTTAGATAGTAACAAGATCGCATATCGCGAAATCAATCTTGATGAACAACCTGAATTTATTGAACAAGTTAAAGAGCTAGGCTTCAGCGCTGCTCCTATCATTCAAACACCAACTGAAGTTTTCTCTGGTTTCCAACCAGCAAAACTTAAAGAACTTGCTTAAGTATCAGGATTAAAAGCTTCTATGTCAATCTTAGAAGCCTTTCTTTTGTAATGAATTAAAGGAAATTTTATGGGATTAAAACAACTTGAGGATGTAACTTACTTCCGCCTAAATAATGAAATCAACCGTCCTGTTAATGGACAAATCATGCTCCACAAAGATAAAGAAGCCTTGGACGCTTTCTTTAAAGAAAATGTTGTACCAAATTCTATGGTTTTTGATTCTATCACTGATAAAATCGATTACCTTATTAAACAAGACTATATCGAAACGGCGTTTATCAAGAAATATCGTCCAGAATTCTTAGAAGAGCTTTACCAATTTATTAAGGATCAAAACTTCCAATTCAAGTCTTTCATGGCAGCATACAAGTTTTACAATCAATATGCCTTGAAAACTAATGACGGAGAGTACTATCTTGAGAGCATGGAAGACCGTGTCTTCTTTAACGCTCTTTACTTTGCTGATGGTGACGAAGCTATCGCAATTGATATTGCCAATGAAATCATCCACCAGCGTTACCAGCCTGCTACACCTTCTTTCTTGAATGCGGGCCGTGCACGTCGTGGTGAATTGGTATCCTGTTTCTTGATTCAGGTAACAGATGATATGAACTCTATTGGACGTTCTATCAACTCAGCTCTTCAACTTTCACGTATCGGTGGTGGTGTAGGAATTTCCCTCAGCAACCTTCGTGAAGCTGGAGCACCTATCAAAGGGTATGAAGGGGCTGCTTCTGGTGTCGTACCGGTTATGAAGCTTTTCGAAGACAGCTTCTCTTACTCTAACCAACTTGGTCAACGTCAAGGGGCTGGGGTTGTTTACCTTAACGTCTTCCACCCAGACATTATTGCTTTCCTTTCTACTAAGAAAGAAAATGCTGATGAAAAAGTTCGTGTCAAGACTCTTTCACTTGGTGTTGTGGTACCAGATAAATTCTACGAATTAGCACGTAAGAATGAGGAAATGTACCTCTTCAGTCCTTATTCTGTTGAGAAAGAGTATGGCGTACCTTTTAACTACATCGATATCACAGAAAAATACGATGAATTGGTGGCAAATCCAAACATCCGTAAGACAAAAATTAAGGCCCGTGATTTAGAAACAGAAATTTCTAAATTGCAACAAGAATCTGGCTATCCTTACGTAGTCAATATCGATACTGCTAACCGTGCAAATCCTGTCGATGGTAAGATTATCATGAGTAACTTGTGTTCAGAAATTCTTCAAGTCCAAGAGCCGAGTCTTATCAACGATGCGCAAGAATTCCTTCAAATGGGTACTGACGTTTCATGTAACCTTGGTTCAACCAACGTTGTAAATATGATGACATCACCTGACTTTGGACGTTCTATTCGTGCAATGGTTCGCGCTTTGACCTTTGTAACAGATAGCTCTCACATCGTTGCTGTTCCAACTATCGACCACGGAAATAGTCAAGCTCATACATTTGGACTTGGTGCTATGGGGCTTCACAGCTATCTTGCTCAGCAATTAATCGAATATGGATCTCCTGAGTCTGTTGAATTTACAAGCATCTACTTTATGCTTTTGAATTACTGGACTTTGGTAGAATCAAACAATATTGCGCGTGAACGTGGCATTACCTTCCACAACTTTGAGAAATCAGACTATGCAAATGGTACTTATTTCGATAAGTATACGTCTGGTCAATTTGTTCCAAAATCTGATCGTGTTAAAGAACTCTTTGATGGAATCTTTATCCCGTCTGCAGCTGATTGGGCTGAACTTCGTGATAAAGTTAAAGCAGATGGACTTTACCACCAAAACCGTCTTGCTGTAGCACCAAATGGTTCTATCAGCTACATCAATGATGTGTCTGCTTCTATCCACCCAATTACTCAACGTATTGAAGAACGTCAAGAGAAGAAAATTGGTAAGATTTACTATCCTGCTGCAGGATTATCAACTGAAACTATTCCTTACTACACTTCTGCCTATGACATGGATATGCGTAAAGTTATCGATGTCTACGCTGCTGCAACTGAGCACGTAGACCAAGGGCTTTCACTCACTCTCTTCATGCGTAGTGATATCCCAACAGGTCTTTACGAATGGAAGAAAGAGAACAAACAAACAACACGTGACCTATCTATCCTTCGTAACTACGCCTTTAACAAGGGCATTAAGTCTATCTACTACGTTCGTACCTACACAGATGACGGCGGTGAAGTTGGTGCTAACCAATGTGAAAGCTGTGTGATTTAAAATCTCACAAAAATCTTGTTTACAAAGATAAGGTAACATCAAAAAGTCGGAGTACCGACTTTTTGTGCGGTAACCTAATCACACAAGGCTAGAACATTCATCACTATTTTAATAAAATCAAAAGAAAGAGATTTGTAATGGAAACTTACTACAAAGCCATTAACTGGAATGCCATCGAAGATGTCATCGATAAATCAACATGGGAGAAACTAACTGAACAATTTTGGTTGGATACACGTATTCCCTTATCTAATGACTTAGATGACTGGAGAAAGTTATCAAATAAAGAAAAAGACTTGGTAGGAAAAGTCTTTGGCGGTTTGACACTTTTGGATACCATGCAGTCTGAAACAGGGGTTCAAGCGTTACGTGCAGATATCCGTACACCACATGAGGAAGCTGTGTTTAACAACATCCAATTTATGGAATCTGTCCATGCTAAATCTTATTCTTCTATTTTCTCAACCTTGAATACCAAGACTGAGATTGAAGAAATCTTTGAATGGACTGATACAAACCCATATCTTCAGAAAAAGGCACAAATCATCAATGAGATTTACCTTAACGGAACACCACTTGAAAAGAAAGTGGCTAGTGTATTCCTTGAAACCTTCCTCTTCTACTCTGGTTTCTTCACTCCACTCTACTATCTAGGAAATAACAAGTTAGCAAACGTTGCTGAAATCATCAAACTCATTATTCGAGACGAGTCAGTTCACGGAACATATATTGGTTATAAATTCCAACTTGGTTTCAACGAATTACCAGAAGAAGAGCAAGAAAAGTTAAAAGACTGGATGTACGACCTGCTCTACACACTTTATGAAAATGAAGAAGGTTATACAGAGAGTTTATATGATGGTGTTGGTTGGACTGAAGAGGTTAAAACTTTCCTTCGCTACAATGCCAATAAAGCTCTTATGAATCTAGGACAAGATCCTCTCTTCCCTGACTCAGCTGACGATGTCAATCCAATCGTTATGAACGGGATTTCAACTGGTACATCCAACCACGACTTCTTCTCTCAAGTTGGTAACGGATATCTACTTGGTGAAGTTGAAGCTATGCAGGACGATGATTATAACTACGGATTAGACTAATTAAAAAATATAAAAACATCTGAGTTAAAAACAAACACAGATGTTTTTTGTTTTTGTTTATTTTTGTTTTATTTAAGTTGCTTAGATGTTTTAAATGTGATAAAATGATATTGGATATGGGGGTGATTCAATGCTAAAACAAGAAAAACTAGATGTGATTTTAGAGATTGTCAATACAAGAGGAACCATCACAGTCAAAGAAATAATGAATCGTTTAGATATTTCTGATATGACTGCTCGACGTTATCTGCAAGAGTTAGCTGACAAGGATCTACTTGTTCGAGTGCATGGAGGTGCTGAAAAACTTCGTTCTGGTTCTCTATTAGCAAATGAACGCTCGAATGTCGAAAAACAAGGTCTTCAGATTGCTGAAAAACAAGAAATTGCAAAATTTGCTGGTCATTTAGTCGAAGAAAGAGAAACGATTTTTATCGGTCCAGGTACTACTCTTGAGTTCTTTGCGCGTGAACTTCCGATAGATAATATTCGTGTGGTAACAAATAGCCTTCCTGTTTTCATTATCTTGAATGAACGAAAACTGACTGATTTAATTTTGATTGGTGGGAATTATCGGGAAATCACCGGTGCCTTTGTCGGAACCTTAACGCTCCAAGATATCGAAAGTCTTCAATACTCTAAAGCTTTTGTTAGTTGCAATGGTATAAAAGATCATGCTATCGCTACTTTTAGCGAAGATGAAGGCGAAGTACAAAAGCTAGCATTAAATAATGCTAATAAAAAGATTCTTCTTGCTGACCACAGTAAATTTGATAAGTTTGATTTTTATACTTTCTATAATATCGCTGATATTGATACGATTATTTCAGATTCAAAACTTAGCCAAGAAACCCTAAAAACTTTGTCCAAACAAACAAAGATTATTAAATCGACACCTTAAAAAGTCTCACCAATGGTGAGACTTTTTTTATCGTTATATTTACTCAATAAGGCCTGTTTCTGCTACTTTCTTGTACCAATGAGCTGATTTCTTAGGATAACGTTCTTGTGTATCGAAATCAACGTAGAAGAGTCCGTAACGTTTTTCATAACCATTAGACCATGAGAAGACGTCCATGAGTGACCAGATGAAGTATCCTTTGACGTTTGCACCATCAGCAATCGCATCAGACAATACTTCCAAGTGTTGTTTCACATAATCAATACGGCCATCATCGTAAACCGTATTGTCCACAAACTCATCTTTGTAGCCAAGTCCGTTTTCAGTAATGTAGATTTTCTTATAGTTTGGATAATCCGCCTTCACACGCATGATCTGATCATATAGCCCTTGAGGATAAATGATCCAGTCCCAGTCAGTGCGAGGTACATAGTCAGGAGCTACTCGTCGACCAACACCTTTAATTTGGTACTTAGAGCTTCCTTTTTCCCCTTTACCGTTGTGGATGATTTCAGTTTCACCATCAAATGCTTCCATCCAATCACTCATGTAGTAGTTAATTCCAAGGAAGTCATTCAGGTCTTTAGCTGCTTCAAGTGCCACAAAGTCTTCGTCTCGAAGATCCAACTCACCACTATTAACTGAAAGAATGTGATTTACACCTTCCATGGTTGCATCTGAATAGTGTCCGAGGTAAGTGGCATCCAAGATAAATTTGTTGTGGATGATATCTTCCAACTCAGCAGCACGTACGTCTGCAGGATTTTTAGGATCCAATGGGTACTTAGTTGGAAGGGCGTGAACAACCCCGATTTCACCTTTGTAGCCTTTGTCTTTGTACAATTTCACAGCACGTGCATGAGAAACCATCATATTGTGGTGAGATTGGAAGACTTTGGCAAGGTCATACTGAATCCCTGGAGGGAATTTACCAACCAAGTATTGACCATCACCGATTGGGCCAATTTCATTGAAGGTTGTCCAGTAGTTTACTTCTGGGAATTCTTCAAAACAGAAGGCTGCATAGTCCACAAAATGGTCCATATTCTCACGATTCAAGAAATCTCCATTTGAGTGAAGAGCTTCTGGTGTATCAAAGTGATGGAGGGTTACAAAAGGTTCTACATTGCGCTTGTGGCATTCATCAAATAAATTATGATAAAACTCGACACCTTTAGGATTTACTTCACCATAGCCAGTTGGGAAAATACGTGACCAAGCAATAGAAATACGAATTCCGTTTACGCCATATTCTTCAGCCAACTGTAAGTCTACTGGATATTTATGGTAGAAATCACTTGCTGGTTCAGCAGTATACCAATAGTTGTCTGCTAAGTATTTGTCCCAAGCAACTGGTCCTTTTCCGTCAGTATGGGTAGCTCCTTCTGCTTGATAGGCGGCCGTTGCCCCACCAAAAATAAAATCTTTAGGAAGTGTTTTTGTCATTTTTTCACCTATTTCTTGATTGTATAAAATGAAAAGTGAGTGGAGAGGAGTTAGTGAGCCATCCATCTCCATCTCACTTCTTGTTCCAAGCCACCGAATTGTGACATGAGGAGGTAAAAACGATATATTTTTACCGACGAATTAACAAGGCGATTAGGAAAATCGCCATAGCGATTTCCGTTACGATAGGAGACTGTTTCACAGTCCTTATCGTTAATCGAATTGAGCTTGAACGAATGCGAGAGCGCCTTTACCATCACGAGTCAACTTAATGTATTGAGCTCCTTCAGTCTTAGCCAATTTGATGCCTAGTTTATCTGTTTCAGCCTTCATATCTTCGAAGTTGGAAGCAACCTGAGGCGCCAAGATAACGAGGTCAAATTCTGGCAACATTTCACGGTGGGCTCCATAGCCACCTGCTGCAGCTTTAACTGGAACTTTATACTCTTTTGCGGCTTTATTCAAAGCATTGGCAAGAAGACCACTTGTTCCTCCACCCGCACAAAGAACGAGGACATTTGTTTCTTCAGTAATTGTATTTTTTGCTGATTCTACTCCAGCTTTTTCAAGAATGGCATCTGCTTTTGCAGTGTTAAAGTTTGCTGCAACTTTTTCTTTTAATTCATCATTAGCTTTACCTGAACGTTCTTCTTCAAGAATTTGTTCATCATAAACCTTGAGGAATGGATAGTAAATAGCAATATCTACTACAATTAACAATGCTGCAAGAGCGAATGATAAGAACTGGAAGTTTGTACCAAGAACAATACCAAGAGGTCCTGGTGTAGTCCATGGAAGGTTGGCAGTAAATGAGTTCATGCCAAGTGTTTCAATAAAGAACTTAAAGATCCATACGTTTGCAATTGGTGCAAAGATGAATGGGATAAAGAAGATTGGGTTCAAAACAAGTGGTGCACCAAACAAGATTGGTTCGTTTACACCAAAGAATGTAGGAACTACTGAAGCGCGTCCAATAGCACGATTTCGTTTCGATTTACACAACCACATAAACATGAATGGAACCACAAGAGTTGCACCAGTACCACCCATAGTGACGATAAACATTTGTGTACCAGATGTAAGGATCTTATCAGCGTGCATACCTTGTTGAAGAAGGTTCAAGTTGACTTCGGCATTTGCATAAGTAATCGCTGCAATCGCAGGCTCAACGATAGATGGGCCGTGAATACCAATAAACCAGAAGAATGCAAAGGCACCGAAAATAATCGTAATACCAACATAACCGTCTGCTGCTGAGAATAGAGGCGCAAAGAATTTACCGATTGATTCTGCTACGCTTGCACCAACAAAATGACGAGCAAGTAAGTCAAGACCGTATAGGGAAACGACAGAAAGCGTAAATGGAATAACATCTTTAAAGACCTGTGAGATATTTGGTGGAACTTCGTCAGGCATTCGAATAGTAACATTATTCTTCACACAAACCTTATAGATTGCTACAGTCACAAAGGCTGCTAGGAAAGCTGAAAGTAAACCTTTTGTTCCGAGGAAACCTGTTGCAAAGCCCCCTTCAATTGGGTCAGCTGCCAACATCAATAACCCAACAATAGCAGCTAATAGAGTTGACATATAGTTGATTTGGTTGGTTTTTTCCATGCTACGGTTAACAGAGTCTGTTAAAGATTTAGCAGTTGTACCAGCAACCAAAAGTGCGAGAATACCCATTGAATAGCTATAAGGTTTCATCAATAGTGCCACTACATCATCTGACCACTGGAAGCCCCATGAATTTGGTACAAAGGCAATTAAGATAAAAATACTTGAGAATAGAATGACTGGCATTCCTGCGATAAATCCATCACGAATAGCACGAAGATAGATATTACGAGATAGTTTTTCAAAGAAAGGTTTTCCTTTCTCGATAAAGGCAATTAACTTATTCATTATTTAGCTCCTCTTTTATAAAGTTCAATTAAATGATGCATCAAATCTTTTAGCAAGATTGTTGTCATCAGGTGATCTTGGCCATGCATCATGGTCACGCTATAGGCTAAATCTTCACCTGCAGCTTCCTTTGTTAACAAGCTTGTTTGGGCGTGGTGAGCCTCAGCAATACAGCTACCAGCTTCCTCTACCAGATCGTCCGCTTTTGCAAAATCACCAGCTTCAGCAGCTTTCAGAGCTTCTAAGAGTTTTGAACGAGCATCGCCAGCATAGGCAACAATCTCAAAACCTAACAATGTTACTTCTTCTCTATTCATGATAGATTTCTCCTTATATAATTTTTAGTAATATTATGACAATAAACGTTGAATATGTAGAACAAGGTAAACTCGTTCACTCTTATAAAGATCAACACCCGTTTCCTGAGCAATGACTTCATAAATTTTGCTACCAATCTCGAATGCTTCTGGATAGGTGTTTTTTATATGTTCTTCCATATCGAGCAAGGATTGATTATCATCGCGACTACGATCAAGGTAATCCAAGAAATAATTTAGATGAATCATAAAACGATCGTAGAAATTATTATTTTCATGGGTTCTTTGAATGTCATAGCTCCTGAGAAGACTCTCAACCTTCTTTATGATTTCCTTTCTCTTATCAATAGCTTCTGCAACTTCTACCTCATTCTCACCCTCGGCATTAATAAAGTGGTAGGCTATTCTTTTTATTTCATCCTTTGGTAAATTACCAGATAGTTTACTATTATAGATTTCAAAAGACTCTTGAGCTATTTGAAAAGCAATAGGATACTCCTTTGAAATATCAGGTAAATTACTATCCTTATAACGCCCTTGGCTAATCGCTTGATAAGAACAATAGATATGGTCTGTTAAGGTTACGTAGAGGTACTCTTGAACAGGATATTGGTATTTTTTTGAAAGATTATCGATAATTTCATAAGTAACGGTAATAAAGTCTAACGGAACATCCTTGAGCAGAGTCATAAAATTTTCTCGAGATTCTTCAGTCTTCATCCGAAAAACTTTTTCAACTTGCTCTTCGGAAATCAAATCACCTTTCTTTTTCCCAAAGGCAATCCCTTTCCCAATTACTACAAGCTCTTCACCGTTTCCGTTCCGCACAAGAGAAACATTGTTATTCATTGGATTTAATATCCGATACATGTCGACCTCCTTGTTCTCTCATTTAAGAGCTAGAGCATAAAAAATGACCACAAATGACCCTGAAAATAAATTTCTGAGTCATCTGTGATCATGCCTAATATTACTTAGTAACACTCACTCTTATTAACTTGTGACTTAAGTATAGCACAAGTTTTTTATTTTGTAAACCTTTACATACAACTTTTTTTAAAAGTTTTTTAGCTGGGTTTTAGACATAAAAAGGGTGGAAAGTTACACACGTTCGGTCCATGAAGTTGCTGTTGTTTTAAGAACTTTGTTGAGTTCATCGATGTTCTCAAAACCAGTTGTACGAAGCCATTCGCGAGCTGCTGCTTCACCGTCTTTGATATAAGCTTCAACTGATCCAGCCCATGTTGCACGTCCACAAAGAACACCATTGAAGTTTGCACCTGATTCGTGGGCAAATACAAGAGTTTCTTGGAAGAGCTTAGCTGATACACCTGCACTCAAGTAGATGTATGGCAAGTTAGTAGCTTCGTCTTGAGCTTTAAAGAAGGCTGCTGCCTCTTCACGTGTATGAACGATTTCGCCATCGCCAAATCCTTCAACATATTTAACGTTAACTGGAACTTCCACTTTTAAGACATCAATGTTAAAGCGTGGGTCTGAGAAGACCTTCATAGCACCGATAACCTTGCGTGGTTTTACTTTAGCGTATTCTGCAGAACCAGCATCCGCAATCTTTTCATCGTAAGCCAAGATTTCAAGGAAAAATGGAATGTCTTCAGCTACACACTCAGAACCGATACGTTCGATGTAGGCTTGTTTTTGTTGGTTAAGTTCATCAGAGCTATCTACGTCATAGTAAAGCAAGAACTTAACAGCATCTGCACCTTGTTCCTTGATACGTTTTGCAGACCAAACGTCCAAGCAGTCTGGCAAGCGTTTTGTACTTGTTGTATCGTATCCTGTTTTTTCATAAGCAAGGAGAAGACCTGCATTTGGATCAAGAGCTTTTGTAGCTGGAAGTCCGTACTCAGGGTCAAGTAGCATAGATGAAGCATATTTAGTCAATTCATCTGCTACCAATACTTTAAGTTCTTCCATTTGAGCAACTGTTGGCTCTTCTGTTTGGTATTGAGCCATGAGGCGTTTCAAAGCACCACGTTGGTCAAAGGCGAGAGCTGAGATGATACCATTCTCATCAGAGAGTTTTTGCATACAAGCGCGTTTATTTTCTGTTAAAACCATTTTATACCTCTTTTACAATTAATTGGTCATATAGACCTTGATAGTTAGCCATATTGACATGACCGGTCATTTTTTCTTGAGCATTAAGCATACCAAGGACATTTGCCTTGATCAACAGTTCTTGATCCGTTTCTTTATGGAAAAGACCTGAAGCAATACCTGCCACTGTAGAATCACCAGAACCGACTGGATTTACTACTTGAATTCTTGGAATATCTACTTTGTAGAAAGTGTTACCGTGTTTAGCGAATGCTCCGTTAGCACCTAAGGAAACAATAATCCACTCGATTCCATCAAATAGTGGTTCTTGAAGGACTTCTTTTAATTCATCCAAGTCTTTAGAAATTTCTCTTCCCAAAAGTTGAGATAATTCTTCATTATTTGGTTTGATAACTGTTGGCTTATGTGGAGATTCAAGAACCGCCTGAAGTGCAGCGCCTGAACAGTCTAGAACAACTGGTTTTCCTGCGCGATTAGCAAGTTTAACTAAACTAGCATAGTAATCAACTGGAAGTCCTGCAGGTAGACTACCTGAAATGGCCACTACCTCTACAGTCTCTAAAAGTTCTTTGAAATGAGCCAAGAAATCTTGACCTTCTTTTTCTTGAACTTCAGGACCTTTTTCTAGGATTTCTGTTTGGTTTTCTCCATGTAGAATTGCGATACAGTTACGGGTTTCACCTTGAATAGAGAAGAAACGTTTGCTTACTTTATCATCAATATTCTCTACTAAAAAATCACCAAGTTTACCACCGACAAGCCCTGTTGCGACTACGGAGTCACCAAATTCTGATAGGACACGAGTAACGTTAAGACCTTTACCACCAGCCGTTTTAGTGACATCTACAACACGGTTGACAGTGTCAATTTTCAATTCATCCAAAGGATAGGAAATATCAATGGATGGGTTCATTGTGACTGTTAAAATCATAAGTCACCTCTTAGTCGTGGTATTCACCGCGATCCCATTTTTCAAGGAATTCTGTAAAGAAGTTGGCATCCGTTTGATGATCGTTATGAGTTTCAACGTGTTGGATTTTAGCGATCAATTTTTTGTTTTCTTCTGATGGTTTGTATTCAGCGTTGATGAAAGCTTCAATGATATCACACATGAGCAATTCACCAGTGATTTTACCACCAAATCCGATTACGTTGGCATTCAATTGTTCTTTTGCATATAAAGCTGTTGTCATATCACGAACTAATGCTGAACGAACACCAGGAACCTTGTTAACAGCATTATTGATACCTACACCAGTACCACAGATACATACACCAAGATCAGCTTGGCCACTAACTACTGCTTCACCAACTTTTTTACCAAAGATTGGATAGTGGGTACGAGCGTGGTCATAAGTACCAAAGTCGATGACTTCATGTCCTTTAGATTTCAAAAATTCTGAAACCGCCATTTTTTCATTAGTTACGATGTGATCACATCCAATTGCAATTCTCATTAGTTATTCCCTCCGATTAATTATATAAATCTAATATCATTTATCCTTACTCAAGAAAAATCAAGATTAGCTTAGGAAGCGAACTGCGAGCATAACTGAGGTTAGCTAAAGTGAGCTGACGACAGATTATCTTGATTTTTGAAGAGTATTAGCACATTTTGTTCAACATGTCGACCCTGATTTGGTGACGACCGCCGTCGTATTTACCATTTACAAAGCCTTTAGCAATGTTTTTAGCTAATTCATCACCAACAAGTTGAGCACCCATCGTAATCATACGTGAGTTGTTGTGACCGCGAGTCATATAAGCTGAACGTTCATCAGAAACTTCTGCAGCAACCATTCCTTTGATTTTAGTAGCAACCATAAACGGACCTGCACCATAAGCATCAATGACGATACCAAGATTTTGTTCTTCTTTCTTGACTTCTTCCGCAACTGCTAGAGTTACATCAACAAAGTCTTGACCTTCTGCTGTAACATCCACTACGTGGAAGTTTTCTTTTTCCAAGAAGTCTTTTACAACTTCTTTCAATCTTAAACCTGCAGCATCTGCACCAATAACAATAGCCATATTGTATACTCCTTTTTTATAATAGACCAGTAAAACTTTCTGATTCTAGCCTAAAAGAGACCTTTTTCAAATAGTTACTAGTAGTTTTGTTGACAATAATTTAAATTAAGAATAAATATCTTATTCGTTTCTTAATAAGCTTTCTTCAGAGAAAAGCCAGAACAGTAATCTTGTTAAAATAAACACAAATTGTTCTTTATAAACATAATATACTACTATTAGTTGGAAAAGTCAACAATTTATGTTTGTTTTTGTTTATTTTTTTATAAAATCTCGATATCAAATCCAACCTGATCAAAATCACTAGGTTTTATAATCCTAACATCTTTCTTATCTTCCAGTCTATCTCCTTCTTCTATTGAAGTAGACAAACCTGACCATGGTTCTAAGGCGATAAAAGGGCCTTTATTTAGAGTTGACCATATGATTAAATTTGGAAACTCTTTAAAATCTAGTTTCAAACCTTTATCATGTTTTCGTGAACGCAAAGCTACTGTTCGAGATTTCAACTCATCTAATGTCACAGCATCATAGCTAAAGAAGTCATAATTCAAGTCTATTTCTTTTTGATTATTTAACCAAGAACTTCTATCTTTGAAATCTAACATTCCTGTTTCTGGAAAAGGTTTTGGAACTGTACATGTTTCTGGCTTTTCAAATTCAAGATAGTAATCTTCATATACCTCGTCATCTAGTAAGGGACAGTTAAAACCAGGATGCCCACCAATAAAGTATGGCATCGATTTTTCTGATTCTTTATTATAGATTTTATACTGAGTACGTATGGTTTTTCCAGTTACTGTATAAGTGATTTCTAAACGAAAATGATAAGGGTAATTTGCATACATTTCTTCATCGTCTTCAATAGCGAATGTAACAGAATTATCTGTTTGTTCTTCTAATGTAAATTCTTTTTTTCTTACTAGACCATGTCGAGGGATTTTTCCTTCTTTTTGACTACCATCTTCATTATCATAAAGGACCGTATCATTTCTTACTGAACCACATATTGGAAATAATACGGGTGCTTGCCCACTCCAATAAGTTGGATCCCCCTGCCACAAATACTCTACGCCTTCCTTGTCCTTTATGGAAGAAAGGGCGCCTCCAAGTGTTTGAAACTCAACACATAATTGATCTGATTTTAATACAATCATAAGTCTTACCTCCAATTTTCTAAAAAAACTAGGTTGCTGCTCCATAGTGGAAACTGACAACCTAGTTTTTACAATTTACATTTTTAGGAGCAAATTATTTTGCGTTTGCTGCGTATTCTTCGTTACGTTTGATCATTTGTTTTCTGTACCATGCAAAGATACCAACGTAGAATACAAGGAATACTACTGCGCCAAGAATAGCTTTGATATCACCAGTTGTAGCGTTACCGATTGCCCAACCAAATAGTTTTTCGATTGGTCCTTCAAGAGTTGAGTGAGTAATCAATTGTGATTGGTTCACACCTTCTGGGAAGGCACCTACACCTTTAGCAAGTTCTGTTGCGAATGGTGCAATAAGTGTACCTGAAAGAAGGAAGAGTGGCAACAAGAGTGTTCCGAAGATAATCATACGGAGCAATTTACCACGAGTAACTACCAAGAGAGCTGGAGTCACACCCATCGCAATGATACCAGCAAGTGGCAAGATACCATTTCCGACATTAGAAAGAAGCACAGCTTCAACCAACATGATTGGTGCAAGTACGTTGGCACAAGCCCAGATTTCAGCACGACCAGCGATAAATGGCCAGTCAAGACCGATGTTGAATTTACGTCCTTGAAGACGTTTAGTAGCAACGTTTGTAATACCTTGTGAAAGTGGTTCTACGGCTGCGATGAACCATGAACCGATCAATGAGAAGAGCTCCAAGCAGACACCGGCAGTCAAACCAAGTGACAACCAGCCTTTAATGACAAGTTCCCATTTTTCAGCACCTTCAACACCAGGAACTGGATGTGGAGTTCCCATCAAACCGATTACGATACCAAGGATGAAACCAATGAAGAATTTAGATCCCCAGAAACCGATTCTCTTGTTCAATTTAGCAGCATCAAAGTCGTATTTATCAAGACCTGGGAAGAGTTTATCAAAAATCTTATCCAAAACCATGATAACTGGGTTCATCATGTAGTTCATGTGAGTTGAAGTCATTGGTGATGAACTTGGTGCGTTAAGCAGGTCATCAAATGTTGGTTTCATCAAGTCAGAGTTGATGATTTTAAGAACCCCTACAAGGACAACTGCTGCAGTCGCGATGAAGAGTGAAACTCCTTGGCTAACTCCATTGTTGTCAGCGTACCATTTAATCAAAAGACCAGTGATAGACAAGTGCCAGATATCAAAGATATCGACGTCAAGTGTATCAGTTTTCTTCATTGCAAGCATTACAATGTTGACAATCAACATGACAAGCAAGAAGTAGAGTGTCCAGGCAGAACCCCAAGTGATTGTAGCAAGTGGTGCCCAACCAACGTCGGTGATGTTCAATTGAATACCGGTATTTTCAACGAATTTTGCAAGAGAAGCTGAGAAAGCTCCGTTAAGCATTCCGATGATAGCACCGATACCAGTAAGCGCGATGGCAAGTTTAATACCACCTTCAAGTGCTTTGGAGAATTTCACTCCAAATAGTAAAGCCAATACTGTCAAAATGATCAGCATGATGATTGGGCCACCCATATCCAAGATTGGCTTGAATACTTTATTGGCCAACTCAATAATGAAATCCATAATTTTCCTCCCTTTATTTTTATGGAATATTTACAAATTAATAATTAGCTTAGACCGTGTTCTTTGATTGCTGCTTCAATATTGTCATAAACTGGAGCGCTCATTGCTGGAATACGGAACAAGATTGGGCCAGCTTCAACTACTGGGATACCAGGGTCAAAACCTAGGTCAGTTGCAGCAATTGGTGTGAAGATATCATAACCTTTAATCAAATCTTCATTGACATCTTTTACCATAACTGCGTCACACTGTACATCGTATCCACGATTTGAGAGCTCTTCTTCTAGAGCGCTTTTGATTTGGTGGCTTGAGTTGACACCTGCACCACATGCAGCAAGAATTTTAATCATTTGGATTTCCTCCGATTTTTATTTACTATTTATTTATGAATTTAAGCAGTTGCTTCTGAGATATACTGGAACAAAGCTTCTGGTTCTGTAATCTTAGAAAGTGCTTCTAGATGACCATTACCTGTAAAGAAGTCCATCAATTGAGCAAGAATATTAGTTTGACTCGAACTTGAATTATTGATGATAAAGAAGAGTAATGATACTTCTACTTCCTTGTCAGGAGCGATCATGTTGTGGAATGTTACTGGTTTCGCTAAGCGAACCACAACAACGTTTTCAGTTAAATTATGAATCGTGTCTGTGTGAGGGATTGCTACATTCGGCAAGTCCTTCCCAAGAAATTCCATATCTAAACCAGTTGGGAACATTTTTTCACGTTCAATCAATGCCGATCGATAGGTATCCGTAACAACTTTCTTTTCTTCTAATAGGGTTGCAACTTGATCAAAGAGTTGCTCTTGATTATCTGCTTCTAAACAAAAAACTAATTCTTTGCTGAAGAAATGATCTAATCCCATGACCTTCTCCCTTCATATTTAACTTTTATGATACAAGTATATCACTATATGAAACCGTTGTCAATATTTTTTGTTGTATTTTGTTTGATTTTTATTTTTTTTGTTTGATTTTAAACAACAAATAATTTTAAATAGTTTTGAAAAAAGAAAGAAAAAAACAGGACATACATCCTGTTTTTTTATCTATTAATTTTTTTTCGTAGTCCAACTTTGTTCAATCAATGGAAGCATATCCTTTAAAACTTCAGGTGTTCCTTCTAGAGAAACGTATCTAAACTTACCATCGTCTGATTTAAAGATCCAGATCACTAGATATTTACCATTTTTAGCAATACAGTTTACGACATAGGCGTCATAACCACCAATTTTTGACTTAGATCCCCAAACTTTAGAGAAGTCCTTACTCTGTTGTTTAGTTTGATAAACACTAGTAGAGACTTGAACAGCATCAAGAGCAGCATATTCACTTTCACTAACACCAAGGTGCTCTGGTTTAAAAGTATTTAGAGTTACGATATTGATGTCCGTTCCATCACAGTACTGAATATCATCACCACTCTCAACTTCTGTAAAATGAATCCATGATTTTGGAACCTTTACGTAGCCGTAAGCATCTGACCCAATTACCTGTGTATCTTTAATTGTTGATTCGGCTACAGTTGTTGTTTCTTGTGCAGTGGTAGTTTCCTGGACTGTTGTTGTATCTGAGGCTGCTTCTTTCTTAGTTTTTGAAGTATTACAAGCAGCGAGGCAAAGGCAACACACTAAAAGTGTAGATAAGCTGACGATTTTTTTCATGATCCTTCTCCTTTCACTTCTATTCTAAAGTAAGAACATCAAAGTGTCAAAGATAAACTGTAAAATGGGAGGATTTTCGAATAGAAGTTTTAATCTACTATTACTCATTCTTCTTATTTAAGTTGTAAAAAACGCTCTATTTAGAGCGTTTTAATATTTGATAATCTTGGGAGAGTATTACTCCTCATCCATAGAAAGAACAGACAGGAAGGCTTCTTGAGGAACTTCTACTGATCCAATAGCTTTCATGCGCTTTTTACCAGCTTTTTGTTTTTCAAGAAGTTTACGTTTACGCGAAACATCTCCTCCATAACACTTGGCAAGAACGTTCTTACGAAGAGCTTTGATATCTGTACGAGCTACAATCTTGTGTCCAATAGCTGCTTGGATTGGAACTTCAAACTGTTGACGTGGAATGATTTTCTTGAGTTTATCAACGATGAGTTTTCCACGTTCATAAGCAAAGTCCTTGTGAACGATAAAGCTAAGAGCATCCACCTTGTCCCCATTGAGAAGGATATCCATTTTAACCAGTTTAGATGGACGATACTCTGACAATTCATAGTCAAAGCTTGCGTATCCACGTGTTGAAGATTTGAGCTTGTCAAAGAAATCAAAGACAATTTCAGCAAGTGGAATTTGATAGATAACATTGACACGATTATCATCGATATAGTCCATCGTCACAAAGTCACCACGTTTGCGCTGAGCTAGTTCCATAACTGCTCCTACAAATTCCTGTGGTACCATGATTTGTGCTTTAACATATGGTTCTTCAATGGTCGCAATCTTTGTAGGATCAGGAAACTCGGATGGATTCGATACATCCATAGACTCACCATCAGTCTGATTGACCTTGTATATAACGGATGGTGCAGTCATGATAAGGTCAATGTTGAACTCACGCTCCAAACGTTCCTGAATAACATCCATATGAAGGAGACCCAAGAATCCACAACGGAAACCAAAACCAAGAGCTTGCGATGTTTCGGGTTCAAACTGAAGACTAGCATCGTTCAACTGCAATTTTTCAAGGGCTTCACGAAGGTCGTTGTATTTATTTGACTCGATTGGATAAAGACCTGCGAAAACCATCGGATTCATCTGCTTGTATCCAGATAGGGGTTCTGAAGCAGGGTTTGCCGCCAAGGTAACTGTATCACCGACACGAGTGTCTTGAACAGTCTTGATAGATGCTGCAATATAACCAACATCACCTGTCGCAAGGAAGTCACGTCCTACTGCTTTGGGTGTGAAGATTCCCACTTCGGTAACATCAAAGGTTTTACCATTGCTCATGAGCTGAATCTTATCACCTGGCTTAACAACACCATCCATGACACGAACTTGGAGGATAACGCCACGATAAGCATCGTATACTGAGTCGAAAATCAAGGCTTTTAATGGTGCTGATACGTCTCCTGTTGGAGCAGGGACTTTTTCGACAATTTGCTCTAAAATATCTTCGATACCAATACCAGCTTTTGCTGAAGCTAATACAGCCTCACTAGCATCCAGACCGATGACATCTTCAATTTCTGTACGCACGCGCTCTGGATCTGCAGCAGGCAAGTCAATCTTATTGATAACTGGAAGAATCTCCAAATCATTATCTAAGGCAAGGTAAACGTTAGCTAATGTTTGAGCCTCAATCCCTTGAGCGGCATCAACGACCAAAATTGCGCCCTCACAGGCAGCTAGAGAACGTGATACCTCATAAGTGAAGTCCACGTGTCCCGGTGTGTCAATCAGGTGGAAAATATAGGTCTCGCCGTCTTTGGCAGTATAATTAAGCTCGATGGCATTGAGTTTGATAGTAATTCCACGCTCTCTCTCAAGGTCCATACTATCTAGAAGCTGAGCTTGCATTTCACGACTAGAAACCGTCTCTGTAGCCTCCAAAATACGGTCTGCCAATGTTGACTTCCCATGGTCAATATGCGCGATAATGGAAAAGTTTCGGATCTTCTCCTGACGTTTTTTCAATTCTTCTAAATTCAAGATTCTCTTCCTTTCAGGGTATCTATTAATTATAAATTGTTTTTATGTTTTTGACAAGACCATAATACCCTGTAGAGAGTATTAATCTTCAGCAACAAAGCCGTCATTTTCAATGAAATAATGCTCTGTCATACCTTGGTCAGTAAAGACAATTCCATGAAGGACACCACCATAGACAGCTCCTCCATCCATTCCGATTTTTCCATCTTCTGTCATCCAAAGTTCTGCAGTTCCTGGTTTTTGTTCCAAAAGTCCATAGACAGGTGTATGCCCAAAGACAATTGTTTTCCCTGTATGATTAACTGCTTCGTGGAATGGTTTTCTGAGCCAGACTTTCTTGTAATCTGTAGTTTCATGCCAATCATCCAAAGTTAAATCAATTCCTGCATGAACAAAGATATACTGATCTGTTTCAATCACGAATGGCATCTGACGGATAAATTCTACTAAGTCTGTAGCTTCCGTCTCAACACGCTTAGCATCTGCTACTCCATCTACTGGTGCATCCAGTGGACGCCCCAAAATAGAATTAATGGTTGTATCTCCACCATTACGACGATAATGGTCATAGCTTTCTTCAGGATTATCCAACCAAGTTAAAAACATGTACTCGTGATTTCCTGAAATGCAAATCGCTCCTTGATTTTCTACCAAGTCTTTGACCATTTCAAGAACACGACGACTATCTTCTCCTCTATCAATCAAATCTCCAAGAAAGAGTAATTGAGTCTTGCCATCCCAAGTTTTTAGAAGATCCTCGAGCATTCCTGCTTTTCCGTGAACATCTCCAATAACATAATAGTCTGTCATTTATTTCTCCTTACTTTGCAACAACTCTCTCGCTTGACTAAGTGCTGCTTCAGTCACATTCTCCCCTGCCAACATCTTGGCAACTTCTTCTACTCTTTCTTCAACTGACAATAAGCGAACTGTTGAAACAGTTGAATGGTCATTACTAATCTTTTCAATAAAGAACTGATAATCTGCGATCGCAATGACTTGAGGAAGATGTGATATAGCTAATACTTGACCATTCTGACCAATTTTATGAATCTTTTGAGCGATTGCTTGAGCCACACGACCTGAAACTCCTGTGTCCACTTCATCGAATACAATACTGGTCTTACCTTCCTTACGAGAAAAAGCAGACTTGATCGCCAACATGAGGCGAGATAACTCTCCTCCAGAAGCTACTTTAACCAATGGTTTAAAGTCTTCTCCAGGGTTGGTGGAGATGTAAAATTCAACACTTTCATTTCCTTCACGAGTAAACTTACCTTTAGTAAATTGAACCTGAAATCGAGCCTTATCCATATAAAGGTCTTTGAGTTCTTGCTGAATCTCAATTTCTAATTGTTGAGCTAAGTTATGTCGAGCAGATGCAAGCTTAGTTGCTAAGTCAACTAGACTTACTTCCAACTTTTTGAGTTCTGCTTCCATATCATCTGAAGATAAATGATTGCCAGTCAAAAGGTTGTATTCTTCTGTGATTTTAGCAAAGTACATCAAGACATCGTCAACATTCCCACCATACTTACGTGTAATGGCGTGAATGAGATCTAAACGGCTTTCAATCTGCATCAAGCGATTACCGTCGAAATCTAAATCTTCAATAATATCCTCTAAACGCTTAGTAACATCTTCTAGAACATAATAAGATTCAGATAAGGAAGTAGATATTTCACGATATTCTACATCATACTCTTCTATACTTTCCATATCATTCATAGCTGAACGCACGTTAGCTAGACTTGAAAATTCTTCATTATCTAACATTGTATAAGCATTCGTCAACGTGTCAGCAATATTTTTATGATTAAGAAGTTTATCTCGTTCTTGGTTTAGTTTGAGGTCTTCACCTGGCTGTAAGGACGCAGATTCAATTTCAGCCATTTGAAATTCCAACATTTCAATACGAGCCTTGTGCTCTTCTTGATTTTTCTTAATGTCAAGAAGTTGCTTGCGCATTTTACGATAAGCATCAAAGTTTGTCTGGTAGGCTTGCTTCAGTTCCAGAAAATCTGCATCACCAAACCCATCAAGCATCTGAATGTGCAATTGGGGACGCATTAACTCTTCTTGATCATGTTGGCCATGGATATCAACCAGATACTGTCCAATTGAGCGAAGAACAGATAGATTAACCATCTGTCCATTGACACGACTAACACTACGACCGTTTTGTAAAATTTCACGACGGATGATGATTTCATCACCTAACTCTATTCCTTGCTCATCAAAAATCATTTGCAAAGCATGACTGTTTTCAACCGAGAAAAGACCTTCGATTTCAGCCTTAGGAGCTCCATGACGAATGACGTCCGTTGTGGCTCTGGCTCCCAGCATCATATTCATAGCATCGATGATGATAGACTTCCCAGCACCGGTTTCCCCCGTCAGAACTGTCATTCCCTTCTCAAAATTAAGTGAAATAGCCTCAATGATGGCAAAGTTTTTAATTGAAATTTCAAGTAACATAAGGTCCTACCACTTTTTAACTTGCTCAACAATCTCTACAGCTGCTTCTTCAGTTCGCGCCACAATTAAAATTGAGTTATCATCTGCTAAACAGCTAAAAATCATATCCGAAAATGTTTGAGTCAATTGACTTTTAACAAAAATTGTATTCCCAGGAACAACATCTAAGTTGATGAGATTACCCATTCTTTCGAAGCTTTCGATATTGTTCTCAGCTAACTGTAAACTTTTAACTACTGACTTTGGTAATTCATAGACATATGTATTGTCTTTCAAAGGAATTTTTACAATCCCTAATTCTTTGATATCACGTGAAACAGTTGCTTGAGTGGCAGAAATCCCTGCTTCTCTCAAGTGTTCAACGATTTCTTCTTGTGTGCCGATTTGATAGTCAGTCACAAATCTTCTAATCTTTTCAAGTCTTTCTTTTTTATTCATCTTTAAACTCTCTATGTGCTTTCTCTACTACATTTTCTATTTCAGAAACTACTTGGTTGCTTGCATGTTCTTCTTTACGTAAATAAGCAAGAAACTCAATATTCCCATGTCCACCTTGAATAGGAGAGAAATCCAATCCTAAGACTGAGAATCCTTCATCAACTGCCATTTTAGTAACTGATTCTAAAACATTTTGGTGAACTTTAGCATCTCTGATAATTCCATTTTTACCAATCTGTTCTCGGCCTGCTTCAAACTGTGGTTTTATGAGTGCAACAACTTCCCCTTGGTCTACCAATATTCTGTGTAGGGCCGGTAAAATGAGACTCAAAGAAATAAAACTCACATCAATACTTGCAAAACTTGGCTCTTCTTCAAAGTCATTTTTTTCAGCATAACGAAAGTTAAATTGCTCCATGCTGATAACACGTGAATCCTGGCGTAATTTCCAGGCTAGCTGATTGGTCCCAACATCAACGGCATAAACCAGTTTTGCACCATTTTGAAGCATGACATCCGTAAAGCCTCCTGTTGAAGCACCAATATCAATGGTCGTTTTGTCTTCAACTGATATTTCAAATTTTTCTAAAGCCTTCTCAAGTTTCAGGCCGCCTCGACTAACATACTTGAGTTTCTCACCCTTGAGTTTTAATTCAGTATCATCAGGAATTTTTTCTCCTGGTTTATCAAAACGCTCACCATTAAGGACTGCAATCACTAATCCAGCCATTACGCCCCGCTTAGCTTGTTCTCTTGTTTCAAATAAACCTTGTTTGTAGGCAAGTACATCTACTCTTTCCTTAGGCATTGATTCTCAAACTTTCTACTATTTTTACAATTGGTTCTTTATCAAAGTCGACTAATTGGCTAATCACATCTAATTTTTCATTAGCCTGATCCAAAGTTCGGTTACAAAAAACTTTTGCCTCATCCAATCCTAACAAAGCAGGATAGGTTGATTTCTCAGCTTGCAAATCTTTTTGTGGTGTTTTACCAATTTCCTCAAAACTAGCAGTAACATCAAGGATATCATCTCTCACTTGAAAAGCAAGCCCAATCAGCTCTCCAACTGTTTTCAACTGTTTTTGAAGATTTTCATCCAATTCTGCAATAACTCCTGCCGCTTGAAAAGGGAAGGCTAAGAGTTTACCAGTTTTATTAGCATGGATGGTCTGAAGTTCTTCTAAGTTTAAATGTTTACCTTCACCTTCCATATCCAAAACTTGGCCAGCGACCATCCCCATACTTCCAGAAGAAAGAGACAAAGAAGTTATTAAATCTACCTTAATTTCGTTTGGCAAGTCTGCTTGCGCTATCAAAGCATAAGGATCTAAAAAGAGGGCATCTCCTGCTAAAATTGCTAGTGCTTCACCAAACTTCTTATGGTTGGTTAAACGCCCACGACGAAAATCATCATCATCCATAGCCGGAAGATCATCATGAATTAAGCTTCCTGTGTGAATCATCTCAAGTGCTGCTGCAACCTGGGCATGAGCTGTAGTGATTGGCACCTGCAAAGACTCCAAAACTTCTAAAAGTAGGTAAGGACGAATTCGTTTCCCACCTGCATGGATAGAATAGAGAACAGCTTCTCTGAGATTAGCAGCTAATTGCTGGTCTCCATAAAACTCCTCAAGAGCTGACTCAACCAAAGCTAATTTTTCTTGCTTATTCATAGAAGTTCGCTTTCTGTTCCATCTTCTTGCATGACTTTAACCAAGGTCTTTTCTGCTTTATCAAGTGTTGCTTGCAATTCTTTTGAAAGAACCATTCCTTTTTGAAATGCAGTAATAGCATCTTCTAAAGCAATTTCACCATTTTCTAAACTCTGAACAATAGTCTCAAGCTCTGCTAAATTATCTTCAAATTTCTTCTGTTTTGACATCTTTAACCTCTAATTCTACATGACCATCTCGCATCATCAACATCACCTGGTCATTTTTTTTCAAATCATTTGCTGAAGATACCACGGTATCCTCTTTTTTAACAATCGCATAACCCCTTGCTACGATACGACTCGTATCTAACATGAGTAAAGCTTCTGACAAGCGTTTTACTTCAGCAACCTTGGCATCATAGATCACAGCCATCTGGCTACGCATTAATTTTTGTAACTGTTGAATACGGTCTTGGTAGCGCTGAATCTTGACATTTGGCGATAATTGTTCCAAACGGTGAATTTGAGCTTGAACCTTCTGTTGATTTCTAACTAACTCACCATTCAATCCCTGCTTCAGTCGAAGCACTAACTGATCCAAGCGTTGCAGATATCCATCATATAAACGCTCTGGTTGCCTGAAGATGACTGATTGACTAAGCCCTCTCAAGGCTTCTTTTTTCTTTGATAAAGTATTTTGTACGGCAGTAGCCATTCGTTTCTCTTGATTTTTAAGGTAGGTCAGTAGATCTAACTTAGTCACAGGAGTAGCTAACTCTGCTGCAGCAGTTGGTGTTGCTGCTCTCTTGTCGGCAACAAAATCAGCCAAGGTTACATCTGTTTCGTGGCCCACACTTGAAATAATAGGAAGGCGCGATTCAAAGATAGAACGCACTACAATCTCTTCGTTAAAAGCCCAAAGATCCTCAATCGAACCACCACCACGACCAATGATAAGAACATCCAAGTCTTCTCGTTCATTAGCTCTAGCAATGTTACGGGCAATCTCCTCTGCTGCCCCTTCGCCTTGAACCTTGGTAGGATATAAAACAATCTCAACCCCTGGGAAACGTCTGCTAACGGTAGTAATAATATCCTGTATAACAGCACCACTACGACTAGTCACAACCCCGATGCGTTTTGCAAACTGAGGGATTGCTTGTTTAAAGCGTTCTTGAAAAAGGCCTTCTTCTGATAATTTCTTTTTTAATTGTTCGAACTGAATTGCAAGAGCCCCTACACCATCAGGCTCTGCCTTTTCAATGATGATAGAGTAGCTCCCACTTGGTTCATAGACTTGGACACGACCGATAACATTGATCTTCATCCCTTCTTCCAAATCAAAACCTAGTTTCTGATAAATACCTGACCAAATAGTCGCTTGGATTACAGCTCGATCATCTTTTAGAGAAAAATATTGATGAGTTGGACGCTTCCGGAAGTTAGAAACCTGACCAGTTAAATAGACCCTCTCCAAGTATGGGTCTTTATCGAATTTCATTTTCAGATACTTAGTCAAAGTTGTTACCGACAAATACTTTTCCATCTCAACCTCCTTCTTTCTCTAGTTTTCCTGGGTATTATTATACCAAAAAAACGTTTAAAAATCTCTCTTTTCACCTCTAGAATACGAAAACAAGACTGGATTTCTTTGGGCTTGTCTAATAATATACAAAAGCCCTCGGAAAAATCCAAGGGCTTTCATTAGTTCACTGAACTATTTTATTTTTTAAGGTTGTAGAATGATTTCAATCCACGGTATTCAGCTACTTCACCAAGTTGATCTTCGATACGAAGCAATTGGTTGTATTTAGCGATACGGTCTGTACGTGAAAGTGAACCAGTCTTGATTTGTCCTGCGTTTGTTGCAACTGCGATGTCAGCGATTGTTGAATCTTCAGTTTCACCTGAACGGTGTGATACAACGGCAGTGTAACCAGCTTCTTTCGCCATTTCGATAGCGTCGAATGTTTCAGTAAGAGTACCGATTTGGTTAACTTTGATAAGGATAGAGTTAGCACATTTTTCTTCGATACCACGTGAAAGGTAGTCAGTGTTTGTTACGAAGACGTCGTCACCAATCAATTGAACTTTACCACCAAGACGTTCAGTAAGAGCTTTCCAACCGTCCCAGTCGTTTTCATCCATACCATCTTCGATAATGATGATTGGGTATTTGTTTACCAATTCTTCAAGGTAGTCGATTTGTTCAGCAGCAGTGCGGACAGCAGCGCCTTCACCTTCGAATTTAGTGTAATCGTAAACTTTGCGTTCCTTATCGTAGAATTCTGATGATGCACAGTCAAATCCGATAAATACGTCTTTACCTGGAACATAACCAGCAGCTTCGATAGCAGCGATGATAGTTTCTACACCATCTTCAGTTCCGTCGAAACGAGGAGCGAATCCACCTTCGTCACCAACGGCTGTTTCAAGACCACGACCTTTAAGGATTTTCTTAAGTGCGTGGAAGATTTCAGCACCCCAACGAAGAGCTTCTTTGAATGTAGGTGCACCAGCAGGTACGATCATGAATTCTTGGAAAGCGATTGGAGCATCTGAGTGAGATCCACCATTGATGATGTTCATCATTGGAGTTGGAAGAACTTTAGTGTTGAATCCACCAAGGTAGCTGTAAAGTGGGATTTCAAGGTAGTCAGCAGCTGCACGAGCAACGGCGATAGACACACCAAGGATAGCGTTTGCTCCCAATTTACCTTTGTTAGGAGTACCGTCAAGAGCGATCATAGCACGGTCGATAGCTTGTTGATCACGTACATCATAGCCGATGATAGCTTCAGCAATGATGTTGTTTACGTTGTCAACAGCTTTTTGAGTACCAAGACCACCGTAACGAGATTTGTCACCGTCACGAAGTTCAACTGCTTCGTGTTCACCAGTAGAAGCTCCTGATGGAACCATACCACGTCCATGAGCACCTGATTCAGTATAAACTTCTACTTCAAGTGTTGGGTTACCGCGTGAGTCTAGGACTTCGCGAGCGTAAACATCAGTAATAATTGACATTTTTTACTCTCCTTTGAGTTAAATTTTTTACACCTCTATGATACCATAAAAAGAGACCTTTTTCAAGAAAAAACGTTATCTTTGTGCAAATTTTCCTTAAGTTGATAAAGTAATCGCTTTCTTTTTCCTTTTATCTTGAGTCTTTTGTGATATACTATATTTATGACTGATCTATCTAAACAAATCCTAGAAAAGGCCAATGGTGGTCTTAAACTAAATCCTGATGAACAAAGACGTTTTCTCGGAACATTTGAAGAACGTGTCCTTGGCTATGCAGACCTTGAAACAGCCGATGATGATAAATTTCAAAAAGGTTTTTTGACTATTTTGGAGACTTTTAAAAAAGAAACTGAACCTCTATTTGTCAAAATCTCTCCTCAAGTTGAGTTTGATAAACAAGTTTTTTATCTAAAACAAGCCAAAGAAGCTGAATGTCAAGCAACCATCGTTTCCGAAGACCACAACTCTTCTCCTTTTGGTCTCATTATCCATAGCGATGCTCCAGTTCAAACAAGTGAAAAAGACCTCAAAAAGGTCTTCTCAGACTTGTGGCAGGAAAAAAAGATGAAAAAAGCTCCGACTTCTCTCTGGAAAAAATGGTTTGGTTAACTCTGTTTCAATGATAAGATTTGACCGATATTTGCAGCTGTATTTTCTAAATAGACAGCTGCTTTTTTTAGACTGTCTGCTAACGGTTCGCTTTTTTCAAGTATGGAAAAAGCTGCGACTATATTCTCAAATGGTAAGGGTGGTAAATCCTCTGACAAACTACCACAAATAGCAATAACTGGAACACCATTTGGTGTTCTTTTTGCTACACCGATTGGTGCCTTACCTGCCAAACTTTGAGTATCCAACCTACCTTCACCAACGATAACTAGGTCTGCATCAGTAACTTTTTGATCGAAGTTTATCAAATCCAAAAAAGTTTGAATACCAGATACAATCTCTGCTCCAGCGAAGGCACACAAGCCAGCTGCAATACCACCACCTGCTCCTGCACCATCTAATTTTGATATTTCAGGTGTGACTTTACCATAAAAGTTTTCAATAGCAATATCAACGTCTTGGAATTTAGCAGGGTTTAATCCTTTTTGTTTTCCAAATGTATAGGTGGCTCCATGAGGTCCACAGAGAGGATTGGACACATCCGCTAAAATTTTGATACGAACATCTGCAGGAACAGATGAGGCTTTATCTTTCGAAATATGACTAATTTCAAACAAGGACTGGCCACAAGCCTCCAGTTCAATTCCGTTTTTGTCATAAAACTGGTAACCAAGTCCTGAAGCAATGCCAATTCCACCATCGTTACTAGCCGTACCACCGACACCAACGTAGATATCTTTGATTCCTTGTTCTATCAAATGGAGAATAAGTTGACCAATTCCCTTTGTTTGAATCTCTAGAGGATTACGTTTTTCAAAAGGAATTTTAGCAAGACCTACTAAATTTGCAACTTCAAATAGAGCTAATTCTCTTTTTTGAAAGTAAGACATCAAAACCTCATCACCAAAAGGTCCAGTTACTTGGACTCTTTTTTCTTCCAAACCTAGAGAACTTTTAATGGCGTCTACTGTTCCTTCACCTCCATCGCCAACAGGTAAAAGTAGACATTCAGCATCCGGTATCACCCTTTTAAATCCTCTTTTTATAGCTTCTGCTACTTGGTTTGCGGGAAGACTCTCTTTGAAAGAGTCCGGCGCGATAACAATTTTCATTTTGATTCCTCTTTCTATCTAAAGGAAGTCTATCATTTCCAAAACTTTCCCAAAATCTCTCTCATCTACCTGAAGATTTATTTCCTTTTTCACAATATCCTTGGCACAAAAGGCTATTCCAAGTCCTGCACTTTTAAGCATTTTTAAGTCATTAGCTCCATCACCGATTGCAATCGTTCTATCAAATGGCACTTGTAATTCTTCAGCCCATCTCACGAGGGTTGCTTCTTTTACTTCTCTGCTTATAATAGGGCCAATTAGATTTCCAGTTAAATGATCATCTTTGATTTCCAGTTGATTAGCAGTATATAATGAAATTCCCAAATCTTTTGCTAATCTTTCTACAATAGTGGTAAATCCACCTGATACTAAGCCGACTTCTATCTGATTTTCTTGAAGAACTTTAATAAACTTGGCAACGTTTTTACTAAGGTGAAGTTCATGATAAATCCTATCAAAAACATTGATAGAGAGACCTTTAAGAAGAGAAATACGTCTTTTTAAACTTGCTTCAAAGTCTAATTCTCCTCTCATAGCTTGAGCTGTTAGCAGGGCTACTTCTTCTTCGCACTCTGCCTCTTTCCCTAATAAATCAATAACCTCTTCTTCTATCAGAGTTCCATCTACATCGAGGACACAGAGACCGTTGATTGTTTTCATTTATAATCCTTACTTTATTATCTCAAAAAATCGTATGAAAGCATCATACGATTTTATTTATTTAATTTGCTAAGCTGTGATATAAATCAAGATAAGACTGACAAGCTGTATCCCAGGAGAAATCACATTCCATAGCTTGTACTTGAAGTTTCTTCCAAACGTCAGGATGATTATAGTAAACATCCAAAGCAGTTTGAAGAGCCCAGTTAAGCCAGTAAGAGGTTAAGTTATTAAAACTAAATCCTGTACCCGTTCCTTCAATTGGATTGAATGGTTGAACAGTATCTCTCAACCCGCCTACCTCATGAACAAGTGGTAATGTTCCATAACGCATCGCCATCATTTGAGAAAGTCCACAAGGTTCAAAACGACTTGGCATGAGGAAAATATCACAGGCTGCATAAATTTCCTGTGCTAGCTTGACATCAAAGGTAATATTGGCAGAAAGTTTATCTGGGAATACTTGACCAAACCATGAGAAGGCTTGTTCAAAACCAGGATCACCTGTACCCAAGAGAACGATTTGAACATCTTCTTGAAGCATGCGATGCAAACCTTCAACGACGACATCAAAGCCTTTCTGTCTTGTCAAACGCGATACAATACCAATCATTGGAACATCGGGACGAACTGGAAGACCAACTTTTTCTTGAAGTTTAGCTTTATTCTGAGCTTTTCCTGATAGGTCTGATTTATTAAAATGATAATCCAACAAAGGATCCGTTTCTGGATTATAAAGATCCGTATCGATTCCATTTACAATACCAGAAACCTTACCAGACTCCATTCGAAGAATTTGATCCAAACCACATCCAAACTCTATTGTCATGATTTCATAAGCATAGCTTGGCGATACAGTAGATACACGATCTGCATAGAGGATACCAGCCTTCATCCAGTTCAGGCAGTCATTCCAGCGAACTGTACCATCCGCATAGCGTTCAAATCCAACTCGGAACAAATCCCAAAGCATACCTTCAGAGAATTGGCCTTGGAATTCCAGGTTGTGGATTGTTAAGACAGTCTTAATGTTTTGATAGGCCTGGATCCATCTGTATTTTTCCTTCAACAAGAAAGGAATCATAGCTGTATGATAATCATGAGCATGAAGAACATCTGGAATAAAACCAATACGCTCCATAGCCTCTAGAGCCGCAAGTTGGAAGAAAGCAAAGCGTTCACCATCATCGAAATCACCATACACATGACCACGGAAGAAATAATACTGGTTGTCAATAAAGTAGAAGGTAACACCATTTAAAACAGTCTTCTTAATGCCACAAAATTGTCTACGCCAACCAACGTATACTTCAAATTGAAGAACATCTTCAATTTGATCACCAAACTTGGCTTCCACCATGTCATAGTATGGCAGGATAACAGCAACTTCATGACCAGCTTTAACTAATGATTTTGGAAGAGCCCCGATAACATCTCCCAAGCCACCTGTTTTAGAAAAAGGGGCTCCTTCGGCTGCTACAAATAAAATTTTCATGAAAGAATGTCCTCTGTTACTTTTTCACTTTTTTTGATGACAACAGGATTTTCTGCTGTACCACGAATAACAACTCCATCAGCTACTTCAGCACCCTTATCAATAATTGCATACTCAACTTGAGCACCTTCACCAATGACAACACGAGGGAAAACAATAGATTCTTTAACTAAGCTATCTTTATGAATTTGAACATTACGCGAAACAACTGAACGAACAACCTTACCTTCGACAATACTACCAGAAGCAAACTGCGAAGTATTTACTTCACAACCAGGTGCATAATAAGTTGGTTCTTCGTTTTTCACCTTTGTATGAATCTTTTGATTTGGAGAGAACAAAGAGTAGAATTTATGCTGATCAAGCATATCAATATTGGCTTGGTAGTAGGTTTCTACAGAATGAATATTTGCCAAATAGCCAGTATACTCGTAGGCAAAAGCACCTTCTTTAGCTGCCAAATCACGAAGAACATAGCGAAGTTTTTCTGGATGTTCTTTCTGAGCTTCTTCTTCCAGACGTTCAATCAACCATTGAGTATCTACAACAAAGATATCCGTTGACATGTTGTAGTATTCTTGTTCAGCTTTTTTATCGAAGAGTTTGTGAGAGAGCACGTGGTCAGTTTCATCAATATCTAGGATAGCATTTACTTCTGAAATATCCTTTTTAGGTAGTTTCTTATAAACGACTGTGATAGGAGATTTTGTAGTATTATGCAAATGGAAAACCTGAGTAAGATCAATATTTACCAAAACGTCACAGTTCAAGGAAACTGTTTGGTTAGATCCAGAACGTTTTAAATAAGTCAAGAGTTGTTGATAATACTCTTTACCAACAGTACTACTTTCCACACGAGTATTGTAGATTCCAAGATAATAGTGGCTAAGAAGGGTATTCAAGCCCCATTCACGTCCTGAACGAATGTGGTCAAATACAGAGCTGATATTATCTTGTTGGAAGATTCCAAAGACACTTCGAACACCAGCATTTGCTAAACTTGAGAGTGGGAAGTCAATCAAACGATACTTTCCTCCGAATGGCAAACTCGCCACAGGACGATTACTCGTTAAGGTTGACATATCATGAAAACCAACAGTGTTTCCTAAAATCGCTGAATATTTATCAATCTTCATCTGTTGCTACCCCCACTACTTCGTTATATCCGACTACTTGTACTTCTTCTGTACCATCAATTTCAACACCATCGGCAATAATTGCACCTTCACCGATGATTGCACGTGTAATTTTAGCACCTCTACCGATAACTGCTCCACTCATGATAACAGAATCAACAACTTCTGCTCCCTTACGAACTTGAGCAGCTGTAGAAAGAATGGAATGTTTTACAGTACCATTCACGTAACATCCATCTACTACTAGAGAGTCTTCCACTTGAGCAAATTCTCCAAGGAAGTTTGGTGGAGCGATAAGGTTACGAGAATAAATTTTCCATTGACGATTTCGGCTATCTAGAGCATTTTCTGGAGAGATGTATTCCATATTTGCTTCCCAAAGAGATTCGATTGTACCAACATCCTTCCAGTATCCATTAAATTCATAAGCATAGACACTTTCACCTGTCTCAAGATAATTAGGAATAACATTCTTACCAAAGTCTGACATGTCAATATTATTCTTTTCAGCTGCAACTAGCATATTGCGTAGACGTTTCCAATCGAAAATATAAATACCCATTGATGCCTTGGTTGATTTTGGTTGGGCAGGTTTTTCTTCGAATTCAACAATGCGATTATTAGCATCTGTATTCATGATACCGAAACGACTAGCTTCTTTTAATGGTACATCCAAGACAGCTACAGTCAAGCTGGCATTGTTATCCTTGTGTGATTGGAGCATATCATCATAGTCCATTTTGTAGATATGGTCTCCTGAAAGAATCAAAACATACTCAGGATTGATGCTATCGATATAGTCGATATTTTGGTAAATCGCATGACTTGTACCTTCAAACCAACGATTTCCTTCACTTGCAGAGTAAGGTTGAAGGATAGAAACGCCTGAATCAATTACATCAAGACCCCAACTAGAACCGTTTCCGATGTGATTGTTAAGAGCAAGAGGCTGATACTGTGTAATAACCCCAACATTGTGGATACCAGAGTTGGCACAGTTAGAAAGAGCAAAGTCAATGATACGGTAGCGCCCACCAAATTGCACAGCAGGTTTTGCAATGCTTTGAGTGAGTTTACCGAGACGAGTTCCTTGCCCACCGGCAAGGATTAAAGCTAGCATTTCATTCTTCATTTTCTACTCCTTTTTTAGATTTATTTGATTCTTTTTTTGTTGGTTTCAAGCGACGTTTAATTTTCCAGATACTTGCACCCATTGCTGGTAAAGTAAAGGTCAAAGTCTGCTCATAATCCTTCCATAACCCTTCTTGAGTTTGAACGGTTTGGTTGTGTTCTTTCCAAACACCTCCCCATTGTTCCAACTCTGTATTCCAAATTTCTTCATACACACCTGCAACTGGCAGTCCAATTGTGAAATCAGGACGTTCAACCGGTGCCATATTGAAGACACAGACTAGCATCTCGCCTTTCTTTCCTTTACGAATAAAGGAAAGAACACTCTGATCTCTATTATCTGCATCGATAATTTCAATTCCATCATAGCTTGTATCAATTTCCCAAAGACAACGGTGGTCCTTATAAAGTTGATTCAACTGAGATGTGAAGTATTTCATCTTGGCATTCATTGGATCTTCAAGGTTTGACCATTCTAATTGCTCTTCTGATTTCCACTCTAAGAATTGACCGAATTCGCTACCCATAAAGAGCAATTTCTTACCAGGGTGACAAATTTGATAAGTATAAAGGTTTCTCAGGCCTGCAAATTGATTATAACGATCCCCCCACATCTTATGCATCATACTCTTCTTACCATGAACCACCTCATCATGTGAGAATGGTAGAAGATAATTTTCATTAAAGACATACATAAAACTGAAGGTTACAAGGTTAAAATCGTACTTGCGGTAAATTGGATCTTCTTCGTAGAAACGGAGAATGTCATTCATCCAGCCCATATTCCACTTGTAGTCAAATCCAAGACCACCAATCTCTTTTGGACCTGTTATTTTAGTAGCTGAAGAGCTCTCTTCTGCAATCATCATGACATCAGGGTGAGCTAGCTTAATAACAGTATTTAAACGCTGAAGGAAATAGTAACCTTCATAGTTAAGATTTCCACCGTCTTTATTTGGTGTCCAAGGTGCATTATCATAATCAAGATAAAGGATATTACTTACAGCATCGACACGGATACCATCCAAATGATAGAAATCAATCCAGAACTTAATACTTGAAATCAAGAAAGATTGAACTTCATTTTTACCTAAATCAAAGTTTAATGCTCCCCAGCCATAGTTATGAGCTTTGTTATGGTCTTGATATTCAAAAGTTGGTGTTCCATCATAATAAGCTAGGGCATCATCATTGATAGTGAAATGACCTGGAACCCAGTCCACGATAACACCGATATTATTTAAATGACACTCCTCGACAAAGTCCTGAAACTCCTCTGGACTACCATAAGAATGCTCTAAAGCAAAGTAACCCATGAGTTGATAACCCCAACTCAAACCAAGCGGATGAGCCATCAAGGGCATAAACTCAATGTGCGTGTAATTCATCTCAACTAAGTAAGGGATTAACTCTTCTTTTAATTGAGCAAAACTGTATGGTGTCCCATCAGGATTTCTCTTCCAAGAGCCTGCATGAGCCTCGTAGATATTAACAGGTCTTTCAAAGAATCCCAAACGTTTTCTTCGAGCTAACCAAAGACCATCTTTCCATTTCTTTTCTGGAATTTCTGTTAACACAGCCCCTGTGCCTGGACGTGCCTCATACCGAACAGCTAAAGGATCAATCTTCATAAGCTGATGACCATTAGCCCGAGTGATATGATATTTATAAATCTGACCTTCTTGGGCTAAAGTTGTAAAAACTTCCCAAACTCCAGATTCATTTCGAACCATAGGGATTTGATTTTCAACCCAATTAGTGAAATCACCGACTAGATGAACAGCTTGCGCATTTGGAGCCCAAACACGGAATGTGTAACCCCATTCCCCGTCCTTCTCCTCACGGTGTGCGCCCAAATAGTGTTGAAGATGGAAATTTTCGCCTGTTGTAAAAGTTCTTAAAGCTTCTAATGTATCCATAAATCCCCCTTTATATTGTAAGCGTTTTCTATATTTCTATTATACTATCTTTTAAGAAAACTTTCAACCAATTTCCGAATTATCATAAATATTTTTTAGAAAATCTTCAAGTAATTATCTTGACATTTCTTAAATTTTCAGTATTTATTGATATTCTACCTTGATATCAGTTTTTATAGCATTAAATCACTTACAATATTTTTTTCAATGCTAATTTTGCAAAACAGATACTTTAAAAACTTAACATTATTTTCATGAATGAAACTTTTTGTTCGGATAAAGTATCTTAAGTACAATTTTATCAAATTTTCTGAAATTTTCAACTATTTTTGGTAATATTCCCATATTTTTTATTAGGACAAATTTATATAGAAAAAAACTCAAGATTAATCTTGAGTTTTATTTTTTTTTAAACTAAAACATTCATAACTGCAACGCTCACATTATCAAGAGTGTTTTCTTGGTTTGAACGACTATTTGTAACCAACATTTCTAGATTTCCAACATTTTCATAATAGAAAGATGCACCTTTGGCATTAAATACAACCAAGAAATGTTCTTTAGTTCCCTGAATCTCATAAACAATCCAGCCACTATTTTCAATAGCTGTGTGAACAAAGACGTGACGATATACTTCCTCGTATGTAGGATATGAAAAGGCATTAGTCTTTGTTTTAAGACCTATAATCTGACGAACAAATTCTATGCTTTCTTGACGCTCATTGATTAAGTCCCAGTCTACCTGGTTAACAGCGTCTGGAGCATTGTAACTGTTCATAGCACGTTCGCGATCATCATGAGTCAACTCACCGTTTTCACCTGTAGGAACCAGTTTGGTACGTCCAAACTCTTGACCAAGTTCCATAAAGGAGATGCCTTGCATGAGTAGATTCATTGCAGTTGCTGTTTCTACCTTTTTCATGATACTTGCTTGGTCTTCTGTTGGATGAAGTGTAGTTAATAAATCATGCAAGTTATAGTTATCATGGGCTTCTACATAGTTGACAACCTGGTTAGGGCTTAGATAAGAGCCTAGTTCACGACTACCAAGGATAGCTTTGGCAACAATTGGCTCAGTGGCAGCACCACTTACGAAGCCTGATTTGATATCACCATAAACTTCAGCACCTTTTACCGCATTACGTTGATCATCATTGAAGAAGCCAATATTAGGTAATTGATAGGCATTGTCTTTCTTAGCCTTATCATAAGGAGCAAGACCAGTTCCCATATCCCACCCTTCTCCATAAAGGATAATTTTAGGATCGACTTCATCCATAGCCCAACGAATCATCTGCATCGTTTTAACATCATGGATTCCCATCAAGTCAAAGCGGAAACCATCAATATTAAACTCATTCACCCAATAAAGAAGTGAATCAATCATGTACTTACGGAACATTTCGTGTTCACTAGCAGTCTCGTTTCCTACACCAGTACCATTTTGATAACTTCCATCTCGGTTCATTCGGTAATAATAGTCTGGAACGGTTGTTTGGAATGGGGCATCAACAGTTGAAAACGTATGGTTGTATACCACATCCATAATGACACCAATACCAGCATCATGATAGGCTTGAATCATCGTCTTCAAATCGCGGATGACTTGACCTGGATCATTTGGATTCGTAGACATGCTTGTTTCTGGTGCATTGTAGTTTTGTGGATCGTAACCCCAGTTGTAGGTCACATTTCCATCTGCATCATACTCTTTGTGACGATCAGCAATTGGTTGCAGTTGAACATAGTTAACACCAAGTTCCTTGATGTAGTCAAATGCAGTAGACTGACCGAAGTGATTGACTGTTCCAGTCTGGGCAGCACCCAAGAATGTTCCTCTTAATTCCGGAGCAACACCAGAAGTTTCAGACTTGGTCAAGTCACGAATATGCATTTCGTAAACAACCGCTTGACAAGGATTTTCCAATCGCCAAGTTGCTTCCATTCCATTCTTAACTTCAAAACCTTCAACTTGACGTTCTTTTTCTGAAAGAATCGCTGAACGTTTGCCATCTGGACTTGTAGCAATTGTATATGGATCACGTGTCAATGATTGATGATGTGGAAAATTAATCTGATATTGATAGGCACGACCAGCAAGACTTTCAGGAACTGTCAAATTCCAAACGCCAATTGTATTATCCTTGTGACTATATGAATAACTGTTGCCACGTTGCATTTCATAAGTCTTTAGGATAGCCGCATCATTACTTGCTGATTCATAAACTACAACTTGTACAGTTGTTGCTGTTGGCGACCAAAGTTTAAAGCTTGTTTCTTCTTCGGAAACCTGGCATCCCAACTCTCCTTGGTAACCCCAGTGGTGATCAAAACTAGCACTGTTAATCGCTTTATCAAAAGCAAATGGATTTTGATCTTTATAGTGTGGACTTGCAATTGCTGGATTTTCAGAATAATAAACGGTGTCATCTCCATCTAAAATCCAAACTTCTGTTAAGAGTGGATAATGATTGAATCGGATAGAATATTCTTTGGTAACTCCATCTTTTTCAACCATAAAAACCATTTGTGAAAGAGCACTTTCACTTGATTGGGTAAAAGAAAATTTTTCTCCAAAGTATTCTTGCTCTTTAACAAATTCTACTGAATCAGCTGGCCTTTTACTAAAGTTGCAACTCTGATATGCTTCATCCTTACGATGATAATGAATAAGTACAGGATAATTGTACATAGTTCTCCCTAATTTCTAATTGTTAAATTTTTCTAAAAAATAGTTTTCTTTTTCTCGTTGAACAAAGGAATCTAAACTGTTCATCTAAGCTAGTAGTGTATATTCCTTACAAACTCTCCAACCAAGCTTCATCTCGAATCTCAATTCCAATTTCTTGTGCTTTTTGGAGTTTGCTTCCTGCATCGGCTCCTGCTACCACAAGGTCAGTCTTCTTCGATACGCTACCCGTTACCTTGGCACCAAGATTTTCGAGCTTACTTTTGGCTTCTGAGCGAGTAAGACGTTCAAGTTTCCCTGTCAATACAACAGTTAGACCTGATAAGGCAGCATCTGCTGCAACGACCTGGCCTTTATAGTCTAGATTAACACCTAATTCTTTCAATTCACTTAAAAGAATTTTTGCACCCTCAGTCTCAAAATAAGATTGGAGACTTTGAGCAATGACACTTCCTAGACTTTCTATGCTTGCTACTTCTTCAGGATTTGCTTGAGCAAGTGATTCGATTGAATGGAAATGTTGTAAGAGTAACTGACTTGCCTTGCTACCAACATGACGAATCCCTAAACCAAACAAAAGTTTTTCAGCAGAATTTTCTTTAGAAGCTTGAATAGCCTGATAAAGTTTTTGAGCTGATTTCTCCTTGATACCGTCTAACAAGAGAAAATCTTCAACTGTCAAACGATATATATCTGCAACATCTTTAACCAAATCGGTAGCAAAAAGTTTCTCGACGATAGATGGTCCAAGGCCAGAAATATTCATGGCATCACGGGATGCGAAGTGAATTAGACCTTCCTTGATTTGAGCTGGACAACGTGGGTTTATACAACGAAGAGCAACCTCATCTTCAAAGTGTAACAGCTTGCTCTCACAGCTTGGACAGTTTGTTGGAATATCTAGTTTCTCCTCAGACACTCGCTTAGACTCAACCACTCGTAAAACAGCTGGAATGATATCTCCCGCCTTGTAGACAATAACTGTATCCTCTTTACGGATATCCTTTTCAGCGATATAGTCAACATTATGAAGTGTCGCACGACTAACTGTTGTACCTGCCAATTGCACCGGAGTAAGATTAGCAGTCGGAGTAACGACACCAGTTCTTCCTACTGTCCAGTCAACAGAAAGCAATTTTGCTTCTTTTTCTTCTGCAGGGAACTTATAAGCGACTGCCCACTTAGGCGCTTTAACTGTAAATCCAAGCTGCTCTTGACCAGCTAGGTCGTTGACCTTAATAACAACACCGTCAATATCATAAGGCAATTGCTCTCTTTCATGACCAATTTCTTGGATAAACTGCCAAACCTCATCCATGCTGTGCGCTAATAGTCGTCTTGGATTGACAACAAAGCCCAACTGTTCCAGATGATTTAAAACCTTCTCTTGGCTGTCTCTAGTTGAAGGACTTGCTTCCTGATAGAGGAAAGTTGCAAGATTACGCTTAGCTACTACTGCTGTATCTAACTGGCGAAGGGTTCCTGCAGCTGCATTTCGTGGATTAGCAAACTCCGGCTCCCCGTTTTCTTGACGAGCAAGATTGACTTGATTGAAAGAAGCTTTTGGCATATAACATTCACCACGAACTGTTATATCTATTTTTTCAGATAATGATAAAGGAATGTCCTTGACACGTTTGAGATTTTCTGTGATATTCTCACCGACTGAACCATCACCACGAGTAGCTCCAGCAACAAAAATTCCTTGCTCATAAGTCAAGGAAATCGATAAACCATCAATTTTCAACTCACAGATATAAGTAACATCATCCAATTCTTTACGAACACGCGCATCAAAGGCATCAAGCTCTTCACGAGAAAAAGCATCCTGCAAACTATAGAGAGGATACTGATGACTATATTTTTCAAAACCATCTAGAATCTTACCGCCAACACGGTGGGTTGGACTATCTGGCAAGACTTGCTCTGGATGAGCTTTTTCTAACTCTACCAATTCACGATAGAGACGATCATACTCACTATCAGATACAGATGGGTTATCACTTGTATAATACTCTGTCGCATAGCGATTGAGCAACTCAACGAGCTCTTTCATTCTTTCATTCATAGAACCATTTTACCATAAAAAGAACTATAGAAACAATACAGAAGCTCTAAAAAAGAAAATGAGAAGGATATTTCTATCACTTCTCATTTATTTTTATTTTTTACGATTTAAAATAGCGTTCAAAATGATGGCCACTGTACTTGCAATGACGATACCATTTGAGAAGAACATCTGTAATTCTGTTGGTAGAGTATTGAAGAGGTTACTTCCGTTTAATCCTACCCCAGCCGAGATAGACACTGCTGCAATGAGGAAGTTGTGTTCATTGTGCTCAAAGTCCACACGAGACAAGATTTGCATCCCTTGTAGAGAAACAAAACCGAACATGACGAGCATGGCTCCACCTAGAACAGGGCTAGGAATAATCTGTGCTAAGGCACCGAACTTAGGCAAGAGACCAAGTAAAATGAGGAATCCTGCTGCATAGTAGATCGGCAAACGTGTACGAATACCTGAAAGTTTCACCAAACCTACGTTTTGTGAAAAACCTGTATAAGGGAAGGTATTGAAAAGTCCACCAAGTAAAACAGCAAGACCTTCAGCACGATAACCATTACGGAGACGAGTGCTATCAATTGGATCTTTAGTAATATCAGAAAGGGCAAGATATACGCCAGTTGATTCTACCATTGATACAGTAGCGATAATACACATCATTACAATAGAAGAAATCTCAAATTGTGGAGCACCGAAGTAGAATGGAGTTGGGATATGAACAAGTGGAGCTTCTGCTACTGGAGAGAAATCAACCAAGCCCATAGTCGCAGCGATGATAGTACCTGCAATCAAACCAATCAAAATAGAAATTGACTTAATAAATCCTTTTGTAAAGATATTAACCAAGAGAATGATAAGAATAGTGATTGTTGCTAATGCTAAACTTTGTCCAGTTGGTTTTTCGACGTTATTTCCCATATTCCCAATAGCTACTGGAATCAAGGTCAATCCGATTGTTGTAATGACAGAACCCGTTACGATTGAAGGGAACAGATTTGCAACCTTAGAAAATACGCCAGCTACAAGAACGACATAAATACCAGAAGCAATCAAGGCACCAAACATAGCACCACTACCGTGACTTTGTCCAATCATAATAAGTGGAGCAACAGACTGGAAGGCTACCCCAAGAACAATAGGTAAACCGACACCAAAATATTTATTAAGTTGCAATTGTAAGAGAGTTGCGACCCCACACATAAAGATATCTGTAGAGATAAGGTATGTCAGTTGTTGAGGTGAGTAACCTAGGGCTCCTGCAATCATGATTGGTACCAGGATTGAACCTGAGTACATGGCAAGTAAGTGTTGCAAGCCCAATACGGCCGCTTTTGAGTGGTTTTCTTTTTGATTCATTAGATGTCTGCCTCCTTGAAGATAACTCTTCCATTTTCAAAACGCTCTAAACGAGCAAGTGATACTACCTGATGACCTGATTTTTCTAACAGTTCACGACCATATTGGAAAGATTTTTCAATCACAATCCCGACGGCCTCGACTGTAGCACCAGCTTGTTCGATAATCTGAATCAAACCATTAGCTGCTTGACCATTTGCCAAAAAATCGTCAATAATTAGTACTTTGTCTCCGGGAGATAAGAACTTCCCGGCAATAGATACGGTACTAGTAACCTGCTTAGTGAAAGAATAGACTTCAGCAGTTAAAATTCCTTCATTCATGGTAATATTTTTTGCCTTCTTAGCAAAAATCATGGGTACGTCCAACTGTTCAGCCACATAAAGAGCTGGTGCAATTCCAGACGCCTCAATTGTAACAACTTTGGTAATGCCAGCATTTTTAAAATGCTCTGCAAAAGTATGTCCGATTTCTCGCAATAACTTATAATCAACTTGGTGGGTCAAGAATGAGTCCACCTTAAGAATATTCTCACCTAGAATATTCCCATCTTTTAAAATACGTTCCTCTAGTAATTTCACGTTAACCTCCGAAATAAAAAGGGACTTACAAAGTAAGTCCCTCAGAAACATAGAAACAAATAGTACCGCTTCTTTAATCTCTCTTCGACCTACTTATTGTTAGGTATTTACGGTACCTTGTAGAAACGCCACGCCTATTCATGGCATAAATAAGTAATAAAATATTTAGTGAGCATCTCCATTCCAGATAGAGTTTTTCACAATGACATAATCCACATGTCTAAGATCAGCAACCTTGCGACCTCCAGCATAAGAAATCGAACTTTGCAGATCTTGTTCCATCTCAGTCAAGGTATCTTGCAAATGTCCTTTGGCAGGAAGAAGAATCTTCTTGCCTTCAACATTCTTGTAGGCACCTTTTTGGTATTCTGAAGCAGATCCATAGTATTCTTTAAATTGTTTACCATCGACTTCAACGGTTTTACCAGGGCTTTCGATATGACCTGCAAATAGTGAACCAATCATAACCATGCTTGCACCGAAGCGGATTGATTTAGCAATATCACCATGTGTACGAATCCCACCATCAGCAATGATCGGCTTACGAGCAGCTTTAGCACACCAGCGAAGAGCCGCCAACTGCCAACCACCAGTACCAAAGCCAGTTTTTACCTTAGTAATACATACTTTACCTGGACCGATTCCGACCTTAGTCGCATCCGCGCCAGCATTCTCCAATTCACGTACAGCTTCTGGTGTTCCAACGTTACCAGCGATGACAAAGGTATCTGGCAACTCTTTTTTGATGTGCTGAATCATTGAAATCACACTGTCAGCATGGCCATGAGCAATATCAATAGTGATGTACTCTGGAGCATCTTTCTTTAATTGACTAACAAAATCATATTCGTAATCTTTAACACCAACAGAGATAGAAGCAATCAACCCTTTTTCGTGCATGCGTTTCACAAAAGGAATGCGCCCAGCTTCATCGAAGCGATGCATGATATAGAAATAACCACCTTTTGCAAGTTGTTCTGCTACATCTTCATCTAAGATAGTTTGCATATTAGAAGGAACAACTGGTAATTTAAAGATGTACTTCCCTAGTGTCACTTGTGTGTCAGCTTCTGCTCGACTTTGAAGAACACACTTATTAGGAATTAGCTGAATATCTTCATAGTCAAAAATCGGAAATTCGTTTAACATTTCGATGTCTCGTTTCTTTTATAATGACCTACCTATGCTTGCGCATCACTACGTCTTTTCCGACGTTTCCTTTAAAGATTATAAACTAAGGTAAAGTTTTTGTCAATTATTTTGAAACCTAAAATTTATAACGTTCGGATTTTACTCGTTATTTCATAAAAAATAGAGAGTTTATTGACTCTCTAATTTTGTTTTATATTATTTTGAAAAATTTTTTCTGACTTCCCTAGCATTTCATAGAATTCGCTGTAGGATGACGCCTTCTGAGGGACTTGGATAGACCACTTTTTAAGCAAGACCCCATAACCTTCAACTTTTCCTATTTCACTACTTACTGTCTGATCTATGCTGGGGAAAATCAAGCCAGCTTTCTCTGCTTGTAAGATATAAGCATAAGAAATCAATTGAAATAGATCATCGCGATTGATTCCCTTTTCAGTCAATTCTAGTTTTTTATATTTAGCATCTAAAACAATTTTTAACTCTTTATGATAAAAATCTGGAAATACCTTTCGTTTCCCACCAGAAAATACAGAGATACCACCTTTCTTTTCTTTATTGCGTGGATGTATGAAATCTTTTGGCAACAAGGTATGAACATATTCTTCCCAAAGCCAAGCAACATCAAAGAGAATGCCATGAATTTTTTCCTCTTGATATCCAAAACCGTGCTTTTCTCTGTTCAATATCATCAGACACAGCTCTTGCAACTTTCTGTATTCTCGAAAGTAGGCATGACGAAGGGGTTTATCTTGATTTCGTCGAATAACCTTAGCACGATCAGCTATTTTATAAGAGGGCGTTACTCGCACGATTTCTGCCACATTTTCACGACTAGTTAAGAGATTATCAAGAACCCCTTGCCCAATGCTTTTCTGATTCTTAATGTATTCAATAGTGTGACGGATCAGTTGCATTATCGGATTGTCAAAAGCAAACTCTCTTGTTGTATAGGCAACATTTCCCGTGAAAGGAAGATTTTTCTTGAGATGATTTCCTACATCAACTACTCCCTTAACATGACTGTCGTTATGAAAAAATCTCTGGTATTCCTTATAATGACCTTTTCGGAGAGCAGCTTGCAAATACTTTGGAAAGAGGTAGATTAAAAGCTGATAGAGTCTTTCCTCGCGCGATAAACCAACATCCAAACTAGTGAGATTGATATTTAGAACTTTCTGCAATAGATAATGCAAAAAATAGTCATCACTTTTACTCGAAAAACGAGAAGAAATGGTTAATCTCTCCTTACCACACCCCAGAAATCCAATCACATTCCCTGTCTTAATTTTCTGATTGACTGTTTCCAATATCTTTTGGTCCTTATCCAAATCAGGAGAATTTTTCAGGTCGTTTGGAAATATAAAGATACTATCTTCTTGAGAAAGATTATCTAGAGTTCTATCTAAAAGAACTTGACTAATTTTAGGATATTCTGTGATAAACTCTTCTTTGTTTAAGGCCTGTTGATTGTCAGTTAACTGCATCGTCATCACCAATATCTTGCTGATTTGTCAAATCATATGCTTTTTTCAAAGTATTCAGTATTTCGTCTTCTTCATAAGAACCACGCAAGTAATCTTCCAAAAGTGGTTTGAGATAATCAGACCAGAGCAACTCATAGTCAAAGTTTACATCTTCTAACTTAAGAAAATAACTTGGTCCGATATGATAATGACTATTTAGTTCCTGAATTTTTTCAATTTCAGCATTCAAGTTTCTTAGACGAATTTTAGCTTCTTGAGCTTCATTACCAAGCACCTCATCAAGCATTCCAAGTTGACTTTCAGCCGTAACTTCAACAAAGCGGAAACGACGACGCATAGCATAATCAAAGGTATCCACTGAGCGGTCAATATCATTCATAGTTCCAATGATGTAAACATTTTCTGGGATATAAAACTTTTCATCGTTTTCGTGTAGATTGGCATATTGAGTAGAAACACTTCCCTTTTCACCACGATAGCCAGGATCGATAGAGAAAAAGAGTTCCCCAAAAATCTTAGAAATCTCACCACGATTGATCTCATCGATGATGAAGACGAATTTCTTATCAGTATCAATTTCTGTTGGGGAAAGGTAGTCTTTCAGACCAAATCTCTTTTTCAATGTTTCTAGGACAGTTTTTCCACCACTTTTGTAGTATTCTTGCTTATTATAATTTTTATCTTTATACAACTCATAAACATATTTGCGAGGTAGTGACCATCCTGGAACACCACTATCATAATTTACTGACAAATTTTGTCTACTATTAACAGATAAGTAAGATGTTTTTGTTATATATTCTTTTTCTTCAGCAACATTTATATATTCTAAGTAAGAATCCCAAGCTTGGTCAAAATTATCTTGTCCTCCAATCAATTGGGCTTCTTTTGCTTTCTGACAAAAATCTTTAAAAATACCATCCTGTAGCCTAAACTCAATAGCTCCATCCCCATTTGATACTGGTCTTAACCCCTCCACAAAATCCGTATAGTCATAGGATGGATGAAACTGAACAAAGCCGATTTGATCTTCGTTACCATCTGTTAATTCTTTGGCAATTTCTTTAGCAAGATAAGTTTTTCCTGTACCAGGTGCACCACGAAGAATGAGGTTTTTGGATTGTAGTAGAGTTTGACTCAATGGATAATAAACCTTATATTCTAGAGACATTTTTTCTTCTTTCTTTTCTTTTTCGTCTAAAAATTGTGTTGAATATTCAAATAAGATACTTCCCAACAATGATGGTTCCAGCTCAGGATACTTTTGCAATACGAGTTGACAAATCTCATGATTCTGAAGATAAGGCCCCCCTTGATTTTTTTGAGGAAGTAGCTTGTTCCAGAATCTCTTTTGACTATTCATATTTACCCCTAAAAAAGAATGATTCTCAGAATAAATACAAAGTAATTTTGTCACTACCGCAGAACGACCAATAAATTCATTCGTAGACTTTTTTATATCAAAGATAACATTATCAAATTTGAAATGAATACCTTCTTTAATAATTTTGTACAAATCTGTTTTTAATTTAGTAAATCGATGATTCAACTCTGAAAGAGGAATAACTTTATTAGCTTGATCTTTATAACTCTTTGTTTTTTCATTCCAATAAATACCAAATTTTGAAGAACCTCCGCCTCCAATTCCCATAAATAAAGATTTGTATTTCCCCCTCTCAAGACCGTAGCAAAAAGAATTACTTTGAGCTCCTTTCCCAATGACATATTCATCGATAGATAGTGTTAAAATTCTATCAAGCGGCCACTCTTTAAGAAATTCTTCACGTAATTGTTCATTGTAAATACTATATTTAGATGCATCTTCTCTTAATCTTATTTTATTTTCTTGGTACCAAGCATAAAAATCTTCCAAACTGACTTTTCTTTTTAGCATCAATCTTACCCCTTTTATAATAATGTTCGAATAAAAAACTATATATTTCATATATAGAATATCATATCCTATAAAAAATGAAAAGAATTTCTAAAGAAAAAGCCCAGTGTTAAGAGTTTCAACTGCTCTTAACACTAGGCTATTTTGAATCTTAATAATACTCACCTTGACGGTAATCCCATGAGTTAAAGGTGTCTGACAGATGCATCATGATTTTATCGATGTCAAGTCCTTTACGGATCACAACTGGTGCTGGTGAAGTTGAGCGTGCTCCTCCTTGCTCTGGAATGAGCTTGCCGTCTTTATCGACCATAGAGACCATCACACCTTGCTCGTAGCGAGTTTCAATCGTTTTGTCTGGCTGGATTGAAGCAACATAGTCGTCAGCTTCGATAACAAGGTCCACTGCTCCTTCGATACGTTGACCGATTCCTTCCACCTTACCACGATTTCCTTTTCCAGAAGGGTTTGCAGATGATGCATAAACCATTTTACCTTCTTCCCAAAGCTTAGCAGCCAACTGTTCACCAGCTTTACCAAACTTGATAACAAAACAGCTAGTACCACGAACGTCAGTCATGAGTTCTTCACGACCATCACCGTATGCTTTCAATTTTTCAAAAGCTTCTGGTTTCCAAGGAAGAATACAACCAAGGAGAATGTCTTCGTCCCAATGTTTTTGGTAGAAGGCTTCAATTTCTGGATTGAGTTGTGCTAAAGCGCGTAGCTCGTTCATGCTACCACAAAGTACAACACCTGGTTTGTTACGGTTACGCTCTTTAGCTTCAAATTTGCGTTCAAGACCTGCCTTATCGCTAGTCATGATAATGTAACCAACTTTTGTAGGGCAAACGATACATCCGCCCTCACCTTTTAAAATGTCATAGCCTTCTTGTGAAAGTGTTCCGTCCCATTGAATGTGTTTTGTCATAGTTCTATTTCCTTTTCTATTTTTATGCTATTCTTGCCAGTAAGCTGGGCGTTGTTTTTCATAAGCAGCAATCAAATCTTCGTACTGCATGGTAATACCGATATCATCCAAACCATTTAAGAGCTTGTGTTTCCATTCGCTATCAATTTCGAAAGTGAATTCTCCGACTGGTGAGATGATTTTTTGTTGTTCCAAGTCCACAGTTACCTGGTCGTTTGGTTTCAATTGGGCGAGTTTTTCTCTAACTTCCCTTGGTTGAACAATTGGCAACATGCCATTATTGAGCTCATTATTGTAATGAATATCTCCAAAAGATCCTGCAATTACGACCTTAAAACCATAGTCTGCTAGCGCCCAAGCTGCGTGCTCCCTCGAAGAGCCAGCTCCAAAGTTATCTCCCGTGATAAGGATGGTAGCCTTACGGTACTCTGGCCGATTAAAGACAAAATCTGGATCCTCAGTATACTTATCATCCGAATAACGCCAAGCATACATGAGGTATTTGCCAAAACCTTTCTTGTCAATCAACTTCAGAAACTGTTTGGGAAGAATTTGGTCGGTATCGATATTGTCATTCATCAGAGGAACGGTTGTTCCTGTATAAACTGTAAATTTCTCCATATCCTCTCCTTACTGAGCTTCTGGCATTTGCCGTACATCTACGAAACGTCCTGCGATTGCTGCCGCAGCTGCCATGGCTGGACTACAGAGATGAGTCTTAGCACCAAATCCTTGTCGATCCTCAAAGTTTCGATTGCTGGTCGAGGCACAGTGAACACCATCTGGTACTTTATCAGGATTCATTCCTAGACACATAGAACACCCTGGATCTCTCCATTCGAAGCCGGCATCTAGGAATACCTTGTCCAAACCTAACTTCTCAGCAGCTCGCTTGACTGGTCGAGAACCAGGTACCACGATAGCCGTCAAATTTGGAGCGATTTTCTTCCCTTCTACAAATCGAGCCGCCAGTTGCAAATCACTAAGTCTGGCGTTGGTACAAGAACCAATAAAGACATAACCTAGTTGGATATCTGCTGGTTTTTGACCTGGTTGCAAATCCATGTAATGATAGGCTCGTTCATCATTCATATCCGTAATTTCTGGGAAACTAGAATCAAAGTCAACACCCATAGCGGGATTAGTACCCCAAGTCACCATAGGAGCCAATTCAGAGACATCCATTCGGATAACCTTGTCATAAACGGCATCGTCGTCGCTAACAAGCCTTTTCCAATCAGCTACTGCTGCAGCGAAATCCTTGGGAACACACTCTCGTCCTTTTAGATAGGCAAAAGTGGTCTGATCTGGATTCATGATTCCCATTTTGGAACCAAATTCGATGGACATATTGCAGATAGTCATACGCTCTTCCATGCTAAGTGCATCAATGGCCTGACCTCGATACTCCACCACGTAGCCAACGCCACAAGCAACACCGTATTTGGCAATCAAGGCTAGAATGAAATCTTTGGCATAAACCCCTTTTTGAGGAACTCCTGTGAATTCCACCAACATTTTCTTGGGTTTAACCTGCCAAATGGTTTGGGTTGCAAAGACATGTTCAACCTCACTGGTTCCAATACCGAAGGCAATCGCTCCAAAAGCTCCGTGGGTTGCAGTATGGCTATCACCACAGACGATAAATTTTCCAGGTTGTGTTCTTCCTGTTTCTGGACCAACCATGTGAACGATACCTTGTTTTTCTGAACCGTGGGCAGCATGTTCAATTCCGAATTCCTCAACATTTTCTGCCAACTTATCAATTTGAGCCTTGGATATTACATCTCGAATATCATAAATATTAACCGTTGGAACATTGTGGTCAAAGGTACCAAATGTTAAATCCGGTCGTCTCAATCTACGTCCTGCATCACGCAATCCTTGAAAAGCTTGAGGACTGGTCACCTCGTGAATATAGTGCTGATCTACATACATGAGCTGAGGCTGTCCTTCTTCTCCTGTAATCACATGGAGGTCCCATAATTTATCAAAAATCGATTTTCCTGCCATTCATTACCTCCATATCAAATACAAAGCTACTAGTGTAGTCACTATTCCTAGGAACCAAACCGTTTTAAAATACCATTTTCTAGTCTTGTGATGAAAGGTAACACCTGCCAACCAAGCACCAAAACCACCACACAAGAATGCAAATGATAATAAATATTTTTCAGGGATGCGCCAAGCACCTCTTTTTGCTTTAGATTTATCAATACCATAAATCATAAATACCAATAGATTCCAAATCAAAATAGCAAAAGTAATTCCTTGATTTATCTTCATAATCTTTCAATGATGGCTTCCGTCATTTCCTTGGTTGAAGCCTCTCCTCCTATATCTCTCGTTAAAATTCCGGCAGCCAAAGTTGCTTCAACAGCATCTTCAATACGCTTAGCATCCTCATATCGTCCAAAACTATCACGCAACATCATAGCAACTGATAGAATCATAGAAATAGGATTGGCGATTCCTAGGCCTGCTATATCAGGCGCTGAACCATGAATGGGTTCATAGAGACTCGGTCCATTCTCAGAGTGACTGGCTGATGGCATAACCCCAAGTGTACCAGATAGAACACTTGATTCGTCTGAGAGAATATCTCCGAAAAGATTCTCTGTCACGATAACATCAAACTTGGCTGGATTGGTAATCATGAGCATGGCAGCTGAGTCGACTAGCTGGTGCTCCAAAGTTACATCGGGATAATCTTTTGCGACTTCCTCAGCCACTCTTCGCCAAAGTTTTGATGTTGCTAACACATTTTGCTTATCAATACTGGTAAGGATTTTTCTCCGACTTCTTGCGATTTCAAAAGCCTTACGAATAATCCGTTCTACTTCCTCATAGCTATAATCATTGATATCACGCGCTTTTTTCTCTTCAAGGATATGATCACCAAAGTAAATCCCACCTGTCAACTCACGTACTACAACAAAGTCAACATCAGCAATTCGTTCAGGTTTGAGAGGCGATAGGTGCTTAAGACTATCAAAAATTTTAACCGGACGAATATTGGCATAAAGATTAAGTTCCTTGCGGAGTGTTAGAAGCCCCTGTTCGGGTCGAACTGTAGCATTATCATACTGAGGACTACCTATTGCAGCTAGGAGAATAGCATCTGCTTCTCTAGCAGCCTTGAGCGTTTCGTCTGGTAAGGGGTGGCCCTCAGCATCAATACCCGCACCTCCAAAAGGACGTCTATCTACCTCATAGTCAAAGTCCGTTTTTTTGACTATATATGCTAGAACTTCTAAACCAGCTTCCATGATTTCTGGTCCAATCCCATCACCTGCTAGGGCAACAATTTTCTTTGTCATGGTATTCTCCTTTAAAGACTAGGCATGTCGCGATAGGAAACATTTGGACCTATCTCTCCGGTATTCTCTTTTTGAACAAAAGTATTGGCATTGATGTAGGCAATAGCTGAAGCTTTCAACACATCGAAATCAATTCCGGCTGCGTTAAATATTGTTTCTGTTTCTCTATTTTCAACAGTAACTAAGACTCTAGCCTGAGCATCGATTCCATCCGTCACCGCATCAATGGTGTAGGATACTAAGCGAACAGATTGATTAAAGAACTTATCAACAGCGTTAAAGATAGCCTCAACAGAACCTTGTCCAGTCGCATTAAAGTCGACTTTCTCACCATCCAAATTAGCCAATCTAACAGTCGCTTCAATTTCATTTTCCGCATGAGTTTGAAGTTGTAAATCATCAAAGTGAAAGCCTTCTGGGTTTTCAACCATGCTTCCAGCTACCAGAGCACGAATATCTGCGTCTGTGACTTCTTGTTTCTTATCTGCAAGTGATTTGAATTTATCAAAGAGTGGCTTGATATCTTCTTCTGTGAAGTCTAAGGCCAGTTCTCTCAGTTTTTCTACAAAGGCATGTCGACCAGATAATTTTCCAAGCGGAAGACTATTACTTTTAACACCCACCAATTCAGGTGTGATGATTTCATAGGTAAGTGGGTTTTTAAGAACGCCGTCTTGGTGAATACCTGATTCATGAGAGAAGGCATTTCCACCGACAACAGCCTTATTTTTGGGAACTGGAATTCCTGAGAAGCGAGAGACCATTTCGGACGTATTAATCGTTTCGTTTAGGACAATACATGTCTCTGCTTGGTAATAATCTTGGCGAATATTGAGAGCTACTGCTATTTCTTCTAAAGCAGCATTCCCAGCTCGTTCTCCAATACCGTTAATGGTTCCTTCGACACGTCCTGCACCATTCTTTACAGCAGCGAGGCTATTCGCTACTGCCATTCCGAGGTCATCATGACAGTGAGGAGAATAGATAATCTGACGGTCTGTTCGGACATTGTCAATCAGATATTTAAAGATACTTCCGTATTCCTCTGGAGTTGTAAAACCAACTGTATCAGGAATATTGATATAAGTCGCACCCGCATCAACCGCAGTTTGAACGACTTGTAGGAGAAAGTCCAGCTCAGTTCTAGTCGCATCTTCTGGAGAGAATTCTACTACTTCAAACTTACTCCGTGCATAGGAAACATGTTCACTGATCGCTTCCAAAATCTCTCCCTTACTCTTATTGAGCTTATACTTACGGTGAATCGGACTGGTAGCGATAAAGACGTGAATCTGAGGATACTTTGCATCTTTAAGTGCTTCATAGCAAGCGTCAATGTCTGATTTAACAGAACGTGCTAAGCCTGTCACGGCTGTTTTTTTCATAGCCTTAGCAATTTCTTGAACAGCTGTAAATGAATCTGGACTAGCAGCCGGAAAACCAGCTTCGATTGCTGAAATCCCCCATTTCTCTAGTTGTTTTGCTATAGCAACCTTTTCCTTTATAGAAAAATTGACACCTGGTGTCTGCTCACCATCTCGGAGACTGGTATCTAAAAACTCAACTACACGCATGAGAATTCTCCCTTCACATTTTCGATATAGAAAAAACATCTCGCTCGGAGTTCCAAGCGAGATGTTGATTTACTCCCGCTTGGTAAGCCAAACAGGACTAATGCTTTTGCACTAGTCCGAGTACCTCAACAACAAAGCAAATTGATTAAACTTAGCTGTTTTCATGTTTGGCTTTCTCCTTTGTTTGATGTCTTGTTTAGTATTCTAGCATAGGAAAAATCACTTGTCAAGAAAAAATCCAATATTTTCTGAAAATTTCTTCAATAAAGAATATTTTGCGAATTGAAAGTATTTGAAAACTCAAATATGTTTATTTATTTCTTAGAAGTCAAAAACCAACTTCTCTCAAATAATTCAAGCACCTTTTCGTCAGTTAGAGTGTCATCGAGTGGAAGACTAATCCAATAGCGTTTATTCATATGAAAGGCTGGATAAATCCCGTTTTGTGAAAGCAAGTCAGCTACTTGGTCGTGTTTGAGGTTGACTGCTTCCACTAGCCCATCTCTCCCCTTATCTAGCCTATCCCAAGGAATTCTCATTAAAATAGCATACCACTTCTGATTATCTTCATGGCGCAAAACCGCCGTATCAGGTGATTTCTCCCATAGATATTCCAGCTGATTGCCATACTTTTCTTGAACAAGCGCCATGATTCTCTTGGTCTGTGGACAGAGAAATTTCTGTACCTCAAAACAGGCCTTTCTAATATCAAAAAGTTCCTCTAGACATGCCTCTCGAACGCTTCCGACAAAAGTTCCTCTCATGCTTTCCATGTGGACTTGAGGATAGAGTTCGCCAGTTTCCTGATCAAAAACCTGAAAAGTTAAATCACTATCCTCAACTATAATCTTCATAAGAAAATCACCCTTCAAGATAGTCAAACTATAGGTCCATACACCTTGATTTTCTATAAATCCATACTCTTTAGCCTTTTTACTATTAAATTGATAGGCTTTAAAAATTTCAAACATAAGCGAAAACTGCTACCAAAAGCTAGCAGTTCCTTTCTATTTTTTAAAAGACAACCTTTGTTCCATGTAATTGTGTCACACCTAATTGATCAATAAAGGTTTGACGGTTGTCCATGTCAATCCCCCCACCAGGTAAAATTTCAATTTTTCCTGCAGCGTGTTCTAGAATTCTACGATAGTGAGCAAAACGTTTCTCTAACGAGTCGCCAGATACACCAGCTCGAGTGAGGATGCGTGTTACACCAGCCTGGCTGAGCCAATCAATGGCTTCCAACTGATCTTCATCGCTCAAATCATCGAAAGCCATATGGAAGACAATCTCCATACCTCTAGATGCAGCAATCAACTTTTCAAGGTTAGCCTTATCCAACTTCTTATCTGCTGTTAAGGCACCAAAGACAACCCCTTGGCTTCCTGCTTGAGCAGTTAGACGAATATCCTCAAGCATAATAGAAATCTCGAGGTCATTATAAACAAAGTCACCACCACGTGGACGAATCATAGTCATGATAGTCGTGTCGTAGTTTGATGCAAGTTCAACAGCTGCCTTGGTTACTCCGTAGCTTGGTGTCGTTCCACCAACCGCTAAATTATCACAGAGCTCAATACGGCGAGCTCCAGCTTGCATAGCCTTTTCAAGTAAGGTTACATTTTCAGCACAAAATTCGTAAATCATTTGATACTCCTTGACTATTTATTTGATATTATTATATCATATTGTTTTAAGCAACCCCTACTTTTTATCAAGGAAAATCATGACTTTTTTAGCTATTCTTTATCTGGTATCACCTTAAAGAGATAATAGGTTATAAATACTGTTAAGCAGCCTAAAGCAATTTTTACTGGTAAGAGCGGAGCAAAATAAATGGAGATTCCCATCAAGATATAAATCGAAACAATAATCTTCTTCTTTCGTTCACGCGCAATAGACTTAGTTTCTCTAAAGTCCGCAACATAGGTTTGGTAGAGCTTGGTATGATAGAGCCAATCTTCAAAACGTTTAGAGGATTTTGAAAAACAAGCTATTGACAACAAGAGAAAGGGTGTTGTCGGTAATAGCGGCAAGACAACTCCAACGATTGCCAAAGCTAGTGAAATGAATCCGATACTGAGATAAATGATGCGCATATCTACTCCTAAGTAAGAATAATCTTCTTCTAGTTTCCCATAAAATGATGAGTTCTGTCAAGTTTAAATTAAAAAGAGCTGAAATTATCATTTCAGCCCTAATTATTTTTATTTAATCTTTTCTTCTTCGTAGTCACCATTGCTACATACGATCTGTTTCCCTCCACCACGGATTTTTTTCTCCATGAGGAAGTGACCACATTTAGGACAATCACGTCCAACAGGTTTATCCCAAGAGGTAAACTCACATTCTGGATAACGATTGCAACCATAGAAAATACGATTACGTTTGGTTTTGCGTTCGATGATTTGCCCTTGATGACAATTTGGACATGTAACACCGACTTCTTTAACAATGGCTTGCGTATGTCGACAATCTGGGAAATTGCTACATGCGTAAAACTTACCGAAGCGTCCAATCTTAATTACCATAGGACTGCCACAAACTTCACAGTCAAATCCAGCTGGTTCATCCTTGATTTGAATTTTTTCCATCTCTGCTTCAGCTTTTGCGACCTCTTTAGAGAATGGTTTGTAAAATTCATCAATAACCCGTTGCCACTCTTCTTTTCCGACCTCGACATCATCCAGTTTACCTTCCATTTCAGCGGTAAATTTCACGTTAACAATGTCTGGGAAGTATTCAACAATCAGCTTGTTAACGACTTGACCTAGATCAGTTGGTTCAAAGCGTTTAGATGCTAGTCTTACATAGTAACGTTTTTGGATTGTTTCAATGGTTGGAGCATAGGTAGATGGACGTCCAACTCCGTTTTCTTCCAAGGTCTTAATCAAAGTAGCCTCAGAATATCGTGCCGGTGGTTGTGTGAAATGTTGTTCAGGTTTGCTATTAACCTGTTTGACCACATCTCCTACTTCCATATCAGGTAGCATCTTATTTTTATCAGAATCGTTGTAAATGGCTAAATAACCATCAAACTTAACCTGACTACCATTCGCCGCGAATTGAACACCATTTTGCGAAAGTTTAACAGCCATGGTATCAAAAATTGCACCAGTCATTTGACTCGCTACAAAGCGGTTCCAGATAAGGGTATAGAGTTTGAGCTGGTCTTTATCCAAGTACTTAGCAATTTTCTCAGGTGTATTAAAGACACTTGAAGGACGAATAGCTTCGTGGGCGTCTTGAGCGCCAGAGGCATTTTTCACCTTGCTACCATGTTTAGAATACTTACTACCAAAACGTTCATTGATGTAGCTAGCGGCTTCATTCTGAGCAACTGGACTGATACGAGTAGAATCCGTACGCATATAGGTGATCAAACCTTGGACACCTGTACCAATATTGATTCCTTCATAAAGTTGCTGAGCAACCATCATCGTCTTTCGAGTACGGAAGTTAATCTTGTTAGCAGCATCCATCTGCATAGAAGACGTTGTATATGGAAGAGGAGCATTGCGCTTTCTTTCCTTTTTGTCTACTTGATCAACTGTAAAATCCTTGCTGTTCAAATGAGATAAAACTTTTTTGACTTCATCATTGGTAGTCAACTTCATCTTCTTGCCATTCATTCCATAAAAAGAAGCTTGGAATTGCTTGGTACCTTTTTTAAAGACTCCATCAATCGTCCAATATTCTTCTGGTTGGAAGGCATTGATTTCATTTTCACGATCAATGATTAACTTAAGAGCAACAGACTGAACACGTCCTGCTGATAAGCCTTTTTTAACCTTTTTCCAAAGAATTGGTGAAATTGAATATCCCACTAAACGGTCCAAAACACGACGGGCTTGTTGGGCATCGACCAAATCCATATTGATTTTACGAGGTTCTTTAAAGGCATTTTTTACTGCATCTTTGGTAATCTCGTTGAAAACAACACGGTTGGTATCATTCTCGTCTAGATCTAAAATATGCGCTAAATGCCATGAAATAGCCTCCCCTTCCCGGTCCGGGTCACTTGCAAGAAAGACTTTATCGGCTTTCTTAGCTTCTTTTTTCAAATCATTGATGAGAGGACCTTTCCCACGAATATTGATATATTGCGGTTCGTAATTATTTTCCACGTCAACTGACATACTTGATTTTTTCAAATCACGAATATGTCCTACGCTGGCTAAAACCTTATAATTACGTCCTAGATATTTCTCAATCGTTTTCGCCTTAGCAGGCGACTCCACGATTACAAGATTTTTTTTACTTGTTGATTTTTTCTTTTTGGTTGCCGTTACCACAGTATCACACCTTTTCAAAGTAATAAACTTTATAAAGTGTAAACCATTTTTAAAAACCTGTCAAGACTTAACTCTTATATATAGAAGAAAAGTTTGCTAAATGAAATCATTTCATTCATTAAAATTCAAATTCTGCTAGTATATCCTGCCCACATGTTGCTAGTTTTGCTCCTTCTTGGATTAAATGATGACAGCCGTCTGAGCGTCCATCTAAAATGGAACCTGGAATCGCAAAGACATCTCTACCTTCCTCCATGGCACGCTCACAAGTGATTAAGCTACCAGATCTCATTTTGGCTTCTGCAACGATAACTCCTCGACACAATCCTGCAATAATGCGATTTCTGGCAGGAAAATGAAATTTTAAGGGTTCTTCCCCTGGCCCGTACTCACTTAGTATTAAATGATTGTCTCCAATATATTCTTGAAGACGTTTATTGGACCGGGGATAATAGACGTCTAAACCAGTCCCAATAATGGCAATCGTTTTGCCCCCAGTTTGAAGAACAGACATATGGGCTGCTGTATCAATTCCCCTAGCAAGTCCACTCACTACTACTAATTCATTTTCCAGTTCTTCGATGACTTTCCGGACTGATTTGGTTCCTATTTGACTACAAGAGCGACTACCAACAACAGCAACCTTGGGTAATTTCAAGAGATTTAAATCTCCTTTATAAAAAAGCAATACAGGTGCATCATAAATTTCACTGAGTGAAATTGGATAAACATCATCCAAAATTGAAAATGATGGGAACTTTTCAAAATCTTTCTTCATGCGTTCCATACTTTCAAAAGTCAGTTTATGATACCGCTCCATAAAAACTACTGGATTACGACACTCCGATACTTCAGCGATTGTCTCTAAACTCAATTCCTGATCATAAATTTCTCCGTATTGAAGTACTTTCAGAACCTGCTGATTACTTAAACCTGCTTGCTTTAACTTATAAATCTCAAAATTATCAATCTTAATTTTCATGATCGACTCCTTTTTCCTATTTCTATTTATATATTCGTAGAAAAAGAAAAAAACTCCCAACAATTTTTCTAGTAGGAAGTTTCTATTTATCATTCTTATGTTAGTAATCAGGTCGAAGAACTCCGGTGACAGTCGCCTTGGTCGCTTCATAGTCTCCATCAATAACAACCTTGATAATGCGTTTAGCATCCTCTTCAGGCGTAGGAACCAATGGAAGGCGGGTTGGACCAGCTTCAAATCCCATATAGTTGAGGACTGCCTTGACAGGTGCAGGACTTGGGTATGAGAAGAGAGCATTAACCTTGGGAATAAACTTACGTTGAATAGCTGCCGCTTTCTTCATATCACTCTCTTCAATCGCAGTGAACATTTCATACATTTCATCACCATTGGTATGAGAAGCAACAGAGATAACCCCGTCAGCACCAAGGTTCATCGCATGAAAAGCATCTCCATCTTCACCAGTGTAGATTAAGAATTCTTCTGGTTTGTGCTCAATCAAATAAGCCATATTTGCAAGACTGGTACATTCCTTGACACCAATGATATTTGGATGTTCCGCTAAGCGAAGCATGGTTTCTGGTGTCAACTCAACTACTACACGACCTGGAATATTATAGATAATGATGGGTAAATCAGAGGCATCTGCAATAGCTTTAAAGTGTTGATACATTCCTTCTTGAGAAGGTTTATTGTAGTAAGGAACAATTGCGAGACCAGCCGCAAAGCCTCCAAATTCTGCCACTTCTTTGACGAACTCAATAGAGTCGCGTGTATCATTAGTACCAACACCAGCAATTAAAGGGACACGGCCATTAACAACTTTCTGAACTGCTGCAAACAACTGCAACTCCTCATCGTGAGTAAGAGTCGGACTCTCAGCAGTCGTCCCCGCCAAGAGAATTCCGTCTGTATGATGTGCCAATAAATGTTCAATCAACTTTGGAATAGCGTCGAAATTTATTGACCCATCTTCATGAAAAGGAGTAATAAAAGCAGTGATAATTTTACAATCTTTTAAATCTTGATAAGCCATAGAAAAAACCTTTCTCTATATAAGAAAGAGGCTGGGGCATACTTGCCTTTGCCTCCTGTTCTGTACATAAAATAAGAGGAAGAAATCAAACTCTTCGAGTTAGTGATTTCTGTTTCATAACGCAGTGGTTGATTGCTCAAAGCAATGCTTTGAGGTAGCAGATAAGACTTACGAAGTAAGTACTTCCTTAAGTTTTAATAGACTATCAAATCCCTAAAGAAAAGCTAATCAACTGTGCGGGGGGAGTATAAAAGTCCGGTGGACTTTTATAGTCTGAGCCTTAAATTATAAAAGCGAGGAAGAAATCAAACTCGTCGAGTTACTGATTTCTGTTTTGCTCCCTATTTCAATTCAAATTTTAATTCTGTAGTTGGACGAACCAAACCACGTTCATGAAGGGTTTCTGCAATTTGAACTGAGTTCCAAGCAGCACCCTTGAGAAGGTTGTCTGAAACCACCCACATATGAATACCTTTTTCAGCATCCAAGTCTTTACGGATACGTCCGACAAAGGTATCGCGAGAACCAACCGCATTGATAGCTTGTGGATAGATTTGGTGAGCCACATCGTCTTCAAGAACTGCACCTGGAAAGGCAGCAATCGCAGCTTTGACTTCATCGATTGGAGCCACTTCTTTTGTTTCAATGTAAATAGACTCAGAGTGAGCTGACAAGACAGGAATACGCACACAAGTTGCTGAAACGGCAATGCTATCGTCTTCCATGATTTTCTTAGTTTCCTTTGTCATCTTCATTTCTTCGTATGTGTAGTCATTATCTGTGAAGACGTCGATTTGTGGAAGAGCATTAAAGGCGATTGGATAGTGTTTCTTATCTCCACCTGAAGGTAAGATTTCCGCATGCAAATCACGTGGATTTACACCATCATTCAATACTTCACGCAATTCGCGTTGTGTCTCAAGAATGGCTCCCATACCTGCACCTGAAACAGCTTGATAAGTTGAAACGATGATACGGTCTAAGCCCCATTTTTGACGAACTGGTTCAAGAGCTACCATCATTTGAATAGTTGAACAGTTAGGACATGCGATAATCCCGTTATGAGCATCAAGAGCATGGGCGTTTACTTCAGGAACAACCAATGGCACATCTGGATTTTGACGGAAATAAGAAGTGTTATCTACTACTACTGCCCCTGCTTTAACAGCATAAGGTGCGTATTTTGCAGAAGTTGAACCACCAGCAGAGAAGAGAGCAATATCAACTCCTTCAAAAGCTTCTTCTGTTGTTTCTTCAATAGTCACATCTTGGCCCTTGAATTGAGAGACCTTTCCTGCAGAACGTGCAGACGCAAGGTAGCGAATCTTATCGATTGGAAGAGTTGATTCTTCCAACATTTTGATCATTTGAGCACCAACGGCACCTGTAGCACCGACAACAGCAACTGTATATCCCATAACAAACCTCTTTTGGAATTTTCTAAAAATTTCTATAATAGAAACATTATACTACTTTTTAGAAAAATTGAAAAGTCTTTACCTTATCTATTTTCTGAAATTGACAAGAAAAAAGCTCGCTATCATTAGCGAACCTTTTTCTAAAAATATACAAATTAATATCTTTGTTTATACGGTTTATTAAATGCAGCTAAGACATCTGACGGAGTTTCTGAATAAGGTTTGATTTCTTTTAAATCTCCCTTTACAATAATTCGTTCAGTCGCATCATAGTCCACACAAGTGACCAAGGTAATTTCATTGATACCTTCGCGATCATCAATTTCATCAACTCGATCTGGTGTTACGTGTTTCACTTCCCGAATTTCGTAGGTATAAACTTTATCCTTATCAGTCAGATAAATCTTCATACCTTCTTTGGCATTAACCAAAGGAGAAAATAGCATTTGGCTAGCATTCTCAGCTGTAAAGATATGGTGACTAGCTAGAGAATAATTTCCTTCACCCATTTTTTGATTTGGTTTCATGGTTCCTGCTCCATAGAACAAGTTCACATTATCCAAACCTTTAAAGATTGGTAAGTTGATTTCTACTTCAGGTACTGCAATTCCACCTATAACAGGCAGCTGTTGTGCATCCCATTGAGCTGATAATACTGCTTCGGATGAGATGGACTTAACAGAATTAAAATCAAAATTTCCTTCAGCACCATTGTTCTCTTCAAGCTTTTCTTTTGATACTTGGCTAACTTGATACTTGTTTGTATTCCAAACCATAAAGATATTACGAATCTTTGAATTAAAAATCAAGGCTAGAGACAAAAGAATTAGAAAGCCAGCTAAAATATTAATCAGCAGATTCTTACGTTTATTTTTTTTACTCTTAGTTCTTTTTTGAGACATTATTCTTCACTTTCTGTTTCGTTTTCTGCCCCAACTTCTTCTTTCTCAGCTGCCGCAACTGTAGTAAAGGTTACAATCTTAGCATTCTCATCTAGACGCATCACTTTTACTCCCATAGTTGAACGTCCAGTTTGTGAGATATTGGCAACATTAGTTCGAATCATGACACCCGTATCTGTGATAACCATCAAGTCTTCATCACCTTTAACTGTCAGAAGGCCTGCAAGATGTCCGTTTTTATCAGTAATATTAGCTGTTTTCATACCTTTACCAGCACGGCCCTTAGTTGGATATTCAGTGGCAACTGTACGCTTACCGTATCCTTTTTCGGTGATAATAAGAACCTCATCTTGGTCTGTGACAACTCTAGCTCCAACTACAGCATCACCTTCACGAAGTTTTACCCCTTTAACACCTGTAGCGCTACGACTCATACTACGAACGGATGACTGGTTGAAACGAACTGCATAACCTAATTTAGTACCGATGATGATGTCCGTATCGTCTTGAGTAAGAAGAACATTAATCAATTCGTCATCATCTTTCAGATTCAAAGCTTTGAGTCCATTTTGACGAATGTTGGCAAATTCTTTGACACTAGTTCTCTTAACAATACCAGCTCGAGTTGTAAAGAAGATGTATGCATCATCACTACGTTCCGATTCAACGTTAATGATGGTTTGAATACTTTCTCCCTCATCTAGCTTCAAGAGGTTAACAACAGGTAAGCCTTTGGCTGTACGACCATATTCTGGGATTTCATAACCTTTCAAACGATAGACACGACCTTTGTTGGTAAAGAAGAGCAAGTGATCATGGGTGCTGGTAGAAACCAACTCACGGACAAAGTCATCATCCTTGACTCCTGTACCCTGTACACCACGTCCACCACGTTTTTGGGCAGTAAACTCGTCTTGGTCCAAACGTTTAATATAACCTTTATTTGATAGAGTGATAAGAACATCAGACTCTTCAATCAAGTCTTCATCTTCAAGCGTCAATACTTCACCAACCATTAACTCAGTACGGCGTTTATCTTCATACTTGCGTTTGACTTCATCCAATTCTTCCTTGATGATTTGAGCCACACGTTCTGGTTTTGCAAGAATATCTGCTAGGTCGGCAATCAAAGCAATGAGGTCATCATATTCAGATTGAATCTTATCACGCTCCAAGCCAGTCAAACGACGAAGACGCATGTCTAGGATTGCTTGGCTTTGACGTTCAGATAGCTTGAACTTGCTCATCAATTCTGCTTGCGCTTCTTGGTCAGTTTCACTTGCACGGATGATACGAATGACTTCGTCAATGTGATCCAAAGCAATCAAGAGACCTTCTAAAATGTGCGCGCGTGCCTCAGCTTTTTCTTTATCAAATTGAGTGCGACGAGTCACAACTTCTTTTTGGTGCTCAATGTATGCATCTAAGATTTGGCGAAGCGATAAAATCTTTGGAACACCATTTTGGATAGCAAGCATATTAAAACCAAAGCTAGTTTGCATCTGAGTCATCTTGAATAAGTTGTTCAAAATAACATTAGCTGATGCGTCGCGTCTAACTTCAATAACAAAGCGAACACCTTCACGGTTAGATTCATCACGAACAGCTGTAATTCCATCAATACGTTTCTCTTGAACCAGACGCACAATATGTTCATGTACTTTGGTTTTGTTGACCATATATGGGAATTCAGTAACAACAATACGCTCGCGACCTGTTTTAGTTTCTTCAATTTCCGTACGAGAACGAAGAACAATAGATCCCTTACCAGTCTCATACGCCTTATGAATACCTGATCTACCCATAACAAGGGCACCAGTTGGGAAGTCTGGGCCAGGCAAAACTTCCATCAAATCTTTGGTTGTAACTTCAGGATTATCCATGACGAGTTTAACAGCATCAATGGTTTCACCCAAATTATGAGGTGGAATATTAGTCGCCATACCAACGGCAATACCTGTGGCACCATTAACCAAAAGATTTGGGAAACGAGCTGGTAAAACAACCGGTTCGCGCTCGTTGGCATCATAGTTATCAACAAAATCAACAGTATTTTTATTGATATCGCGAAGCATTTCAAGAGCAATCTTGCTCATACGTGCTTCGGTATAACGTTGCGCGGCAGCACCATCACCGTCCATAGAACCAAAGTTACCGTGCCCATCTACAAGCATGTAGCGGTAGCTCCACCATTGAGCCATACGAACCATAGCTTCATAGATAGATGAGTCCCCGTGTGGGTGGTATTTACCCATTACGTCCCCTGTAATACGGGCAGATTTCTTATGAGGTTTATCAGGCGTAACTCCTAATTCGTTCATTCCATACAAAATACGACGATGAACAGGTTTCAAGCCATCACGAACATCAGGAAGAGCACGCGATACGATTACACTCATGGCGTAGTCGATAAAGCTAGTCTTCATCTCCTTTGTCAGATTGACATTCACTAGATTTTTATCTTGCATTAAAAAATGCCTCGTTTCACTATTAGTAACTAAATATATTATACCATAGTTTAGACTATTTTACAGTCTAACAACACGTGTAAAACGTTTACATGTTTATCCCGAAGGTATATCCGTGACAAAGCTTAGCAAAAGTGATAGAATGAAATCAAATGGGGAATCCCCCCTGAATAAAACAAAGGAGATGTTTAGACAAATGACAGTTACTAAACAACACAAAAAAGTTATCCTCGTTGGTGACGGTGCCGTAGGTTCTTCTTACGCTTTCGCTCTTGTTAACCAAGGTATTGCTCAAGAACTTGGTATCATTGAAATTCCTCAATTGTTTGAAAAAGCAGTTGGTGATGCTGAAGACCTTAGCCACGCGCTTGCTTTTACTTCGCCTAAGAAAATTTATGCTGCTAAGTATGAAGACTGTGCGGATGCGGACCTTGTAGTAATCACTGCTGGTGCTCCACAAAAACCAGGTGAAACTCGTCTTGACCTTGTTGGTAAAAACCTTGCTATCAACAAATCAATCGTTGAACAAGTTGTTGCGTCTGGTTTTGACGGTATCTTCCTTGTTGCTGCTAACCCAGTTGACATTTTAACTTACTCAACTTGGAAATTCTCAGGATTCCCTAAAGAACGTGTTATCGGTTCAGGTACTTCACTTGACTCAGCTCGTTTCCGTCAAGCACTTGCTGAAACTATCGGTGTTGATGCTCGTTCAGTTCACGCCTACATCATGGGTGAGCACGGTGACTCAGAATTTGCCGTTTGGTCACACGCTAACGTTGCCGGTGTTAAATTGGAACAATGGTTGCAAGCTAACCGTGACTTGAATGAAGCAGACCTTGTTGAACTCTTCATCTCAGTTCGTGACGCTGCTTACTCAATCATCAACAAAAAAGGTGCTACATACTACGGTATCGCAGTTGCTCTTGCTCGTATCACAAAAGCTATCCTTGACGATGAAAATGCCGTACTTCCACTTTCAGTTTTCCAAGAAGGACAATACGGAGTTGAAAACGTCTTTATCGGTCAACCAGCTATCGTTGGTGCACACGGTATTGTTCGCCCAGTTAACATCCCATTGAACGACGCTGAAACTCAAAAAATGCAAGCTTCTGCTCGTGAATTGCAAGAAATTATTGATGAAGCATGGAAAAACCCAGAATTCCAAGCTGCTTCTAAAAACTAATTCAATTAAATTTTAAAAAAATGTCTAGACAAAACAGTCTAGACATTTTTTTATAACGTTAATTCATTTGTGCAAACGCTGCTTCTGCATCTGCATTACTAATTGCACCTATTTGGATTTTGGCAATTTTACCATTTGAATCAATTAGAAATTCTGTTGGAATGCTTCGGATCTGATAGGCTTGGAAGGTTGTCGCCTTGGTGTCATATAGGACAGGTATATCCTTATAGCCCTGCTCCTCATACCATTTTGGAAACTGGTCTATGGTTTTTTCACCTTGAAGGCCTGGTGCAATAACAGATAATATTTCAAAATCACGATCTTCTTTTGCAGCAAGTTCCATTAGTTCTGGCATACTTTTTTTACATGGTCCGCACCAAGAAGCCCAGAATTTTAGATAAACTTTTTTACCTTTAAAATCAGATAGTTTGACTTCTTTTCCATCCATCGATTGTAGCGTAAAATCAGGCGCTTCTGCTCCTACAGCTATTTGCTTAACCGTTGCTTGTTGCTGTGTTTGACTCGTTTGATTTTCCTGACTTGATTCCTTCTCTTCCTTGCCACAAGCAATCAAAAAAAAGATAGATAAAAAACTAAGTCCAAAATAGATTGTTTTTTTCATAGATAACTCCTTTTATCCTAGTATTCCGGATAAGATATTTAACTGTCCCAACATTAATAAAATTCCCATGAGAATAATTAGTAAACCACCAATTCTTTTCAGTAAGAGTAGGTGAGATTTAATTCTACTAAAATAAGGCATGATGAGACCTGATGCCAAGGCCAATACTAAAAATGGAAGCGACATTCCAAGAGTATAAACTAGGGTTAATAATGCCCCTTGAAAAGCTCCATTTCCTCCTGAGGCAGCTAATGCTAAAACTGAACTTAAAACTGGACCAATACATGGAGTCCAACCAAAGCTAAAGCTAATACCTAATAGAAAGGCTGATAGATATTTACTAGACTGTTTTTGATCAAATCTTACTGTTTTTTGGAACTCTAATTTTCGTAAATGAAGGATTTCCATCTGATGTAAGCCTAGTATGATAATAATACCACCCATAACATAACGAAACCAATCAGCATAGAGTAAGTTCCCGAGAAATCCTGCTCCAAACCCTAGAATAAAGAAAACTAGAGAGATACCTGCGATAAAACAGAATGTCCGAATTAATCCAGACCAGGCAACATCCTTACCTAAAAACCGAAATGTCTTTGACTGCTCTTGATCATCTAACAAAACACCTGCATAGACTGGCAACAAGGGAAATATGCAGGGTGAGAAAAACGATAAAACCCCAGCTAAAAATACAGAGATAAAAAATATAATACTTTCCAATTAAGAACCTTCTTTCATATAGTCATCTTTTATTTTACTATAAAAGAAAACGTTTGTAAGATATCTGCTACGCAAATTTGATTTCAACTTTAACGAATAAAAAAAGGAGCTCAGCTCCCTTTTTTTTATTAATAAGTTCCCTCTTCACCTTGACTTGTCAAGATTACAGGTCCATCCTTGGTAATAACAAACTGGTGTTCATACTGACATGATAGACCACCGTCGATAGTTTTGTGAGCCCAACCTGTCTTCATATCTGTATCGATTTCCCAATCACCTGTATTAATCATAGGTTCGATTGTCAAAACCATACCTTCACGAAGACGGAGACCACGACCAGCTACACCATAGTTAGGAACCATTGGTTCTTCATGCATGGTTGGTCCAACACCGTGTCCTACAAGATCGCGGACAACGCCGTATCCGCGACTTTCAGCGTATTCTTGAATCGCTGCACCGATATCACCAATTCGGTTGCCAACAACAGCTTGCTCGATACCCTTATACATAGCTTCCTTAGTCACGTCCATCAAGTTTTTAACTTCTTCTGATGGTTTACCAACTGCGTATGCCCAACAAGAATCAGCTAATCCACCCGTAAAGTTTTGAGTGTATTTTTTCATCTGCTCAACGTTGTTAAAATTGAGTTTAGAAACATTGATGTCAGACTTCGCGATTGGCCCACCAAGAACCATATCAACCTTGAGGAGGTCACCCTCTTTGAGGATATAATGACGAGGGAAGGCATGTGCTACTTCGTCATTGAGCGAACAGCAGGTTGCATATGGATAGTCCATCATTGCCCCATCAACACCAATCTGTAGTGGAAGGAAATTTTCTTCTTTACAACGACGGCGAACATACTCTTCTACTTCCCACATATCAACACCTGGCTTGATGATATCACGCAAACCAATGTGGATACTTGCAAGAAAATCACCGGCCTTATCCATAGCTTCGATTTCTCTAGCTGATTTTAATGTAATCATGTTTACTCCTAGATTCTAATTAATTTTTACAGTTACATTTGCTTTTGATACAATTTGATGATTGAGATAAATGTCATAATCAATAATAGCCGATCGTCTCGTATGATGAATAATTCTAGCTTGAATCCGTAGAACATCATCAATCTGAACAGCCTGTAAGAAGTAAATCAACATTTGTTCAATGATCAGGTTACGCCCGCTATTAACGACCAAGTCTTGCGTCATATGAGTCAAGATTTCTGAAAGAACACCATTAGCAAGAACACCATTTTTTTCTAACATAAAGGGTTCGACTGTAATAACAACTTCATCATGATGATAAGATAGCTTCTGTCCAATCTGTTCTGAAAAGGTTGGTAAAGTTGAGACCTGAGAACGACTCATTTTTTCCATGACATCACGTCTAGTAATGACACCAAGCAAGGTTTGATTGCTCCGTACAACAGGTACCATTTCAAAATCTTCAGCAATCATTCTCTGGCTCACGTTAGCAATATTTGTGGCTAAACCGGTCATGTAGACAGTTCTTGTCATGACCTTATCAATGGTAGTCCCTGGTGATTTATCTCCAGCATCACGCATGGTCACGACACCAACAACAACCTTATGCTGATTGATGACGGGAAAGCGACTAGTTCTATTCTTCCGTACCAAGTCCAAATAATCCTTCACAGTATCTGTTTCCTGTAAAAAACCATATTCGTGGCTAGTACGATAGATTTTTTCAACCGTTAAAATATCTGTCTTTATTTGTACATTTGACAAAGCTCGGTTAATCATGGTTGCAATGGTAAATGTGTCATGTTTACTGCGTAACACTGGGATATTTTTCTTATTAGCAGCATCCAAAACATCTTTATGAACTTCAAATCCACCTGTTACCAAGACAGCATTTTCATTTTCAAGTGCCAATAATTGGATTCGTGTTCTGTCACCGACAATAAGTAGACCGCCATCATGAAGATAAGAAAGAATATTCTTTTCTGTCATAGCTCCAATGGAGAATTTACTGAATTCTCTCTCCAAACCTGCTTGGCCAGCTAAAACTTCTGAACCAGTGACTTCTGCAATTTCTGAAAAGGTTAATCTCTCAATGGCAACTTTTTTGGACTTGACACGGACTGTCCCGCTTCGAGGACGTGTTTCAACTAAGCCTCTATTTTCAGCTTCTTTGATAGCACGATAAGCTGTACCATCACTCACTCCCAGTCTATTTGAAATACTTCGAACACTGACCCGTTTTCCGACTGGTAATTCTTCTAAATAAGCTAAAATTTCTTGGTGTTTACTCATTTAGCTCTCCTTTTGTATAGCGAAATTCTAGATAATCCCGCATCTTACGAGTATATCGATCACTACCCTTGAAACGACGATATAGAACGAAGCCTGATTTTTGTGCAACCTTTTGACTAGCACTATTTTCTAAATGCGTCACAATAGAAAGTTGCTTTAATTCAAACTGATCCATAGACAAATCGCGTAATTTGGTAACTGCTTCCGTCATATATCCCTGAGACCAATAGTCTTTCCTTAAAAAATAGCCAATTTCTGCTTCTTTACGGATTTCATCCAGCTTTTCAAATTTGATGGCTCCAATCATTTTCTGTTCTTTCTTATCACAAATCGCCCAAATTCCCAAGGGTGATTTCATAAAGTAGTTAGCAAGAGCATATTGACTTTCCTCAATGCTGGCTTGCGTAGGAAAAATAAATTGGAGATTTTCAGGGTCTGATGCTAGAGCATGAAAGTCATCTACATCCGTAAAAAAGAATGGACGGAAATACAAACGTTCCGTCTCATAGAAAGAATACATTGCTAATTTTGTCCAGATATTCATTGTGTTCCTCAAAATGGCTAATCTTCGATTAGCTCAATATCTGCTCCAAGGTTACGTAATTTCTCAATAATATTTGAGTAGCCTCTTAAAATGAACTCTACACTAGTAATTTCTGTTCTACCTTCAGCCATTAATCCGGCAATAACCAAGGCAGCTCCTGCACGTAAGTCAGTCGCTCTTACACTTGCACCGTGTAAAGGATTGCCACCCTTGTAGAAAATATGGTCATTCGTTGTAGAAATATCTGCATTCATTTTGGCTAATTCGAAGACATGATTGACACGTTTTTCATAAATAGTATCGATCAATGTTCCTCGTCCTTCAGCTTTCAACAAAAGAGGAGTAATCGGTTGTTGAAGGTCTGTAGCAAATCCTGGATATGGAGCTGTTTTGATATTTACAGCCTTAAGATTTGTTTGTTCTTCAACGTAGATACTATCTTCAGAAACCGTCATATGAACACCCATTTCTTCAAGTTTTGCAATAAAACCTTCTAAGTGTTCATAAAGTACATTGTTAATACGAATTCCTTGTCCCACAGCAGCAGCCATTGCAATATAAGTCCCTGCTTCAATACGGTCAGGAATTACCTGATGGCGAGTTCCATGAAGGGTTTCAACACCATCGATAGTAATCATATCTGTACCTGCACCACGAATATGAGCTCCCATATTATTTAACAAAGTAGCTACATCAATGATTTCAGGCTCTCTAGCTGCGTTTTCAATGACTGTACGTCCTTGGGCTTTTACCGCTGCAAGCATTGTGTTAATAGTTGCTCCAACACTAACAGTATCCATATAAATATGAGCACCTTGTAATCTAGAGCCGTTTGTTGAGAGATTCATATTGTCTCCCTCATAGGTTGTCTTAGCACCCATGGCTTCGAAGGCTTTTAAATGCAAGTCAATCGGACGAGGTCCCAAGTCACATCCACCAGGTAAACCTACTGTTGCTTCACCGAAACGTCCAAGAAGACTACCGTAGAAATAATAGGATGCGCGAAGACTGTTGATTTTACCATATGGCATTGGTTTATTTTGAACACCACGAGGATCAATCTCCAAAACATCATCATAGCGCTTAACACTCGCACCCATAATTTCCATAATATCAACCAAACTAGAAACGTCAGAGATGTCTGGAACACAGTCCAAAATAACTACATCATCTGACAAAATAATAGCTGGAATCAGAGCTACTACACTATTTTTCGCTCCGCTAATGGTTATCTCACCCTTTAATGGACGTCCACCGTTAATGACAATTTTTTTCATTATCTTTTAAGTACTCTTTCACTATATATTCATAAGGTCCTACCCTATATTATACCATATTTCTTTCTTATTATCTATCATAATAAATCAAATAAGCTCCTTAAGATTTTATTGATTTAAAACAGTTTCTCAAATAAACTTAAAAAATAACTGATGTTAATTTTATTAAAGAAAAAAGGCTTTCCGGAAATATCGGAAAGCCTTATTTAATGGTATATAGAGCGATTATTTAGCGATTGGGTAAACAGAAACTTGTTTTTTATCGCGTCCTTTACGTTCGAAACGTACTACGCCTTCAACTTTAGCGAACAAAGTATCGTCTCCACCACGTCCAACGTTTACACCTGGATAGATGTGTGTACCACGTTGACGGTAAAGGATTGATCCACCAGTTACAGTTTGTCCGTCAGCTGCTTTAGCTCCAAGACGTTTAGCTTGTGAATCGCGTCCGTTTGATGTAGAACCTCCACCTTTTTTGTGGGCGAAAAGTTGCAAGTTGTTAAGAGTCATTTTTAACATAATGTTTTCCTCCGTGTTAGTTTTCTGTGATAACTCTGGTTTGGACGAACTCAGAAGAGTTCTCCGATAAGTTTGCCATACCTAAGAAAAATGATTCAAAGAACAATTGTGTCATTTCTCTCTGGTGAGAAGGAAGATCTTTTGGAATTTCAACCATCAGATAGCCACCTTCATCTTCGTTTAATTCTAAGATTGGTTCATAGCCTGCAAATTTCTCAATGGAATTGATAAAGTTTATGGCAAGCGTAGAAACCGATGCACACACGACATCTAGGCCGTATTCGCCACTCTCGGCGTGTCCAGTAATCTCCGCACTCCTCAGCTCGCCATCTTCGGCTCTCTCAAAGACTGCTTGTATCATGTGTTCTCCTTAAAATTAAGCGTTGATTGCGTTGATGACAACTTTAGTATATGGTTGACGGTGACCTTGTTTACGGTGGCTACCTTTTTTAGGTTTGTACTTGTAAGTAACAACTTTCTTTTGTTTTCCTTGTTTTTCAACAGTTCCAACTACAGTAGCTCCAGCAACAAGTGGAGTTCCGACAACAGTGTTTTCACCACCAACAAGAACAACTTCGTTAAAAGTAACTTCTTGACCAGCTTCAACGTTCAATTTTTCAACGTAAACTGCTTGACCAACTTCAACTTTAACTTGTTTTCCGCCAGTTTTGATAATTGCGTATGTGCTCATTATGCACCTCCTATGATTTTTTTGGGGTTCCCCGAATTTTTGTGAAGACTCGCCTAGCATCGTGGGACGAACCACTTAAAAGAAGAGCTCTTAGTATAACAAAGAATAAACTAGGAATTAAGCCGAAGACATAACTTATGTTAGACAAGGCGATAATGACGAAGTTTAAATTTGTTATACGACGAGCAACGATGTTCGTGCGGTTGCACAGGATCGTGCATAGTCAACTCTACAAGTATAGCATGATTCCAAATTTTTGACAAGTATTTTCACTCAAAATTCAGCCTTTTATTAGACTTTTTTCGCAAAGAAGATAAAAGCATACTTAGATAAAAAAAACTCATCATGATAGGGACACCTAAAATTGTTTTTTCGTTGAAGATAATCGTTAAATAAGCTGAAAATACTACTCCTAGAATAAAACTAACAAGTAGGCTCACAAAAATCAATCCTTCCATCAAAAAGGCTGTATGCTTGGTCCGGACGTATTCGCCAAAAGCCAACATGGTGCGTTTGATATTTCCCGTCATAAAGGCATTATTATAGGCAATTCCAGAAACCTCTCCAAAAGCTGTTGTAACCAGACCCATACAAAAAGCCAGAGGAGGAATAATAAACATGTTATCAACACTCAATGGAACAAAGCCGATTATCAATGATAAAATAGCTAATGGAACAAGTGATAGAATGGGTTTTTTAACAATGCGAAGTTTTTCCTTGTAAATCGTAAGCAAAAAAACGCCTAACATGAAAGATAAAAGTGTCAATATCTTTATTTCAGCATCAGCCAAATTTCTCTGAACGATTCCGACTGATAGAAATACCACATTCCCCGTTTGCCCAGCGACTAAGGTATTCCCTCTTACAATAAACGTATAGGCGTCTACATAGCCTGCACAAAAAGTCAAAAAAAGCGCCAATCTTTTTGAATGACGAGAAATTTTTCTCATAGGTAATAATCTCATACTAAACTCCTAAATTTACTGTAACTATTGTACCATTTTTTCTAGAAAATTCGAAGTATCAAAGCAAAAGAACTATCTCAAGGTAACGAGTTGACTCTTTCTATGATATAATGAAATCAATCATTACTTGTGGAAAAGGAGTAACTATGCTAAAACTTGGTATCATAGGAACTAGTTCAATCAGCCATCATTTTCTAGAGGCTGCCTATACTAGTGGGAAATTTCAACTGGGTGCAGTCTATTCTAGAAAAATAGAAACCGCAGAAAAGTTTGTTGAACAGTATCAAGGCGTTAAGCTATTTGATCAGCTAAATGATTTCTTTAATGATTCATTCAATGTGGTATACATTGCTAGTCCGAATTCCCTGCATTTTAGTCAGGCAAAGATGGCTTTATCTGCTGGCAAACATGTTATCCTTGAAAAACCAGCTGTCACTCAACCACAAGAATGGCAGGATTTAGTTGAAACAGCTAAAGATAATAAATGCTTTATCTTTGAAGCAGCAAGAAACTACCACGAAGATGCTTTCGCTACAATTAAGAACTTTTTAGCTGATAAACATGTTTTAGGGGCCGACTTTAACTATGCTAAATATTCATCTAAGATGCCTAACCTACTTGCTGGCTATACTCCTAATGTTTTCTCAGAACGTTTTGCAGGTGGTGCACTTATGGATCTTGGTATTTATCCTCTTTATGCAGCTGTTCGCTTATTTGGAAAACCGACTCATGCAACCTATCAAGCTCAGAAACTAGATAATAGCATTGATTTAAATGGGGATGGTATTCTCTCATATCCTAACTATCAAGTACACATCAAAGCAGGAAAGAATATCACTTCTAATCTTCCTTGTGAGATTTATACTACTGATGGAACCTTGACACTTAATACAATCGAGCATGTCCAATCAGCTATTTTTACAGACCACCAAGGAAATGAAGTTCAACTTCCTATCCAGCAGGCTTCTCACAACATGACTGAGGAAGTTGCTGCTTTCGCAAACTTGATTAAACAAGCAGACCTGACTCTCTACCAATCTTGGATTGATGATGCGACACACGTCCACAACCTACTTTACACCATGCGCCAGAATGCTGGCATTAGATTTGAGGCAGAAAAATGAAAACCAAACTACCTACCGAATGGCAAGAATTGATTGACCAACTGGGATTCCAAGAATTTACTACCATTCAAACTCAACTTTTTGAACCTATAACAGAAGGTGAAAATCTACTTGGAGTCAGTCCAACTGGTACAGGGAAGACTTTAGCCTATCTCCTACCTAGTCTTCTCAAACTGCAAAAGAAAAAAGCTCAACAATTATTGATTTTAGCACCTAATACTGAGCTTGCTGGACAAATTTTTGAAGTCACTAAAACCTGGGGTGAGGCTATCGGATTAACAGCTCAGCTATTTCTATCCGGTTCGAGCCAGAAACGTCAGATTGAACGTCTGAAAAAAGGACCAGAAATCTTGATAGGAACTCCTGGTCGTATCTTTGAACTCATTAAATTGAAAAAAATCAAGATGATGAACGTGGAAACAATCATTCTTGATGAATTCGACCAGCTCCTTGATGATTCTCAAATTCATTTTGTCGAGAAAATAACCAACTACGCACCTCGTGACCATCAACTTATTTACATGAGTGCCACTACCAAATTTGACCAAGATAAGATTGCACCTAACACGCGCATCATTGATCTATCAGACCAAAAATTAGACAATATTCAACACTTCTACATGCAAGTAGACCAACGCCACCGAGTAGATATGCTTCGTAAACTTGCACATGTAGAAGATTTCCGTGGTCTTGTCTTCTTTAATAGCTTGTCAGACCTTGGAAATGCCGAGGAAAAATTGCAATATCGTGATGTTTTAGCAGTTTCACTAGCTAGCGATGTCAACGTCAAATTTAGAAAAGTTATTCTAGAAAAATTCAAAGATAATCAACTGACACTACTTCTTGCCACAGACCTTCTCGCTCGTGGTATCGATATTGACAGCTTGGAATGTGTTGTCAATTTCGACGTCCCTAGAGACAAGGAAACTTACACTCACCGTGCGGGTCGTACAGGACGTATGGGTAAAGAGGGTTATGTCATCACACTTGTGACCCATCCAGAAGAGCTTAAAAAACTGAAGAAATTTGCAAGCGTACGTGAAATTGTCTTAAAAAATCAAGAACTGTATATCAAATGAGAGTGGGACAGAAATCGGTAATTCGTTAGAATTCGATTTCGTCGTCCCACCTCCGCACAGTTGAATAGGGCTGTAAAAGCTGATGAAATCAGCGTAGTAGAGCCCACTCAACCACTGCGTCTTGCTCGACAATCCGAATACAATTGAGAGGCTAGGACTTTTATCCCAGCCTCTTTTTCTTATCCCCAAGTAATTTCTAAACGGTAGTTGGCAAATAGAACACCTTCTTTGTTTTGTAGTTGGTAGGCTAGTTCAATCTTCTCTTCACCAACTTCGTAGTGGCTTGTTTGGATGATAAACTCCTGCAGTCCCATAGGTGTTGGAATATAGGCTAAACTATCAGTATCCTTCAGAAAACGCATGATGGTCTTGGGATTTGAGAAACGTGACATGACCAGTTCCTCCCCATTAAATTTCAAAACTACTTTTTCTTGGTCTTCATTGTAAAAAAGGAGATAGGAAAAATCTCCCTTTTCCCGTAATTCAACATCATAAAGTTGGTCGATTACTTCCAATTGTTCATCGAACTTGATGGTATTTCTCATTCTAATCTTCACAACTATTCCTCTTTCTTCCCACTTATCCCTACTATTTTACCAAAAAGGCAAGGAATTTGCTATAATGGTCTTATGAATGAAAAAGTATTTCGTGACCCTGTTCACAACTATATCCACGTTAATAATCAGGTTATTTATGACCTAATCAATACAAAAGAATTTCAACGGCTTCGTCGAATCAAGCAGTTGGGTACATCCAGTTATACTTTCCATGGTGGAGAGCATAGTCGCTTTTCTCACTGTCTAGGAGTCTATGAAATTGCTAGGCAAATTACGGAAATTTTTGAGGAGAAATATCCTGAGGAATGGGATTCTAACGAGTCACTATTAACCATGACTGCTGCTCTTCTACATGACCTCGGACACGGTGCCTACTCTCATACTTTTGAAAATCTTTTTGATACCAATCATGAGGCTATCACACAAGATATCATTCAAAGTCCTGATACAGAGATTAACCAGGTCTTGTTACAGGTGGCGCCTGACTTCCCTAAAAAAGTTGCTAGTGTCATTGACCATACCTATCCCAACAAACAAGTCGTTCAACTAATTTCTAGTCAGATTGATGCAGACCGTATGGACTATCTCCTTCGTGACTCCTACTTTACGGGTGCTTTCTACGGGCAATTTGACCTGACTAGGATTCTCCGTGTTATTCGTCCAGTAAAAAATGGGATTGCCTTTCAACGGAATGGGATGCACGCCATCGAGGATTATGTCCTTAGTCGCTATCAAATGTATATGCAGGTTTATTTCCACCCAGCTACACGAGCCATGGAGGTTCTTCTGCAAAATCTTTTGAAACGTGCCAAAGAACTCTATCCTGACAATAAAAATTTCTTTGCTCGTACTTCACCCCATTTATTACCATTTTTTGAGAAAAACGTTAGCTTGTCTGACTATCTAGCACTAGATGACGGAGTTATGAACACCTACTTCCAACTCTGGATGACTAGTACAGATAAGATTTTAGCTGACTTATCACAACGTTTTATCAATCGTAAGGTCTTCAAATCTATTACTTTTTCACAGGATGATCAAGACCAACTTGAAATCATGCGAAATTTCGTAGAAGAAATTGGTTTTGACCCCAACTATTACACAGCTATTCATAAGAATTTTGACCTTCCTTACGATATTTATCGACCAGAGTCTGAAAATCCAAGAACACAAATTGAGATTGTCCAAAAGAATGGTGAGCTGGCTGAGCTTTCTAGCCTATCTCCTATCGTCCAGTCTCTTGCAGGAAGCCGTCATGGTGACAACCGTTTCTACTTCCCTAAAGAAATGCTTAAGCAAAACAGTATTTTCACGAATATCATTCAACAATTTTCAAGATTGATTGAGAATGATCATTTTACTCCAGATAAGAAATAACAGAGGAAATTTATGAGTATAAAACTAATCGCCGTCGATATTGATGGTACCCTGGTTAATAGCAAAAAAGAAATTACTCCAGAAGTTTTTGCAGCTATCCAAGATGCCAAAGCAGCTGGAGTCAAGGTTGTCATTGCAACAGGACGCCCCATCGCTGGTGTTGCCAAACTCCTTGACGACTTGCAGTTGAGAGATGAAGGTGACTATGTAGTGACCTTCAACGGTGCCCTTGTCCAAGAAACTGCTAATGGCCATGAGATTATCAGCGAATCCTTGACTTACGAGGACTATCTGGATATGGAATTTCTCAGTCGTAAACTGGGAGTCCATATGCATGCTATTACCAAGGACGGCATCTACACTGCCAATCGCAATATCGGAAAATATACCGTACACGAGTCAACTCTCGTCAGCATGCCAATTTTTTATCGTACACCTGAAGAGATGGCTGATAAAGAAATCGTCAAATGTATGTTTATCGATGAACCAGAAATTCTCGATGCTGCTATTGAAAAGATTCCAACAGAATTTTACGAGCGATACTCTATCAACAAATCTGCTCCATTTTACCTAGAACTCCTTAAAAAGGATGTAGACAAGGGATCTGCTATCACTCACCTAGCTGAGAAACTTGGACTAAGTAAGGATGAAACCATGGCTATCGGTGACGAAGAAAATGACCGTGCCATGCTAGCAGTCGTTGGTAATCCCGTTGTTATGGAAAACGGAAACCCAGAACTCAAAAAAATCGCCAAATACATCACCAAAACAAATGACGAATCAGGCGTTGCCCATGCCATCCGAACTTGGGTCTTGTAACATTAAAACCACTCTCTTGAGTGGTTTTTTTCTATATTTTCCTTTGTAGGATGGGGCAATAGTTTTGTCAATCATGTGTCAATAATAGTTTAAAAGAAAAACAATTTTTTCATTCGAATGAGTCCCAAATATCTTAACAAAATGTACAGTTACTTAAATCTTGAGAGTACAAAAACGCAACTCTAAAAGCTGAAATTCATTCATGTGTTGTACAGTTACTTAAATCTTGAGAGTACAAAAATGCATATCAGTAGTATAGTTCTCACCACTGTGTTGTACAGTTACTTAAATCTTGAGAGTACAAAAACAATTTGAACTGTCTCAAAAGGTCTTACAGGTTGTACAGTTACTTAAATCTTGAGAGTACAAAAACAGTTGAGAAAAGAGGTCGGTCTGCTCGGAGGTTGTACAGTTACTTAAATCTTGAGAGTACAAAAACGGTAATACCAACCTTTGCCGTCTGAAGACTGTTGTACAGTTACTTAAATCTTGAGAGTACAAAAACGCTTTTAAACACTCCAGCTTTACGAATTGGTTGTACAGTTACTTAAATCTTGAGAGTACAAAAACGGTGTTAAGGCAAGTTATGATGCATTGAAAGTTGTACAGTTACTTAAATCTTGAGAGTACAAAAACCGTTGAAAGTACATTTAATAGGTGTATCAGGTTGTACAGTTACTTAAATCTTGAGAGTACAAAAACAAGAAATGAGGAAGGTCGATTGAAATTGCAGTTGTACAGTTACTTAAATCTTGAGAGTACAAAAACCTACTACATTATCCCCATCCTGATTGTATTGTTGTACAGTTACTTAAATCTTGAGAGTACAAAAACCTAAAGAAACCAAAGTTAATTTAACAGTTGGTTGTACAGTTACTTAAATCTTGAGAGTACAAAAACTTGCCGTTTGGAAGTGGGATGGAACAAAAAGTTGTACAGTTACTTAAATCTCGAGAGTACAAAAACTTTGAATGCTTCCGGACAAGAAAAATCTTAGTTGTACAGTTACTTAAATCTTGAGAGTACAAAAACGCGTGGATTGATAACAAAGAGGTAGCCTCTGTTGTACAGTTACTTAAATCTTGAGAGTACAAAAACGGGCGTCATCTTCGTCAACGTGAAGAGCGAGTTGTACAGTTACTTAAATCTTGAGAGTACAAAAACAGCCTCTATACCAAGTGGCCTCAAACCAAGGTTGTACAGTTACTTAAATCTTGAGAGTACAAAAACTCCTTGTTAGTGGTATTTTCAATTTTGATTGTTGTACAGTTACTTAAATCTTGAGAGTACAAAAACAGACAACACACTTTTTGACAAACTTGACAAGTTGTACAGTTACTTAAATCTTGAGAGTACAAAAACAAAATGGCAAGCCGTCATCAGGGAGGTCAAGTTGTACAGTTACTTAAATCTTGAGAGTACAAAAACTAGCTGAGGTAGACCTTGATAAAGCAGTAGTTGTACAGTTACTTAAATCTTGAGAGTACAAAAACTAAGACTGACCCACAAACAATCTATAAAAAGTTGTACAGTTACTTAAATCTTGAGAGTACAAAAACCTGTTTTTGTTAGCCCTCTAAACATGAAATGTTGTACAGTTACTTAAATCTTGAGAGTACAAAAACAGTTCGACCAAGCACTAAACTATCATCATGGTTGTACAGTTACTTAAATCTTGAGAGTACAAAAACTGAAGTTACTGAATTATGGCCAGGTTACTTGTTGTACAGTTACTTAAATCTTGAGAGTACAAAAACGCACAGTGAAGTTGTATTTTCACAAAGAATGTTGTACAGTTACTTAAATCTTGAGAGTACAAAAACCAAACTCAACAACAGATTCGCCTTATGGCAGTTGTACAGTTACTTAAATCTTGAGAGTACAAAAACGGAGTTGTTTACAAGAAACTTGCTGGACTTGTTGTACAGTTACTTAAATCTTGAGAGTACAAAAACTAGCAACCAAATTGTAAGGAGTAGAAATGGGTTGTACAGTTACTTAAATCTTGAGAGTACAAAAACTAGAAAGGAGGTAAAACATGGAATATGTATGTTGTACAGTTACTTAAATCTTGAGAGTACAAAAACTAGGAAGAACTAACCTGCCTTGACGTTACTGTTGTACAGTTACTTAAATCTTGAGAGTACAAAAACCTGATCTATAAAGGGGCTGAAAGCCACTTTGTTGTACAGTTACTTAAATCTTGAGAGTACAAAAACATGACGAGGACAAGAAAAAGCTTGCTTGTAGTTGTACAGTTACTTAAATCTTGAGAGTACAAAAACGGACTTTGTGTCGCGACGATACAAAAAACAGTTGTACAGTTACTTAAATCTTGAGAGTACAAAAACTGAAGTCAAGTAAAGGAGGTAACTTACATGGTTGTACAGTTACTTAAATCTTGAGAGTACAAAAACCGTAGCTTCGGATAATACTACTAAAAGAATGTTGTACAGTTACTTAAATCTTGAGAGTACAAAAACAACGTCAAATACATCCGTAATAACAGGATGGTTGTACAGTTACTTAAATCTTGAGAGTACAAAAACTAGCAACCAAATTGTAAGGAGAAGAAATGGGTTGTACAGTTACTTAAATCTTGAGAGTACAAAAACATAATTCCCATTCTATGCTATGCTCCTGTTGTTGTACAGTTACTTAAATCTTGAGAGTACAAAAACATACTGAGCAAAACGTCTACTTACGCTTATGTTGTACAGTTACTTAAATCTTGAGAGTACAAAAACGAGAGCTTTTAGGGGTATGATACCAGGAAGGTTGTACAGTTACTTAAATCTTGAGAGTACAAAAACCAATCCAATGGTACGGTGGTGCTGACTTGGTTGTACAGTTACTTAAATCTTGAGAGTACAAAAACACTGCGCTTATATGATAAGAAGAAGGAGCAGTTGTACAGTTACTTAAATCTTGAGAGTACAAAAACCCAATCCCACGCCCACCGATGACAAAGTTTGTTGTACAGTTACTTAAATCTTGAGAGTACAAAAACTGGAATTTGATACTGGTACCATAGAAAACAGTTGTACAGTTACTTAAATCTTGAGAGTACAAAAACTGATAGGGTAAACGACAAAGTGATCAATCAGTTGTACAGTTACTTAAATCTTGAGAGTACAAAAACTTGAACAAACAGAAAGACCAAGACGGACAGTTGTACAGTTACTTAAATCTTGAGAGTACAAAAACATAATTCCAGAATCAGAAGTAAACATAGATGTTGTACAGTTACTTAAATCTTGAGAGTACAAAAACAAAAACTTAGTTGGATGACAAGTAAAAGTTGTTGTACAGTTACTTAAATCTTGAGAGTACAAAAACACAGTGTAGGGTCTAGCGGATGGTCAACATGTTGTACAGTTACTTAAATCTTGAGAGTACAAAAACTCAGTAATCTCAAAATGATTGTAGAGATAGGTTGTACAGTTACTTAAATCTTGAGAGTACAAAAACCAGCGTTCCCAAGGTTGCTCATCTCTTGAGTTGTACAGTTACTTAAATCTTGAGAGTACAAAAACCCCAATCATTTCCCCAGTTAACCCAAAGAGCGTTGTACAGTTACTTAAATCTTGAGAGTACAAAAACCTCAAATTCGTCAATTTTGGTTTTTGTAGCTCAAAACCATTATAAAGTCTTAATCCTAACTCGTCAATACTATTCTTCTAAATACTTTAATAACATTGGGTTAACTGGTTCAATACGGAATTTAATTTTCATTTTATATTGATATAAATTGTTTAATATCCTCAATGCTACTTGATCTTCAATTGATAAGCTCATATGGAGAATGTCAGAACTAAATAAATAAGGCCCAATCTTTCTTAAAGATGATAAAAAAACTTGCTTATCAGGTATTTGATTTATTGGATATTGATTAGCAAAACGTTCGTACATAAATTCTAATGAATAGAAATGATCAACGTAATCTGAAACAATATTAATCTCCTCTAGTACTTCTTTCGTGACATGAAGATATCCTTCATTTGAAGGAAATGAAATAGTGTACAACATGTTACAGCGAATGGTTAATTGCTCTAATTGTTCACAACACTCAACAAATTCCTTATAAGAGAGATAATCATCCATGTTTCGGAGAACAAGTAAGATCTTCTCAGAACGCTCCATAACCACACCTTCCAACATCGAAAGAAATAATAAAAACTTTGTCTTATTATCAATAAATTCAAAGGATATATTTTTATCGTTCTGTCCAAAATAGGGCAGAAAATTTTTTTGGATCAATTGGTCTGCATTAAAATATTTCGCTTCTGTATGATAGTTAATACCATCTAGTTGTAGATTCAAATTCTGATTCAACAGCAAAGAAATCCTATCTAGATGATCATTGATATTTTCAATTTGCTCCATCATCTCCACTGTATTAATCTTTTTCTTTAGATAATCATAAGCTATCGTTCCTTTTTTATACTCCATTTGCTCAATTAGATCATTAATATTCGATAGTTGAATCACCCTAAATTCTGAACGGGAAACCACCATATCGTCTATTAAGATTTTGGGTTCATTTTGTTCGAATAGGACTAGATCTTCTTCGCTATATTTTTTGCCTCCAAAATACCATAATAGGATTTGCCAAATATAGTACTTTAATTGTTGATCTTGACCTACAACTTGAGTAAACTGTCCAAAACTCAATGTAATATTATCCTTGTATGGATGACTGATATTCATTTTCATATAACTACCAACTTATTATCACTGACTACTTCTTCTTGTTTTGTTTTCCCACCAATGATCAAAACCATTTCAGAAAACTGCTTCTCAGTAACCGCTAGTAAGCGGACATTCCCACTAGGTAAATTACTTTGACTTAATTTTTTATAGAATTTACTAGCAAAACTTCGATTTGGACATGTTCTATAATAAACAGAAAACTGCAACATTTCAAAACCATTAGCAATTAGATCTTTTCGGAAATTACGATAGATTCTTTTTTCTTGATTCGTATCCATAGGAAGATCAAAAAAACACAACAATCTCAATGCTTCATACCTCATTTCTTTAACTCCATTCTACACTAGAAACGATCGGACAGTAGAATTTACTAGTATCCTTATCTGATATACATTTTAGAAAACCTTTAACATATTTATCCATTGCTACCGTTACAGAACAAGTTTCTTTTCCATAACGAATTTTTGCATTCAATGTATCTGTTAAAGCCAATCTGAACTCATATTTTAAATATTCTTCATCCCGTAAATTTTGATAAACCCAAACATCAATAATCTGTCTAAAAGGTTCCATTAAGTCATCTACCAAATTAAATTGATTGTATTCGTTTTTATGAAAAATTCCAATTAAGGGATTTAATCCATAACCAGCAATAATACGTGCCATCTGTGCTCTCATAATCGCATAGCCATAATTTAGACCAGCATTGATGACATCAGTTTCCTGTTGAGTAAGACGTACAAATTTCTTACCAAATAATTCATTGAAATAAACTTTGGCTGCGTGTCCCTCTCGATTAGTTCTATCTCCAAATTCAATATGATCTTTATAGTCTGCTAATAGCTGAATACATTCAATATTCTTCTCAAACATTGAAAGAACATCTTGTTGATTATTTATTTTGAAATAGGTCACTATCTGCCACAGTTTATCTTTTTGTTCCTGCGTCCACAACAATTGTTCCTGTAACTTTTTATAGGCTCTAAAATGGCCATTTTGTGAATGATATATCCCTGTCGGTAAGTGCTCATTATCACAGACGATTAACGCAATGTTATACTTACTTAAGGCACTTAACAATCTTAGGGTTACAACCGTTTCTCCTCCTTCTGCTACAATAATAGAAATATCGCTCAAGGGGATAACATAATCTTCACCCATCTTCTTAATCAAAAGATTATCCAGCTTTAATTGCATTTTTTCACTCTGACAAACATGTACAATTCTCCAAGTCATTCTCTTATCCTCTTTACAAATCGAAAACACCCCGCCATAAATGACAGGGTGTTGAATTCGGCATGAAGCCTTATCTTTGTAGCTTCTGCAAGATTTAAGTAACTGTGTAAGGCGTCCCTTACACTTGATATTATAATACATTGTAAAAGCGTTTGCAACTCTTTTTTAAAAAATTTTTTAAAATTTGAGTTTTGGTTCTTCACCCTCTTTTTTAATGAAATGTTTATTACCCAAAATATCAGTCTTAACTTTATATATAGAAATATTTGGTTTATTTAGGCCCTTTACACATTGTGTAGTACTATTCGGAACGGTATCAAAAATATCAATCAATTTTTCTCCTTTTTCAAAATCCGATTTGTCAATAGGTTTTAATTGAACTTGATGTTTTCCTTTATTGTTTCTTGATAAAAATCTGAACAACTGTTCTTGCCCTGTATCAACATCCTTTATTAAAATCAAATCATTTTTACATAAAGTGAACTTAAACTCTGATTTTTCATCAACACCCTCTAATTTTTTAATAACATCATATTTATTTTTTGAAATCTTATATTTACCAGTACCTTTTTCAAAATATAAATCAGAGTATTTTAATCCAAGAAACTCATATTTTTTTGACTTATTATTATAATATACATCTGTCCTCCAAGGATTAATAGACTGAAGCACAACTTTATTATTACTTTTATCAGGTGTTATATCAATGTGGTTACCTAATTTATTATCGTAGTATTTCAAGCTTTTAATTTCTGGACCATTACCTTTTCTGCTATATTTTCTTATTGGCCCATTTTCTTGTCTGTATTTTTCAAAAGGATTACAAGGGACTTCTTTATTCTTCTCGTTCAATTCTTTAGAAGGATAGGTTCTTAAAATTTCTTCAATTACCTTTTCAAATGTTTGCGGATCTTTGTGATACATTAAGAATCTACTTTTATCTTTATTGTAAATTTTAATGAATGCATCATATCCAGCTTGACTATAAATATCTTTAATCTTACCTAGAACATAAGTTTCTTCAGATTTATCCTTATCTAATTTCGCTTTTCTTGTTGCGTAAATTGTTGCATCAGAAATCTTTCGGTTATATTTTGAATCTACTTGATAAGAAAATAGAATGTTATCCTCAAATTTCTTAGATTTCAACGTATCAACAAAATGATCATATGGCGCTTTGAATACTAACTCTTTGTATTCATCGTCACTCAATGAAATAATTTCACCCGTTTCTTGATCCACAAATTGCTCTTCTTTATAAGAGATCAGAGGATTATTCTGTTTTTTCCATAATCTTAATTGACTAGATGCAGCAATGATCAAAGCATCTACAGCATGATGGTGATAGGTCTCACGAGATTTTTCAAGCCCCCACTTTCTTCTTAACTGCGAGGTAAATTGTCCCCGTACTACCGAAATAGTTGTATCGAATTGATGCTCCTTATAAAAATCTTGTAGAGCATTTAAAACAACTCGAGAGGAATATCGTGTATCAACCAGATTTCGTTCTATAAACTTTTGCTTGACTTCAATTTTACTAATGTCTTCTTCCGTTAAAAGATACTCTTTCTTTTTATTGCTTAGTAATTTTGAATCTTTTACATATGATTTGAACTCTCTGTAGGACCAAGCATCATCCATACTATCTAAAGCTTGAAATGGTGTCCGTTGCCCTTTTTCTTGATTCGCTGTAGCAAGTACTAAGACTTTATTAGATAAACTATCATCGAACGATAAAGATAGAGGTAGAATATGATCAATTTCATACTTGTACCGATTTTGAATCAAATCTGAAATTGGAATATTCTTTCCAGTGTAAAGACACTTTTCACCCTGTTGATGCCACAAACGAATCTTAGTTGCTAATTCTTTATGTCCATGAAAAACGTTATCCGGTAATTCTTTTTTCCCATTGTATTGGAAAGCCGCTTTTTCCATAGCAGCATTTTTCTCGTCTAGATTTGCTTTTTGACGCTTGATATACTCTTTCTTTGCATCATCCTCATTATTTTCACGTGCCATTTCAATAACGATATTATCAAAGATCCCATATCTTTTTGTTGCTTCATTGATAATCTTTATAGCTTGTCTGACAGATTTTGCCACGACAGGATTATAGATTTCTTCTGTTAATTCTTTTTCATCTATGTACTTGGTTCGTTTTGATGTCTCTTTAGATTTTTGTTTGCCTAATCGAGTAAGAATTGTCATTTGCTCTTCCGAAGTCTCATATAATTCTGGAATCAGCTCCATCATGAGTTTTAGAGAAAAATTATGCCATCCCTTACTAAATAAACTGCTATTATTTTTTCTAAATTGAACCAATTCAAGTACTTGATCTTGACTAAATATATCTTTTAGCTTAGCATTAATCGCTTCTTCTATACCTTCTCGCTCAGTATTTAAGGTTAGAATATGAGCAAGCTCATCTATGACCTTTCTCGGTAACTCTTCCACCCTGATTGTTTCTAATGATTGCATTTTTCGATAAGCCTCAAAAGTGTGCATCTCAGGTTTTTTATTGGAATCAATGCGATATCCGTGTATCTGATCAACTGAAGCACCAATCATTTTGGCAATATACTTCAATAGTGTTGCAGCACCTAATGTTTTTGCTGTCTTCGCATACTCAATAATAGTTTTCTTTTGTTCCTCACTCAATTTCTTGGTTTCCGTTGGAACAGTTAAATTATTTAAATCATTTAATAAGTTGAACTCTTGAGCAGTGTATGATGCTTTTGAAGCCCTATATTCATCAGGATAAAATGTACATTTACCAATTAAGATACCAAAAATATTATCTAAGGTTATGTACTCACCTTGAGAATCTTTTTTAGTAGTATACCTTCCATAATCAGTCCGTGATTTTTCATTTCCAGGCCCATGGTAGTATTTTCTTTTACCAGTAAGGATTGTTAAATAATCTTCTATAAAACCTTCTGTAATCTTATTATTGAATTCCTGCTGTTTTCTAAGAATTCTTTCGGCTTCTTTACTATAAGCAGATGTTGAAAAAACATTAATTAATCTTAGTTTTTCACTATTTTCTACAACAGTGAAATCTCCTCTGACCTGACCATATTTTTCGAAACGATCTAGTTGGATTTGACCAGGTGTTTGTTCAGCAAGTAACTTTCTATTCTCTTCAACTGCCTTACCGTAATCAGATGATACTGTACCGCCATCTTCAGAAGCATCATCTAAGTAACTAATACCACGTCTCTTAATAATATTCTTTAAGGCTATAAACAACTCTTCGTTAGTTAATCGTTTATCCAATCCTTGCACACGAATTTGATAAGGATTTAGATTAATAGACACCTTAGAAAAATCAGTTAACAAACCAAAGTCTTCAAATAAATAATGAAGGCGAACACTACGATGTTTTTTTCGACGAGTTAATCTTCTCCCCCCTCTAAAGCCCCTTCTTTCAACATTATTATCAGCTGTTGCAGCTGGAAAAAGCCGAGAATTCGCATGGATAATCTCACCAGTATCTTTTTTTAGAATACCTACTCCAACTGAAGCAATACCAATATCCAAACCCAAAACTAAACCATTCATAATAAAACTCCTCACCAGTCATTATATTAATTTTATTTTACTCTTTCCTTCCTCAAAAATCAAATCATTATAAAATATTTTTAGCAAAAAAAGAATATAATTTTTTTAAAACATGTTTCTTCATTTTATAAAACTAAAAAAGCGTAACTTACGCTTTATTCTATCAACTTCTTCTCAATACAAGAATATAAATATACTTGAGAAAAACATATTAATGGGAATTTTGTTAACTTAGTACAATATTTGATTGAACTTTTATTTTCTTTTATATTTAGATGATTTTGTTTATCGAAAATTTATCAAGTAATTAATTCCTCTTATTTGTATAAATGTCAGTTATTGATAAAGCAACTCCTGCTGTAAATCTTTGATAAACTCCACAACTTGATGATTCTCAATCTTCACATAATAGCCACCATTATTATTGACAAGTTTATCCCCTTCATATTTATCAATCTTTACAGCATAAAGACCGTCTGGTAAGGGTTGATTGTTAAAAAACTCTTTCATTTGCGATTCAAGGTCTTCAAGATAGGCATCATATAACTGATCCTTCTTGTCTTCTGGAGTGTAGTATCGAAATTGAAATTCTGGTATAAAAATATCTTTTTGGAAAAGATATTGAGCATCCATGGGATACATCCCTTGTAATGCTTGTCCATTTTTTTTATTTTCCTCTAAGATTTCATCATAAAGGTGAATATTACCAGATCTACTATTAAATTGAAAATCAATCCCTTCATACTTCAAATCCGTCATTTTAGGATCTGTTATTGAAGTGTCCAATGTTTTCAAAAATTCGCTAGTGCCTGGACTAATCTCAATCCCTAGATAGGCTAGTTCTGGAAAAGCGTGATAAATTTTTTTGTTTTGTTCATAATCTACTTCTGCATCCGTCTTTTTATACTTTTTGTTTTCCGAAGGACGAGTATAGTATTCAAAACGAGAATTAGCCTGATAGGTTTTACCATCTATATTTTCAGTGTAAGTACCATGGATTACAAATCCTCCTACACTTGTATAGTTTTTTTCGTATTTTTCTAGCTCAAACTGCCCTGTAAGACCGTAGTTCTCATAAGAACGATGCACAGCTTGCTCAAGTTCATTCCGACTTGCATGGGCAAATAGACCCCACGTATCCATCATCGCAATAATAGGACTAAGGATTATGAATATTGCGAATATTATAACCATGGATAAGCAGCCAATTAATAAGCCTTTTTTCATCTCTTTCTCCTAAACATTCTACGCCTATTATACCACACCATGGATATCTTATGACGTTTGTCAACATTTGGTCAAAGAAAAAAACACTGGTTTTCCAGTGTTTTTTTATGTTTCTTGATATGCCCCCTGCAAGCATCGAACCAAGGCTTAGAAACCCTATTCTAATAGGCTTTTGAATACTTTTGGTCAATTTTTGGTCAAAATAATTCTATTCTTTATCCAACATTATTTCCCTGACAACTTCATATTCTTTATCAATAACTTCTTGCAACACGTGACCATAAGTCCTGATAATCTGCTGTATATCCTTATGACCAAGCAACCTAGCAACTACCCAAATATCAATTCCATTCGCCAACAAATATGATCCATAAGTGTGTCTACCTGCTGTCGCTGTCATATCCTGACTTCCTATTCCTAATTCATCTAAACAAACCTTTAGGCTTTTATTTAAACCTGAATTAGTAGGTATTTTATATCTTCTATCATAGAATACTAGATCATGTTTCTTCAATTCTTCACGATCAAAAAGAATCTTACCCTGTTCCACTTTCAATGATTTTAAAACTTGTATTAAATCATCATCAATAGGAATTTCTCTAATCGAGGTTTTCGTTTTAGGAGGTGCAAACTCCTGCTTATCTCCTATATATCTCCGATATGTTCTAACTGTTTTATTTTCAAAATCAATATCAGACCAGCAAACTGCCATACCTTCACCAACCCTGAATCCAGTCTTAAATAGAAAATATAACAGATATGGTATCACAGATTCTCTATAATTAAACTTCGACTGTAAATGAGATAACAAATCTTTATATTCAGAAATACTATGAACATACTTATCATCTATATTCCCAGCTTCCAAACCATAGATTTTAACATCTTCTGTAATATCTGTTATCTGCAAGCCGCTTCTTTGACTAAATTTAATCGTTGACCTTATATCAGCATTGATTCTTCTTAAATGATCCTTCGTTACATTTTCTCCAAAATCATTTAAACGTGACTGATATTCCTGATGATTAAGGCTCATAGCTGGTATATCTGAGAATAGTTTTTCTATCACCTTACCTCTTGAATAATACCCTTCCTTCGTTCCATTCGCCTTTTCTGAAGGCAATATCACAAGATCATACCAATCTTGCCACAATCCATACAAGGTAGCCTTACTATCAAATCTAGCTGTATAATTTGATTGAAACAGCCTACGTTCTTTCTCTTGCGCTTCATTCATAGCTTCACGCTTCGTCTTAAAGCCTGAATTTGTCGCAACAACTTTCCCTTGCTTATCGAAAATTCGATAATCCCAAAGTTTACTTTTCCCACGTTGTCGATAACTTGCCACAATTCCCCCTTCCTAAATAGCAATCATCACTATTCCATTATAACATCAATAATATTCTTTGATAGTTTTTATCAAAGTATTCTCTAGTTTTCCTTGCAAGGAATCTATACGGTGAACCCTTTGTTTTTGGATATAACACAAAACCATCTTCATTCTGCTCAATATCCACTTCTTTTTTAATCGCAGGATTCAATAAAATATCATTTACTAATTTACTCTTACTAATTGATAATAATTCCTCAACCTTATCAATCGTCCACCATTGGCCAACTTCTTCTTTTTGAATCAAATCTAAGTATTCAGAACGACTAATCAAAACCATATCAGCAGGAATCGGAACTTCAATATTAAATACTTGTTTCTGCTCTTTCATTTTTTCTCCTTCACACAACAAAAAACAAGCCATCTCTGACTTGCTTTTTTTACTATTATTCTTAATATGCACTATTTTGGTATTCATTCCATAATGCCTGAAGTTCATCTGCATTTTCTAAAACATACTGCCTTACTATCTTCATATCTTTTGATTTTAATTTTCCATCTCGAAGTTCACCATTTAAAAACATTGATCCAACTTCTTCACCATGAATATAAATATGAATATGAGCCATCTGACCTTTATGGTTATGTTCATTCGGACGAATTTCAATACCATACTTCAAAAAAGAATACTTAGGCATGTAATAACCCCACGTAGTCCTTCCACGTTTCAAGGTAGTTATCACGATTTAATTCAATTTGTTTTTGCGCAAATCGTATATCATAGTCTGCTAAATCTAAATTTTCCACAACTTCACCTGTAAGAATACTAAATGTTCCAATCAATTCATCATCATCATACATACGCAGAATAGGATTGTTAGGATTTTTAGAAATATCTTCTTTGGTTACTTCTAAATTTGTAACACCAAACTCTTTAATCATGATTCCTTCTCCTTTCACTTTCTTTTATTATATCACTTTTTCTAAAATTGTCACTTACACTAATTATTCAATTCCAACAGTTCACTTTCAACACGTTTCAAAACTACTTGTACTTCTTCTGTACCACGATAACCTTCGAGAGAAGCTAACTGTCCTTCTATTCTTCCTAAAATACGAAACACCTTGTCTAGTTCATTATTTTGTTTAGGCTTAGAAAGTTCCTGATTCGCTACTGTCAATCTTGTTACTTCTTCATGCAATCTTGAATTCTGAAGCACAACTTCTTTCATCAAATCCATTGTTTCCAAGATTTCTTTAGCACGTGAACTATTTTTATATAGATTTTTTCTAGCTTCTTTTTCATACTTCATCTCATCAGAAATATATTCTGTATCCTTTTTGATAGAAGCATTTTCTTGTGACAAACGATCATGTTCTTTAGATAAGCCACTATGCTCACTAGATAAGTTCCTATGCTCACTAGATAAGCTATCATGTTCCATTTCACGTTCTTTTGACAATGCCTTCATTTCAGCTTTAAGACCACTATTATCTCTAGCTAATTTAATAGCAATACCAACTAATGAAGCTATCGTTGCAACTATTCCACTAAGTGTTACCCAATCCATAATTGAATACTCCTCAATCATTTTTTCTCCTTTCTATCTTATCATATTTCTTAAAAAGAAAAAACAAGGTAGGAACTACCCTACCTTGCTGTTTTTAATCAAATTTACGCTTACCAATCACAGTTGCAATCAATCCTACAAAGCCCCAAATAGTAGTAAAAATTGTACTAGATGTCCCAGTATTCGGAAGGACTTTTAATTGACCTTCTTTATCTTTCAATGCAATAGTACCATCTTTCTGCTTCACAGCACCTACTTCGTAAGGCTCTTTCTCAGCATAATCACCTTCGCTTGTTTCAACTACAACTTTTCCTTGATTCGTTGAAACTACCTTGTGACCAGTGTTTGTTTCAATAGGCTGTTCTTGAATATCTTCTTTAGTCACATTCAATGGTTTAGGATCATCAGATTCTTTCACACCAACATTATCTTCAGCCTTCTTCTTATCTTCCTGAACTTTTGAATCATCTTCCTTTTGAGTATCAGCTTTTGGCTGTTCCTCTTTTGGTTGATCTTCCTTCGGTTTTTCAGATGGAGTTGTAGGCTCTACTACAACTCCTGTATTATCTTTTGAAGGCTCTTTTTCAGATTCCTTACCTAAATTTTCAGAAGGTTTATCTTCTTTAGGTTTTTCCTCTTTAGGCTTTTCAGATGGAGTTGTAGGCTCTACCACTACACCTGCATTATCTTGTGAAGGCTCTTTTTCAGTTTTACCACCTAAATCAAGATTCTCACCTTCAGTTTGAACACCAAGATCAACAGCAGGCTTTTCTTCTTTTGGCTGTTCTGCCACAACTAAACCAGCAGTATCTTCTTTAGAATCAACACTTCCACCCAATGACAATTCATCAGCATTTACACCAGCTACTAAACCACTCAATAGCGTTACACACGCTAACGTTACAATTTTTTTATTCATTTTTTTCTTTCCTTTTCTTTCTTTTATTTTCCAGTTACATATAAAAATTCTTTTGCCTGATCAGCAGTAAATACACGATAGTTTGTAATTCCTGTTCCCTGACCACTTTGAACAAAGTTACATTCAGAAATCAATATTGATCCATCATCTTTTACATCTTCTACAAAAGCCACATGACCATAAGTCGGATGACCACCTGCTTGCCTTCCCTGAAAGCTAACAGCAGAATGTTTCGTAGGAGTATTGGAAACTTCATAGCCTGACTTATGCGCCCAGTCCTGACCATTCCCCATGTATGGATCAAAATTTATTCCAAATTCTTTTGCACGATTGAATACATACCAAGTACATTCCCCATAAGGATAAGATTGAGTAATATAGCCATCTTTTGTAATTTCCTTATCAATCGAATATCCACTAGGTATTTCCCTTGCCACTTGACCAGCAGGAACATCTAAGCTACCAGCTATTGCATTTCCACCTGACGAGCCATCAGATTCAATTGTACCCTTAAAGACTTCATACCACTTCTTACTATCCTTCTCCAGCTTCTCTAATTTTGTCTGACCGTCTGAAAGCAACACACCTTCATAATGTTCAGACCAATATTTTGCACTTTCAAAAGGATCAGTTGCCTTTTGCATATAGTCTTTTACTTTTTTATAGCCATGATTCAATTCATAACTCATTAACTCTAATTCTACCGTACTATCTAAGGTACGAGAACTAGCCTTCGCCCATCTATCACCATTGATTGTGTTACCGTCCCAGCCTGACCACTGGAAGTACCCAGCAACACCACCTGATGGATTCGTTAGTTTAGGATCAAAATCACTTTCTCTTTCAGCATTGGCAAGCGATCCACTAGCACCCTCTAAAGTGAATTTCTCTTTAGAGAGTTGCCAGTTTAGAATCTTAATCACATCTTCTGCTCTTTCAACAGAGATATTGGCTTTTTGTGCTACTTCTTGCGCTGTCAAACGTGTTCTTTTCCCAGTCGTAGAATCTGATGAACCACCAGCAGAAATAACTCCAATCACACTTAAAATAATTAAGAGAAGTACTAATAGAATAGGTAAAAGACTTCCAACTAATAAGCTAAATCGTTTAGCTGTTTTTTTACCCATTAAATTTCAACCTTTCTCCTCTTTCTAGCTTTCAGTTTTTTAGTTTGATTACTTAAAATTGCTTTAGAAGTTATTTCTTCATTTTTAGGATTTTTTACAACTGTTTTTCTCCGACCAACTACTTTAGGATTAAAAGTCTTTGGAATCTGCTTGCTTTGTTTTGCAGACCGTTCCTGACCTTCTTTGAATTGCTTTTCTCTCTTCTTGACTCGTTCTTCCTTCAACCGTTGAATTGACTCACGAGAAGCCTGTTTCTGACCAGCATATTTTTCAGCTTGACTATCTCTATACTCCATTTTCTCTTTCAACAGTTTTCTATTGTCACTACCTTCTTTAAAGGCATTGGCTCGGACTCCATAGAGTTTAGCTAAGGTTCGACTACCTTTTTCTTTCAAAGCATTGACAGAACTATTCTTACGTTCCTTCATTGAATCCATACGATTCTTAACCGCTTCTCCTTTTTCAGCAACCTTATCTACCAATGGACTTTCTTTGCGTAAAGACTTGAGGTTTTCTCCCAACTTATCTTTACCCATCTTCAAGCCACCTTTGGTAAATTGACCACCAACTTTCAAGCCAGCTACTCCTGCACTTAAACCAATCTTACCTGATTTTGATAATCTTTCTTTGAGATTCTTAACGGATTGAGAATTGCTGATTTCTCTACCAATCTTCCCAATAGGACTATTGGTTACTCTTGAAAACGCTGATAGAAGAGAATGTCTATATTTCCACATCAAATATAACAATACACCTTTTAAGAATACGGTAACTAATAAATCACCACCAACAGCAGTAGAAATAAATCCAGTTAAAGTATTGTAAAAGAAGGAAAATATACTAGTTGCTAAAAGCATAATAGATGATAAAGCAAGCATTGAAATAGCCTTTTTATTAAATCCTATTAGCAAATGTTCCATCTTAGGAAATAAACTCAAAATAAGAATAAATGGCAACAATACAATCAATAAGATAAATACAATCAAGAAAAAGAATCGTGACAATCCAAGCAATAAATAAATCGTTCCCATCACTATAATATCGACATCAGAAGCGAAGGCATACATGAATTTCAACCCCCACTCATTCTTCAACATTTTATTTTCAGGATCTTTATCTTTTGCAATATCCTTGATTTTTTTATCTCCAACTAAATGATCTCCATCACCTTGTTTATAACTAGCTAAATCTTCAAATTCTTTCTCAGAAAGTACAAACTCGCCTTTGTCATTCACAGGAGAATTCATATACTTATATCCCTTCAACAAGGTTTCTGAAAAATATGTTTCCACTCCATCTTTACTTTCACCAGTTAATGTTTTCGTAATTTCACCATTAAGAGTTATGGTTGTTGTCCTAAAAGCATCATATACATGAGTTATCAAATATTTATTTTGGCCATTCACAGAAAGTTGAATAAAATAAACTCCAATACAGGTATAAATTAACAACATTTTTATCAATGTTTTAAAGAAACTTCCCTTACCAGTCGCAAATAAATACAGTAAATAAACTGCCATACTTGCACCGACCAAATAAATTATTTCTGTATTAAACAAAGAAGAAAATACCTTACTAGAATTTTTTACCGTTTCATTCAACAATCCACTAACATCACTCATTCCCTCAACAGAAGTATAGACTTCTGCTGTTACATAGAAAATAATTTTCCCTAACCAAAAAACTGCTTGAACTAGCGAATTAAAGAAATAATTGACATTTGAATCAAATCCAAAGAATTTTTTATCAAAATAAACCTTACTTGTTAAATCAGACAGTTTAGACTTGTAATTTTTATAACTTAATTTACTATGTTCTGATTCCTTCTTTTCCAAGGCTTCTTTTTCTTCACGAGCCTTCTTTACATCATCCAATATTTTTTTCGTACTTTCAGATGGATCAACTAACTTAGGCTTATTCGTGTTCTTGTCAAACTCAATAATGTCAAAATTATTCTTAGGAAGTATATCTGAAAGTGAATCTGCTTTTGCAAATATTGGAAGAATAAAAAAAGAACAAATAAACACTAGTAAAATATTTTTTCTCATAATTCCCCCCTATACTGCAACCAATTCTGATTCTACCGTTTCAAATAACTCCATCAATTCAGGATAAATCGTACCATCTACTGTAATACGTTCTTTTCGTCCAAACGTATCATAATAAATACACTGCCCCATTGTTTGATTTTCAAGCCAAGCTCGTGACGATTCATCATTTTCAACTCTTAAATGCTCTAAAATAGCTTCTGTTTCAGAATTCTCAGGAAAAGCAAATACCGTACCAAATCCAGTTCCATCTTCACTTGTTTTCAAATCTTTTACGGATTGAGTAACCAGCACTAGGAAATTATTGAATGATCGTCCAGTACGTTTAATACGATTGACAACTTGCCTTCCAGCAGGAGTTGCCATTATCTGCCATGCTTCATCTAAGTAAAGCATTGTTTCCTTATCCTTTTCACGTTCACCGAAAATTGCACAGAAATAGGTCAAAGCATACATAACTGTTAAACTTCTTAATTGTGTTTCAGTCATTTCATCTTTATCCGTACCTTTTGGCATATCTAAACCTGCAATTTCAATAATTGTAATTTTATTATCAAGCTTTAAGACTTCTTGACTACCATCAGAAAAGCAAAGTGATAACAAAGAATTTCTTGAAATTCTTTTTAAAAAGTAACCAGCAGTAGAAACTTCTTCTTTTGAATTTTTCTCCAATTCATCGAAAACTTGCAACATTCCTACTTTCTCACCAGCATTTCTACGTTCAATCACTTTATCAATCGAATCTAGCAGATGAGGTTGAACCTTAATATAAGTATCCTTATCCAGCACAGAACCAACAAGAACTGTTGCTAACTCTGTCAATTCAGCTTCATCTTGTAAGAATGAGAATGGATCAAGAACACCTCTATTATTTTTATCTTTCATATTCAAAGTCACAAAATTGATTGACTTGATATATTCTTGAAGTTCCTCAAACTCTCCTTCTTCTTCTAATTTTGAAAGTACAGCTTGATATTGTCTTTTCATTTCTGCTTTTGGATCAATATACAATACTTTTGTTTTCAATAATGAGTGATAGGTAAATAATAACTTAGTTAAGAATGACTTCCCATTCCCTGTCGAACCAGTTATTGCTGTATGAGGATTGCTTGTTTCTTTCCCCTTAACTCCAACTTTATTAGCTTGTAACAAGTTAGAAAATACAATATTTGTACTTGAATCAAGAGCCTTTTGAAAATCTCCATACCATGAAGAAATCTCATTATCTACACGTGCAATCGGAAAACCAACTTCTGTTCCAACCTTCTTTGTTGTAAACATCAGATTCTCACATAATCCACGCAAACTGCCATATTGTAGAAATGACTCCTTCTTATTATCAAGAATTTCTGTCAATCTACTCTTATAAAATAGATAGATTCGATCTGCAACAGCCTTGACAACTTCTACTTCCAATTCTTTCAATCGTGCAAACAGAATATCAAATTTAAGATTCAATTCTTCCAAACTATCTGCTGTAATGGTTAAGGTATGAAGATAAGTAATCATCAATTCTTTATTATCATGCTTCTCCTGAAAATCTTCTAGCAATTCATGACTTTCTAAAACTTCAATTTTCTGAACATCATCATTTTCAGCTGTTTCATTTACAGTATTCCCTAAATTTTTACGTTTATTTCTTGCTCTTGATAAAAGAGAAAAGAAACCTTTTTGAGTTGAAAAACGAATCTTGTATACACTATCAACTGGAAACTCTAAATTTTGTAATTCTTCCTGCAAATGAAGGTATGATACATTTTTAGGATATGAAACAATTGGAATTGTTGCTACATAACTTGTTTCTTGACCATTAGTCAATTTCAAAGCATTTCCATCCACTACCTCAATAATCGTTTCATCTACATTTTCAATCGAATTTTCAAGAGCAATCAATTCACTTTCTTTATCATAGTGTTGACCACCAAGAAAATGAAGGCGATTCAATAATTCTAAATCAGCTTTTGATACTTCTTTCACATTCAAAGCATGAATTTTAGTTTGAATCATATCTTTTTGATTCTGCCACGCTTTCCACCAATCAACCTTCGGCAATTCTTCAAAACCAATCATTTTCATCAAATCTTGACGATAAGTTGTTATTGTTTGCTCAACCGTCAATTTAAAATCAGAGGTCACATTGACTGACTTCAAAGGAACTACAAGATAATGCTTATATTCAAAAAGATAGCTTACTTCTTCTTCCAAACGTGACTTCATTGTGGATATAATATAATTCCCTAATGCACTTGTCCCTTGACCTTGCTCAATATCTTGCGCCAATAAAGAAATCTTCTTAGCTAGTTCCAAATCAATATGTATACTATGAATACTTAAATCATTATATTCAGCCAAACTAGCCAAACAATTATAGACTATATCCTTACTTGTTTCCTTTTTACTTTCTTCAATCGTATTAACGACTTGTGATTCAATCTCAAATACGGACAAAACCGTCCCATCTTTCAATAAAATCAATCCATCAGCAATCGACCAAATATTATTCGATAATTCCACGTTTAATACTTCTCACTTTCTCATATTTTTTTCCTTTACAAATATACATTTCCTTTCTTTGACTATCATATTGCTTCCAAAATATTAAATACTCATAAATAAATCGAAACAATGTTTTACCATCTATTTTATAATCAGCTAATAGATTCCCAAATTTCCAACCTATAAATGCAGAAGCCATAAAGCGCCAACCCCAATCCAAAGAAGGAATAAAGCCTAGTAAAAACCATGCTATCACGAGAATCACTAGGCAATAGACAATCGCTGACATTTTTATTGCAAATGGTAAACTAAATTCTTCATTTAATTTATGAATCCATACAGGCTGTCTAAATGCTGTCGTATACACATACAGCTTCTTGTCTTTTCTTTCCATTCCTCTAACCTACTTAAATACTTCAATCAATTTTGACCAAATAGGTTTAGTCGCATTTAATACTGTTTCAGGATTTTCTAAAAAGAACAAAATGAACCCTGCAACCAATACAATCACAACCAGTTTTCCTAATTGTTGCTCTTTCCATGCTTTAAGAGCCTTCATACCAGCAAAAAATGCTACTGCTGGGATACCGAATTTTGAAACTAAAAATTGAAATAATGCCATTTGTTTTATTCTCCTTTATCATCTTTTTTATTAAAATCTACTGGAATCGTATGATCCATTTTTTCTACAAAGTAACTATCTTTATCTTCTCTTAACTCAAAGCTAAAATTTTCACTATGAGTTGTACCAGCTACATCAAGAGTAATTTGAGCATAAGCATAAATTTTCCCATCTTTTTCTTTAAAGTAGGTATAATCTAAACTCTTAAACGTTGCACCACCAATGGACTTAATTCCATTAGAAATCAAATCCAAGTTTGCTTGACTGGTAGTGTAATTCTTAAAGAACAATTCCAAGAATGAAACTAACTTCTTACGTTTACCTTCCTCAATTTCATCATTCCCAACTAGCGCAACATGATTCTCTTTTTCTACCCCTTCAGCTTTAAAATCGCTCACAGGAGAGAACCAAGGCAAACCACTTACATAATACTTGCCATCTTTCACACCGTATGGAATCGTAAATTCAATTCCTACACGTTGATTCTTATCATCTTTCTTCGTATCATAGATCACACGATAAACAGCGACACCATCTTTAGCACTCAACATTCTAGCACTAACAATACTCATTTCCTGCTTCGTCTGACCTTGATTCTTTACATCAGGAACACCACCATAATAATTATTTAACTTTGCGACATCTTCATCAGCAGAGCCACTTTGTGAATTATATGTAAAGTATCTACTTACATATCCATCTAGGAACTGTTCCAAGGTACGATCTGTTTCTTTTTTAGCTTCTACCACAGGTGCTTCAGAAAGCCTTGCCTTCATCTTCACAGTAGTTGCTATTGAAACAAACATGGTTAAACCACATAGCAGGACAAAACCAACCAAGCTAATCATGAAAATCAGATTCGATTTTTTCTGACTAATCTTCTTAACTGTCAGTTGTTTGTCTTTTCGTGGTTTCTTTAAAAACATATTTCTCAAAGTTTTTTCCTTCCTTTTTTTATTTTTCAACTAAAACAATTTCTCCACCACCAGCACCACCAAACAAGAATTCTGATTCTTCCAAAATTGTCATGTAATACTCAAAATTTTCTTGAAAAATTCTGACATATTCAGAATCATCTAATTCTTTTGAATCTATCTGCTTCTTCCTAACAGAGCCATTATCGTATTTAAGAATAAACAACTTTATAGGCACAACTCTAACAGAACCACGAATTGAAGAAATAAGATTTAAAAAATCAAATTCTCGTCCATGTATTTTCGATTCTAAAGCTGTATCTAATGCAGGTCTAATGTTATCTCCTACAATTCTTTTTATCTCATTTGACAAACGCTCTATATCTCTTAAATCATCAAATATAACAGTAAATGACATATTTATTCCTATCCTTTAAATTAAAGAATAACCTTTCTATAAAATCCTTTTGGAGTATTCAGCACTTCGCCTTGCTCAACAAAACCTTGAAATGCTGTCACCCAATTTCCACACTTAAAAAAATAATTTATCAAAAGACCAATATCTAAATTCTTTGAAAGTTGAATCACAGTTGCTACTTCATCTTTAGAACAGAATTGATAATAGGTTGAAATAATCTTTTTGATAGGAACATATCGCTGTAACTGAAATCTCACAACATAATCATCACCATCATACAAATCAAGAACTGCTTTTTTCAGCAAGTAAACCTCGTCCAGCGACATGATCTTATCAACTTCCCAATCAGTAATACCACATACAAAGAAATTCACTTTATCAATTCCCAATTCTTTCAATCTTGCAACTATCTGATCTTGGCTATGCTTCATAATATCTAACTCACAAAGATAATCGAAATTGCCTTCATTCAGAACCCTAATACTTGCTATCATCTTGATACAAAGTAACCTTTGTCAACAAAGCTACCACCTTCTTCTAAACGAACATCACGACCAAACTTCTCATAGTCAAAATAGCGTTCTAATTGTTCCCTTGACAATTCAACACCCATATCATCTACAATATATTCACCCAATTCTCGATCAGTTGTAATATCAGGATAAAACCAGCAATCATCAAATTCTGCATTTGCTAAATCCTTTGGATCAGAACTATTTGATTCAATGAATGATAAAACAATATCTTCATCTACATCTTCCAAATTTTCAGCAAGTTCATTCGCTAAATCCAAATTCAATCGTTCACAATCCAAATCAGGCAATTCTTCAATAGATTGAATCGTTATAGAAACATCTCCTACATCATATCCAAATTCAGAAGCTACATATTCAAATTCAACAGGCAAAGAAAATTGTTTTACTTTCTTTGTCCGATTATCCATAATTAAAGCTGTTAATTCCATTTTTTATTTTCTCCTTACTAAAAATCTTACAGCCTATCTGCTTTAGGTAAAAAATACCCTCTATCAGTAAAGCTACCACCTTCTTCTAAACGAACATCATGACCATACTTTTCATAGTCCAAATATTTTAGAAACAAGGCTAAATTAAAACCATTCTCCTTAACCATATACATTCCTAACTGAAAATCGTTATGAATTTCAGGATATAATGCACAATCCAAAAACTCAAAATTCAATAAATCTGATAATTCAGTATTTCCCAATTCAATATACGTTAAAACCTTTTCTTCATAAACAAACTCCAATTCTTTAGCAAGTTTATTTATATCTGATAACGTAGCACCTTCCACATTCAGTTTAGGTAATTCTTCAATAGATTGAATCGTAAAAAGTATATCCTCTTTATCATATCCAAATTCAGAAGCGATATATTCAGGAGCAACAGGTAAAGAAAACTGTTTAGCCTTCTTTAACCGATTATCCATAATTAAAGCTGTTAATTCCATTTTTCTCCTTCCTTAATCAACCTTCTACCTGCTTATTTAACTGCTCCAAGTCAGCAACACTAAATAGACCATACCCAATGAATGAAGTCCCCTCATAATCAACAATTTCAATTTGATCATCATAAGAACCACTCAAACCAATCACAGACAATTTTCCAAAATATAAAGGCAAGCTAAACCAAGCCTGCCTTCCATTTTTTGGATTCTTGATTAAAACTCTTGAAGCCATATTCAATACCAACTATTCTTTATTGCAAGAAGTACCAGCTATCGCCTTCATGACCAAGGAAAGTATAAGAATCTTCTAAACGACTAACAATTTCTTCTTCATGCTCTTCTACATAAGCAGACAAACGATCTTCATTCATTAACTGCTCATATTCTCCATGATCCAAAATACCAGCAAAATCAATCAAGGCTTCTTGTGTATCAACTTCTGTAAATGAATTGATATAAACATTATCAGGGTTGCAACCATCAAACTGACCAAATTCAACACCATCAAAATGCTCATTCAACCTTTCAATAACAATTTCAGGCTCGTCAAGGAATCTTTTCCCATAAACATAATTTTTACAAACATCAGAATAGCTATCATAAATAACTTTAATACTCATTATTTCTCCTTCCAAATAAAAAAGGAAGCCACTCTTGACTTCCTTTACCATTTTAATTAAATTGAAGCTGAACGCTCAAAGCTAGAGCCAATCGCAAACGCACGATTCGTTACCTTGTTATACTCTTGATTCATTGAGTAATAACTTGATACATCTTTCTTGATACATTCGATCACTTGATATGGAAGGCTCAAATCATCAGTATTTTTAAGAAGCGCACTCAACTCACCAGCTAAAGTCCATGCTTGCTTAAATTCTTGATCCTTCAATTTCTTACCAAGTTCCAATGACAACTCAATCACTTGTTTATCTTTTCCACTTAAAGCCATTTTGTATACCTCTTTTTTCTATTTTTTTAGCTTTTATTTTTTCCAGCTATCATGCAGGAGAACGCTTCTTAACTTTCATTTATTTTCTACCAAACAACCAATCCAACGAAACATCAAAAAAATCAGCTAATTTGACAAGTTTGTCAAACCTAGGCTCTGTCTTTCCATTCTCCCAATCGCTATACGTATTTCTCTTTATTCCTAATATCTCTGCTAGTTCTTGTTGTTTTAACCCTTCATTCTGTCTTAATCTCTTTAAACGTTTTAAAAAAATTGTCATAAATTCCATTTCCATTTACCACAATAGCTTTCTCTACTTCTGTTCTAAATTTATCTTCTACAAAATCTGTATCATAACCCAATGCAAGCAATACTACTCGCATAGCTTTAATAGCAACTCTTTTTGCACGCTCACTATCTTCAAACTCATAACGTGAAAGCTTTTTACAAAAATCTTTCAACTCATCTTCTTCTAATATTTTCTTTTTTTCTCCTTCCTTTATTTCTTTTTCAAATTCCAAACATCTCTCTTTTGATATTTCTAAATATTCACTTAACAAATAATCAATAGAAACATCAAATATACAAGCTAACATACTTAAATTCTCATAGGTAGGTTTCCGATTCCCACTTTCCCATTTTTGATAAACAGCTTGGTTTATCCCAAAAAAATCAGCAACTTCTTTTTGTGTAAATCCCTGCTCCTTCCTTAACAATTTTAACTTCTCATGAAATTTCTCCATAAAAACCTTCCTTTTCATTCAACAAATAAACCACCTACAAAAAACATCAGAAATAACAAAATAGAGAATTTAACATTCCCTATCAAAACATACGCAAACAGCGCCATAACCAATCCTACAATAGAATTTAAAATCAAATAATGTATGATTTTAAAAATCATCTTTACCATTCTTATCATATATAGACCTATCCAATTCTCTAAAATTCATCACAATTCCTGCAATTAGCGTAATACTAAAGAAAACAAAAGCGATTTTAGAGTTGCCACTAATCAAATTTACAACAAGGAATACAAACATAGGCAATATATAATTCAAACACATAAAGCGCAAAACTTCCCTTAACCACTTCATAACTCTAGCCATCTTCAAACCCATCTTTCCAAATGATATTTTTTAACCAATAGATTATAGACATCTACTCTCTCCTTACTATCTCTTTTCAACAGACCAAATAATAACAACTTTCTTTTTATATCAACTTCTTTATTCAGATATTCTTCATATTCTTTAGTTAGTCTTTTAACTTCATACCAATCTTTTCTTGTTTTAGTTGATCTATAAGTCTGACATTGAAACTCAATATAATCTTGATACCCTTTAGCCTTCTCACTTGTTACAATTCCATCATAGAAATACCTTGCAGGAATCAAATACACCAATTTTCTTAAAACTTCATCAGTTATTTTTTTCTTCTTTTTCATAGAACAACCTCAAATAAAACTAACTATTTTGTCATATCAAGAATCGCATTTACATCTTCATGAATCCTTGACCAATCCAATATATATTCCTTGAAATAAGTACGAAAGATTTTTGAAGGCTCAACAGGAATCACTACTAAATTTTCATTCCCTTCAAAACTAGGAAAATAACTACTAATAGACTTCAATCCTTTATCAGTAGATACAACTAAGTTACTATTATTCACTACTACTGAATCAGTACCTATCAACCTGTAAATTTTTCTCATAATCTGACCTCGCTTGCTCTAATTTCTTCCAATTTTTTTCGCTTATATTCCCTTCAAACAATATCTTTTTCAACTTATGCTCACCTGTTATATTCTCCCAAGTTTTAAGAACAGTAGTAACACCTGAAACATTTTCATTGATCCATTTATACTGTTTATCAAAAAAACCAACTTCAACAGGAGCAGTTGAAAAACCAATACGATCAACTTCGCCCAGCAATGAATACCACTCTTTGTTAAGAACCTTCTTTCCATTGACTTTCTCATAGACCTTAATCTTGCTATTGATAACTCTTACAGCCAACTTTGCCATATCCAACTTTTGATTCAAGGCTTTTTTTACAAAGTCCAAAGCTACTTCATCACACATTCGGACTTCATACCGATTCTTGAATTGTAAAGCCGAATGAATAAAATCTAAATCAAAACCAAGTTTTTTCGCTTGCTCAATATCTTTTTGATAAAAACAGAAATGATAGGCAGATTGTCTTGATCCAAAATAAATTGTTTTAGCTTTTCCATACTCACCATTATCTTCAATCTGCTTCAATCTCAATCGACTATCAATCAAGCCTTCGTCCCAAAGTTCTACCAGCTTACCAAGTTCAAAATTCCCTTCTTCGTTATATTTTTCATCAAGCGCAATATCTAACCGAGGTATATTCATATACTTTCCATCACCTTCAGCAATTTCACGCTCATACTCAAAACAGCGAATAAAGAAATCTCTCCAGCTTGCTTTTTGTTCTTCTTCTAGGTAATATTCAAATTGCCTGCAAGCCTGACCTTTTAACTCAATCATACAACCCATATCTTCCCTTTTCTTCGATATGAATACATTGATAAACTGAAATGTATATTTTGTATCATAGCCTGAACCACCTTTTTCTTCTTCTAAGAAAGGTTTATTTTTCAAACCTAAGACCTTATCAATAACTTCAATATAATCTCTTGTTTTGAATGTAACCTTCACATAGTCAACTTTACCTTCCAAAGAGAAACCACTATCTCGCACACCTTCTTTAAAAGCGACCAACTCTTTAATTTTTGAATCGTATGCTTCGGAAACTTTTCCAGCTTCCTTCCACCTATAAAGTGTCGCTCTATCTATTTCTAAATAGTCCGAAATCTCCTGATCTGAAAAAGAGTACATTTTTTGTACTTTATTCAATTCTTTAAATTCCATATTTCTCCTTTTTTTGTAATGTTGCATTTTTTGAGATAAAAAAACCAGTATTATCAAGGCTTTTGACCTTATCGCACACCTTCTACCCCCCTATTAGTCATAGGGGGTTAATTCGCACAATCCAGCTTGCTAGTGAGCGCTAGTGAGCGCAGTCGCTCGTCGCACTCGCTTCCTCGCTCCTGCTACTAGCTACTAGCAAGCTGGATTGTACCAACTAGCACTTAAAAAAGAAAAAAGAGAGCGAAAACCCTCTTTTTATCACTCATATTCATCAAAAGGGAAATCATCTATAATTTCATTCCAATTTTGATTAGTAATTTTTTTTAATTCAAACAAATCTTTGACCAAAGACATCTGATTTTTATCCAAATACAAAATACCATCTTTTCTTAGAACAACCATTTTTTCCTTTTCTTCTAATTTTTTCAAAAGATTTTGAACAGAAGCAAAGCTAACATTGATTGACATAGAAAAATCACTTGCCTTTTGTAGATCACCAAGATTTTCTTCTTCTTTTTGTTGACTTTTCATCAATTCTTGAACTAATTCAGGACTAGCTTTTTTAACTGTTCCTTTTTCAAGTTCTTCTTTAGCCTGCATTTCTTCCTGTAAGGCTTGTTTTTCTTCTTCGGAAAGAACAGCTTCAGGATTTTCTAAAGGATTGAAAGGATTTTCTCGTCTTTCAATCTTCTCATATTCATCATAGAATGAGAATTTCTTTTCAAGCAATGGTGAATAAAATTCCCTTGCTACTTCTCCATAGACACAAGCATAACCTCTACCATAAACACGCTTACCACCTACAAACTTCACATACTTAAATTCTTTATTTCTATTGACTTCGCCAAAGGCTAGATCATAACTGATCTCGTCCAATCGGCCAACAGATATACGAAAGTTAATGTTAGCTTGCAATTTTGAGCCTAAATCTTCCCTTGCAGGCTTCTGCATAGCTATTATTCCAAAACAGCCAGCTTGCCTTCCAAGAAGCAAGAATTGACCCATAGCATTATCTAAACGCTGTCTAGTTTGAAAGTCCAGCATAGCACACAAGGCATTGTATTCATCACAGACTAGGAAATAAGGCTCTAATCCATACTCATAATACTTCTTCATATCCTTATCGCCATTTTCAGCTCGTTTTTGACGAATATAGGCATATCGTGCAAACATAATATCTACCCCTCTTTCGATCATAGCTACTATATCTTCAGCATTATATGAAATTCGCCCTTCAAAAGCCTTCTGTTCTGCCATAGTTACAAAGTCAGCTTGTTTTGGATCACCAATATCAGCTACACCTTCTTTCGCTAAAGCACGAATCAGAGTTCTTAATAGAACAGTCTTACCACCACCAGTACCACCGACTACCAGCAAATGAGGATCATCAATAGGATTCCAGTAAAGATTCTTCATCAGTTGAATACCTTTATCAGAATAATTGACATCAGTTACCTTGATACGATTCAAAAAAGCAGAATAGGCTAATTTGTAAGTCTTAAACTTTATATCGTCCTGAACTTCCATAAAGTCCATAAAGAAAGTTGTTTCTAACTCACTACCAATCTTCTTAAACTTCTCTTGAAACTTGTTACCAGCCATTTTAAAAGCCACATCAAGATCATAGCGATTCTGTTTCATGTAAACAGCAGGAAACACAACTTTATCAATAGTACCTGATTCACGTTTTACCTTCTTTGTATAGGTATAACCATTCTCTTTCAAAAAGAAAGCCAGTTTAGACAGTCTTTCTAACTTTTGAAAAAGAAAGAATCTTTCTTGTGAAAACCATGTTAGATAAATACTTAAAACAATAAATACTACCAATAGAATCACAAGAATAACAATAGCTGCTATATCTAAAATCTTAATTTTTTCAAAGTTTAAATAACCATAAACTACAAGCGCAGGACTAAATAACAAAAAGAAAAAAGAAAAGATAAAGTATCTAAGATTTACCATGTAAGGCTTAATCTTGATTCCTCTATACGCAGGAAACAAACCCATATCTTTTCTCCTTTATCAATTAGCCTTTATGCTCTTGTTTTTGTTCTTGCTTCTGCTCTTGTTTAGGTTGAGCAGTTACACCAGCACCAGCACCAACACGCTTAATATTTTCAGCACGCAATGAGAAAGCAAGCGCCTTAATTTCAGAAACATTGTTGTTACCACGATATACTGTATCTTCGTAATCATAAATCCAAATTGTTGCTTGTCCTACAATTTCAACTTCTGACATGAACGGAATATCTTCTACTGAAATACCTTCTTCCAACTTGATCGCAATAGTTTCTTGCATTTTGTCTGAGAAAACTTCAGCATGAGTAGGATAATCAACAGCTTCACCTTCTACCATTTTCCAGTTTTCATCAAAACCAAGAAAAGTAAATGTACCGAATTTTTCCTTCACATTTACAGGAATTTCTGCATTGTTAAATTTACGAATATTAAAAGCCATTTTTTATTTCTCCTTTTTCTTATTTTTCAAAACGCAATTCACTTGCTTCAAATTGAATTTCTTCTTTTCGACCAACCAAACGAGTTACGAAATTAAGTCCTAATACAGACTTAACAATAGTCAAACCTTTTGCTTTTGGAGTATCAGAATTGTTAATTCCATATACACGAACAGTCACGCTATTTTGTTGATCTCCTGAAAGTTCAAACTCACGGAATGGAACGAAATTTTCACCGTTACCAGTCACAACTTCACGATATTTTGGATTTACAACTACTTTTGTTCCAATCGCTTCCAACCCAACAGGGATTTTTTTAATTTTTGCCATTTTCTATACCTCTTATTATATATATTTTTTAAAAATAAAAAGGGCGATTTTCCTGTTTTAATCGCCCTTAACAAATAGACTAATCTTCTTTACGTTTAAGACCAGCTACACCAAGCACAGTTGCAAGTACACCAGCTAGACCAAACAAACCAAGTGAAGATTCAGCAGTACCAGTATTCGGTAAAGCTGGTTTTTTCGGTTCTTGTGGTTTCTTAGGCTCAGGAGTATGAGTTACAACTTTTGCTTCCATTTCTTGACTATTTACAATGTTCACAAATTTGTTTTCGATTTCTCCACTTGCAATACGTTCAACTTCGATATAAAAATCTGCATCAAACGTGCCTTTAACTCCTAAAGAGTTCAAGAAATCTTTGTCAATAGCATATGACCATTTACCATCTTTTTCATTCCATGTTACTTTAACAATCTTCTTAATGAAATCAGAATTTGTACTTTGATCAAACTTAAATTGGAAAGCATAGCTAGAGCCTTTAGGAACTTTATCTCCAGCCTTAACAACTTTTCCATCAGAAAGGACTACATCATAAGGTAACACCATATCTTTTCCAGCTACATATTCAGTACCACGAATGATTCCTGACCAATTTCCAGTATAGCGGTCATGCTTCACATCTAACTTATCAATACCATCATACTGATAAAGTGTATCGTGCTTGCTAGGAACGGTCACACCGTCCAAAAGATAGCGTAAGAACTGACCAATCTGAATTTCTTCACCATCACGAATCTTCTTATCGTCTTTTTGATCCAAAGCGTGTTTTTCAGGTTTCACATCAGGTACTTGAACTGTTACCAAATTAGAAACAAAGCTATTTCCAAAATCAATTTGTTGGAATTCATTTTTCACAATCTGTCCTTTTTCAACCAATAAACGAGCAGGAAGATCAATCGTGATATTCTTAGCCTGTCTTACATAATTCTTATAGAATGAAGCAGAGTCTTTAGCAACAAACATATAGAACTCACCTTTTGGATTCAACCCAGCTTCTTTCAAAATACCTTGAATTTCTTTTGTACGTTGTTTTTCTGAAAAAACATGGTACATATTAAACAAAGCCTTAACATCTTTACCAGCAGAATCCTTCATAGTAATTTTGCTGTCATCTACCTTGTAAGCCCCATCTTGAACATCATCAACCATAGCCCATGTTTTACCATAGGTTTTTGAGTCTGTAGTAAATGTTGAATATGGCTTGTAGTCAGTTGTTAGACTAAATTTCACATTCTTATCAAATGTATTTACTCCATCAATATTATTTGCGTAATTATCTTTGATAGCCTTCACAGGTTTTGGAGTTGATGGTTTCACACGCAGACGTGCGAAGTTTACCTTAACGGTAGGAACTAAAGGCATTTCAGGAATTTTTTTCTTCTCTGGTGGAGTTGGAGCAGGGGGAGTTGGAAGTGTTGTACGAGGTACAAACTCTTTTGGTTTTTCCAATTTAGGTTTAGGAATTTCCTTAGTATCTTTTGGCTGATAGTTAGGCTCAACAGGAGGTTTTGTCAAAATATTGATTGGAACCGTTGCACTTGCTTTACCAAACAATCCGACTGCCCAGCCACTATCTCCAAAGATTGAACCATCAGAAGGCATTTCTTTGCCTTCTTTTTCTGCATTACTTTTCGCCCATTTACGCTCTAAAGCAACTTTCTTAGCAGAGTGAACTCCTTCTCCATTATGATAAGCAAAATTCAAAGTAGAACCATAACCAACAGAAACTACTGAACCAAGTGGAATATCTGCTTCATCTTTAACATTATCATATCCAAGATCACCAGCTTTTACACCAAGATCAGGTACATCAGTTTTCCAAGCTGTCTTATATTCACCCTTATAATAATTCTTCCCATTACGAGTTACTTTTTCTACTTTAGAACCATTCGGATTTAAAACAACTCCTTCTGAACCATCTTCATAAGTCATGTTAAATTCTTGACCATAATCAACGTCATTAAACATTGAAACAATAGCCAAATTCGCTTTTTTATGACCTTTTTCATAGAAATAATCAATTTTTGTATTAAATTCAACTAAATTCCCATATACAAAATTAATAGAGCCACTATTATCCTTATTGTGAATTGTAATCTTAGTTGCTGATAAAGGTTTTCCATTTTCCTGCCACTCAGCTTCTACTTTATTAAAAGTAAAACGAGCAGAAATTTTTTGACCTTTATCATCTTCAGCAATATTATGTAACGTAAATGAATCACCAGCTTTAGGATTATAAATCTGTTTAAAATATCCATTTACATCACGAAGAAGATCAGGGCGACTTGCGCTAATTGTAGTATCATCATGAAGTCCAATATAATCTTTAACTTTTGTAAGTCCATCAATTCCTTCAAAAGAAGCAGTCAATTTTCCATAATAATTAACGCTTCCACGTTGACTTTCATCATAATCACCATAAACCTTAATATGAGGTTTTTCAGCTTTTACACCCTTCTTAGCAAGTTCTTCTTTTTGCTTATTGTAAGCAGTCAACTCTTTATTGTAACCAGCCAACTTCTTATCATAATCAGCTTTTAGACCAGCATTTTCTTTTTCAACCTTTTCATTATAGGCTTTCTGGTCTGCTACATTTTTATTATAAATAGCTTCTTTTTCAGCGTTATCCTTTGCGATACGCTTATTTTCAGCTTTGGTTTCAGCTTCTTTCTTAGCATTATCAGCAAGAATAGCTTTATTTTCAGCTTCAATACGTTTGACTTCTGCTTCATGTTCTTTTACAGCTTTGTCATACGCTTCTTGTTTAGACCTGTTTTCTTTTTCGATTACTTCACGCTCTTTAGTAGTTTTATCTACCTTAGAAGAATAATCATCAGTCACAGTTTTGACATTTTTTTCCTGCTTCACATAATCAGCTTCAATTTCTTTTTTCTTTTCTGCTACTGTTTCAGAGGTTGCAACACCTTTATCTTGAACAACACCTACTTCTACATTTACTCCAGCATTTTTAGCTTCAGTAACAGCTTTATCAAGTTTTTCATGAGAGATAGGAACTTCTACTTCAGTTTTCTTTTCTACTGCAACAGTTTTTTCAGTTGAAACTTCATTAGCAGATACACTATTGCTTCCAAAAGCAACACCCAACATAGCAAGCGCAAGAATAACTCCACACGCTCCAAATTTTGTTTTACGGATTGAACCATAAGCCTTATATTGATTTGATTTTAACATTATATTTCTCCTTTTTTTTAAATCATTTTTTTATTTTTTTCTAACCTCGTTTTTTTAAGATGGTGAACGAGATCGCTTAAACACAATTAAAATCATCTTTTCTCCTTTTCTTCCAATAAAAAAAGCCAGTTTAACTGACTTTAAAGACTATACCCATCTTCCTGAGTAATCAACCCAATATCTATCTTGAATCCACTCAGAACGTGCATAAACTCCACTATTCTTCAAATAGTACCAGCCACCATAATATGAATCATAAATCCACTCATTCTTAGCCATAGCACCACTAGACTTCAAATAGTATGAACCCTGCCAGCTATTCTTAGCCATATATCCACCTGACTTAAAGTAATACCAAGATTGATAATACGAATCATAATACCAAGCACTATTTATATAAGCACCACCTGATTTTAAATAAAACCAAGAACTATAATACGAATCATAAATCCATTCATTATCAGCCATCTTACCATCTGACTTCAAATAGTATGAACCCTGCCATGAATTAGTTACACGATTCCCATTTTTATAATAATACCAATAACCATTCTCTTTTTTCCACCCATTTTTTTCAATAACAGGGTTAACCTTTTTCTTACTAGAATCATTCGGTTTTTCCTTGTTTTGCGTAGCAGGTTTTGAAGGTTTAACAGGTACATTATTCTTTTTATTCTGCTCTTCTCTTTTCTCTTTTTCTTTTTTCTCCTTTTCTTTTTCTTCTTTTATTTTTTTATCAATACGATCATAGCTATCATACGCAGACTTAATCTTCTCATACTTACCTTTTTCTGTCTGCAATTCTTTTTCTTTTATAGATAACAATGATTTTCTATTGTTTTCAGTAGTATTCAAAGGACTATCTTTTTTAAAGGTAGTCTTTTTCGCTTTTGATAATTCGTTATCAGACACAGTAATATAGCTAATACCTAACCCATCTTTAAGATAGTGTAAAGATATTCCAAGATATTCATTCTTATAACTTTTACCATATTTTATACCAGCTATTGATTGAGCATGAGAAAATTCAGAACCATTATATAAAAATTCTACAATAGAATAGTAAATCCATTTTTTCATATCTGCTTTAGTCATATCACTTGTGACACCACTCAAAGCAAATGAATTTTCATAGAACTGTCCACCTGTTTCTCTTTGTTCATCTTCTTTGCTAGAGGTAGGTAAACCATATTCTCTAGCTATATCATTTATACCCTTCACATAATGCCAATCAAAAACACTCCTATCAGCTTCACGAACCTTCTTAGATAGCTTGTCAGCAAAATCAATAGACGAATTAGCCAAAGTTAATTGAGGTAACCCCATCTGTTTTCTGACTTGATTCAGCATATTTAAAGCAAAATAATTCAATTCAATTTTCACATCTTTAGGAAGATTATTGACATCATAAACTTCTACTTGATCAACAACATTCGAAATAAATTTATCTTCCTGTAAACGTAATTTCTTACTTTCTGCCTTTAATATTGCTTCTGCCCTATCTCTTTCAGAATCACTTTTCTTATAATTGTAGTAATCTTTGAGAGCCTGAACATATTCTGAACTAACCTTAATAGTGTTCTTTTCACTATACGGTGTTTTTAGTTGATTGATATTCCCTTCTAATTCTTTGATCTTATTTTCAGATTCAACCAAAGAATACCAGCGACCATCACTAGCATAGCTAGTAACACCATTCTTTTTAGCAATTTCTTCTTTCTGTCTTTCCAGTTGTGAGATTTTTGATTCCCAACCACTGTCAGCATGAACTACACTATTGCCATAAGCAAGTAACGTTACCGTTGAAAGTAACAATATTGAAGATTTAACTTTCATTTTTTTCTCCTAGCCAAATTCAATAATTTCTCCTGTTTCTAAAAAATGGTTATATGTACGCTCAATACGTTTATCAATCTTTTGATAAAAACCACTTGTTATTTGACCCATAGCACACAACCTATCAAACAAATCTTTACAACATTTTTTAGACGATACATAAACATCAGCGCCCCTCTTAACGTGAGCATAAATTTTTAGATTCCAGCAGAACCTACTATATATTCGCAGGTATTCCCTACGAATCCATTCTTCTGAATATGTTCTTACATCATCTTCTCCTTTCCATTCCACAGATACGATTTTACTCACCTCTTCTCTAACTCTTATCAATCTTATCTACCAAATCCAATAGATACTGTTTCACTTCAGATTTTAAAACATACTTAGTCTTATCATCTTTAATAAAACGAATCATTTCTTCATGACTTTTACCTTCTGTCAACATGCTTACCAAACCATGAGAAAACTGATGATGACAACCCAAATTATCTAAATCTTTAGTTGAAACAACTTTATCTCGATCAACACTAAAATTTTCTTCAACATCGATAAAATCGTCAATCTTACAATTATAAAAATAAGCCAATTTATACAACTTCTCAAGACTAGGTTCACGTTCACCAGTTTCATAACGCATATACGCTTTCGGTTGAATCTCTAAATACTTCGCTAAGTCCTCTTTCGACTTATTATTCTTCTCTCGATACAATCGAAGTCCCATTGACACATTCAGCATAAATCCTTTTCCTTTCTACTTTCATGTGAAAATCACAAAGAAAACCACAAATAATACAAATACAAGCAGAATTATCAAATGACTAAACATCAAATAAATCAAAAACATAAATAAAATAAGTGCATACAATAGTATTCCAACTCTTACTAAGTAGATCAAAATATCCATCTTTCCTCTTTTCTATTCTCTACTCATATTGTTAGTTTGCATAAAAGAATACTACTTATATTCCCTTGTGAAAACTAACAATACTTTCAATCTTTATCAGGACAAAACCTGTTTTATAAAAATCAAATTATTGTCAATTTCCTTTTTTGAATAAAATAAAAAGGCTTATATTTCAAAGCCTTTTCTTGTTACTCTTTTTTTGTATGCTCTTATCTTCGCACACTTTCAGCTTGTCAGCCTACTCCCTTCGCCAAGGTCACAGATTTAAAGATAACTCAATACCCCCTCTTCCTTACCCATAGGCATTAGCAAGATTTTACTCTTACACACCGACCATACGATAAAGCCTCACTATCTCACTCTAGCTACCTCTTCAAAGTATCATTGACTGCACCACAGCCGTCAGTTCCCTTTTCTCATCTACTCAGGCGAAAGGACGAAACACCCAACATGAACTTTACAAACTCTAAACTCCTTGCCAAAACAGCTTAGTAATATGGAAACACACTTTGCTGGATTTTTGTTTTCAAGAAACTTTTTCCAGATGTGACAACCTCTTGCACAATTTTTGAAATTGTACGTTATCCGTGCTTTCCGTAGTCTTACTAAGAAAGGTTGGCTAAGAGTTTAGAATCTATAAAGTTTTGTAGATACATTTCATGGAATCTAGCTATATAAAATACTACCTAGCTTGATTTCTCGTCTGCTCTATGATAGAATTCAACCGAGAATACTTCTTTCCCTCTCCTTTATAAAGATAACTTGAAAGCAAACTTTGAATAGATTTAGCTCATTCAAAGTTATCTTAAAAAGGAGGTGCGGATATGAAAAACGTTCTCATCAGATTGTTTTTATTCATCTATGCTATCGTGAAACTATTTATTTCACTTTACAAAGATTGTTTAGACACAATCCCTAGAATGACAATCGCATTTACAATCTATACGATTATAAGATTGTTATTTTAGTAGTAGGCTAGGTTTTTACCTAGCTTATTTTGTTACAACTAAACTCCATGAAACATATCTACAATCAAACAAAACTTGACATTTTACTATTTTTCACTTATAATTAAATTGCTACATTTAATACTCGTGTTAGTCAGTGTATATCAAAGTCATTGCCTGACACGTTTTTTATTTAATTTTCAAAGAACAAACTATTAAACTTTTTGTTTTAATAGTTCTTTAGTATAAGCAAATGACTATTGTTTATACTAAACAACCACTAAATTAAATAAAAGGATAATTATTATGAGTAAAAGCAAACACCCCTACGTTTTACAGGGAAACCATCTTAAAGATGATTTTAACTCTCACAACAGAAATTGTTACCAAGATAACAACAAAATCACTAAAAGAAAATACGATAAAGTCAAGAATATGAACAAGGCTTTAAAACATCAGTCAAAAGGGAAAATAACTTTATCAATTCCAATCCGTAAAGGTAACGAAATTATCTTCCCTAATCAAACAAAATAGTTTTAAAGTCAGAATAATCTTCCGAAGGAACATCATTTATTTCCTCATCCATCTTCAATAAAACCTTAGCAAGTGCTTGACGATACATCAATGAAACTCGCTCAATATCACTTAAACAAATTTCAGAAAATCCTTGCATATCATATTTATCTTTAAGACTCTCTACCATTTCAAGATTATCTTCACAAATTCTTGAAATATCTGAAATAAATGAGAACATTTGTAACTTTGTTTTTTCTTTGTTTGAAAATGTAGAATTGCTCATTTTATACTCCTCATTTATTTTATGAAAGGTATTGACTTTTTATTGTCATTTGATTATATTTCTATTATATAACTTTTTGACTATATCGTCAATAGGTTTTTAAAACTTTTTTATGTTTTCTAAAAAATTAAAAGAATTAAGATTGAAAAGCAATCTAACTCAAATGGAAATTGCTGAGAAATTAAATATTTCTCAACCAGCTTACCAACAATGGGAAAGCGGACGGCGAAAACCTACACTCACAACTCTTGAAATGTTTTCTAATTTCTTTGGTGTTTCTATCGAAGAACTTTTATCTGATGGAACGGTTCGTATCGAATCGATCCTCAACGCTGATAAAATCTCTTACAAGAACCAACTACTCTCAGATGAAACTGTTGATTTAATTAAGAAAACTATAAAAAATTCCCTCTAAAGCGCTATATCACTTTCGATATATCTATTATATATCGTTTTTGATATATTGTCAACACTTTTTAAAAATTTTTTAATTTTTTTTGAAAGGACTAAAAATGTTCTCAATTCGCCTAAAAAATCTTAGAATAGAAAATGGATATACTCAAAAAGAAATGGCTGATAATCTAGGTACTAGCCAACCATCATACCAAAATTGGGAAAAAGGTACTAGAAAACCTTCACGAACCACATTACAAAAGATTGCAAACTTTTTTAATGTTTCAACTGACTTTCTACTTGGCGAAACAGATATTCCTGATCCTGATTCAGATATTGACCTTGATACTGCTATTGATAATTCAGTTGCCTATGATGGTACACCTATCACAGAACATGATAGAGAAATTATAAAGAACTATCTAAACGAATACTTTTCAAATAAAAAATAACTATGAACCTAAACAAAGTTATAACAGAGATTGAACACTTAAATTGTAAAGTTATCATTCTTAAAGACCTATCAACTAAAGGAAGATACGTTCTAGCAAAGAATAAACACTTCATCTTTCTTCGAGCCGATACATCAGAAATCGAGAAAATAAACGTTCTACTACATGAAAAACACCATCTAATCAATGATGATTGCAATAACTCACTATCTCAAATAGACACCTTCAGAAATCATATAGAAAATGATAGCGAAAAAGGACGAATCCTTGATTTTATGAGTTTAGTGAACAGCGAATATCCAATAGATGATAGCTTCAATTATCAGGACTATCTCAAAAATGCTGATATTCCTTCAAAATACGAAAGCTACGTTAAAGAAATAGCGACCCATTTCTACAATGAAAACAAAAAAAATAACACTATCTAATGATAGTGTTTTTATTTTCTATTCAAGAATAACATTTCCCCAAAATTCATCATTACAAGTTACTGCTAATTCATTATTCAAATTGCCAGTAAAAAAGCCACCACCTTTTCTTTTAAACCTAATCTTAACAAAATAGACTTCTAAATCGCCTTCATATTCTTTTTTTACAACCATTTCTGAACCAGCTTCCATTTCATCTAGCTGATCAGAATACTCATTTAAAAAATCTCTTACAAAGTAATTAAATTTTGAAATCATGTTTTTGGGAACTCTATCCTGATAAATTATTTCTTTAATCTCCATTTTCTATCTCCTTAAAATAAATCTGAATGAGTACCTACACGTTCAAAAACAACATGAGTACCTCTTTCTAGGTAATAATAAATCATAAGTAAATCAGACTTTCTCCCACCAATATGAATTTCCCATAACTTCGGTATTCTTTTTCTAGGCTCTAAAACATGCTTTTTATATTCAAAACCTAATTCTTCATCATTTATTATCTTCTTAACAGCTTCATTGATAGGAGTTATATCTATTCCACGCTTAATTATTTTAGCCAAATCTTTATTATATCTATTCGAGAACTCATAACTAAGCATTTTCTCTTACCATTCTTTCAAAATAATCATCTACACTTTCAGAACATTTTGTTATTCCTTCATTTTCATATTTCTCTATACTCTCTTTGAAAGCATTTTGAGTAACTTCATTATATTCATCTACACTTCTTGTACGAATATAATCACCATTTTCTAACTCAATTTCATAATCTGCATTAAGTTTCAACTCAAAAGGAATACTTCTCGTCAACACACTTTGTTTTAAAAACAACTTCACAGCAGTTGTCATATCTAAACCCAATTCACTAAAAACTTCAGTAGCATCTTTTTTTAATTTATCATCTACTCTTACAGCAATTTGTGACATATCAATTCTCCTTTTTATCTTGTATATCTATTGAATCACTTTTAGAAAGACAATTCAAATTTTTATATATATTAAACACAGTATTTAAGTTTAAACTTGCAACTTCTTTTCTAATGCTTGAGCCAAAACTTCTGAATAGTTAATTTTCTCTCGGTCAGCAAGACGAACTAACCATTCAGGAACGGTCACGTTCTTCCTAATTGCCTTATTACTTCTCACAAAAGGCGCAGGATCTACTTGAATCATTGATACAAAACCATCTGAAACTTCAATCTTTAAAATATCACTTGGTGAAGGCAACTCTATACCTTCATCAATATAGGAAGCTAAAACATTTTCAAGCATTTCACGAGCATTTTTCATTGCTTCCTCAATATTTTTTCCTTCTGTACCACCACCAAATTCTGGAAATTCTACCCAATATCCTGTTCCTTCTTTATGAAAAATAGCTGGATACGTTTTTAACATTCTACTACCTCCAACATTCTACTACCTCCGATTTAAAAAAGACTTAGGAAAGCAAAACTTACAATCCTAAATCTTTGAGAATCTTTCTTTCCAACCCCCTTGCCAAATCTTCATTTCCATGGACTGGAATCGTAACAAGATAAGAAAAACCCTCTTTCTTAAAATGATGATGACTTCCCTTTTGGCGAACTTCAACCCATCCATTCTCAAGAGCTAGTTTCACCATTTCTTTACCTGTAAGTGGCATATATAGTCGTTACCTCCTTACGCTTATTCATTTATCATTATACACATTATGCGTATATTTGTCAAGCTAAAATAGACCACTTTTATTCAATAAATACAAAATAAAATAGACCAGCTTCCTGATCCACTTTATTCTATATTCATTAACTTAAATCTAATTTTTGGTCAAATTTTGGTCAACGTTTGGTCAAAAAAACAAAATATACTATCCTATTTTAAAAAACTAAATTGTGATGATTGCCTATAAATAAACACTTTGAATATTCTTTACGTTTCTTTACGCTTCTTAAAATGCCCCCTGCAGGAATCGAACCTGCAACTACTCCTTAGGAGGGAGTTGTTATATCCATTGAACTAAGGGAGCTAGAGAAAAACCCTGCCTTGCAGCAGAGTTTTGTTCATCGAATTAACGACGGATTTCTTTGATACGAGCTGCCTTACCTTGAAGAGCACGCAAGTAGTACAATTTCGCACGACGTACTTTACCGTAACGAACAACTTCGATCTTTTCAACACGTGGAGTGTGGATTGGGAAGATACGTTCAACACCTACACCGTTAGAGATTTTACGAACTGTGTAGTTTTCTGAGATGCCAGCACCTTTACGTGCAATAACAACACCTTCAAAGATCTGAACACGTTCACGGTTTCCTTCGACAACTTTCGCGTGTACACGAACAGTGTCACCAGGACGGAATGAAGGAATATCTGTACGAAGTTGACCTTCAGTCAAGCTTTGGATTAATGGATTCATTTTATTCTCCTATCTTTGTCAATCTTGAGGAAACTTCCTCAGCGGATAAACTGTATTTTTGTGCGTCCATTACACACATGATACAGTTTATCAAATTTCCTAGAAAAAGTAAAGAAATTTAAAGCAAAATTCCCAAAAAAATTGCAAGAAAACCAAGCAAGTAGGTTAATAATAAATAACTATAAAATGCCTTCTTGTCATTGATCAGTCTTTGGAGTTCATCATTCAAAGTTGAGAAAGTAGTCAAACCACCACAAAAACCAGTTGCAAGTATAGAATAGACTTCTTTTGACTCTACATGGTTATAGCATAATCCAATCAAAAAACAACCTAGAAGATTAGCTATGAGTGTTCCTAGTGGTAGCACTGACCCTTGATTATAACGGGAAAAGAAATAACGAACAAGAGCACCCAGTCCACAAGCAAGTGCTAGATAGATTACTACCATTTCTTCCTCCCTAGACAATAAGCAAATAGAAGTCCACCACCGATACTCAAAAGTAAATAGATGACTAAGCTCAGATAGCGCCCTGTGTCCACTAATTTCACAGCGTCTAATATTAGACTAGAAAATGTCGTTAAGCCGCCACAGAACCCTGTTCCAAGCGCTAGAATAGTGCCTTTACTACTTCCCTTATAAACCAGATAACCTTTTACAAGGTAGACAAGGCAAAAAATTCCTAAATAGTTGACTACTAGTGTTCCCCATGGGAAGTCTGGACTAGATGGCAACCATCTCGAAATCTGAAAACGCACAATTCCTCCCAGCATACCTGCTAGAAAGATTCCTAGAGGGTAAAATTTTTCTTTTTTCATTTGATCGTTTTATCCTGATAATCACGTGAACGTTTGAGAATATCTGAAAAAGTCTCAACAATTGTATCTTCGTATTTTTTATTGCCTACACGACTTTTGACTTTTTCAAAGATAACTTCTTCTCTTTTAGTATCTAGAATAGGTTTTCCTGAAGCTTTTTTATAGGCAACTACTCCTTCAACTAAATGCATCCTCTCTTCTAAAAGTTGAACGATCTGGTCATCGATTTTATCGATTTCTTTTCGAATATTATCTAAATCCATAGAGTCTCCTTTTTAATTGAACAATTGTACAAAAAAAGCACTAAATAGGCTAGTAAAGTCCTAATCCTGCTTAATAAAAACTGCACTGACATCTATCATCAGTGCAACTTCATACTTATCCCACTTTGGCAGCCAATTCTTCAGCGAATTGCTCCAAGCGTTCAATATCTTCTTCCTCGGCAGAAAGGTCAACTTTAACGCACTCTGAACCCTTTTCAGCTCCAGTAGCGATAAATACTCGGTCGAAATCATCAACAGCTTTACAGAATTCATCGTAGAAAGTATCACCTGATCCGACTACACCATAGATTTTACCGCTCAAGTTGAGGTCTGCTAGATCTTCGTAGAAGTCCATCATCTCATCTGGTAATTCTCCATCTCCGTAAGTATAGGTTGCGACAATGGCGATGTCTGCTTCTAAAAAGTCAGAAGCGTCAACGGTTGTACACTCATCAACATCCACTTCTAAACCACATTCTCTTAATTTATCTGCTACAATATCAGCGATTTCTTCAGTATTACCGGTCATACTGGCAAATACAATTTTTGCTAATGCCATAAGGTCCTCCTCAATTAATCTTTCTCCATTATATCACATCTTTTTCATTTTAAAAATAAAAACTCTTGTGCTACAATGAAATGAGAAAGAATTGAGGTTATTTATGGAAATTTGCCATCAAATTTTAGAAAAAATTAAAGAATATGATACTATTATCATCCACCGTCATATGAAACCAGATCCTGACGCTCTGGGGAGTCAGGTAGGTTTAAAAGCCTTGCTTGAGCATCATTTTCCAGAAAAAACGATAAAAGTAGTTGGTTTTAATGAACCGACCTTAACCTGGCTTGCTAAAATGGATCAGGTAGAGGACATAGACTATCAAGGTGCACTTGCCATTATCTGTGATACAGCAAACACAGCACGTATTGATGATAAACGTTATCTTAATGCTGAGACTATTATCAAAATTGACCACCATCCAAATGACGAAGTCTACGGCGATCTTGTTTGGGTAGATACGAATTCTAGTAGTGCGAGTGAGATGATTGCTCTCTTTGCTGAAGCAACTAACTTAGAATTATCCGACTACGCTGCTAAAATGCTCTGCGCTGGAATTATTGGTGATACCGGCCGTTTTCTCTACCCTTCTACTTCTGCACGTACGCTTCGTATCTCAAGTCAACTCAGAGAACATAACTTTGACTACGCTGAATTAACTCGTAAAATGGATACTATGAGCTTTAAGATTGCCAAACTCCAGGGTTATGTTTATGACCACTTAGAAGTTGATGAAAATGGTGCTGCTCGTGTTATTCTCACCCAAGAAATCTTGAAGAAATACGAAGTTACTGATGCGGAAACAGCAGCCATCGTTGGCGCTCCGGGCCGTATTGATACTGTTAGCCTTTGGGGAATCTTTGTGGAGCAAGCAGATGGTCACTATCGCGTACGTCTTCGCAGTAAATTTGTCCCTATCAATGGTGTCGCAAAAGAACATGATGGCGGTGGTCATCCTCTTGCCAGCGGAGCTAATTCCTATAGTTTAGAAGAGAATGAGCTCATCTACCAAAAATTAAAAAACTTGCTGAAAAATAGATAAAAAGCTTGCCAAACTTTTCAGAATCTGATAGACTAGTATGGTAACAATCTATGGCTCGCAAAGAGACCATGGCAGAAAGGAAATATTGCAAAATGAAAAAAGATATCCATCCAGAATATCGCCCAGTTGTCTTCATGGACACAACTACTGGTTACAAATTCCTTAGCGGTTCAACAAAACGCTCTAGCGAAACAGTTGAGTTCGAAGGCGAAACTTACCCATTGATCCGTGTGGAAATTTCATCAGACTCACACCCATTCTACACTGGACGTCAAAAGTTCACTCAAGCAGATGGACGCGTGGATCGTTTCAACAAAAAATACGGTCTCAAATAATCAACCGCATCACTTGTATACGGTTAAACAAAAAAACAACTTCGATTCGGAGTTGTTTTTTTGTTTCTTTTTTTTTTTCAAGCTTTAATTTTTTTATAGCTTATAATAGTCCCAATTCTCATTTCTACTTCTACTTTCGTAACAAGTCCTCTATAAAACAAAAAAACCTACGAACCAAGCTTGACGCTTGATTAATAGGTTTTTTATAAAATCGTTATTTAACTGCTTCTTTAAGAGCTTTACCAGCTTTGAATGCTGGAACTTTAGAAGCTTTGATTTTGATTTCTTTACCAGTTTGTGGGTTGCGACCTTTACGAGCTGCACGTTTACGAACTTCGAAGTTACCAAAACCGATCAATTGAACTTTTTCACCAGCTGAAAGGAATTCAGTTACAGCTGCGAATACAGCGTCAACTGCTGCTGCTGAATCTTTCTTAGTCAATTCTGTAGCTTCTGCTACTTTAGCGATCAAATCTTGTTTGTTTGCCATGTTAATGAATCCTCCAAAATTATTTCTAATTAACACTTATAATCATAACCTAAAATTCCTTTTAGGTCAAGTCAAAAACACCTTTTATCTCAATTTTTCTTCATTTTTTTAGGAATTATAGCGAATTAAGATCGCCCAGGCGTTTTCTCCGGTGTGAGTTTGGATAATTGAGCCTGTTTCTAGGACTGAAATCGGTTTTTCAACGTAAGGTTGTAGAACAGCTTTCATCTCGTTTGCAAATTCATTTGTACCTGCATATGAAATACCAATCTCAGCTACTGAACGATTTGAAAGAGTGGCTACTAACTCATCCAACCATTTCTTAAAGGTTTTTGAACCACGTCCTTTGACAATCGGTTGAAGCTCATGGTCTTTCATTTGCATAACGACGCGAATATTTAAAAGTGAACTTAAGAGACCAGTAACACGACCAATACGGCCACCTTTTACAAGGTTTTCCAAGGTAGAAACACCGATGTAGAGTTCAGTGTGATTTTTTACATCCTCTACATGGGTTAGAATAGTTTCAAGGTCTTTTCCTTCTTGAGCTAGTTTAGCAGCTTCCACAACTTGGAACTTCAAGGCCTGATCTGTGAATGAACTATCCAAAACAGTGACATCTGCTGTTGACAAACTTGCTCCTTGACGCGCTGCTTCTACAGTTCCAGAAAGGGCATGGGACATATGAATTGCTAGGATCTTGCTACCGTCTTTCCCAAGTTCTTCAAAAATCTCTGCAAAGAGTCCCACTGGTGGTTGACTAGTCTTAGGAAGATTTTTACTTGCTTGCATCAAGCGAAGAAATTCTCCTTCTTCAAGATCTGCATCTGAATAAAGGACACTATCAATCATTACAGATAGTGGAACAACAGTAATATCAAATTCTTTAACCACTTCCGGTTCAATAGTAACCGAAGAATCCGTTACAATTTTTACTTTTGTCATTTTGCTAATCTTTCTATTTTTACTATTGTTGATTATTCAACTTATAACTATAACAATTATATCAAAAAAATACTAAAAGTTCATACTCAATCCACCTAAATTTAAAGCAATTTATACTTCTTTTTAATAAAAAAAGAAAATCACCTTGCTTGGTGATTATCTTTTGTATTTAAGATAAATAATCATACAAATCTTGCATTTGTAAATCATCAGGTACTAATTGGAGATAAGATTGAATGTAGTCTTTTGCTTCTTCTAGCTTACCGAGTTCTCTTAATAAATAAATATACTGCTCCAAAAACTCGGGATTATCCTTGAGTTCAGTAGCAAGTTCCTTATAGAGATCATAGGCTGCATCTAATTCTTCAGTCTCTTGATAACTTCGAGCAATCATCCATTTAGTCAAGAGATTTTCAGGTTCATAGACTGCTAAAGCTAGAATATCTTCGTATCTTTCTTGTTCTTGGTAGATGGTAGCTAAGCGTAGCAAGATTTCTTCCTGGTCATCAGCATTTTCTTGTGCTTGAATCAGATAAGCTTCTGCTTGCTCAGGTTGATGCAATTCATAAGATAGCTGAGATGCAAGGAGTAAGAGCCGAGTTTCAAAAGGATTTTTTGACAAGCCCTGTTGAGCTATTTTAAGAGCCTCTTTTGTCTGATGCTCCTTATGCAGTGCTTGACTATAGCCATACTCATATCCTTCAAAATCTGGAGAAATAGTGTCTAGTTGTTTGAAGTATAGTACGGCTTTCTGGTAGTCCTCTTGATCAAAATAGAGACTTGCAAGCTCAAAGGCTGTTTGGTCATCATATTCTAACTCTAAGGCTTTTTCTAAAAATTCTATTGCAGATTCAAACTTACCTAAACGTGCATAAGCAAGACCAATTCTCTGATAGGTCGAAATTCCAGTTTGATCGTAGATAGCACGATTATCTAGTTGAGCATAGCCCTTAATGGCTTCTAAATCGTTTCCTAGCTCACTATCTAGTTCAGCTAGTCCAAATATCAGGAGAGGGTCATCAGAGTAGCTACGAGCTTCTAGAAGCTTCTCACGCGCAACATCTGTCAATCCTTCCATCTGATATAAATCTGCTTTTAAGGCAAGAGCTGATACGTACCATTCACTTTCCGGACCAATATTCTCTAAATAATCAAAAGCCTCCTCAATCAATCCATCCTCACCAGCTATTGCAGCTAGATTGATGTTGACTTCTGGAAATTTCGGCGCTAATTTCTCATAGATTTGTGCAGCTTGTGGGAAGAAACCAATCCCTTCGAGATATGCAGCAAGTTCAAGAAGGACTTCATCTGAATCTTCCTCTAGAGCTTTTTGGAAAAAAGAATCAGCTCTTGACAAATCTTGTTGTTCTAAAGCCTCGAGCATTTGTTGACTATTGTTCACGATCAGTCTCCTCTACTGGCTCATAAAGTCCACTAACTTCTTTGTACCAATCAAAAATTGCTGAGATGACTACTTTTGCAGAAGCGTAGATTGGAATACCTAGCAATACACCCCAAATACCAAACATGGATCCCGAAGTTAATAGAACAAACAGAATGGTGATTGGGTGAATATTGAGTTGGCTTCCTAGAATCAATGGCGATACGAAGCGTCCTTCAATGGTTTGCTCAACAATAAAGACGATAATAACCTTTAGGAGCATGACAGGACCAGCAATCAGTCCCAAAACAAGCGCTGGAATCATAGCGAGGAAACTACCTAGATAAGGAACTAAATTGAGAATACCAGCTGTAATACCTAAAGTAACAGCATATCGAAGCCCAATTATCTTAAAGAAGATAATAAACATGATAGCTACGATAACGGCTACGGTAATTTGACCTCGCACATAATTGGAAAGTTGTTGATTGACTTCTGAAAGAACCTTACCAACTGGTTCTCTCAATTTATTTGGTAAGAATTGAGTAATATAGTCTCTAAGTCCTTTTCCATCTCGAAGAAGATAAAAGAGCATAAATGGCATGATGATCAGAGCGACAATGACCTGTGACGTTCCACTGATAAGAGCACTCACCCAGTTAACAGCCTTAGAAGAAATATTACTTGCCCAAGCAGTTGCTTGTGTTGAAAAATTGGCTAGAACCTGCTCCAGTTGAGGTCTAAAGTCATCTGGCAAACGCTTGGTTACGAGATCATCAATGACTTTATCAGCATCTTCGAGATAACTTGGGACATTTTTCGCAAAAATTACTACTTGACGTTGAAGGTTTGGAATTGCAACGGCTAGTCCAATAATCAAGAGAATGGCAATAATGATAAAGATAATACTAATGGCTAAGACACGGTTAATCTTGTACTTCTCCATCAGATCTACTAGTGGATTTAAGAGGTAAAAAAGTAGACCCGATAAGATAACCGGCAACATCACTACTGATAAAAAGTCTATAACTGGGAAAAATAAAAAGCTAATTTTACTGAGAATAAAAATATTGAGACCTAATAACAAGGTCACCAAGAAAACAGTGATCGCTTTATTGTCTAAAAACCATTTAAAAAACCAAGATAAGGTAAAGTGTTTCTCTTTTTGTTCCATTTTTTCTTCCTTTCCTTTGTCATAACATTATACCATGTTTTAAGAAAAATAAGGTTTTTTTATAGTCTTTTAGCAAGGGATAAATTTGTATTCTTGACAAGGGAAGAGCTATTTGACTGACTTAGATTTTTCATCTAGCAGGCCTTTTTATGTTATAATTGAATTATCTTTTTCTAGAGGTATGAATATGAAAGAAATAGTATATTTTGGAACCTATACACGACGTATTTCTCAAGGGATTTACAAGGCTGATTTTGATACTGAGACTGGCAAACTCTCAAATCTAGAACTATTTGCAACCGAGCCAAGTCCAACCTACCTAGCCTTTGATCAGCATCAGCATCTCTATACTGTCGGAAGCCATGATGACAAAGGTGGAATCGCAGCATACAAAACTGATGGTGTCCTCCTGAATCACGTCGTTGAAGAAGGTGCTCCTCACTGCTATGTTGCAGTCGATGAGACACGGAGTCTAGTTTATGGCGCCAACTATCATAAAGGTCAAGTTCTAGTCTATAAACGTAAAGAAGATGGCTGTCTTGAATTGGCAGACAAAGTTCAACACACTGGCCATGGTCCACATGAAAACCAAGCTTCTCCCCACGTACACTACACCGATTTAACACCAGACCAATATTTAGTAACTTGTGACTTGGGTACTGACGAGGTCACTACCTATGATGTCGATCTAGAAGGAAAGTTGACTAAACTAGCAACTTATAATTGTAATCCCGGTGCTGGTGCTCGTCACCTTGTTTTCCACCACCACTACAAGATTGCTTATCTTATCTGTGAACTCAATAGTACGATTGAAGTATTGATTTACGATGGTGTTGGAGAATTTGAACAAATGCAGGTCATTTCAACCTTACCAGATGACTATAGTGGTTTTAATGGTACTGCGGCTATTCGTCTTTCTAAAGATGGCAAATTCCTCTACGCTTCTAACCGAGGCCATGATTCTATCGCTGTTTATAGCATTTTAGCAGATGGAAGCTTGGAATTATTAGAGATTGTTCCAACCAATGGGAAAAATCCACGTGATTTTGATTTGTCACCTGACCAAGAATTCCTTATCGCTGTTCATCAGGATTCTGATAACGCGACTGTCTTTAAGCGCAATCCTGAAACTGGTAGACTAGCAGAACTCTCTAATGAATTTCATGTTCCTGAAGCAGTCTGCATAAGTTTCACTAAATAAGAAATAATAAAAAATGAACTTGATTTAACAAGTTCATTTTTTATTTTATAATTTATTTCCGACATTGATACGGTTAATAGCACGTTGCAATGCAATTTTAGCACGGCGCTCTTGGTCGATTAAGTGTTTGTCTTGTGCTTCTTCGATTTCACGTTCTGCACGAAGTTTAGCACGTTCTGCACGACTAACATCAATATCGCGTGCACGTTCAGCTGAGTCAGCAATAATGGTAATGACATTATTAGCAATCTCAATAATTCCTCCGTTTACTGCAATCCAGTTCACATGAGTATCATCATCGATTCGTTTAACCTTTACTTCATCAACTGCTAGAACCGCAATCATATTTTCATGTCGTGGCAAGATCCCCATCTCACCATCCAGAGTTCGTACCGATACAAAGCTGGCATGGTGATCATAGACGAGGCCATCTGGTGTCACGATCTGGACAGTTAAATGTGCCATAGATCACCTCTTAAAATCCCATTTTTTCAGCCTTAGCAATAACATCTTCGATTGAACCTACTCCACGGAAGGCATCTTCTGGAAGGTGATCATGTTTACCGTCAAGAATTTCCTTAAATCCACGAACTGTTTCAGCTACTGGAACATAAGATCCTGGTTGACCAGTAAATTGTTCCGCAACGTTGAAGTTTTGTGACAAGAAGAACTGAATACGGCGCGCACGAGCAACCAAAGTCTTTTCTTCATCAGAAAGTTCATCCATACCAAGGATGGCGATGATATCTTGCAACTCATGGTAACGTTGAAGCACACGTTTCACTTCTGCAGCAACTGCATAGTGCTCTTCTCCAACGATTTCAGGCGCCAAGGCACGAGAGCTTGAAGCAAGAGGGTCAACGGCTGGGTAGATCCCCAATTGAACCAACTTACGTTCCAAGTTTGTAGTTGAATCCAAGTGAGCAAAAGCTGTTGCTGGCGCTGGGTCAGTATAGTCATCCGCTGGCACATAGATGGCCTGGATAGAGGTTACAGAACCCTTCTTAGTTGAAGTGATACGTTCTTGCAATTGACCCATTTCTGTTGCAAGGGTTGGCTGGTAACCAACGGCTGATGGCATACGACCCAAAAGGGCAGATACTTCTGAACCAGCTTGTGTGAAACGGAAAATGTTGTCAATGAAGAGAAGAACGTCTTGACCTTCTACATCACGGAAGTATTCAGCGATTGTCAAACCAGTAAGGGCAACACGCATACGGGCTCCTGGTGGCTCATTCATCTGACCAAATACCATGGCTGTTTTTTCGATAACGCCTGATTCTTTCATTTCCCAGTAGAGGTCGTTCCCTTCACGAGTACGTTCCCCAACACCAGTAAATACTGAGATACCACCGTGTTCTTGGGCAATGTTATGAATCAATTCTTGGATCAATACGGTTTTACCAACTCCGGCACCACCAAAGAGCCCGACCTTACCACCTTTAAGGTAAGGGGCAAGAAGGTCGATAACCTTGATCCCTGTTTCTAGAATTTCTGAAGAGGTAGACAATTCATCAAAAGTTGGTGCTTTTTTATGAATTGGCTGACGCTCTGCATCTTCACCAAAAGGAGCTTCCAAGTCAATGGTATCTCCCAAAACGTTGAAGACACGTCCTAGAGTTTCTTTCCCAACTGGTACTGAGATTGGACGACCTGTGTCCAATACTTCCAAACCACGGGTCAAGCCATCAGTTGATTCCATAGCGATGGTACGAATCATACCATCTCCCAACTCTAAGGCTACTTCAAGGACGATTTTTGTTTTTCTTTCGTCATTTTTGTAGACGACAAGTGCATTATTAATCTCTGGTAGTTCCTCACCTGCTGCAAACATGACGTCTACAACGGGACCGATAACCTGAGCAATTTTACCTGAACTCATCTACTTCTCCTATTCTGTATAAGATACTATCGGTTCCTAGTATGACTAGGTCCTAAGTTCATTTCTCTGAGCAAGATGCTTTATTCTAAAGCACTAGCTCCTGCTACGATTTCTGTAATTTCTTGTGTAATCGCCGCCTGTCTGGCACGGTTATACTGAATGGTCAAATCATTGATAACTTTTTTAGCATTATCTGTCGCTGTCTGCATAGCTGTCATCCCAGCAGCATTTTCAGCTGTCTTGGCATCAATAATAGCACCGTAAATCATACTTTCTGCAAACTGTGGCAATAGTTGATTCAAGATTTCTTCACGACTTGTCTCAAGCTCAAAAGTCAAGCTGTAGTTATCATCTGCTTCATTTGGATCCAAGTCGACAATTGGAAGCATCTGCTCCACACGCATTTGACTTGTCAGTGTATTCACGTGGTGGTTGTAGCAAACATAGAGCTCATCGAAAAGTTCATTTTGATACATTTCAATAGTTTTTGAAATAATCTTACGAACTTCATCGAAGCTTGGTTGACTTGCTAAACCACGCAATTCATAAATTGGCTGAATACCACGAGCTTTAAAGAAGTCTGCTCCCATACCACCGATACAGATGACTTCAAAATCATCACCTGAAGGATGGTATTCTTGTTGCAGTTCCATGACTGCCTTCAAGATTGAAGAGTTATAGCCTCCAACAAGACCACGGTCAGAAGTAATGACGATATAGCCTGTTTTTTTGACAGGGCGACTAATCAACATTGGATTCGTTGATCCGCCAGCACCATCTCCGTGAAGGATATCTGTAAGGAGTTTACGAACTTTTTGAGCATAGATTTGAAAGTTGCGTGCAGCTTCTTCAGAACGACCTAACTTAGCTGCAGAAACCATCTGCATGGCGTTAGTAATTTGACTAGTATTTTTCGTTGAGGCGATTTTTGTTTTAATATCATTTAGAGATACTGCCATCTGACACCTCTATTCTTATTGGAAGCTGGATTGATTGAGAAACTCGGTAATCGCAGCATCCAAGACTGCTTCATCTGGCAAGTCTTTTGTTTCACGAATAGTTTCCAAAATCTCAGGATGTTGGGCATCAAAGAAGGCATGAAACTCTTCCTCGAAACGGACAATATCATCTACTGATACAGTATCCAAGAATCCATGAGTCAAGGCATAAAGAATGGTTACTTGTTTCTCAACAGGTAGTGGTTTATGAACAGGTTGTTTCAATACTTCTACAGTACGACGACCACGGTTCAATTTAGCCTGTGTCGCTGCATCCAAGTCTGAACCAAATTTAGTGAAGGCTTCCAACTCTCGGTATGAAGCAAGGTCGATACGAAGAGTACCAGCGACCTTCTTCATGGCTTTAATCTGAGCAGAACCACCAACACGAGATACAGAAGAACCCGCATCAATAGCTGGACGGATACCTGCATTAAAGAGACTATCACTTAGGAAGATTTGTCCATCCGTAATAGAGATTACGTTTGTAGCGATATAGGCTGAGATATCTCCGGCTTGTGTCTCGATAAATGGAAGAGCTGTGATAGATCCTCCACCAAGCTCATCTGAAACCTTAGCAGAACGCTCAAGTAGACGGCTGTGAAGGTAGAAGACATCCCCTGGGAAGGCTTCACGACCTGGAGGACGACGAAGCAAGAGAGAAAGTTCACGATAAGCTACCGCTTGTTTAGATAAGTCATCATAAACAATCAAGACATGCTTCCCTTGATACATGAACTCTTCTGCCATAGCAACTCCTGCATAAGGAGCAAGGAAGAGCAAGGGAGAAGGTTGTGAAGCTGAGGCTGTCACAACGATTGTGTAGTCCAAGGCACCGTACTGACGAAGTGTTTCTACTTGTGTACGAACTGTTGATTCTTTTTGTCCAATCGCTACATAGATACAGATCATATCTTGACCTTTTTGGTTCAAGATAGCGTCAATAGCGATAGTTGTCTTCCCTGTTTGACGGTCACCGATGATCAATTCACGTTGTCCACGACCGATTGGAACAAGGGCGTCAATAGCTTTCAAACCAGTTTGCAACGGTTCTGATACAGACTTACGTTGCATAACACCAGGAGCTGGTGCTTCAACTGGACGAGTTTTGTTTGTGTCGATTGGACCAAGTCCGTCTACAGGACGACCAAGGGGATCGACAACACGTCCAATCAAGCTATCACCAACTGGAACTTCCATGATTTTCCCTGTACGACGAATAGTGTCGCCTTCGCGGATATCTGTAAAGTCTCCAAGGATGATAATACCTACGTCTGTTGATTCCAAGTTTTGCGCCATACCATAAGAGCCATTTTCAAAAATCAACAGCTCACCGCTCATAGCGTTTTCAAGGCCATGAGCACGCGCAATCCCGTCACCGATGTAGGTTACAACACCTGTTTCAGTCACATCAAAATTGGGTTTGAAATTTTCAATTTGTTGCTTAATTAAAGCGCTGATTTCTTGTGCGTTAATTGCCAAAAGAACACCACTTTCTATTTCAAATTTTCCTTAACAACTTTAAGTTGTTGTTTAATACTCACATCAATTGTCTTGTGATTGGCAAAAATAACAAAACCACCGATTAAACTATCGTCAATTTTTTCCTTAATGCTACGAACTTTTAGAGACATCTTTTTCTCGATTAGAGGAATTAGTCGTTCTTTCTGTTCACCAGTCAAAGGATGTGCAGACAAAATAGTCACTTCAAAACGATTGGTTTCTTTTTCAAGACGATTCAAGCAATCTACAATCACATCATAAAACAGGTTTGATCTGTGATTGTAAAGTAGAACCTCGATAAAGTTTTGTACTAAAGGTGACACAGAGTCCTGGAAAAAACGAACCGTTTTTTCTTTATCCGACTCATCTACTGCCACCTGAGCTAAAAAAGAAGGTAAGCCTGTTTCTTCAGCTACTTGCTTGATTTGAGACAAGTCTGAAAAAATAGTGTCTTCTTCTCCTTTTTCAATCACCAATTGGACAAAAGGCATGCTGTATTTTTCAATTACCTTTAGAGTCTTTTTGTCCATTAAGCTTCTCCTAGCTGATCGATATACTGATCAATGAGTTCTTTATGGGCCTGACCGTCAAGGTTTTGAGAGATAATTTTTCCAGCTAGACTGATTGTCAAGTCTGCCACATCTCCCTTAACACTTTGTAAAGCTTCAGCTTTATTTTGAGCAATTTCTTGGTTGGCTTTTTCTTTTAAGCGGCCTGCTTCAAGTTTAGCATCGGCCAAAATATCTGCTTTACTTTTCTCAGCTGTTTCCTTTGCATTCTCGATAATCGTTTTAGCTTCGGTACGGCTACCTGCTAACTCAGTTTCGCGTTTGCTAGCAAGTTCCTCTGCCTTTTTACGGGCTTCTTCGGCACCATCAATATCTGAAGAAATCTTTTCAGCGCGTTCATCTAAGACACTGGTAATATTTCCCCAAGCATATTTCTTCACTAAAAAGATCAATAAAAGGAAGGAACCAGCGATCAGAATAAAGTCACCAATAATGGTACTAATAGTTAAATCCATCTTCTAATCCTCCTCTACTTACTCTTCCCCTTCATTTATTTTTTTACCAATGTACATAGATGACAACATGGTAAATACATAAGCTTGAATACATGAAATGAAAATCGAAAATGCTGTCCATGACATGTTTGCAATAAAGGCAAAAGGATACCAATACAAGGCATGATGTGACAAGGCCAATAGCAATCCTGCTAAAACCTCACCGGCAAAAATATTTCCGTATATCCGAATCGCCAAAGAGGCAAAATTGGTGAACTCTTCTAAAATGTTCATCGGAGTCATAAAGCCAGGTGTAACAAATGCTCTCAAATATTCTTTAACGCCTCTACGACGAACTCCTTCTACATGAGCAATCAAAGTGATCAATAATGAGAGGGATAAATCGTATCCAAGGTTGGCTGTTGGAGAAGTCCACAAGTTATAACCGTTTGTTGTTTGTACTTTTGCCATTAAACCAATATTATTGGCAACCAAGATAAACAAGAATAGAGAAAATAGGAACAAGGAATAGTCCTTGATGTATGAATCTCCAATGTTTGGTTTTGCAAAACTAACCACAAATTCATAAATCATCTCAAGAGCATTTTGTTTGCCCTTGGGACGGATGGTCATTTTTCGACTTGCCCAATAGACAAAGGCAAAAACCATCAAAACAGTTACAAGAGACATGGCAAGCAGGGTCAAATCAAAGGATATTGGTCCAATATTAACGGTTGGATTCAAACTTTCTTCCATGGTTTGACACCTCCATTTCTAAATAGAGTTGTCTATTTAATGACAAATGCCATCGCTAGGGTTACAAAGAAGGTACCTTCTACAAAGGCAACACCAAGAATTAAAAGGCTGCGTAATTGGTCAATAATTTCAGGTTGACGAGCGGCAGACTTGAAGAGATTACTCATAATCAATCCTTCAGCAATAGATACACCCATACAGGCAAGACAAAGTCCGAAAAATGTTAAATTCATGACGAATTCTCCTTTTTTAAATTAAATTTACCCTTCTAGTTTAGTCCTAAAATTTGCTTTTGTCAACTTTTTACTAGTAATGAAAGCGTTTCGAATCATTTATTTCTAATTTTACGATTTTCAAGACAATTATATAGAAAATTTTATTGTCTTTTCATACCACTTTCACTACCTTTCCTTGTTTTCTGAAAACAAAAAACCGAGTTTTACAACTCGGTTTTGTCAGTTCTTATCTGAAATAAATTGAGTAATGATTTTGACAAGCTGGATTAAATGCAGCATTACAAAATGGACAAGTGCCCGTCTCTGTATACTCCTCATACCTTAGTGTTTTCCCACAGGAGCCACATAAGATAGGTCTATCCTCTTTCAGATTTAAAGGATAGGGAGAAAATATGTGCGACTCTAGTTCATTATGACACTGATAACAAGCATAGTATTTTTGACACTCATAGCACTGAAGTGCTGCGATATCCTTATCACTATGGTAATGAACACATCTGCTTTCATGATCTACTAGTAAGCCCTGAGCTTGAACCATTCTTTTTCCTTATCTAGGCACGAACTGTGACGCTTGTTCCATCTTCTTTGTAAAGATTGATCAGGCCTTCTTTCAAAGCACGTACCATGTCACCAGCTTGAACAGGTTGAGGAACCTTGATAGTCAAAAGTTCCATTGGATTTGGGGCGCGATCGATTTTATTTCCTTTGGCATCGTGAAGGTCTTCGATAAAAGTTTCAAAATGACGGAAGCCTGGACCGTAGAACTCAACTTGGTCGCCTTCGTTGATAACATTACGTTGGCGGATGGTTGCTGTCTGAGTCGCATCATCATAAGCTACTACTTCAGCAACAAACTTGTATTCTGGAATCTTACGACGAGCTCCGAAAAGTTGCTCATTTTCAGATGGTGTCCCATAGTAGAAACCTGTAGCCAATTCACGTTGGGCAACCTTCCACATTTCATCAATCAAGTCTTGCTTGATTGCTTCAAACTTTTCAGGGCTTTCAAGGTAAGCATCGACTGCAGCCTTGTAGCAGTTTGTTACTGTTGAAACATAGTGGATCGACTTCATACGGCCTTCAATCTTAAGACTGTCCACACCATTTTCAATCATATCAGGGATATGGTCAATCATAGACATATCAACCGCAGACATAGAGAATTCTTCAGGAATTTCTCCCTTAAGACTCTTACGTTCTTGACCAAATGGCATATCGTAAAGGTCATATTTCCAACGGCAAGATTGTGAACATCCACCACGGTTGGCGTCACGCATACTCATATGGTTAGAAAGAGTACAACGACCAGAGTATGAGATACACATAGCACCATGGACGAAGGCTTCAATCTCAACATCTGTACGTTTGCGAATCTCTGCCAATTCTTCCATAGAAACCTCACGCGCCAAAACGACACGCGTCAATCCAAGTTCTTTCCAGAATTCTAGAGTTTCATAGTTGGTAGCACTTGCTTGAGTTGAAAGGTGAATTTCAAGTCCTGGTGCTTCTGTTGCTGCAATCATGATCAAGGCTGGATCAGACACGATAACCGCTGCAATCCCAATATCACGTAATTTACGGAACCATTCTCCGGCACCTTCTTCGTTTCCTTCGTGCATAACCATATTGGCAGCCACATATACCTTAGCTCCATACTTAGCCGCGAACTGAACTCCTTCTTCCATTTGTTCGAAAGTAAAGTTCCCTGCACGGCTACGTAAACCATAGGCCTGCCCACCGATAAAGACAGCATCTGCTCCATATTGAACAGCTACTTTTAGTTTTTCAAGTGTTCCTGCAGGTGATAGAACCTCAGGACGTTTCAAAGTTTTTGTCATGTTTTCTCCTATTTGCAATATAAAAGTTTGACACTAATCTTTACCATTTTATAGCAAAAAGGTTCTAAAATCAAGTTTTGATTGATTGTTTAGACAATTTTAATTTTCTTGAAAAGCTAAGCTCAGCGAACTGTTTCTATTTGCCAAGCACCCCAACCTTTAAAACGAATGGCCCCCTTTTGATCCGTTTTGTAAATCGAATTCCCAAATTCTTGGTTATTCTCCCCATTTTTTTCTTTAAATTTTTTCTTCTTGTCTACAGAAATGACAGTAATTTTAGGCTGAAAGATTTCGAAGACTTGGACATCTGTCTTTTTCTTCGATGCTTGCTGATGAGTTAGCACTACATCTGCTTGGATTTTTGGATAAGACTTGTTCAAGAACTTCTCCTCTATATTTCCAGTGACTAGAAAAGTTTGATTTAGTAGCTTTCCATACATTGCTATTGAGGCTTTACTATCCCTGTTTTGATTTTCGATTACTTCTAAACTACTCCCAAAAATAACTAACTGCTCTCCTGTTTTAATAGGACGTACTTTCAAGTTACTTTCCTTTAATTTATCCATAAATTCTCTTTTAGATAGAGTTTCTTCAGTTACTAGAATCTCTCCAAGATTGAATGCTTTACTAATTTCTAGTAGATGGTCTAGTTGCTTAGGTTCACTATCCGTTAAAACAAGCTGATCAATCTTTGCCACTCCTCGACTTTTCAGATAGGGAATTAAACTCCGTTTGGCAACACTCGAGGTGACTTTCTCCTGCCAAGCTTCTTTTTTCTCAACTGCTAACTTTTCACCGACATCCAGTAATATTGTCTTTCCTGTCATGTCTCTTAGAAAAATGCTCCGTCCCTGCTCCATGTCTAGAACTGTGATTTCATTTTCCAGTGGATGTTTGGTTACTAAGAAAAGGGAAACGAAAAATAGGATAAGCAAAGGTGCTTTCTTCAAATTTTTACGATAATCATAAATTAGCGCTAAAGAGACTAATAGACATACCAAAACCCAAAGACTCGGTTGACCAAAAACAAAGGGTCTAGTAGATAGCTGAGAAACATAGCGTATGATGTTCTCTAGCCATTCAAAGAGAAAGTTAAACTGAGTAACAGGATATATCCATGACAGACAGAAGAGCATTGATAAAAGTGGTAGAAAGACCATATCAAATAAAAAAGAAAAGACAAAGGTTAAGAGTATGGACCAAGGTTGAAATTCAGAAAAATAGAATGATAAAATTGGCAGAATTCCTAAGGAAATAATGAAACTTTCTCTAACTAGACCTTTTATTCCTCCTACTTCTTCACCAGTCATGGTCAGGATAAAGGCATAGGCACAGGAGAGCACTCCACCAGCAGTTAGGAAGAAATTCGGCATGATAAGAAATAGAATAAGAATCGTAAAAGCAAAATTATCCAGTCCCTTGAAGCCATGCTGAGCCAAAAGTTTTTGTAACAGACTTCTAATAACAGAAGCTGAGAACCCTGTCAAACCTGCATAGACCAAAGAAAAGGGATAGGCAAGCCATTTGAACTTCTCTTGCGTCAAACCCAATCGTAAGAGTGACTTTTTAAAAGCATTCATGAAGAAACCAACCTGCATTCCTGACAAAGCAAAAAGATGAATAATCCCTAAACTTGAGTAGAGTTCATTCATTTCCTCAAAATCTGTGTCCAAGTGCCCTAATAAAAGACCTGTCATATAATTACGCATGGGGTCAGGAAATTTCCTTTTTATCCAGACAACTGCCTTTCTTCGCAAACTGGATAGATTTTCTCCTATATCCCAGCTGGATATTTTCTTTAATTCGACAATTTCCGATATCGTTAAGGTCTGATAAATCCCCTGTGTTTTGAGATAGTTCCGATAATCAAATCCCGCAAAATTATTCGCACCATGAGGACTAGCTAGTTTTCCTTTTACTACCATCTCATGAAGTTCTGATAACTCTTTAAGCCTTTCCTTTTCAGCCTCTGACTGGAATTTATAATAGACCTGAAAGAGTCTGCCATCAGCCTTCCCACGAAAGGATAAACTATCTCCATTGACCTTGATCGTATCAGGCAAGATTCGTACCGTATTAACGGAGTCAACAAGATGTTGACTCGTTTCTTCTTGTTGCCATTTTTGAAATATAAACCAGCTTCCAAAAAGACCACAAACAAAGAGAACCTTGACCACAGTCTTCCATGGAAATTGAAAAAAGAGGCAGAGCAGTAAAAAGACAAAGCCCAAAAGTGCTAAAAAGCTTGCTGAAAAGATAGCATAGTAGAGCCAAAGCAGGAGAAAACTAAGATAGATTTTGGGGATGGGAAATCGACTAATCCACTGTGACATACTCTTTTAACTTTTCTATCGTTTTTGCACCAATACCAGAAACCTTTTTGAGCTCATCAACTGACTTGAACTTACCGTTGGACTCACGATGGTCGATGATATCCTGAGCACGTTTGGCTCCCAACCCCTTGACTTGTTTTAGCTCCTCTAAACTGGCTTTATTGAGATTGACTTTCTTGTTTTCTTTGGTGTTGGAAGCACTTGATGGCATTTCTTGACTAGTAGCTTCTTCCTTAGTCGGAACATAAACAAGTGCTTCATCACTAATTCTCTGGGCAAGATTGATAGACTTACTGTCTGCATTATCTGTCAAGCCACCCGCTTTCTGGACAGCATCGTTGATACGACTTCCAACTGGCAAATCATAGATTCCAGGTGATTTGACCGCTCCTTTTACATCAACAGTAATCAGATCTTGCTCCACCACTTCTTCCTTCTGATTTTTATCTTCCTTTTCATCCTTTGAAACAGTTGTAACTTCTGTTTGCAAATTGCTTTCCTTAGCCGGTGTTTGAGCGACTGGCTTTAGGAGGAAAAATCCGCCTAAGACTAAACCCAAAATAGCACAGATAACAATGATTTTATATTCTTTGATTTTCTCAATAAGTTCTTCCATATTTTCTCCTCTCTTAGCTTATTCGTAAGAGAAAGAAAAAACAGCTAAAAAATCTTTTCAACTGCTTACTTATTTGCAAAATAATCTTCCTTTGTCAATACATAATGGACATCTGTTACGAATCTTCCAGGTTCACTTTTATCCATTCTAGCATATGGTTCTTCGTGAGAGAAACGCATTCCTGATTTCTCCATGACCTTTCCTGATGCGGGATTATCCTTATCATGAAAGGCATCTAACTTATTCATTCCTATCTTTTCAAAAGCCAGTTCAATTACAGCTCGATTGGCTTCAGTTGTCAAACCTTGATTCCAATATTTTTGATTGATAATATAACCAATGGTTGCCTTCTTAAGAACAGCATCCAACTTGTGCAGGTCAATAGTTCCGATAAACTCTCCAGTACTTTTTAGTTCAATTCCCCATCGGCCCAATGGATTGGCTAAATAAAACTGGGCAATATTATTCTTGGTTTCCTCCAGACTTTGATTGGTTGGAAAAGTGTAGCGTGTATTTTCCTTGTCTGAAGCATATTCAAACATGGCTTCTGCATCATCAAGTGTTACTGGTCTAAGTACTAAGCGTTCTGTTTCGATAATTTGATGCTTCGCTAGTTTGATAAATAGTGATTCCATGATTTCACCTCCTAAAATAGGTTGGTAAAAGAATAACATAAAAGAAATAGGTTTACAAGTTTTTCTTGCAATTTATAGCGGTTTTATATAAAATAAGAACATCACAAGAAATGACTGGGTTCTTCCTGTGATGATTTCGTATAAGAACCTAGATGTTAAATAAGGAGCTAATCTCTATGTTAATTGGAATTCCAAAGGAAATTAAAAACAATGAAAATCGTGTTGCTTTGACACCTGCTGGTGTACAGAGTCTTGTTGGTCGTGGTCACCGTGTCCTCATCGAAACAAATGCGGGACTTGGATCTGGTTTTGCTGATGCTGACTATGAAAAGCAAGGAGCTGAGATTGTCGCAACTGCTGCTGAAGCCTGGGCTGCTGAATTGGTAGTTAAAGTCAAGGAACCCCTAGCTAGTGAGTACCAGTTCTTGCGTGACGATTTACTTCTCTTCACCTACTTGCACATGGCAGCAGCCCCAGAATTAGCGGATGCTATGCTTGCAGCGAAAACAACAGGTGTTGCTTATGAAACTGTACGCAATACTGAAGGTCAACTTCCTCTATTGGTTCCAATGAGTGAGGTTGCAGGTCGTATGGCTGTCCAAATCGGAGCTCACTTCTTGACGAAACAAGCTGGTGGTTCTGGAGTTCTTTTAGGTGGTGTCCCAGGTGTACCAAAAGGAAAAGTAACCATTATCGGTGGTGGTGTCGTTGGTACACACGCAGCACGTATCGCTCTTGGTTTAGGAGCTCAAGTAACTATTCTTGATATCAGCGCTAAACGTCTCTCTGAACTTGAAGATGTCTTTGGTCACCAAATCCAAACACTCATGTCTAACCCATTTAATATCGAAGCAAGTGTGCGTGAGGCAGACGTTGTTATCGGTGCAGTATTGATTCCTGGTGCCAAAGCTCCAAAATTAGTGACAGATGACATGGTTCAACAAATGCGTCCTGGTTCTGTCATCGTAGACGTTGCTGTAGACCAAGGTGGTGTTATTGCAACAGCTGACCGTGTGACAACCCATGATGAGCCTGTCTATGAAAAACACGGTGTTCTCCACTATGCAGTTGCTAACATTCCTGGAGCAGTTGCTCGTACTTCTACTATCGCCCTTACAAATGTGACTCTTCCTTATATCGAAGCCTTGGCAGGAAAAGGATTTAAGAAAGCAATCCTTGAAGATGCTGGTTTGCTTGAAGGTGTAACAACTTATCAAGGTCAACTCACAAGTCAACCAGTTGCTGAAGGTTTAGAACGTGACTTCACACCTATCAGTGAACTTGTCTAAAATGATTTATAAATTAAAACTATAAAAATAAGAGGCTGGGACAAAAGTCCTAGCCTCTCATTTGTCTTTGGATTGTCGAGCAAGACGCAGTGGTTGAGTGGGCTCTACTGCGCTGATTTCATCAGCTTTTACAGCCCTACTCAACTGTGCGGAGGTGGGACGACGAAATCGAATTCTAACGAATTACCGATTTCTGTCCCACTCTCTTTTTCTTTATTCTGTTTCTTCTTGATTTTCTTCAGCTTTGACAGGTCGAGGTTCATAGGCTCTGATAATCTGAGCAACGACTGGATGTCGAACCACATCCTTAGCTGAGAAGTGTACAAAGTCGATTTGGTGAATGTTCTTAAGTTTTTCTTGGGCATCGATTAAGCCTGACTTGACATTGCGAGGTAGGTCAATTTGACTAATATCACCATTGACAATCATTTTAGAATTGAATCCAAGACGTGTCAAGAACATCTTCATCTGCATGATGGTTGTATTTTGGGCTTCATCCAAAATGACAAAGGCATCATCCAAGGTACGTCCACGCATGTAGGCCAAAGGCGCAATCTCAATAATTTCTCGCTCCATGAGACGAGTTGTTTGGTCCTTCCCTAAGATCTGATATAAAGCATCATAGACTGGTCGAAGATAAGGGTCTACCTTTTCTTTCAAATCACCAGGTAGAAATCCTAGGCTTTCTCCAGCTTCTACTGCTGGACGAGTCAGGATGATACGCTTAACTTGACCACGTTTAAGAGCTGTAACAGCCAAGGTCACTGCTAGGAAAGTTTTTCCTGTCCCCGCTGGCCCAATCCCGAAGGTAACATCATGATTCTTAACACTATCAACATAAAGTTTTTGTCCCAGTGTCTTGACCCGAATCGGCTTACCAGTATTGTCTTTGATAATCTCTTCTTCATAGAGGGCAACAAACTTATCGATTTCATTGTTTCTAACCATATTGATGGCTGTCACCACATCCGGAGTTCCTACTGTCATGCCACGATTGACCAAGACCATCAAGGCTTGAATTACTTGCCGTGCTTCTTCACAAGAAGACTCCTCTCCCAAGACTTGTACAATCTCTGTACGAGCATGGATGATAACATCTAACTCATCCTCCATCAAGCGAAGATGGCGTTCATTGGAACCAAAAAGATGAAACAGGTCATCTGGATGACTTAACTGAATGTCTATTGAATGTTCCTTCAAATAAAGAACCTCTCTAACTCTTTAATTTCTTTTTATTATAGCAAAGGCAATTAGAAATTGCTATCCCTAACACCTATGGTATCTTTAATGTTCTAAATATTCCTGCCAGATACGATCGAAGTCTCCCATATTAAAGGAAAAACTAGCATGTTCTTCTAAAAATCGACTCACCTGATCGAAATCATCCGTATGTTTTGGGAAGGCTGACTCCTCAAAGGCAAGATCCGCTAAAATTGCTTTGGGACTATTACTTTTAGGATTACGCTCTGTCATAAGCCAAGTATAAAATGATTTTCGCATAAGCCTCCCTAAATTAACTCTGTACCAAATTGGTCTTGTTTAATCTTTCCAGCTTTCATTAAACCACCAAGCGCTTTTTTAAACTGACCTTTTGAGATACCAAAGGTAGCCTTAATGTCATCTGGTGAAGATTTATCATTTAAGGTCATAAATCCACCATTACTTTCCAAGTAAGTCAGAATCATTTGTGCATCGTTTTCTAACATCTCAAAAGAGCGAGGTTTTAGTGATAGATTAAGAGTTCGGTCAACTTCACGGAAACCAATGACACGCACATCTAACACTTGCCCCAAACGTGGCTCTGCATAGCGCTCACTTGGATGGATAAATCCAAGCATGTTGTTTTCTGGTAGATAGACAAAAGTTCCTGATAACTTAAGACGATAAACGATTGCAGGCCAGTTCTGATTTTGCATGTTGTTATATGCTGGACGTGCCAAACGTTGGAAGTCTTCCTGATAAGCCAAAACTCCCCAGATACGATCTTTCTTGTCTACTTCTAGACGAATATAAAGTTTATCGCCCTTCTTAGGCCAAAGCTCTTTCAGTTCAGGTAGGATATCCAGTGACACAACGATTCCCTTGTCAGGAAGCCCTGTATCAACAAAAACACCCAAGTCCTTACGCACTTCTGTGACAGTTCCCCAACCAAATTGGTCCTGACTTGCAGTCACTTCTAGGGTTGTTAATCTCAATTTTTGCTTCATGTCTGTGTATGCAAAACCTTTGACCGTATCACCAACTGTATGCTGACCTTCTTCCTTAGCAAGAGCGTATGTTTGACCATCCTTTTGAACAAAGTAAAAACGGTCATTTTCATCGATGATAAGTCCAACGATAAAACTTGCAAGATTTGTATTCATGTTTCCTTCTTTCGAATAAAACTCAGCCAGCAATGCCAACTGAGTTTTTCTGTTTATTTCTTAGACTTCCAAGATTTCTTTTTCTTTATTGGCAGTCATATCGTCGATGTGTTTAACAGCATCGTCTGTCGCTTTTTGAATATCTTTTTCAAGAGTCTTCAATTCATCTTCAGTGATTTCTTTAGCTTTTTCTTGTTTTTTAGCTTCATCCATAGCATCACGACGAATATTACGAATCGCTACTTTAGCATTTTCACCAACTTTTTTCACTTCTTTAGCGAGGTCGCGACGAGTTTCTTCTGTAAGAGCTGGGATTACCAAGCGAATAACAGAACCATCGTTAGCTGGTGTAATACCAAGATCTGAAGCGTTCAAAGCACGCTCGATATCCTTCAATGAAGATTTATCAAATGGTGTTACCAACAAGACACGCGCTTCAGGAATTGTGATAGAAGCGATTTGGTTAAGAGGTGTTTCGACACCATAGTATTCAACAGTAATACGGTCAAGCAAGCTAGCGTTAGCACGACCTGCACGGATACCACCAAACTCACGCGCAAGTGAGTGGTGAGATTGAGTCATTCTCTCTTTAGCTTTTTCTACAATTGCGTTAGCCATAATTTTTCTTATTCCTTTTCTTCGATATTGTTTGAAACTGTTGTTCCGATATTTTCACCAAATACAACACGTTTGATATTGCCCGGTTGGTTCATATTAAAGACTACCAAGTCAATATCGTTATCCATAGATAGAGTTGAAGCTGTTGAATCCATGATACGGAGTCCTTTATTAATAACATCACGGTGAGTCAATTCTTCAAATTTAACAGCCGTTTTATCTTTCTTAGGATCTGCATTGTAGACACCGTCTACACCATTCTTAGCCATCAAAATAGCGTCCGCTTCAATCTCAGCTGCACGAAGAGCGGCTGTTGTATCTGTAGAGAAGTAAGGTGAACCAATTCCCGCGCCAAAGATAACGATACGTCCTTTTTCAAGGTGGCGAAGGGCACGTCCACGAATATAAGGCTCTGCTACTTGTTGCATGGCAATAGCTGTTTGTACACGAGTATCAACACCAGCTTGTTGCAATGAATCTGCCATCACAAGAGCATTCATGACTGTCCCAAGCATTCCAGTGTAATCCGCTTGAACGCGATCCATACCAGCTTCTGCTGCAGGTTCTCCACGCCAAAGGTTTCCACCACCGATAACCAAGGCGATTTCAATTCCTAGCTCGTGAACTTCCTTGATTTCTTGGGCCATACTTTGGACGGTTTTGATATCAATACCGACACCACGTTCGCCAGCAAGGGCTTCACCAGATAGCTTGATTAAGATACGTTTATACTTAGGTTCTACCATTTTCTCTCTCCTTTTTTCATCCTACCTATTTTATCACAATTTCAAGGATTTTTATAGTATCATGAACAATTCTTTCAAAAAATTTAGATAGATAAAAATTTCTCTAAATCAGATAAGGCACGTTCTGCAATTTTCTCATAACGAGCCTTTTTATCACGAATACGCTCACCTTCTAACTCCTTGATAATCCCGAAGTTGACATTCATGGGTTGGAAATGCTTGCTATCAGCATGAGTGATATAATGAGCTAAACTACCGATTGCTGTAGTCTCTGGGAAAATAGCCTCGCTTTCTCCCTTGAAAAGACGAGCAGCGTTTATCCCCGCAACCAATCCTGAAGCAGCTGACTCAACGTAGCCCTCTACACCAGTCATCTGACCAGCAAAGAAGAGATTTGGCTGTTTCTTAGAACGGTATGTTTGCTCAAGAAGATTTGGCGAATCCATATAGGAATTACGATGCATGACGCCATAGCGAACAAACTCAGCATTTTCAAGACCTGGAATCATTTGGAATACACGTTTTTGTTCTCCCCATTTGAGGTGAGTTTGGAAACCAACGATGTTATAAAGACTTCCAGCCGCATTGTCCTGACGAAGCTGAACAACTGCATACGGTGTTTTAAAGTCGCCATCACGAGGCCCTTTATAGTCTTCTGGATATTCTAGACCAACTGGTTTCATAGGGCCATAAAGCATGGTTTTAATGCCACGTTTAGCCATAACTTCAATTGGCATACAGCCTTCAAAGTACTTCTCTTTTTCAAAAGAATTAAGGGGTGCATCTTCCGCATTGACCAAGGCTTCATGGAAATCCATAAACTCTTGCTTGGTCATCGGAGCATTGAGGTAGGCAGCTTCTCCCTTGTCATAACGAGACTTGAGATAGACCTTGCTCATATCGATAGTGTTGACGTCGATAATAGGCGCTGCCGCATCGTAGAAATAAAAACCGTCACCACCATTAAGAGAATGAATTTTCTCAGCCAGGGCATCGCTAGTTAAAGGACCAGTCGCTACAACTGTAATAGCATCTGTTGGCAATTCTGTGATTTCGTCACGAACGATCTCAATCAAGGGATGATTGGCAATTTTTTCAGTAACCATTTGAGAAAAACCGTCACGGTCAACCGCGAGAGCACCACCAGCAGGAACCCGCGTTGCTTCTGCTGATTCTAAAATCACAGAACCAAGACGACGCATTTCTTCCTTGAGGAGCCCGACAGCATTTGTAAGAGCATCCCCTCGTAATGAGTTGGAACACACTAATTCTGCAAAATTATCTGTTTTATGCTGAGGTGTTGATTTGACACCACGCATTTCATAGAGTTTAACTGGAATACCACGCTCTGCGATTTGGTAGGCTGCTTCAGAACCCGCCAATCCAGCACCGATAACATTGATATAAGATTGAGACATGACACTAATACCTCTTTGGGTGGAACCTAGGTCCAAATAAAAACAAGCCACTGGACTGTTTGACACCCACAAATCTTTCTAATTTTTCTTTTACTAGTATAACAAAAAAAGGGAAGAAGGAAAACTTCCCTGTTTAGTCATTAGATTGATTCTCTTCCCATTCGTGGTAGGCAGCGTAGAGCTGACTTTTGTTCCACTGATAAATCTTAGCGACTTCCTTAATGGCTTGATTTTTCTTAACACCTTCTTGGATACGATTTTGTATTTCAGAGAATAAATCTTCTTCATCCTTATCTTCAACTTCTAGACTAGCACCTTCTACGATGAGAAGACACTCGCCCTTGAGCGGTGTTTCAGAGATACTTTCAAGCAACTCAGTGATTTTCCCCCGTTGGTATTCTTCATAAATCTTAGTCAATTCTCGAACTAGAGCTACTGGACGGTCACCATAAACTGCTAGCATATTTTCTAGCGTATCAGCCACACGATGTGGAGATTCATAGAAAATCTGGGTCTCAGGATAATCTTTTTTTGATTCGAAAAATTGCTTTTGTTGTCCCGATTTTCGAGGTAAGAATCCATAGAAAATATGAGGTTGTGGAGCTAAACCACTGGCAATCAAGGCAGAAATTCCTGCGCTAGCACCTGGAACTGTGACAACTGCTATATCTTCTTCAATTGCCGCCTTAACCAAATCATGCCCAGGGTCCGAGATACTAGGCAGACCCGCGTCAGAAACCTGAGCAATACTTTGTCCTGCTTTCAGGAAACCAATCAAATCAGGAATTTTTTCCTTGGCATTGTGCTCATGAAAACTGATTTGTTTGGTTGAAATATCGAAATGCTTCAGCAATAGACCGGTATTACGAGTATCCTCGGCAGCAATCCAATCAACTTCTTTCAAAGTCTGAATAGCACGAAAGGTCATATCTTCTAGATTCCCAATCGGCGTTGCAACAAGATATAACTTACCATATGGTGACTGCCCTTTAAAACTTTTTTGAATCTGCATGCTTACTCCCTAAACAACAATTCATCACAAAACATACATTCTGCATCTTGTTCACGACGTTGGCCATAAAAGTCGCGACACACATGAAAACCGTCGTCATAGATTCGGCTCACGTTTTCTCTAACATGCTTTGTCTTCGTTGAAGCTGTTTCTTCTTCCTCACTCAAGCGCTCTCTCAGTTTATCGTTCTCTAAACGAAGAGCTGTATTCTCTTCTACAACACTCTTGAGATTTTTTTTGATGGCTTCGACATCTGCCAAGGTTGCCAACAACTGTTGAGAAAAATCATCTAAGGCATCAAATAATTCTTTCTTGTTCATGAACAGCCCTTTCTTTTTCTGTTTTCATGTTCATTTTATTGTAAAACTAGGTATTCCAAAGAATTCTGGAAAGACACATTGGCTTTCCACATTTTTCTGGCTTCGAGAAGGTTTTGCAATACTGTACGTGCTACATTTTTTTGAATCTCTTGGCCTGCTAAAACTTCTAAAATTCTAAAGACTTGGTCTTGTTTTTCTTTGTCATCTGCTAAGCTAGCTAATTTTGAGACTTGTAAATAAGATTCCTTTTTCCCAGCATCTAACCAAGAATAGAATCGTTCACTTTCTTCAAGTAGAGTCCAAAAACTTGTTTGATTTATCAGTTTTTCGGCTTCTGCTTGCGATTGACTAAACTCCGCTAAAAGCCTTGCTTTATTTTTGACCAAACCTACTTTTTCCAACTCGACCATAAGATTTTCAGTTTGTTTCTGAAATTGGAAAATTTGAGTCCGACTTCGGATAGTTGGTAAAATCTGCTCTTGATCATTGGTTAAGAAGAAAATATAGGTTTCACTTTGCGGTTCTTCAATGACCTTTAGTAGTGAATTGGCGGCATTGGCATGCATTTTTTCTGCTTGATCAATGATAAAAACCTGACGTTGATTTTCGATTCCTGATTGAGAAAACTGGCCAACTAAATCTTGGATTCGTTCCGTTTTAATGATTTGATTCATCGGACGAATAATGGTGACATCAGGAAATTCTTCCTGATCAATCAACTTACAATTTCGGCAAGACTCGCAAGGTAAGACACCCTGCTTTTCTGTACAGAACAAACTCTTAGACATAAATAAGGCCATCTCCATGCTTCCGAAATACCCTGAAAAGAGATAGGCATGATTCAGCTGTCTTTGTTCTAAGATGTGAACAAAACGTTCAAATTGCTGGGGTTGACAAGCTCTTAATTGCTCTTGATTCATTCAGTCAGCCCCATTCTGTCATATAAAACTTGTTTAGTATTTTCAACCACTTGATTTAGTGGTAAACTAGCATCGATTTTAACAATACGCTCACCTTCTTTTTCAAGAAGGGAAAGATAGCCTTGACGAACTTTTCTGTGCAGGTCTAAACCTTCCAAATCTAAACGATTGACTTCGCGATCGCTGTTTGCCGCGATTCTTTCAAGCCCCTTCTCCACTTCAATATCAAAATAAAGTGTCAAATCTGGTTTAAGACCATCTGTCGCAAATTGATTGAGCCAGTCAATAGCTTCAATATCCAAACCACGACCAAAGCCTTGATAAGCAACTGAACTATCAATAAAACGATCCATGATGACCAATTTTCCAGCTGCAAGTGCTGGCAAGACCTTCTCTACTAGGTGCTGTCTACGACTTGCAATATAGAGAAGCAACTCTGTCTTTGGATCCATCTGAGTATGACTAGGATCTAAAATGACTTCTCGAATCTTCTCACCAATCAAAACACCACCTGGCTCACGTGTTGTTAAAAACTCAATATTCTTTTCTTCTAACAAAGGGAGGATAGCTTCAAGCACACTCGTTTTACCAGCTCCCTCTGGCCCCTCTAAAGAGACTAAAAATCCTTTTGACATGACGAACTCATTTCTTTTTTTCTTCCTTCTATTCTATCAAAAAAACAGGCATTTGTGAAAAGCTTTTTAACCTAATAAAAATTTATTCTGAAAAACTAGGAAATACATTCGTTAATAAATAAGATAAATATTTAATTAAGTTTATATATTCGTAATCAACTACCATACTGTCTTATTTTGTCTTTGTATAACTAGAAAAAAAGAACCTTGCATAGCAAGATTCTTTTAATGTCTGACTTAAATAATTGTTCTTCTGGGAACTAAATCGAATTAAGCTTCGATTTCTGTAACCATACCTGAACCAACAGTACGTCCACCCTCACGGATAGAGAATGTAGTACCTTGTTCTACGGCGATTGGGTGGATCAACTCAACGTCGATTGTCACGTTATCACCTGGCATTACCATTTCAGTACCTGCTGGAAGTTCGATTGAACCTGTAACGTCAGTAGTACGGAAGTAGAATTGTGGGCGGTAGTTGTTGAAGAATGGAGTGTGACGTCCACCTTCTTCTTTAGTAAGGATGTAAACTTCACCTTTGAATTTAGTGTGTGGGTTGATTGAACCTGGTTTAGCGATAACTTGTCCACGTTCGATTTCGTCACGTTGAACACCACGAAGAAGGACACCTACGTTATCTCCTGCAAGACCTTCGTCAAGTTGTTTACGGAACATTTCAACACCAGTAACAACTGCTTTTGAAGTTTCTTCTTTGATACCAACGATTTCGATTTCGTCGTTGACACGAACAGTACCACGGTCGATACGTCCTGAAGCAACTGTACCACGTCCAGTGATTGAGAATACGTCCTCGACTGGAAGAAGCAATGGTTTGTCAGTGTCACGTTCTGGTTCTGGAATGTACTCATCAACAGTGTTCATCAATTCCATGATGATGTCTTCGTATTTAGAGTCACCTTCAAGAGCTTTAAGAGCTGAACCTTGGATAACTGGAAGATCGTCACCTGGGAAGTCGTATTCTGAAAGAAGGTCACGGATTTCCATTTCAACCAATTCAAGCAATTCTTCGTCGTCAACCAAGTCGATCTTGTTCATGAAGACGATAAGGTGTTTAACACCAACCTGACGTGAAAGAAGGATGTGCTCACGAGTTTGTGGCATTGGTCCGTCAGTTGAAGCTACTACAAGGATAGCTCCGTCCATTTGAGCGGCACCAGTGATCATGTTTTTAACGTAGTCCGCGTGTCCTGGAGCGTCGATGTGAGCATAGTGACGTTTTTCAGTTTCGTACTCAACGTGCGCAGTGTTGATAGTGATACCGCGTTCGCGTTCTTCTGGAGCAGCATCGATAGACGCATAGTCTTTAGGTTGGTTAACTGCTGAAGGCAAGCGACGTGCCAAAACAGTTGTGATAGCTGCAGTTAGGGTAGTTTTACCGTGGTCAACGTGTCCGATAGTACCAATGTTAACGTGTGGTTTACTACGATCGTATTTTTCTTTTGCCATTTGAGTAAAAGCCTCCAATAAAATATATTTTATAGATAGACAGTAGGCAATACAGTCTAACTTTCCTTACTATTTTATCAAATTTTAGCTAAATTGCAAGTGTTTTACAAAGTTTTTATTAATTATTCTTATTCTTACTATAAGTTGTCGATTTATTGATAAAAAAAGAAACGGATGAATCCGTTTCTTTTTAAACTCTTTATTTTTCTCCCACTTCTTGTACTTCTTTATGTTTTTCATAAAGTCGGACTAGGAATTTGGATATTTCTTTGAGAATTGAGTAGGTAGGAACGGCAACGATCATACCTACGACACCATAGATATTACTTGACAACAATAATAGCACGAGAATTGTAATCGGATGAACTTTCATGACTCCGCCAACAATACGAGGGTATAGGATATTCCCGTCTACTTGTTGGATAATCAGCATATAGATAACTGCTATAATCATCTTTTGAGGATCCGTAAACAGATTTGAAATAATCATCGGAATTAGTCCAATACTCGGTCCAACATAAGGAATCAAATTTGCTAAACCTGAGAAAATAGCAAAAACTAAAGCATATTTTAAGCCAATCACACTATAACCGATAAAAGCCAAACACCCGATAATAAATGCATCGATTGATACTCCACTTATGTAACGGGAAATGGTCTCATTCAAGTTTGTTATTAAACCAGATATATTGAGTTTGTCTCGCTTTAAAATAGTTCTTTCTAGCATCGGTAAGAATTTATGACCATCTAAAAGGAAATAAATCAAGAAAACCGGTGTCATAATGATAATTAAAACAGTGCTTACCAAAGCTGAAAGGACACTTCCCACACTATTTGTCACACTATTTAAGATATTTTGTAAAATATCGACATAAGAAAGATTTAATTGTTGGATTGTTTGTTGAATATCTAGCTCTTGGAAAGTAGGATATTTCGATAATTCTATCACTAAATCTTGGATTCGAGAATAGATATCTTGGCTAGAATTAATCAAGCTACTCAACTGATTGATTAAAATAGGCAAGAGATAGACGACAGCTATCACTATGGTTCCAAAGAGAACACAAAGTGTTAACAAAATCCCAATGATTCGATTAATGCGACATTCCTTCTCTAAAAAGATAACGATTGGATTTGTTAAGTAGTAGAGAAATCCTCCCAATAAGAAGGGAATCATGATTGTATTTACGACACTTACAAATGGTGTAATAATAGCACCCATTTCTCGCCATAAGTAGAAAATAAGGGTTATTAATAATATCTCAGTGGTCCAGAAGAATAGTTTATTTCTCCGAAACATAAGCCACCTCCTCTTTTTCCTATTTTACCATATTTCCAAAAAGATTGATAACCTACATTATAAAAACAAGAATATTTTTTGTCTTTATGATAGAATAAAGTTACTATGAAGAAATTATTTTTAACATTAATCACGCTTATTTCATTTGGTTCTGCTACTACTGTTTTTGCTCAGGATTTTGATGTCGCAGCAAAACACGCCATCGCTGTTGAGGCTAACAGTGGTAAGATTTTGTATGAAAAAGATGCGACCCAACCGGTTGAAATTGCCTCTATCAGTAAACTACTTACCGTTTACCTAGTATATGAAGCTCTAGAGCAAGGCAAAATCACTCTTTCTACCCCAGTGGAAATTTCAGATTACCCCTACCAGCTCACAACCAACTCCGAAGCAAGTAACGTTCCTATGGAAGCTCGTAACTACACTGTTGAAGAGTTGCTAGAAGCAACATTGGTATCTAGTGCCAATAGTGCAGCTATCGCGTTGGCAGAAAAGGTTGCTGGATCAGAAAAAGACTTTGTTGATATGATGAAGGCTAAACTTCTTGAATGGGGAATTCAAGATGCTACCCTCGTCAATACAACTGGTCTAAATAATGAAACTCTTGGGAATAATATCTATCCTGGTTCTAAGAAAGATGACGAAAATAAGATGAGCGCCTATGATGTTGCTGTTGTCGCTCGTAATCTTATCCTCAAATATCCTCAGGTTTTAGAAATCACGAAGAAACCTTCTTCCACTTTTGCAGGAATGACTATTCATTCTACAAACTCAATGTTAGATGGTATGCCTGCCTACCGTGGGGGAATTGACGGCCTAAAAACTGGAACTACTGATAAGGCTGGAGCATCCTTTGTCGGAACAACTGTAGAAAAAGGAATGCGTATTATTACAGTTGTCCTTAACGCTGACAACCAAGATACCAATCCTTACGCTCGTTTCACAGCAACTTCAGCTCTTCTGGACTATATCTCATCTAATTTTGCTCTTCAAACAATCGTTAAGCAGGGGGAAAGTTACCAAGATAGCAAATCTCCAGTTTATGACGGGAAGCAAGACACGGTTACAGCAGTCGCTAAAGAAGATATAAAAATTGTTCAACGTCTTGGTAGTCGAGCGGAATCAAGTGTTACATACACACCTAATGCTACTGAGCATGTTGCTCCTCTAGAAGCAGGTACGGTCGTTGGACATCTGACCTATGAGGACAAGGACTTAGTCGGTCAAGGTTATATTACCACTGACAAGCCGACCTTTGAAATGGTCGCTGAAAAGAATGTTGAAAAAGCCTTCTTCTTAAAAGTATGGTGGAATCGTTTCGTTCGTTTTGTAAATGAAAAATTATAAAAAATCGCGAGAAATCGCGATTTTTTCTTTATTGATTTTTTGATAGTGTAGAGTTTTTATAGCCATAAGTAAAGTAAGTAATAACTCCTACTACTAGGGCTAATACAAATGCTATCCAAGTTTCAAGAGTATATTGAAGCATAAAGGATAGACAAATCAGAATCGATAAGATTGGTAGAAAAGGAACCAAGGGCGTTTTAAATTCTCCCTCTTTAGGTTCTCCCTTGTCTTTTCTTAATTTAATTATCCCATAAGCTAAGAGAATGAGATAGGCTAAAGTACAGATGTTTAGAAAGGCTGCGATACTTGATAGAGGAAAGATTCCAGCTGCAATCGCTGAAACTGCACCTGTCAAGACGGTTGCATTCTTAGGAACACGACTGGTCTTGGTTACTTGTTTGAAACTTTGAGGCAATAGTCCATCGCGGGCCAAGCTATAAATCATTCGAGACAAGGCATAGGTCATTGAAATACATACTGTAATCAAAGTAAAAATAGCAACCAGAGAAACATAATTAGCTGCCCAACCAATACCAATGCTTCTAAGAGCAAAAGCCACTGCATCATCAACATTGAGCTTACTATAGTGAACGATACCAGTTAATATCAAGGTAACCATGGCATAGAGAATAGTTACAATGATCAAGGATAAAACAATACCACGAGGAACGTTCTTTTGTGGATTTTGAATTTCATCAACTGCCATAGAAATGGACTCAAAACCTAGGAAACCAAAGAACATAAGAGAAGCTCCTGCCATAATACCAGAGCTACCTCCATATATCTTACCAAAACCAAAAGGTGCAAAGTCTGACCAATTTTCAGGTTTAATGTACCAAATTCCAACTAAGATGAATAAAGCAAGAGCAGAGAATTTTAAAACTACTAGAATGGAATTAAATCGAAGCGCAGCCTTCGAATTCAATAAGACCAGTCCCGTAACAAGTACTAGAACTAGAATTGGCAGGAGGTCGATATATGTCCCTTGCTCTGGATTAAAGGTTCCATTTAAGGCTTGAGGCATTGAGATTCCATAATGGCTAAGCAACCCCTTAAAATAGGCCGCCCAACCTGAAGCGACACCAGAAACAGCTGTCATAAATTCCATGATAGTCAGCCAACCTGCAATCCAGGCTGGAAATTCTCCCAAAATTGCATATAAATAACTATATACTCCACCCGTTGCAGGAACACGAGAAGCAAATTCTGCAAAAAAGAGAGCAGATAAGGACACACAGAACGCAGAAATCACGATAGATACCACAAGAGCAGGTCCTGCAAGTGTTGCTGCAGCTGTTCCTGTAATGGTAAAAATACCAGTTCCCACCATGGCCCCAATTCCTAAAAGAATTAAATCCCATAATTTCAAATGACGATGCATTTCTGTTTTACTTAGACTGAAGTCTTTTGTTCTAAAAATATTCATTCTTGATCTCCACTAACAATAATTGTTTTATTTTACCACAGATAATGTATTTTGTGAATATTTATAAAATTGTATCTAAAAAAACTGAACAAATTCGATATTTGCTCAGTTTTTATTTATAGTTAAAATTCAACAGTTATTATACTTCGTAGTATGGGAAAGGACGGTCACTATCTAATGGACGATTTGGTACTTCTTTTTCCAAAATAGCGCGCCAACCAGATACCAATTCTTCAAAAGTCAATTTGGCTTCAGGAGAAGCTGTTGTAAGCTTCCGTCCAAACCAAGCCATGGTTGCAGTTTCAAACTGAAGCATAGCATAGTCGATTACCGGTACATTAGCCTCTTCATAATTCTCATTTACTGCTTGGGCAACTTCTGATGCTTGTGGAAGAAGTTGATAGCTGATTTTATCTACAACACTTGCGTCCATCTCTCGCCAAGAAAGTAATTGACCATCTACCTGATAAAAGAGTTCAAAGGTTTCTTGATTTTTCTTAAAATTGGTAAGAACAAAAGCACGTTCTACTGCCTCTAGACCACCAACAGCCTTGACAGCGTTTATCAAGAGGTTTTGTTCCATTTGTCTCCAATAATCATCAGCTTCTTCTACTAAATCAATTGTGAAAGGTGGGACAATTTCCTCGGCAGAAATTTCGCCTTTATTCGCTTTCTCGATATTACCAAATAATTTTTTTAAGAATCCCATTTGCTTCTCCTTTTGGGTTTTATCCAACTGACCCTTCCATTTCATAGCTAATCAAGCGGTTAAGCTCAACTGCGTATTCCATTGGAAGTTCTTTTGTAAATGGCTCTACAAATCCCATGACAATCATCTCAGTTGCTTCAGATTCTGACAGACCACGGCTCATAAGGTAATAGAGTTGCTCTTCTGAAATCTTAGATACCTTGGCTTCGTGCTCAAGAGCAACTTGCGAGTTATGAATTTCATTAAATGGAATGGTATCTGATGCTGACAAGTCATCCATGATAATGGTGTCACACTCGATGTGAGAAACAGATTTCTTAGAGTTTTTATTAAAGGTTACTTGTCCACGGTAGTCTACCTTACCTCCACCTTTGGCAATAGACTTAGACACGATAGATGAACTAGTATGTGGAGCATTGTGAATCATCTTAGCACCAGTGTCCTGATGCTGTCCAGCATTAGCAAAGGCAATCGAAAGCATGGTACCACGCGCTCCTTCTCCATCTAGGTAAACAGATGGATATTTCATAGTCGTTTTTGCACCCAAGTTTCCATCAATCCACTCAACAGTCGCATCTTTCAAAGCTTTAGCACGTTTGGTTACCAAGTTATAAACGTTGTCAGACCAGTTTTGGATAGTTGTATAGCGCATGTAAGCTCCATCTAAAGCAAAGATTTCTACAATGGCGGCGTGCAAGCTGTTGCTTGAATAAGTTGGCGCTGTACATCCTTCTACGTAGTGGACACTTGCTCCCTCATCAACGATGATCAAGGTACGTTCAAACTGACCTGTATTTTCATTGTTTATACGGAAGTAGGTTTGAAGAGGAATATCTACCTTGACACCTTTTGGTACATAGATGAAGGTTCCACCTGACCATACTGCTGAGTTTAAGGCTGCTAACTTGTTATCTGTCGGCGGTACCAACTTAGCAAAGTATTGTTTAAACAAGTCTGGGTATTCCTTGAGGGCAGAATCTGTATCTGTAAAGATGATACCTAACTTCTCAAATTCTTCCTTCATGTTATGGTAAACCACTTCTGACTCATACTGGGCAGAAGCTCCAGCTAGATAAGCACGTTCAGCTTCTGGAATACCGATACGTTCAAAGGTTTCTTTAATCTTTTCAGGTACATCATCCCAGGAACGAGCTGGTTTATCAGATGGTTTTTGGTAGTAGATCAAGTCATCAAAGTCAATCTCTGACAAATCTGCTCCCCAAGTTTGCATGGGCATTTTCATAAAGGTTTCGTAAGATTTTAATCGAAATTCTAACATCCACTCAGGCTCACCCTTAGCAGCGGATAATTCCCGAATAACCCCTTCGTTCAATCCTTTACCTGTTGATAAGATTGGTTCCACATCATCATGGAAACCAAATTTATATTCACCAAGATCGATTGGTTTTGGTTCTACTCTTTCTTCAGCCATAATATCCTTTCTTTCATTCTTCATTTCTATTGATTTATAAGACAAAAGAAACTTGTCTTACTTATTATCTTGATTTTCAATTGTTTTCTTAAGGGCATTCCAAGCTAGGGTTGCACACTTGATTCGCTGAGGGAATTTAGCAACACCTGACAAGAAAGCTGCGTCGCCGAGACTATCTTGTCTGTCATCTTTTTGCCCTTGAACCATTTCAGAAAAAATGGTTGCTAATTCTAATATCTCTTGCTTTGTCTTACCTAAAACTGCATCCGTCATCATACTAGCAGAGGCCGTTGAAATGGTACAGCCTGAGTTTAGAAAAGCAATATCTTCCAAACGATCTTCTGCATCAAACTTAACAGAGAGATTGATGACATCACCGCAGGTCGGATTGTTGAGACTGATTTGTTCAGCATCTTCTAACTTTCCTTGATGATGGGGATTTTTCGAATGGTCTGCTACCACTGCCATATAGAGGCTATCTAGTTTAGAAAGTGCCATTGAAAAACTCCTTTGTCTTTAGTAAGGCATCGACTAGTTTATCGCAATCTGCCTTGGTATTGTAGATATAAAAACTTGCACGAGCTGTTGCTGGGACGTCCAAATATTGAAGCAGAGGTTGCGCACAATGGTGACCCGCACGAACTGCCACTCCTTCATAATCCAGAGCAGTCGCGAGGTCGTGAGGATGAAGGTCACCTAGGTTAAAGGCAATGACACCTGAACGTTGAGCCAAATCTTGCGAACCGTAAATGGTCAAACCTTCAATTTCTTGCAACTTTGGAAAGACGTATGCAATAAGTTCTTGTTCATGGGCTTCAATGGTATCCATGCCAATGTTTTCAAGATAATCCACGGCAGCTGCAAGTCCGATTGCACCAGCCATGTTAGGAGTTCCAGCCTCGAATTTCCAAGGCAACTCCTTCCAGCTAGCAGATTGCTCATAGACGAAATCAATCATCTCGCCACCAAATTCAACTGGTGACATTTGCTCCAGATATTTTTCTTTACCGTAAAGAACACCAATACCAGTCGGACCAGCCATCTTGTGACCTGAAAAGGCAAAGAAGTCAACATCCAAGTCCTGGACATTAATCTTCATATGAGGCGTAGACTGAGCACCATCCACCACCATAATAGCTCCAACTTGGTGAGCCATTTGCGTGATTTCTTTGATAGGATTAACCACTCCAAGAACGTTTGATGCGTGAGCTAGTGAAACAAATTTAACTTTGTCAGTCAATTTAGTACGCAAGTCACCCATATCCAGAGCTCCATCTTTGAGATAGACATAAACAAGCTCTGCCCCAGTCTTTCGGCAAGCTTCCTGCCATGGAATAATATTGGAATGGTGTTCCATGACTGAAATCAAGACCTGATCTCCCTCAGTCAAGATTTCCTCAGCGAAACGTGCCACCCAGTTGAGACTAGTCGTAGTTCCTCTAGTGAAGAGTAGTTCCTTTGTCGAACCTGCGTTGATAAACTTACCAATGGTTTCACGAGCAGCTTCATAAGATGCTGTCGCACGCTCTGCTAAGGTGTGAACCCCTCGGTGAACATTTGCATTATCCTGTTCATAGTAGCGGTTAATGGCTTCCAGAACAGCTAGTGGTTTTTGTGTCGTCGCAGCATTATCCAAATAAACCAGAGGTTCGTCATTGACAATCTGATCTAAAATTGGAAAATCCTTGCGAATAGCTTCTGCATCTAACATAGGCTTCCCCTTAGCGTTTTGACAATTTTTCTTCGATCGTCGCAATCATTTCATCACGAACTTCTTTGACTGGAATCTCAACGATAACGGATCCAAGGAAACCACGAACAACCAAACGTTCTGCAGTGGCTTTGTCCAGCCCACGGCTCATAAGGTAGTACATATCTTCTGGATCCACTTGTCCGATAGACGCTGCATGCCCTGCAGTGACATCATTTTCATCAATCAAAAGAATTGGGTTAGCATCTGAACGCGCTTGGTCAGAAAGCATGAGAACACGGCTTTCTTGTTGGGCATCTGCTCCCTTAGCACCCTTGATGATGTGGCCAATACCATTGAAGGTCAAAGTTGCTTTTTCAAGAATTACTCCATGTTGAAGGATATTACCAATAGAGTTGCAACCATAGTTAGTTACTCGAGTATCAATCCCTTGCACCTGACGACCACTTGAAAGAGCTACGACCTTGAGGTCTGCATGGCTACCATTTCCAAGTAGGTCACTATCAAAGTCAGCAACAACATTTCCTTCGTTCATGACACCGATAGCCCAGTCAATACTTGCATCGTTGCCTAATTTACCACGACGGCTAATGTAAGCAGTGACGTTTTCACCTAGACGGTCAATCGCAGCAAATTTCACTTGAGCACCAGAACGTGCAATCACTTCAACAGTGATATTAGCAGTCGCCTTAGCGCTACCCTCACCGCGTGATTCTAAACGTTCGAGGTAGCTGATTTTAGAGTTTTTACCTGCAATGATCAGAATATGCTTGTTAAATGGCACATCACTATCACTATCTTGGTAGAAAATTCCTTCGATTGGTTCTGTGATTTCGACATTGTCTGGAATATAGAGAACAGCACCACTATTAAAGTAAGCTGTGTGGTAGGCTGCCAATTTGTCATCGTCGTATTTTACTGATGACATGAAAAATTCTTCTACGAGTTCTGGAATTTCTTCTAAAGCCGAATGGAAGTCTGTAAAGACTACTCCTTGTTCAGCCAACTCAACTGGGATTTGCTCAAAGACTGTTTGAGTACCTAATTGTACCAATTTCAACTGATTGTCAATAGCTGTAAAATCTGGAATATTTGCTGTTGGTTCATTCTCCGTAATCGTTCCATCACCCAGGTTCCAACGATGAAATTTTACACGCTCAATGACTGGCAATTCCAAACTCTCAATCTTATCAAAAGCTTTTTGACGGAGGTCTGACAACCAGCTTGGTTCAGCGTGCATTTCTGAAAAAAGTTTAATAGTTTCTTTAGTCATTTACTTCTCCTAAAAGATACGAGGGAATTACAATTCTTCCTTGTAGTCATAGCCAAGTTCTTCAGCTAGTTTCGCGTATCCTTCACGCTCCAAGCGTGCAGCCAATTCTGGACCACCAGAAAGAACAACACGACCTTCCATCATAACGTGTACCACATCTGGTGTGATATAGTTCAAAAGACGTTGGTAGTGAGTAATGATCATAGCACCAAAACCTTCACCACGCATAGCATTCACACCTTTAGAGACAACTTTAAGGGCATCAATATCAAGACCAGAGTCAATCTCATCTAAGAGGGCGAAAGTTGGTTCCAACATCAAGAGTTGAAGAATTTCGTTACGTTTTTTCTCACCACCTGAGAAACCTTCATTGAGGTAACGCTCTGCCATTTCTTCTTTCATGTTGAGCAATTCCATTTTTTCGTCTAACTTAGTGATAAATTCACGAACTGAAATCTTCTCATCATCTTCTTTACCAGCATTCATAGCTGCACGAAGAAACTCAGCATTTGTAATCCCAGGAATTTCTGATGGATATTGCATGGCAAGGAAGAGTCCCATACGCGCACGCTCATCCACTTCCAATTCAAGGATGTTTACACCGTCAAACAAGACTTCACCTTTAGTGACTTCATAGTTTGGGTTCCCCATAATAGCAGCTGAAAGAGTAGACTTACCGGTACCATTTGGTCCCATGATAGCTGCAATTTCTCCTGTTTTAAGAGTCAGATTGACCCCTTTTAAAATTTCTTTTCCTTCAATTTCAACGTGAAGATCTTTGATCTCTAATACTGACATGATTGTTCCTTTCTTTTCATCCTTTTTACTGTATTTACCTGAAATTTAACCTTTTTAAATCCCTAGAAAAACACAGTAAAATGTCAATAAATATACCTTAATAGTATAACAAAAAAAAGCCTAAAAGGCTTCGATTTTGTCTAGAAGCTAGGAGCTACTTCTTCCCTTGAAAATGATCATCTATAGCGCTCACAATTTTACCCATGATATAACTCACGCGAAAATTTCTCAGGATCAAAATAGCCCAAAGCAAGGCCACGATATACCGTTGCTCCATGATGGATTCATTAAAAAAATAAGTCTCAGCAGCAGTAAATAAGGCCATGATAGTGAATTGTTGTCTGTTCATAGTCTTCTACCACAAATTCCTTTTAGTCTTCTGTTATCGTCACTTTATCTGCTAAAAATTCAAACCCTTGAGGAAGTATTGACTCTTCAGTCTCTTCCTTCACGACTTGCTCTTGAGAACCTTTAGCTCTGCTTGAAAATGCAGCTCGAACTTCCTTCCACTCTTCCATAGAAATAGCAAGAATCTCTGGAGAAAATCCAGCAGCTCGGCTAAGAATATTGCCAAACATAGTGTTTAGATTATCGCGTTTCATAGTCTGACCAGCATTAAAGTTAGATTCGAAAGCCAAAATCGCATGATGTTCATTAGCAGCAACTGGTTTAGAACCAGCCAAGAGTGCCTTATCTGGACCAGATAAGCTTTCAATGACTTCTCCCCAAGCATTCTGAAGACGGATTAAGTTTTGACGAGCTAAGTCTGGATTTTCTACTGCTTCTTGAAGAATAGACTGCACCTTATTTCGGTCTACACGATAGATTGACTTACTGTTAGTCGGACGACTTGGTGTAGAAACATTTTGTTTGGGATTAGAACCAACATTGGCAAGAGCTTGTTTCAATCGTGCAACTTCTTCTCGAAGAGAAGACAATTCCTCAGCCACCTCACCTGAAAGTTCTGGTTGAGAATCAATTTCTGCTAAACGAATAGTCATCATTTCGGCATAAATTTTAGGTTGTAGGCTAGCCTTAATATCAGCTAGACTTCTAGTAGCAAGACTAATCATCTCAAACAAGACATCCTGCGGAAGAGCTAAGTTTCTCTCAAATGCATCACTATGATGTGTATTTTCGCCGCCTGCTTGAACAATTAAGATATCACGTAGATATTGCAGCAAATCGACTACAAAACGTGTCATGCTCTTTCCATTCTCAAAAATCAGATCAAGATTTTGAAGGGCTCCCGGTACATCCTTTTGAGCTAAAGCAGCTACGTAATGATCCAAGGCACTTAAACTAATGGTACCAGTGATTTCTTCTGAGACTGCTGTTGTCAATGTAGCTTCTTGGGTTAAGCTTAATGCCTGGTCTAGAATTGACAAGGCATCCCGCATCCCACCCTCAGCTCGTCGAGCAATAATTTCAACAGCTTCTGTTTCGTAATCAATCCCTTCTTTTTCTAAAATCTGGAAGATATGATCTCGAATATCCTGAGTCTTAATGGACTTGAACTCAAATCGTTGAACACGAGACAAAATAGTTGCAGGAATTTTATGAAGCTCAGTCGTTGCCAAAATAAAGACTACATTTGGAGTTGGTTCTTCCAGTGTTTTCAAAAGGGCATTAAAGGCACCTGTCGAAAGCATATGAACCTCATCAATGATATAAACCTTATACTGAGCTATACTTGGAGCATAAGTTGATTTATCACGAATATCACGAATTTCATCCACCCCATTATTAGAAGCAGCATCCATTTCGATAACGTCTTCTAAACTTCCATCCGTAACCGCTTGACAGATATAACAGTTATTACAAGGTTCTCCCCCTACTTGATTAGGGCAGTTCATAGCCTTAGCAAAAATCTTAGCCACACTAGTCTTACCAGTTCCACGAGGCCCTGAAAATAGGTAGGCGTGACTAATCTTATCCTGTTCCACAGCCTGTTTAAGAGTTCTAGCAACAACTTCCTGGCCCACTAACTGTGAAAAATTTTGACTTCTATATTTTCGATAAAGCGCCTGATACATTATGCTTTCTCCTCAAACATTGAAAATTTCCATTCTGTCTTATCTAGTAAAATGGACACAAACTCTTCTAAATACTTCTGATCCATTTCATCATAATCATCAACATGAGATGAGTCCAAATCTAATACACCCAGAAGCTGTCCATTTTTTACCATTGGAAGTACAATCTCGCTACGAGCACTACTATCACAAGAAATATAGTTTGGATAAGTCTTGACATCACCAACGATAACTGTTTGACGGCTAGCCGCTGACTCTCCACAAACTCCTTTTCCAAGCGCAATTCTAACACATGAGACTCCACCCTGAAAAGGGCCTAAAATAAGCTCATCTCCGTCATATAAATAGAAACCTGCAAAGACAGTACGAGGAAAGTTCATTTTTAAGAGAGCACTGGCATTTGATAGATTAGCCAACACATTGGTCTCGCCTTCCAAAAGACTAGAGAGTTGTTCATTTACAATTTGGTAAATTGATTCTTTTTCGGAATGTAACATAAATCCATTATATCAAAAAATACTAGTTGAAAAAAGAAAAATCCCTTGTTTTACAACAAAGGATTTATAATTAGTTCTGATTGATTAAAGTTCGATGTCTCCGAACAAGTCAGCCATTGAGAATCCTGTTTGAGTTTCAGGAAGTTCAAAGTCACGTTTTTCTTGACGTTTTGGACGACGTGGACGTGGAGCACGTTTTTCTTCGTTTTGTCCTTCTTCTTGAGCTGGACGTTCTTCAAGAGCTTTGATAGAAAGTGATACACGTTCTGCATCAGCATTAACATCAAGAACTTTAACAGTAACTTCTTGACCAACTGTAAGAGCTTCTTTTGGATTTTCAATACGTTTGTGTGAAATTTGTGATACGTGAACAAGTCCATCGATACCTGGCAATACTTCAACAAATGCACCGAAGTCAGTCAAACGTTTAACTGTACCTTCTACAACGTCACCTTTAGCCAATTTTTGCTCAACGCCATCCCATGGTCCAGGTGTTGTTGCTTTAAGTGAAAGTGATACACGTCCTTCTTCTTCGTTAAGGTCAAGGATTTTCACTTCAACTTCTTCACCAACAGTTACAACCGATTTTGGTGAAACGTTACGTTCGTGTGACAATTCAGTCAAGTGAACCAATCCATCAACACCACCAAGGTCGATGAAAGCACCGAAGCTTGTGATACGAGCAACTTTACCAGTTACTACATCACCAGCAGCCAATTTACCGAAAACTTCTGCACGAGCTGCTGCTGTAGCTGCTTCTACAACTTCACGACGTGAAAGGATGAAGCGGTTTTCTTTAGGATCAACTTCTTTGATTTTAGCTTCAAATTCTTGACCTACAAAACGCTCAGTGTTACGTACGAAACGAGTATCCAACATTGAAGCTGGGATAAATCCACGCAAACCTTCAAATTCTACTGAAAGTCCACCTTTAACAGCGCGAGTTCCTTTAACTGTAACAACTTCTTCTTCGCGTCCTACAAGTTTGTCCCATGCTTTGCGAGCTTCAAGGCGTTTTTTAGATACAAGGTATGTTACTGTATCAGTATCTTTACCAACTACTTGACGAAGTACAAGAACATCAAATACTTCACCTACTTTTACAAAGTCATTGATATCAGCATCGCGATCGTTTGTCAATTCGCGAAGAGTCAAGACACCTTCAACACCAGTTCCAGAGATTGCAACGTTAGCTTGATTAGCATCAACTGTCAATACTTCAGCACTAACAACATCACCAGGTTCAACTTGGCTAACGCTATTTAGCAAATCTTCAAATTCATTCATCTAAAAAATCCTCCAACAATCAAGTTTTTTAACTTGACATACTTATAATTTTTTTCCTAAGCACCCGCAAGGACATGTTTATATCGTTCACGTCTTTCAATTATAAAAATAAAATACCCTAAGATATTTTTACTTTTATCTTGAATATATTACCTAAGAACTGGGGTAGCTGGATTCGAACCAACGCATGAGGGAGTCAAAGTCCCTTGCCTTACCGCTTGGCTATACCCCAATAGTGATATGGAGAGAGAGGGATTCGAACCCCCGAACCCGAAGGAGCGGATTTACAGTCCGCCGCGTTTAGCCTCTTCGCTATCTCTCCGACAATCAACGAAAACTATTATATCATGAAAATTTGCAAAAAACAAGCATTATTTTGCTAAATTATAGTTCTCAATCAATATTTCCACAGCTTTTTCAAGATTCTTGTAAAAACTATCGACATTTCCATTCTTTATGATTGCAAATTGGTTGTCTAGTTCGGCAATTTCACCGATTAACTTTTTTCCAATTGTTAATGTGTAACCAGCGTACTTATCTTTTCCAACTACTACTTTAGCATCTGACAATTGAATCTCAATTTTTTTATCTTTTTTGCTCATACCATACCTCTTTTCACTTTTTCTATTTTACAAGAAATTCCCTAATCTAGCAAGAAAAAACTCTCTATCATGCTTATCTTGACAGAGAGTTTAAGGAATAAAATAGAAAATTTTTTAATTTGAAAATTGAATCATTAGTGAGTCGTCCCTCCGACCAACTTCAAATCTTTATCTTTATGATCCACGATAGCACCAATCGCAGCTTCGATACCTCTGACAATATCTCTTAAGCACATGGATGCAGTATTAGTCTTATTTACCACTTGTTCTGTCATATAGGGAATATGCATAAAACCTGCCCTCATATTAGGAAATTTCTTATCCGCTAAATAGAGAGCCTGATACATCAGATGATTGCAAACAAAGGTTCCAGCTGTATTGGATACTGAAGCAGGTAGCCCTTCTTCTTTTATGGCTTGTATCATTGCTTTGATAGGGAGTGTGCTAAAGTAGGCAGCTTCTCCATCAAGGCGAATGGGAGTGTCAATCGGTTGATTTCCTTGGTTATCTGGAATTCTAGCATCATCTTGATTGATAGCAACTCTCTCAGGAGTTAAACTCGCTCTTCCTCCTGCTTGTCCGATACAAAGCACAACATCTGGATGGTATCGATTTATTTCTGCTTCTAAAACCTCTGCTGATTTATAAAAGACTGTTGGAATCTCTACCCAGCGTATCTCAGCGCCATGAATTACAGACGGTAATGATTTAACTGCTTCTAGAGCTGGATTGACCTTTTCACCACCAAAAGGATCAAATCCTGTAACTAATATTTTCATTTTATTTCCTTTACTAAAATGCCAAAAAGTACATCAGAAATACATGTATGATAATCATGACAATAGCTACTCCTACTTGCCCTTTGATAACGCCATTTGGATCTTTCATATCCAAAAGGGCTACAGGTAGAGTATTGAAATTAGCAGCCATTGGGGTTAATAGAGTTCCACAACAACCTGCTGTCATAGCAAGAGCACCCGCCACGATTGGATCTGCTCCCAAGGAAAATACAAAGGGAACACCAATTCCAGCAGTAATGACAGTAAAGGCCGCAAAAGCATTTCCCATAATCATTGAAAATAGAACCATTCCTAACACATAAGCCACTACACCCATCAACCGACTCCCCGAAGGCACAAAACCACTTATCAGATGTGACATTAAATCCCCAACTCCAGCTACAGTAAAAATAGCTCCCAAAGCTCCTAAAAGTTGGGGCACAATCCCACTAGTTGAGACTTGCTGAACCATGCGATTATTTTCTGCCAGCAAGCTTTTAGGAGAATTCTTAGTAATCAATAAAAGAGAGATGGTTGCAAGAAATGCTGCAAGGCTGATAGCAATCTTACTAAACTCAGGAATCATTTTTGCTAATACTAAAGCGATCAAAGCCATCAGCATGACCGGAATAAAAATTTTATTCTTCAACCGTTTAGCTTCAATATTTGCCTTGACTTCATCCAGAGACGGCAAGGTTCCGATACGAACCTGTTTAAAGAGTGTTAGTAGGGCTAAGAGCACTACGATAATTCCAATACAGATAGATGGTAGATAGGAACCACCAATAAAACTGATGCCCAATAAAGCCCAAAACCCAGCTGTTCCATATCGAACTGGGTTTGTTTTGTCTTTATAGCTACAATAGGCCGTGTGAAGAAATTGACAACCAATCACAATATAGGTTAACTCTAATAACTGTCTTGCTAGATTGGTCATTCATCTTTTCCTTTACTAAGCTTATTCGCTAGCAATTTTCTATCAAATAAGTAATTGTACAGCCCTACCACAAGCAAGGCAACTCCTGCAACAATAAGAGAAGCCGAAGCGATCCCTGCATAATTACTTTCGTAACCTAATTGGTCCAGAGTGCCCCCAACTAAGAGGACACCACCTGCACCAACGAAAGTATTCTGAGCAAAGAAATTTGCAAAATTATCATTTGCTGCTGCACGCGCTTTTAGCGCTTCGCTCTCCTGCTCCGTTAATTTTCTACCTAATTGTGACTCTGCCGCTGCTTGTCCCATGGGTTGAACCAAAGGCCTTACAAACTGTGGCTGCCCTCCGATACGAATGGCAAAGAACCCGTCGAGTTCCCGAAAAAAGAAATAAATTGTATAAAAACTTCCTACGGTCAGTCCCTTTATCCTTTGAATCAAGTCAATCGAACGTTGCTTAAGGCCAAAAGTTTCAGATAAACCAACCAAGGGCAAGGTTACCATAAAAATCGTAAGAACTCGTTGATTGCTAAATTCTCTTCCTAAAATTTCCAAGAACTCAACAAGAGAAACTCCAGAAGCTAGAGCTGTAACTAAACTAGCTAAGACTACCGTTGCGATGGTATCTAATTTATAGATAAAACCAACCACAATAATAACTATCCCTATTAGTTTAATCCATTCCATATAGGCCCCTTTATTCCAAAAATACTAGTCTGTTTTATTTGACATGACTTTCTAGTTCTTTTTGGTATTTACTGTTTGATTCCAATTTTTCTTTTTGCCATTTTTCAAGAGCTGCTTGATATTCTTTAGCAGATACAATTTCTTTTTGCAATTTCATTCCCTTGAAGATATATGGATCACCCTTAATACCTACTTGTGAGTATGGTTTAGAGAATGGAACAACGTTGCTGACAACTGGTGAACCACCTGATGAAGCGGTTGGCATCAAGAGAGAGCTATCAGTGAGCCATGCTTGAGCTTTAGCATATTTTTCATATCTCTTATCCAAATCGTTTGTTTCAGAAACTGCATCATCCAAGAGTTTCTTATATTCGTCCAGACCAAGTTGAGCTACTACTTCCTTGTCTTTACCTTTCGTAATACCAAGGTGTTTCATAGCAGAACCAGTCTTAGGATCCATGATATTAAGATAACTTGCTGGGTCTTGGTAGCTTGGAGCCCATCCAGTACTGTTCAAGTCATAGTCTTTTTGAGCTGGAACACGCGCCTGCGATGTAATGCTTTCCTTTTCGTTATCGGTCATCTGAAGGACATCAATCACGACATTTTCAGAACCAAGTGTTGATTCGATTGATTGTTTAAAGGAATTGCTTTGTTGAACGGCAATTGTATCTGTCTGTTCAACTGGAACATCCAAATGAATTGGGAAGGTTACACCTTTTGCTTCCAATTCTTTCTTAGCTTTCTCAAATGAAGCCTTAGCTTTATCAGGATTGTAGATGGTATCTTTTCCATCTACAAGCTCAACGCCTTTCCATTGGTCTCCATAGTTGACCAATTCTTTTTGAGCGATATCACCAAAGTTTTTACCACCAGATTGTACAAAGTTTTCTGGAACTAGACTGTTACGAATAATCTTGTCCGCACCATCTTCACCATTGAGTTGTGCAGCATATGAATGACGGTTGAAGGCAAAGTTGATTGCTTGACGGAAGTCCTTGTTCAACATCGCTTCTTTTGTAGAAGTTTTCTGTTCTTCACTTGTTTTCGCAGTCTTATTGTAAGATTGACGGTTTACGTTAAAGGTAAAGTAATAACTAGTTGAATCCTGTGGACTGTATGTGATTTTATCTCCGTATTGTTCCAATGTAGAAGCAAAGTTTGAGCTACTTGGGAAGATACGAGCTGTTGTATAAACACCTGAAGAGAAGCTACGGATTAATGATTCTTGGTCTGAACCATCATAGTAGGTCAATTTTACTTTCTCAATTTTAACCTTCTCTTTATCCCAATAATTTGGGTTCTTTTCGTATTCGATTAAAGATTTTGAAGTCAATGTCTTCAAGATATACGGACCATTATAAAGAATACCAGATGGACTTACTGCTCCGTAGTTCTTACCTGAAGCTTTGAGGAATTCCTCGTTTACCGGCAACATGGTTGCTGAAGTTACTTTCGAATTCCAGAAACTTTCAGGTGCATTAAGAGTATACTGGACTGTGTAGTCATCCAATGCCTTAACCCCAACTGTAGAGAAGTCATTAGTCTCACCAGTCATATATTCATTCAAGCCCTTAATGGAGTTTTGAATAAGAGTAACACCGTCTGATTTACCATCTGCTACGTGTTTTAGTCCAGTAACAAAGTCATGCGCTGTTACTTCTGCGTATTCTTCACCCTCTGAAGTATACCATTTAACCCCTTTACGAAGTTTATAAGTATAAGTCAAACCGTCTTGTGAGACACTCCAGTCTTCTGCTAGTGAAGGAACCAAATTTCCATATTCGTCGTTTTCCAACAATCCATCAACAACGTTACCAATAATATCCGTTGTTGAAGTACGAGTTGCAATACTGTAGTCCAAAGATGATGGGTCTACTCCATAGACATAAGAGAAGGTTGTAGGTGCATCTGCTTCTTTATCAGCTTTACCACAAGCCACAAGAAGAACTGCTGTACTCAGGACAACTCCTGCTGTTAACATCCACTTTTTCGTTTTCATAAAGATCTCCTTTAATAATGTTTAATCTACTTTTACAATCCAGCCTTCTGGTGCTTCAATGTCACCAAATTGGATACCTGTCAATTCATCGTATAGTTTACGAGTTACTGGACCAACCTCTGTTTCACTGTAGAAAACATGGAAATCATCACCGTGTTGGATTCCCCCAATAGGTGAGATTACTGCTGCTGTTCCACAGGCACCTGCTTCTACAAATCGATCCAGACTATCAATTGGTACATCTCCCTCAACAGGCTTCAAGCCTAAACGATGCTCTGCTAGATAAAGCAAAGAATACTTAGTAATCGATGGCAAGATTGATGGACTCAGTGGCGTTACAAACTCATTATCAGCTGTAATTCCAAAGAAGTTTGCTGAACCAACTTCTTCAATCTTAGTGTGGGTTGATGGGTCTAGATAAATAACATCTGAGAAATGACGGGATTTAGCCATTTTTCCTGGCAAAAGACTAGCTGCATAGTTACCACCGACCTTGGCAGCTCCTGTCCCATTTGGTGCAGCACGGTCATACTCATCTTGAATCAAGAAGTTTGTTGGAACCAATCCACCCTTAAAGTAATTTCCAACTGGCATAGCAAAGATAGTAAAAATATACTCCTCAGCTGGTTTTACCCCGATGATATCTCCAACACCAATCAAGAGCGGACGAAGGTAAAGTGTTCCACCAGTCCCATAAGGTGGTACGTAGTCCTCATTAGCCCGAACAACTGCTTTACAAGCCTCTACAAACATTTCTGTTGGCACTTGTGGCATCAAGAGACGGTCACAGGTACGTTGCAGACGTTTAGCATTTTCATCTGGACGGAAGAGTTGAATACTGCCATCCTTTGTACGATAGGCTTTCAATCCTTCAAATGCTTGCTGTCCATAGTGAAGGCTTGGAGATGATTCTGAGATATGCAAGGTTGCATCCTCTGTTAATTCTCCTTGAGTCCATTGTCCATTTATAAAATAAGCGATATAACGATAAGGTAGTTTCATATAGGAAAAACCGAGATTTTCCCAATCAATCGTAACGGTCATGACAATCTCCTTTATTCTAATCAAGCTTTGTGTTCTATTCTACACTATTCTCCTAAAAATTCAAGTATTATTTGTAATTTTCTGAAAATTTTACTTATAAAAAATCAGTCACTAGGACTGATTTTCTTCTTAATTATCTTTTTCTTCTTTAAAGACTTCTTTGAGGTAGGCATCGAAAACTTCCTCGTCTGAAATAGTATCTGAGATAAAGCTTCCATTACTTGTGCGATCTGATAGATTCAAATCCTGTAAGATTGATTCGTAAATCGTTCCATTATTTGATTGGATAACAAGAGTTTGTTCGCCATCTTCTACTTCTGTACTGAAGAGATCTCCGATATATCCTTGTTCTGAGACAGCACCGGCCAAGAAGACGCGATGTGGTTTACTCTTCAATTCTCTCAGAACTTGAAGACCACGCTTAGCACGACTGGTTGCTGGAATTTCCTCTGTTGATACACGTTTCAAGCTTCCACGTTGCGTTAACAGATAGAAAGATGAAGTATTGCAGATAAAGACAGCTTGAAGCTCATCATCTGCTTTCAGATTCATAGCTTTAACACCTGCAGCCTTGGCTCCAACAACTGGAACATCTTCGATATTAAAGCGAAGGGCATATCCATTTTTACTAATCAACAAAACATCATCCAATTTAATCGGAGCAACTGCTACAATCTGGTCAGTCTCATCTTTCAACTTAGCATATTTGACAGACTTAGAACGATAGGTTCTCCATGGAGAGAATTCTTTGCGTTCGACACGCTTGATTTGTCCAAGGCGAGTCGCTGCAAAGTAGGTCGTCGCATCATCAAACTGATCCACAACTTCTACGTATAGCACTTCTTCATTGGTTTCAAAGTTTGTAATCGTTTGGCTCAAGTGCTCCCCGATATCCTTCCAACGAATATCTGCTAATTCATGGACAGGACGGTAGATAACATTTCCTAGTGTTGTAAAGATTAAGAGATGTTGAGTTGTCTTAACAGATTGGATAAATAGCAATCGGTCATCATCCCGTTTACCAATTTCCTCTAAGGTTGAAGCTGAGAAAGAACGAGGGCTAGTACGCTTGATATAGCCAGCTTTCGTCACGCTGACGTATGTATCTTCTTCAGCGATAAGGCTAGCTGTATCAATCTCGATCACTTTTGCTGTATCTTCTAAAGAACTCAAACGAGGAGTCGCAAATTGTCTCTTGACCTCACGAAGCTCTTTTTTCATGAGATTGTACATTGTCCGTTCGTCACCAATGATAGCCGCCAGCATAGCAATCTTCTCACGAAGTTCTGCTTCTTCTTCCTGCAAGACAACTACGTCTGTATTGGTCAAACGGTATAGTTGCAAGGTAACAATAGCTTCAGCCTGCTCTTCAGTAAAATCATAACTGACCTTGAGGTTTTCCTTGGCATCAGCCTTGTTCTCAGAAGCACGGATAAGAGCAATGACTTCATCTAAAATCGAGATGACACGAATCAAACCTTCCACGATATGGAGACGTTTTTCAGCCTTTTCCTTGTCAAAGCGAGAACGTGCCAAGATGACCTCACGACGGTGGGCAATATAGCTAGATAAGATAGGCACAATTCCAACCTGACGAGGGGTGAAATTGTCAATCGCAACCATGTTGAAGTTGTAGTTGATTTGCAAGTCAGTATACTTGAAAAGGTAGTTGAGAACAAGCTCGGTGTTCGCATCTTTCTTGAGTTCAATAGCAATGCGAAGACCGTCACGGTCAGACTCATCACGAACCTCAGCGATACCTGCCACCTTGCTATTGACACGAACTTCATCAATTTTCTTGACTAAGTTAGCCTTATTAATCTCATAAGGAATCTCAGTGATAACGATTTGTTCCTTACCACCTTTCAGTTTCTCGATTTCAGTCTTGGAACGAACAACCACGCGCCCCTTACCAGTTTCATAGGCCTTTTTGATCTCGTCACGACCTTGGATGATAGCTCCTGTAGGAAAATCTGGCCCAGGCAAGAATTCCATCAACTTATCGACCTTAGCAGTTGGGTGATCAATCATGTAGACTGTCGCATCGATAACTTCAGCCAAATTATGCGGTGGAATATCTGTGGCATAACCAGCTGAAATACCTGTTGAACCATTAACTAAAAGGTTTGGAAAGGCTGCTGGTAAGACAGTTGGTTCTTTCTCGGTATCGTCGAAGTTCCATGCAAAAGGAACTGTCTTTTTCTCGATATCCTGAAGAAGATAACCAGCAATCTCAGACAAACGAGCCTCAGTATAACGCATTGCCGCAGGTGGATCTCCGTCCATAGAACCGTTATTTCCGTGCATTTCAACTAGAATCTCACGGTTTTTCCAGTCCTGAGACATACGGACCATGGCATCATAGATAGAAGAATCTCCGTGTGGGTGAAAATTACCCATGATGTTCCCGACAGACTTGGCAGACTTACGGTAGCTCTTGTCAAAAGTATTGCCATCCTTATTCATAGAATAAAGAATACGGCGTTGAACCGGCTTCAATCCATCCCGAATGTCTGGCAAAGCCCGGTCTTGAATGATGTACTTGGAGTAGCGACCAAAGCGCTCTCCCATGATGTCCTCTAAGGACATATTTTGGATATTACTCATATAAGATACAAAGGGACGTTTCGGCCTGCCGAAAATTTCTGTAGAAAAATAGGAAATCGCTGCAGGGTTCGATGAACCCAAGGCGATTTATCTTTTTTCCTAAGTCTTAGTCCCGTGTTCAGTTACCTCTAGTAACCAAACTATCCTTTCTGTAGTTTAAAATTATAATTTGTGTTCTTTATTTTCTTAGTGATTTAGAAGGTTCTCCTCAGCATATCTCATCATCTTCTCAGCTACTTCCTGATTATATTCAAAGCTCATCTTTTGTGCTAGACTTTGAGCTTCTTGGTGGAAAAGTTGTATAGTTGCTAATAAAGACTGAGTGATTTTCTCTATACTTGAAAAATCAAGGAGAGCAGAGAATTCCTTCTCCTTCTCAGCAGGCAAGTAGTTAAAGAGATACTTGTAGTTCTTACCGATATCGACTGTTCCATTATCACTTGCTACCTGCCAGGCCAATACTTTTAACAGTTCTTGCTGACAAATACCGTAGAGATGGTCAGTAGCATAAATGACTTGCTTACGACAAATTCCTTTGACCACGTAGGCTGACACCCACCAAAATTCATTACAAGATTTTTCAAAATCCGTCTCACTAGCTGGACTTGTCCAGAAGCGCTCTGGACTGGGAGAATAAGACTCAAACAAGCCCTTCTCGTCTACTAAAACTGTGTAAGCAGTTTCGCTATCTACCCATTCTTGCAAATGTTCTTTTGGACAGAGGGTCAAATCAATGCGATTCCCATCTTCAAAAAGCATGAGGTAGAGACGACGGTTGCCTAGGATATTATGTTGCTCAATGATACGTGTACCAAACTGGTCCAACCAAGCAAGGTCACTCGTTAGATTATCTAAATTATCTACGACATAGACAACATCATAGTCTTGAAATTTATCTTTTTGGGCTTTTGTATCAGTCCGTGAACCAGATAGAGCCACAGCATCAACTTGTAACTTTTTAGCTGTTTCTAAAATCAGTTCAAGCATTTCCTGGTCAGTTCTCATGTGGTTCTTCCTCAGTGGTCTCTATGTTCTGAATAACAGCATCTTCTTTTCTTTGCTGAAGAAGCTTTTGAACTCTTTTTCTTTCAAGTATCCAAAGTAGGAATTGAATTCCTGAAAAAAGGCCTTGCAAGAAAATAAGTATATAAATTTCTTTCGTTTCTCTAAATAATACAAAAACATTTACAATTGAGAAGAGAAATATAATCGTAACGTTGCATATTAATATCCGATCAAACTTACTAGGAAAATAATTGATGTGTTTGATACTTTTATAAAGATTAGTAATCGCATAAGTTAAACTTAAAGGTATATGGGCTAGTATATAGAATATCTGTAAAAATACTTTTAAGTAAGGTTCGTCTATCGACGGATTAAACAATACGAACATACCAATATTACACGCCGTAAATACTAAAGAACTTAATGAGTTTGAATAGTCTATTTCCTCTTTATTGGAAATTGCATCAAGAATTATACCAGCGATAACAATGATTTCGAAAAAGAAAAATATCATTATTAAAGGACTGTTCACTGTTCAACCTCCTTTGCTTTCTGAACTCTTTTTCTTTCAAGCTCTCCGACTATAAATTGGATAATTGAACTGATTCCAAAAAGTGGTAGCAGCAACATAATTCCCATTTCTTCAGTCAGCATTAAAAAGAGGAAGTTAATAACTGAAAATATTTCTAAAAACCAGGCATTTATCTTAAGAAATTTTGAGTAACCACTAGGATAATGTTTGATATGTTTATTGCTCTTATAAATAGCTGTGAATCCAAAAGCAAGGCTCACTGGTGTGAAAATATAAAAGTCAAAAACATAGAAGAGCAAACCTGCATAAGGATTAGACCTTAAAGGATTATCAAATAAAAAGACACCTGTGGTTACTATAGTTAATAGTAAAAATTCAAGAAAGCGAATTTTCTCAGGTTTTCCTGGTTTAGCAATCATATACGTAACTGCTCCTAGAACCAGGACTATCACAAGAAAAGGAGTATCGGACAATAAACTAATCATGATGTACACCTCTTTTAGAAAGCCAAGATCATTAAGAAGGAAGATCTAATTAAATTAATCCTTGAGCTTGACGCCATTTTTCATAATTTTCGATATCAATGCTAACCATATTCATACAAAGTCCTAGAACAGCCATATCATCCAAGAAGCCTGCTAACGGAATAAAATCTGGAATAATGTCAATTGGGGAAAGGAAATAAATAAGTGCGCTTAAAACGGCTAAAATAGTCCCATAAGGAACCGTGGTGTATTTCCCTTGAACATAATTTTTCACTAAAGAAATCATGACTGGGATCATTGTAAATTTCTTACCAACCAATGGCATCTCTTTAATTTTTTGTTCCAAACGGTACAAAAAATCATCTAATTCATCTTTATCGTTTAATAAGGCTTCAGATTGCGCATAGCCACTTTCAAGAGCTTCTTTAACTTGCTCTTCACTTAGATTTTCAGACATATCTCGTCCTCCATTTGTATTTATATCCTAATTTTAAAACACAGTCGCTTCTTCCAACGTAAACTTGACATTGTCTTCAATCCACTTACGACGTGGTTCGACCTTATCACCCATGAGGACATTGACGCGACGTTCTGCACGTGCTAGATCTTCGATTGTAACACGGATAAGAGTTCGAGTTTCTGGATTCATGGTTGTTTCCCAGAGTTGGTCCGCATTCATCTCACCAAGTCCCTTGTAGCGTTGAAGTGTTGCGCCTTTGCCAAACTGCTTGCGAAGCTCTTCTAGCTCACCATCTGTCCAAGCATAAGCCACTTCTTCTTTCTTTCCTTTACCTTTGGACATCTTGTAAAGAGGCGGAAGGGCGATATAGACATGTCCTGCCTCGACTAGTGGACGCATGTAGCGATAAAAGAAGGTTAAGAGAAGGGTTTGAATGTGGGCACCATCGGTGTCCGCATCGGTCATGATAATGATCTTGTCATAGTTAGCATCTTCAAGGGAGAAATCTGCCCCAACACCAGCCCCGATGGTATAAATCATGGTATTGATTTCTTCATTTTTGAGGATATCCGCCATCTTGGCCTTGGCTGTATTGATGACCTTACCACGAAGAGGCAAAATAGCCTGAAACTTACGGTCACGACCTTGTTTGGCAGATCCACCGGCAGAGTCCCCCTCGACCAGATAGAGTTCGTTCTTAGCTGGATTTTTAGATTGAGCTGGAGTCAATTTTCCAGACAACAAGCCTTTGTCTTTTTTATTTTTCTTACCATTTCGGCTCTCATCACGCGCTTTACGTGCTGCTTCACGGGCATCACGGGCCTTGATGGCTTTACGAATCAGATTCGAAGCCAATTCCCCATTTTCCATAAGGAAGAAAGTCAACTTATCAGCCACAATCCCATCTACAACTGGACGAGCTAGTGGACTTCCAAGTTTGTCCTTAGTCTGTCCTTCAAACTGAAGATGTTCTTCGGGAACTAGGATAGAAAGAACAGCCGCTAACCCTTCACGGTAATCTGAACCTTCAAGATTTTTATCTTTTTCTTTGAGAAGCCCCGTCTTACGTGCATAGTCATTCATAACCTTGGTAATGGCTGACTTGAGTCCTGTCTCATGCGTTCCACCGTCTTTGGTACGGACATTATTGACAAAGGACAAGATGTTATCTGAAAATCCATCATTATACTGGAGGGCTACTTCTACTTGGAAACCATTGTCTTCCCCTTCAAAGTATAGAACTGGTGTCAAGGTTTCCTTGTCTTCGTTAAGATAAGAAACAAAGTCCTGTACTCCATTCTCATAGTGGAATTCGATTGCTTCATCTGTTCGCTTGTCCGTTAATGACAAGGTTACATTCTTCAAGAGAAAAGCTGACTCATTGAGACGCTCTGAAATGGTATTGTACTTAAAGTCTGTCGTAGAAAAGATACTAGCATCTGGCATGAAGGTCACTTTGGTACCTGTTTTAGACTTAGGTGCAGTTCCAACCTTTTCTAGAGTGGTAACTGGCTTGCCTCCATTTTCAAAACGTTGTCTATAAACTGCTCCATCACGAGTAATTTCTACCTCTAACCAACTAGAGAGGGCATTGACGACAGAAGATCCAACCCCGTGGAGACCTCCTGATGTCTTATAACCACCCTGACCGAACTTTCCTCCAGCGTGAAGGATAGTAAAGATAACTTCAACCGTTGGAATGCCCATAGCATGCATTCCAGTCGGCATTCCACGTCCGTGGTCTTGAACCGTTAAACTTCCGTCTTTATTAATGGTCACATCGATCCGGTCACCAAATCCAGACAGGGCTTCATCGACCGCATTATCGACGATTTCCCAGACAAGGTGGTGGAGACCAGCACCGTCAGTCGATCCGATATACATCCCTGGACGTTTACGGACCGCATCCAACCCTTCTAACACCTGGATGGCATCATCATTATAATTGTTAATATTGATTTCCTTTTTTGACACAAGGAACCTCCTATTTGTTCATCTTTTCTATTTTACAGGTTTTCTAAGGATTTTGCAAAGTTTTTCTAATTGAGCAGATCTACACTCAATTGTTTATTCCTCAAAAAAAGAAACCAAGATAAAAATCTTAGTTTTCTTTTCCTTTAACGTGATTTGTAGCCACATCTTCACCAAACCATTTCTTGCTTATTTCTTGGAATTTACCTTCTTGATAAAGGTCTACAAAAGCTTTATTCAAATTTGCTAACAAGGTCTTATCAGCTGGTCTCACACCAACTGCAAAAGACTCACTCTCAAAACCAGCAGGAAAAATCTCATACTGATCTAAAATTCCTTCAGTTTCAAGATAATAATTGGCGTAAACACGGTCAATTAAAAGGGCATCAATCCGATCATTTTGCAAATCAATCAAGGCTTCGTTAAAACTCTGATATTGGTTGGCTTTTTGATCTTTTACGATATTTTTTAAGAGTTCTGGTTGGGCTTCGAAATCTATATAACCAGAAGATCCTGCCTGGGCACCCAAAACCTTGCCTGTCATATCAGACACTGATTGTATATTCTGAGATTTCTTAGAGACTAGAACCTGCTGATTCTCCATATAAGGAATGGTAAAAGCAACCTTCTCACGGCGTTCATCAGTCGCTGAATATCCATTCCAGATAGCATCAATGGTACCGTTTTGAAGTTCGGTTTCCTTCATGTCCCAATCAATGGGTTGAAACTGTACTTTGAAACCAAGTTTCTCAGAAACAGCCTGTGCTAAATCAATGTCAAATCCAGCATATTGCCCATTCTTTTCTTCAAAGCCCATGGGAACAAAGGTATTGTCAAACCCGATGGTAATGGTTCCCTGTTCTTGGTATTTGTCCCAATTATCGACTTTGGGATCACTAGCTTTTTGTGTGCATCCTACCAGGAAAAAAGCCAGAAAGAATACAAAAACAAGGCTGATTTTCTTTCGATTCATAGATACCTCCTACTTAGGCTCTACTTTGAGAATCTGGTCAGCAATATTCTCTGCAAACTGGAGATCGTGAGTCACGACAATCTGAGTCATGCCTAATTCTCGATTTTGTAGAATCAGTTTTTCAACCTCAAGACGCAACTCAGGGTCAAGGGCCGAAGTTGGTTCGTCATACCCAATCACTTCAGGATCTATCATCATAGCGCGTGCTAAGGCAACCCGTTGCTTTTGACCACCCGATAATGAGTATGGATAGGCATCTGCATGAGCTTCGAGACCCAGACGAGTTAATAAGTCGACTGCCTTCTTCCTGGCATCTGCTTCAGACATGCCCATAGTCTTGATGGGTGACAAAATCAAGTTCTCCATAACGGATAAGTGAGGAAAAAGCTGAAAATCTTGAAACACAAAACCTAACAAGTGACGCTTTTCAAGTTCATCCAAAGGTAGGGATTCTCCATTATAAAAAATCTCACCTGAATCAATGGTTTCAAGTCCAGCTAACATTCTAAGCAAGGTTGTCTTCCCACCACCAGAAGGTCCAACAATAGCCAAAATCTGCTTTTCAGGAATTGTTAAATTGAAATTGGATAATATTTCTTTTTTTCCAAATTTTTTGCTGATATTTTTTAACTCTAACATGGATAACCTCCTATCTATAGTAGCTGAACTTTTTCTCAAGTTTCTTAGCTATAATCGTAACAATACCAATCATGAGAAGATAGATAGCTCCTGCTAGAAACATTGGAATCAAGCTAGCATCACGATTGGCTGCAGTACGACTAGCTAGGATTAAATCTGAAATACCGAGTGCATAAACCAAAGAAGTATCTTTAACCAAACTCATAACCTCGTTAAATACACTTGGTAAAACAATCTTGGTGACCTGAGGCAAGATAATATAGCGGACGGTATCGATAGGTTTGAATTTCAAAACCTTAGCTGCTTCATATTGTCCTTGAGGAATCGTTGCAATCCCTCCACGGAATATTTCTGCAAAATAGGCTGCATAATTAAGCGTGAAGGCAATAATCGCTGCTGGTACCCGATCAAGTCGAATCCCGATACTAGGCAAAACATAATAGATAAAGATTAACTGCAAGAGCAAGGGTGTACCACGCATCACCCAGATATAGATGTCAATCATGTAATGGAGGGGTTTCCAATGGACCTGTAAGCAAAAAGCAACAAAAATACCTAAAGGAATTGAAAAGAGTAAGACCAGTGCAAATACTTGTAAAGTCATTGTCGCACCGCTCAATAAACTTGGTAATATCTCAAATAAGTAAGACATATTCCACCTCCTAAAAATAATTGTTCCTATTATAGCATAAATAAACATAAAATCAAGTTTTTCAGAAATTTTCATGAATTTTTAAAACTTTAGCCTTTATTTTTGAATAAAAATAGTACTCATGAAAAACTTATCAACTTTGGCAAAGTATCAGATGTCACAGCTAGTAAACAGATTCAGTTCCGTTTCTCTCCTAATTCATGGTATAATAGAAACATGATGACAATAGTATTATTAATTTTAGCTTATTTATTGGGTTCAATTCCTTCAGGCTTGTGGATTGGACAAATATTCTTTAACATCAATCTAAGAGAACATGGATCTGGTAATACTGGAACGACCAATACCTTCCGAATCTTAGGCAAAAAAGCTGGAATGGCAACCTTTGTAATTGATTTCTTTAAAGGTACTTTGGCCACTTTACTTCCATTAATCTTCCATGTGCAGGGTATTTCACCAATCGTCTTTGGACTTTTAGCAGTCATTGGCCACACCTTCCCTGTCTTTGCAAAATTCAAGGGTGGTAAGGCTGTTGCAACCAGTGCTGGAGTTATTTTTGGTTTTGCTCCTCTCTTTTGCCTTTACCTTGCAGTCATTTTCTTTGGAATCCTTTATCTAGGAAGTATGATTTCCCTCTCTAGTATTTCAGCTGCTATTGCTGCGATTATTGGCGTCCTTCTGTTTCCTCTCTTTGGATTTATTTTAACTAGTTATGACCTACTTTTTACTGTGATTATTATTGGTCTTGCAAGTCTAGTAATTGTACGCCACAAGGACAATATCAAACGTATCCAAAGTAAAACAGAAAATCTCATTCCTTGGGGACTTAACCTAACGCACCAAGAACCAAAAAAATAAAACGTCAGTTTCAACTGACGTTTTTTATGTTATTTAGACTTGATATAGTTGATACCATCTGCCTTCGGCGCAACAGCTTTACCAAAGAAGGCTGCTAGGACGACAATGGTCAAGAGATATGGTGCGATTTGCAAGTAAACGGCTGGTACTCCTTGCAAGAATGGAAGCTGAGAACCGATAACTGCCAAACTTTGTGATAGCCCAAAGAAAAGACTTGAAAGCATAGCACCAACAGGATTCCATTTACCAAAGATCATGGCTGCAAGAGCGATAAATCCAGGCCCTACGATAGTTGTAACTGAGAAGTTGACGGAGATTGACTGAGCGTAAATAGCTCCTCCGATTCCTCCAAGGAAGCCTGAAATCACAACTCCAAGATATCTCATCTTGTAGACATTGATACCCAAAGTATCTGCTGCTTGTGGGTGTTCACCAACTGAACGAAGGCGAAGTCCAAAGCGAGTCTTAAAGAGGATAAACCAAGCTAGGAATGAGAAAGCAATTGCTAGGTAACCTAGTAGACTAGTTGACTTGAAGAAGATATCTCCGATAACAGGGATATTAGCTAATACTGGGAAGTCAAAACGACCAAAAGTTTGCGTTAAGTTATCCGTTTGTCCCTTATTATAAAGCACCTTCACCAAGAAAACTGCCAAGGCTGGCGCCATCAAGTTAAGCACAGTACCACTGACAACATGGTCTGCACGGAAATGAACTGTAGCTACTGCGTGAACGAGCGAGAAGATAGCTCCGACTAATCCACCAACTAGAAGAGCTAACCAAGGAGTTAATGCTCCCAAATCTTGAGCAAATTCAAGGTTAAAAACAACTCCAGAAAAGGCACCCATGACCATGATTCCTTCAAGACCAACGTTAACAACTCCACCACGTTCTGAGAAAACTCCTCCGATACTTGTGAAAATAAGTGGTGCTGCATAAATCAACATCGAAGAAACCATAAGGGTTAACATTGTTGTAATCGACATCCTTATTTACCTCCTTTAAGTTGCTTTCTTGGTTTGACAAAGCGTTCGATGATGTAGTGAACGCTGACAAAGAAGATAATTGAGGCTGTAACGATACTTACAAGCTCAGATGGTACTTGTGCAGCATTCATACCAGGGGCTCCAACTTGAAGAACACTGAAAAGGAAGGCTGCAAATAGAATTCCAACTGGTGAGTTTGAAGCAAGTAGGCTTACTGCCATACCGTTAAATCCGATTGCTAATGATGAACCTTGAACATAAACGTTTTGGAAGGTACCAAGTCCTTCTACTGCGCCACCAAGTCCTGCAAGGGCACCAGAAATAATCATTGATAGAATAATGGTGCGTTTCGCTGAAATACCTGCATATTCAGAAGCATTTGGATTGAGACCAACTGCACGGATTTCAAAACCGAGAGTTGTCTTCTTAAGTAAGAACCAGATAACCGCTACTGCTATGATAGCAAAGAAAATTCCAATGTTCATACGAGAGTTTCCAGTCAACTCAGCAAGCCATGGTGTCTGATAGGTTGCATTTGCACTAACACGAATGGATGAGTCAGTACTTTGCATGATTTCTTTAGGGAAGTGATGAATAAAGGCATTGCCCACATAAAGAACAATGTAGTTCATCATGATGGTTACAATAACTTCAGATGTCCCAAGGTAGGCTCTTAAGATACCAGGAATAGCACCAACGATCCCTCCTGCAACTAAGGCAATTACAATCGTCGCAAGAATCATTAATGGTCGTGGCAAATCTGGGAAAGAGAGAGCGAACCAGCCACTCATAACCCAACCTGCGAGAGCTTGTCCTGGAAGACCAACGTTAAAGAAACCAGCACGGCTTGCAACTGCAAATCCAAGGGCAATCAGAATTAAAGGTCCCATAGCACGGAAGATTTCACCGATTCCACGAACACTACCAAATGCTGTGTAGAATAATTCTTCATAGCCCCAGATAGCATCGTAGCCAAAAATCCACATGACGATGGCTCCGAGTAGAATTCCTAGAATAACAGAAATCAAAGGAACCGAAATTTGTTGTAATTTTTTAGACATCACTCTTCTCCTTTTCCAATTCACCACCAGCCATCAAGACACCAAGCTCTTGCTTGTTGGTTGTTTCTGGTGTTACAATCCCTTGAATCTTACCATCGTGGATAACGGCAATTCTATCAGAGATATTTAGAATCTCATCCAGTTCGAAGCTGACTACAAGGACAGCTTTTCCATTATCACGTTCTTGAATCAAGCGTTTGTGAATGTACTCAATGGCACCGACGTCCAAACCACGAGTAGGTTGACTGACGATTAGGAGATCAGGATTTCGATCGACTTCTCGAGCGATAATTGCTTTTTGTTGATTTCCTCCAGAAAGAGCTGAGGCTGGAACAATCTCACTAGCAGCACGCACATCGAATTCTTGCATTAACTGTTTAGCGTACCCGATGATATTGGTGTAATTTAAGATTCCCTTCTTGCTAAGAGGTTCCTTATAGTAGGTTTGAAGAGCGATATTTTCAGAAATCATCATTTCCAAAACCAAACCATCGCGATGGCGATCTTCTGGAACGTGTCCTACACTCATTTCTGTAATTTGACGAGGGTGTAAACCTACGATAGACTGACCTTTCAACTCCACGCTACCAGACTCAATCTTACGAAGACCAGTGATAGCTTGGATTAATTCAGATTGACCATTTCCATCAATACCGGCAATTCCGACAATCTCACCAGCTCGAACATCGAGTGAGAGATTTTTAACAGCAGGAACACCACGGTTTTCGTTTACTACTAGGTCTTTAATAGACAGAATCACTTCTTTAGGTTGAGCTGCCTGTTTCTCAGTTTTAAAGGAAACAGAACGTCCTACCATCATCTCAGCTAAGTCAGCATTAGTTGCGCCAGCAATCTCAACTGTTTCAATAGATTTACCACGACGGATAACTGTAACACGGTCAGATACAGCACGAATCTCATCCAACTTATGGGTAATCAAGATAATTGATTTACCTTCTTTTACCAGGTTCTTCATGATAGCCATCAATTCATCAATTTCTGATGGCGTCAAAACAGCAGTAGGTTCGTCAAAGATAAGAATATCAGCTCCACGATAAAGTGTCTTTAGGATTTCAACACGTTGTTGAGCCCCGACAGAGATATCTGCAACTTTGGCAGAAGGATCCACAGCAAGGCCATAACGTTCAGACAACTCATTGATTTCTCGAGTTGCACGAGCAATATCTAGCACACCATTTTTGGTCAATTCACTCCCCAAAATGATATTTTCAGCAACAGTGAAAGCTTCTACCAACATAAAGTGTTGGTGGACCATCCCAATTCCTAAGCTAGCCGCTTTTGATGGCGAATCTAGCTCCACAACTTGACCGTTGACCACAATTTCACCACTAGTTGGTTCTAGAAGCCCTGCTAGCATGTTCATAAGAGTGGACTTACCAGCTCCATTTTCTCCTAAAAGTGCATGAATTTCACCTTTACGAAGTTCAAGGTTAATCTTGTCGTTAGCGACAAATTCACCAAAAACTTTGGTAATTTCACGCATTTCAATGACATTTTCGTGTGCCATGTGCTCTTCCTTTCAGAGTTTTATTTTGTTTCAATAAAACCTGCTAAAGATACTTAGCAAGCTCTATTGAGACAAAAACATTTGTCTCAATTCTTAAAGAAGCGGCCCAAGGCCGCTTCCAAAGAAATGACTTCCATCAATTTATTTTTCAGGAACTTTTACGCTTCCATCAAGGATTTTAGCTTTTGCGTCTTCAACAGCTTTTTTACCTTCTTCAGAAAGATTTGTTACTGCCAAGTCAACACCTTTATCCTTCAATGAGTAAACGATAGCTTGACCACCAGGGAATTCCCCTTTTTCAGCTTTGTTGGCAAGGTCTTTTACAGCTGTACCAACTTGTTTCAAAGTAGAAGCAAGTACAAAGTTAGCTTCTTTACCATCTTTAGAAGTATATTTACCTTCATCTACTTGGTCACGGTCTACACCGATAACCCAAACTTTTTCACTTTCATTTTTGCTTTCATTCAAAGATTTAGCTTCTGAGAAAACACCTGCACCAGTACCACCAGCTGCTTGGTAGATAACGTCTGCACCTGCAGCGTATTGAGCTGCAGCGATTGTTTTACCTTTAGCAGCATCACCAAATGAACCAGCGTAGTCTACTTGAACTTTGATTGATGGGTCAACTGATTCGACACCAGCTTTGAAACCAGCTGCGAAGCGAGAAATAACTTCAGATTCCATACCACCTACAAAACCAACTTGTTTTGTTTTAGTAGTTTTAGCTGCAGCGACACCTGCAAGGTATGCTGCTTCGTTATCAGCAAAAGTAGCACTTACAACATTTTTTTGATCTTTGATCACATCGTCAATCAAAACATAGTTTATATCTGTATGTTCTTTGGCAGCATCAGCAACTGCATTTTTAAGTGCAAAACCAATACCATAGATCAAGTTGTAGTTTCCAGCTGCTTGTTGCAAGTTGTTTGCATAGTCCGCTTCACTTGTTGATTGGAAGTAAGTATAACCTTTATCTTTTTCAAGATTGTGTTCTTTACCCCAAGCTTGAAGACCTTCCCAAGCTGATTGGTTGAATGATTTATCATCAACACCACCAGTATCTGTAACGATAGCTGCTTTAGTCTTCACATCAGAAGAAGAAGATGATGAAGCTGCGTTACGAGATGAGCGATTACCACATGCAGCAAGTCCAAATGCTGCTACTGCAACTAGACCAAGGCCTAGCCATTGTTTCTTGTTCATTACTGAACCTCCTAAATAAGATGCGCAACTAAGTTGCAAGTATATATTGATTGGTCACAAGGACCCTTGCCACTCAGAGAGTGACACAGACTATTGCAAGTCTGTAAAAGAATATGGAAGTAATTCCCCGACCGTCATCTCGACCGTCGTTTTATCTTTGGCGACTAGAGTCACCTTTAGATCTGGTTTAAAAAATTCGACCATAACTTGGCGACAAGCACCGCAAGGCGAAATTGGTTTTTCAGTTTGACCATAGACAACCAATTCTGAAAAGTCTCGTTGTCCTTCAGAAACCGCCTTAAAGATTGCCGTTCTTTCGCCACAGTTGGTCAAGGGGTAGCTAGCATTTTCAATGTTAACCCCTGTATAGATACTTCCGTCCTTGGCTACCAAAACAGCGCCAATCGGAAAATGCGAATAGGGAACGTAAGCTTTTTTACTAGTTTCAATCGCTAATTCAATCAACTCAGTAGTCGCCATCAGCTAATTCTCCTTTTAAGATTGCAACACCAGAAGATGTTCCAATACGAGTAGCTCCTGCTTCAACAAAGGCAACTGCATCTGCATAAGAACGAGCTCCACCAGCTGCTTTGACCCCCATATCAGGACCAACTGTCTGACGCATTAATTGAACATCTGGCAAAGTTGCTCCACCTGTTGAGAAACCTGTAGAAGTCTTGACAAAGTCTGCACCAGCTTTTTGAGCAAGTTGGCAAGCCAGAACTTTTTCTTCATCCGTTAACAAACAAGCTTCAATAATAACCTTAACAAGTTTGTCTCCACTTGCTTCAACAACAGCTTGAATGTCTGTCTCAACTAATGCAATATTTCCTGATTTTAGTGCACCAACGTTGATAACCATATCAATTTCGTCAGCACCATTTTGGATGGCTTCTTTGGTTTCATAGGCTTTGACAGCTGAAGTTGTAGCTCCAAGAGGAAAACCTACAACTGTACAAACCTTGACATCAGTATCTGCTAGACCAGCTTTTGCATGCGAAACCCAGCAAGGATTCACACAAACACTGGCAAAATCGTACTCTCTTGCTTCAGATAGCAAACGATCGATTTGTTGTTCGGTCGCATCTTGCTTTAAAAGCGTATGATCAATGTATTTATTTAATTTCATTTTGGATTTTCCTTAAATTAGGAGATAATTTCGATGATTTCACGCATTTTTAGCGTTTCATCACTCATTTTAATTTTAACATATTTTTGGAAATCTGTAACTAGTTCTGGAGAAATTTTGCCATTTGCATATACTTTTGCGACAATTTCACCCTTTTTGACTGATTCTCCAACTTTCTTCTCAAAAACAATTCCTGTTTCATAATCAAGAGCATCTGTTTTGACTGCACGACCAGCACCTAATCTCATGGCAAAAAGACCAAACTCCATGGCTGGTAGTTCTGCGATAATACCATCCTCTTGAGCAGGAATATCAATTACATGGTCAACTTTTACTGGACGATAGAGGTCTTCTAGGTTTCCACCCTGAGCTAGAACCATCTCTTCAAATTTCTTGAGGGCCTGCCCATTTTCAAGATGTTGCCTTACTTCCTCGACTGTTTTTTCAACATTTGCCAGAGAAAGCATAATCTGAGCTAACTCACAGATAAAGTGACTAATATCCTCGCGTCCTTTACCCTGAAGAATTTCTAGTGCTTCTAGAATTTCCAAGCGATTCCCAATGGCACGTCCTAAAGGTTGACTCATATCCGTAATGACTGCTACTGTCTTGCGACCAACAGCTTTCCCGAGATTTACCATGGTTTGAGCCAGTTGACGCGCCTCGTCGACTGTCTTCATAAAGGCACCTTCACCGACAGTAACATCAAGCAAAATAGCATCCGATCCAGCTGCAATCTTTTTACTCATGACAGAACTAGCAATCAGTGGAATAGTATCAACTGTTGCTGTTACATCACGTAGTGCATAGAGCAACTTATCCGCTTTGACTAGTTGGTCAGATTGACCAATAACTGAAACACCAATATCCTGAACCTGTTTGATAAAGTCATCCTGACTGCGTTCGACTTGAAAACCTTTGATAGATTCTAATTTATCGATTGTTCCACCAGTATGTCCTAGACCTCTACCACTCATCTTTGCAACTGGTACGTCAAAACTAGCGACTAATGGAGCTAAAATCAAGGTAACCTTATCACCTACGCCACCTGTAGAATGTTTATCTACCTTGATACCTTCAATAGCAGATAAGTCAAATTCCTGACCTGTCTTGACCATATTCATCGTCAGGTCAGAAATCTCACGTGTGGTCATTCCTTTAAAATAAACAGCCATGGCAAAGGCTGACATCTGGTAATCAGGAACAGTTCCTGCTACATAACCTTCAATCAGCCATTGGATTTCACTTGAGGTTAGTTCTTGACCGTCTCTTTTTTTCTGGATTAGATCTACTGCTCTCATTCTTTCACACTTCTAAGGATATAATATCCCTTGTCTTTCTTCACGACCTCACAATTACCAAAGACTTCTTCCATCTTGTTTTTGGCACTAGGTGCTCCTTGTTTTTTCTGGATGACAATGGTCAAATCTCCACCATCCAAAAGATAGTCAATACTTTTCTCTATGATTTCATGAACGACTTGCTTGCCTGCACGAATGGGCGGATTCGAAATGACATGATCGAATTGACCTTCTACCTGCTCATAAATATTGGACTGGAAGATAGTCGCTTGAACATTGTTTTTTACTGCATTTTGCTGGGCTAAATCCAGGGCACGATTATTGATATCCACCATGGTCGCTTGGGCACCATAAGCTTTAACCAAAGACAAGCCGATGGGACCATAGCCACAACCAACATCAAGAATTTTTTCATCTTTTTCGACATCTAGACATCTTAACAATAACTGACTTCCGAAATCAATCATTTTTTTACTAAAGACACCAGCATCTGTCAAAAAGGTCATCTTTTGCCCAAGTAGGTCAACTCTAAGTTCATGAACATCATGGGCTGCATCTGGATTTTCTGCATAATACATTTTACTCATAGGATTATTTTACCATAAAATTTAGATATTTTAAATCGTTTACACGGTCTATACCAACTAAGGCCCTAAGAAGAGATAACCTAGGAACATACTAATAAAAAAGGAAAAGATACAAGCTAGACCAAACAAGAAAAGCCACCATTTTCTTGTTAAAATGGCGAGAATCAAGTAGATAAAACCAATAATTGGTAGCAAGAACAACAAGACAAAGGCAGACCAACTATAGGTTTGACTTCCTAAATTCACAGTAAACTCAATTAAAGTCGGAGATAACCACAGAATCGCAACCAGTAAGCTAGTCAGTTTTAGAATTTTATCACTCACCACTAGTCTCATAACACCACCTCTTTTGATGTTTATTCTACCTCTATTCTAACAAAGAAAGCGCTTTTTCTCAAATGATTCAGATGTCTTTCTTTGTAAATTATGGTATACTGAGGTATCAAACGAGGAAATTTTATGACCAACGAATTTATACATTATGAAAAAATCAGTCGAGAAACTTGGCAATCTTTACATCGTAAAACTACACCTCCTTTAACCGAGGAGGAATTGGATTCGATTAAGAGTTTTAATGACCAGATTAGTCTCCAAGATGTAACTGATATTTACCTGCCGCTAGCTCATCTGATTCAAATCTACAAACGCTCCAAAGAAGACCTAGCCTTTTCAAAAGGAATTTTTCTCCAAAGGGAGAGTAAAAATCAGCCATTTATTATCGGAATTTCAGGTAGTGTAGCTGTTGGCAAATCAACTACCAGTCGACTCTTACAAATTCTGCTTTCCCGTATTTTTCCAGAAGCAAGTGTTGAATTAGTGACAACTGATGGCTTTCTGTATCCTAACAGCATCTTAAATGAGCGAAATATCCTAAACCGAAAAGGTTTCCCTGAGAGTTATGATATGGAAGGCTTGCTCGATTTCCTTGATCAACTTAAAAACGGTCAGGATGTAGATATCCCCGTTTATTCTCACGAAATCTACGATATCGTACCTGATAAAACACAAAGAGTTCAAGCAGCGGATTTTGTCATCGTAGAAGGTATCAACGTCTTTCAAACACCACATAACAGCCGTCTTTATATTACAGACTTCTTCGATTTTTCAATCTATGTAGATGCTGCAGTTGAGGATATCGAGAGCTGGTATTTGGACCGTTTCTTGAAACTCCTTAGCTTTGCACAAGATGATCCAAACAACTATTACTATCGTTTCACCCAGCAACCAATTAGTGAAGTCAAAGATTTTGCCCATCAGGTTTGGACAAGTATTAATTTGACCAATCTACAAAACTACATCGAACCGACAAGAAATCGGGCAGAAGTCATTCTTCATAAATCTAAAAATCATGAAATTGATGAAATTTATTTAAAAAAGTGATTTCCCCTTGTCAAAATAATAGTTTTCAGATATAATGGTATAGTTAGTAAATATGGAGGTAAGAACATTGGCAAACATTAAATCAGCTATCAAACGCGCTGAATTAAACGTTAAACAAAACGAAAAGAACTCAGCTCAAAAATCAGCTATGCGTACTGCTATCAAAGCTTTTGAAGCAAACCCATCTGAAGAACTTTACCGTGCTGCTAGCTCAGCCATCGATAAAGCAGAAACTAAAGGTTTGATCCACAAGAATAAAGCTAACCGTGATAAAGCACGTCTTGCATCTAAACTTGGTTAATCTTTAACTGGATACAAAATGAGCTCTTCGGAGCTTTTTTTGTACACATTTTTCTGGAGGTTATCATGAAAATTGCTATTATAGGATATTCAGGCTCAGGTAAATCTACTCTTGCAGAAAAACTTTCCAGCTACTACTCCATTCCTAAACTCCATATAGACCGATTGCAATTTCAGCCTGGGTGGCAAGATAGCGATCGTGATTGGATGTTAAAGGAGATGAAGACTTTCCTTTCTAAACATGAGGATTGGGTTATCGACGGCAACTATACATGGTGTAGCTACGAGGAAAGAATGGAGCAAGCCGATCAGATTATCTTTTTAAACTTCTCAGCATGGAATTGTTTAGCAAGAGCCTTTAAACGCTATCTAAGATACAGAGGAAAAGTTAGAGAAAGTATGGCAGACGGTTGTCCTGAACGTTTTGACTGGGAGTTTATTCGCTGGATTCTTTGGGATGGACGTAACTCTTCTCATAAAGACCATTATCAACAGATCTGTTCAGACTATGCTGACAAGGTAACCATAATCACTAATCAAAAAGAACTAGATGGCTTTCTTTATAAAAAAGAGAGAGTGGGACAGAAATCGGTAATTCGTTAGAATTCGATTTCGTCGTCCCACCTCCGCACAGTTGAGTAGGGCTGTAAAAGCTGATGAAATCAGCGTAGTAGAGCCCACTCAACCACTGCGTCTTGCTCGACAATCCAAAGAAAATTGAGAGGCTAGGACTTTTGTCCCAGCCTCTTTTTCTTATTCTGCAATTAAAGTCTCTAGACCAACCTTCATCATATCGGTGAAGGTGTTTTGACGTTCTTCTGCTGTAGTGTCCTCATCGGGATTGACTAAACTGTCTGAAATCGTCATGATAGCAAGGGCATCGACGTGATGTTGAGCAGCAAGATAGTAGAGGGCTGCTGCTTCCATTTCTACAGCTTTCACGCCCCATTTACCAAGTTCAATGTTCTTCTCAAAGTAGTTTGAATAGAAAACGTCTGATGACAAGACATTTCCGACATGAGTAGTCATACCAAGGTCTTTGGCAATATGGTAAGCCTTATCTAAAAGATCAAAGCTAGCGATTTGTGGAAAATCGTATTGAGGCCAATCGTTGCGGATGATGTTTGAGTTGGTTGCAGCTGCCTGCGCCAAGACCAATTCACGGACGTGAACATCCTCATTCAAAGATCCAGCCGTTCCCACACGAATCAATTTTTTCACTCCGTAGTCAACAATCAACTCGCGCGCATAAATAGAGATGGATGGCATCCCCATTCCAGTTCCCATGACAGATATACGGTGACCTTTGTAAGTACCTGTGTAACCAAACATGTTACGCACTTCGTTAAAGCAAACAGCATCTTCAAGAAAATTCTCAGCAATAAATTTCGCACGAAGAGGATCCCCAGGAAGGAGAATTTTATCAGCAATTTCACCTTGCTTAGCAGCAATATGGATAGACATAATTAAGATATAAAGGGCGACAGAGAACAAAGTAAAAATAGGAAACTGACGACGCATCGCAGATGCTAGACAGTTTATCTTTTTTACACAGTTCTCAGCCCGTATTCAGTTCAGCGAATACGGTTAACCCATCCTTTCTTTTTTTATTGAGTAATTAGAAAAGCTTTCCGCTCATGTTCAAATCTGAACACACGCCCTACCTTTCTTTATTAAATGATATTGATTATAAATTTAAAATATATTTTGGATTAGAAAAACTAGAGTATTTTTATTAAGTTTCTTTTATCCTTGTCTTTGGTCGTAAGTATTTCTCCCAAGGGATTCGGTCCAGCATTTTAGCAAAACCAAATGCCAAGTAAGCAGTCACCAAAAGAAAAGGTATAGCCTCTAATGATTGACCAGTGAACCCCATCACCAATCCAGTTGCAGACAAGGGAGCCTTCAAGGTCACTGCTAAAAAGCAAACCGAACCTAATAGCAAGACTGCTGGCTGGTTGCCACTACCTAAAATCATGGTTAATAGTGCAGCTCCTGCCATCCCCAAGGCAAAAGATGGGGTCAAGGTACCGCCATAGGCACCTGCCCAAAGGGTAACTAAAACGACCAAAGCTTTCAAGACAAACAAGAGGATTACCATCTTGGCATTACTGCCGTTTAAAATCTCCTGAGCCATCATACGCCCATTACCAAGTAGATGAGGCAAATGGCTAGCCAATCCAACAAGGAAAAGGAATGTTACAGGCAGAGTATAGAGTATCCGCTTGTCCTTTATTCTCTTTGAAGAAACTTGTTTGTTGAAGCGACTAAAAAGCCAAGCGAGTGGAGTCAGGAAAAGAACTAATAGGGGAACAAGCCACATATCACCTAGTGGCCAAGTCATGGCTGGAATCTGGTAGAGAGCATGATCTGAAACAACAAAGCCTGCTGTAAAGGCTGATACATATGTAGTCAGACCGACCAAGAAAAAACGTTTGACAGATAAAGCAATTCCCAAGGTTTCAAAAACGAAAAACACACTCGTTAATGGAACCTGATAGACAGCCGCTAAACCCGCACCAGCTCCACAGGCAATGAGAAAGATTTGGTCCTTCACGGAGAGAGAAAAAATATTGGCAATAGGTCTTGCAAATAAAGCTCCAATCTCCCGCGGCGCAGCTTCCTTACCGATAGGCGCTCCTCCTCCAACCGCAACAATCTGCCAAATTGAATGAACTAGCTGTTTTAAAAAATGAAGTTTGTATTGTGATGTTTCATCTTTCATCTGCGCTTTGATGGAAAAAATCTTTGCTTTTCTTTGCAAGAAATACCAGACCAAGGCAGAACTGACACCCACGATGATTAAACTAAAGCCTATTCGTGATGAGGCAACCCCATCTGTCAAGAATCCAGTGTTATGTTCTGTCTGACCAAAAGCAATCTCTTCAACCAGCTCTAAAAGATAATGGAGCAAAATTCCGAATATACCTGAAACTAGCCCTAGCATGATAACCGCTAGGATTAATTTGAGGTTATATGGGATTTTCTGAAGACTACTCCTCAACTCTTGTAACATGATTATAATTCAGCAAGAATCGCTTTCAGCAATCCTTTAAAGTCGCCTTTGACGCGTTCTGTCACTTCCACAACTTCTTCGTGGTTGAGTTCTTCTTGGAAACCAGCAGCATGGTTAGTGATACATGAAATTCCTAGAACTTTCAAGCCTGAGTGGGCTGCCACAATAACTTCAGGAACAGTTGACATACCGACAGCATCTGCACCAAGAGTCTTATATGCACGGATTTCAGCTGGAGTTTCATAAGTTGGACCTGTCACACCGATATAAACCCCATCATCCAGTTTGATGCCCAATTTGTCTGCTACTTGATGAGCAGTCACACGATATTCTGGAGTGTAAGCTTTCGACATATCAGGGAAACGTGGACCAAAGTCATCCAAGTTTTCACCAATCAATGGGTTTTGACCAGTCATATTGATGTGGTCAGTAATAGCCATCAAGGTACCAGGACCGAAGCCGATACCTCCAGCAGCGTTGGTTACAATCACTCCTTCACATCCCAAAACTTTCATGACACGAACTGGGAAAGTCACCACTTCCAATGGGTTGCCTTCGTAGAAGTGGAAACGACCTTGAAGAGCCAAGACTTTACGTCCAGCAAGATCACCATAAACCAATTTACCAGCATGTCCGACTACTGTGGATTGACCCCAGTTTGGAATGTCAGAGTAGTCTACTACGACTGCATTTTCGATTTCTTCAGCCAATTCTCCAAGACCTGAACCAAGGATCAAACCGAACTCAGGAGCTTCGATTCCTTTGCCCTTCAAAAATGCTGCTGTTTCATTGATTTTATTTAATAATGTCATTAGGTATCTCCTTCTTTATGTTTTAAAAATTGACCAATTTTGTCAAAGGTATTAGCGTTACGAATGGTAATATTGTGATAGAAAGGCATCTTAAGCAAGTGCTTGTGATAAGCTGTTTTAGAGTAGCTAGCTTCTGACAATTTACCCCAGAAGATCCCTAATTTCCCAAAATGAAGCACTTCATCGACCAGTTCCAAACTGTTCACTTTCTCGATGACTTGATCCACATCCAAGCTCTCAGTGTAAAAGAGCACATCTTTTCGAGCCATCTCATGATTCCACCAATCAGGAAGATTGCTAAGCTCCTCTTCATAGTCTTCAAGACTCAGCAAGGAAAAACTCTGGATAAATGGATAACGTCTTTCAAAGAAAGCCTGTAAATTCTCTATTAATTTAGTTCTAGGCACAATGCTATTAAAGAAAATATTGCCACTGTTGATGTAGGTTTCAACTTTTTCTAGTCCCAACTCTGTCAACTCTTGACGAAGTTGCGCCATGACAACCTTATTCTTCCCACCTACATTAATGCCCCGAACAAGTAAAGCATATCGCGTCATCTTATACCAATTTATCTAAGAAACTTTCACCAATCATGGCAGTTTCAACACCAAAGTTATCCGCAACTGTTGCTGAGATATCTGCAAAATGTCCAACTGGAATTAATCCATTGCCTTTAAAGGATGGACTGTATGCCAAAAGTGGAATATATTCACGAGTATGGTCAGTACCAGCATAGGTTGGGTCATTTCCGTGGTCAGCAGTAATCAAAAGAAGATCGTCTTTTCTCATTGCTGCCATAATTTCTGGCAAGCGCTCATCAAACTCATGCAAACAATCACGGTAGCCGTGCGCATTGCGACGGTGTCCGTAAAGAGCATCAAAGTCTACCAAGTTGGTAAATGAGAAGCCTTCTTGGAATTCAGGAAGTCCCATGGTCTTAATCAAGGTATCTATACCGTGGCTATTTGATTTGTTATGGCCCATATCGTGGTTGATACCTGCACCATTGAAGATATCGTTAATCTTACCAACTGCATATGTATCAATACCGGCTTCATTCAATTTGTCCAATACAGTTGGAGCAAATGGAGATACAGCCAAGTCACGACGGTTAGCCGTACGAGTGAAGTTTCCAGGCTCACCAACATAAGGACGGGCAATGATACGACCAAGAAGAGCTGGACGTTCTAAAGTAATCGAACGAGCGTATTCACAGATACGGTAGAGTTCATCCAAAGGAATGATCTCTTCGTGAGCTGCGATTTGAAGAACTGGATCAGCAGATGTATAGATAATCAACTCCCCAGTTTCCATCTGACGTGGTCCAAAATCGTCGATAACAGCTGTTCCTGAGTAAGGTTTGTTGGCTTCACGGATGACCTTGCGACCTGAGAATTCTTCGATTTTAGTAAGGATTTCCTCTGGGAATCCATTCCAGAAAGTATCGAAAGGTTCAGTGATATTAAGTCCCATGATTTCCCAGTGACCAGTCATGGTATCTTTACCTAGAGATACCTCTTCAAGCTTAGTCGCATAACCTGTTGGATTGCTCTCAGCTGGAACTGTCTTCAATGGTGTTTCTCGAGGAATGTTCCCAAGACCAAGCTTTGCCATATTTGGAACATTCAACCCTACTGATTTTGAAATGTGTCCAAGAGTATCTGATGCACCATCAGGAACACCAGCGTTGACAAAGTTATGAGCATCTGGTGCTGCACCGATTCCTACAGAATCTAGTACCACCAAGTGAATACGATTAAATTTTGGCATAATGTGTCTCCTTTTTATTTTGATTATTTTGCTTTTGTTGAAGTTAAAATCTGAACGCCCTCTTGTCCAGCAACGATGACCTTATCGACCATTTGGTTAAACAATCCATGCTCGACGACACCAACGACATGATCCAATTCTTGTCCCAGAGCAATTGGGTCTTCAATCACTTCCAAGGCAAGGTCGATGATAAAGTTCTGCATATCCGTCACAAAACGTTGACCATCTTTTTCACGAAAGCTCGGTTTATAGGCAGCTCGCTCAAATCGACGAAAGACTTGCTCTGCACCATACTGAACTACCTCTACAGGTAATTTAAAGGCACCGAGTTTCTCTACTAGCTTACTCTCATCAACAACCCAGATATATTCTTTAGATGGAGTTGCGACAACCTTTTCCATGAGAAGGGCCCCACCACCGCCTTTGATGCCGTTAAACTGACTGTCTACTTCATCTGCACCATCAACTGTCAGGTCTACAAAATCTACTTGATCAATTGACTTAAGAGGAATATTGAGACCTTCTGCTTGCTTGCTAGTTACACTAGAAGTCGTTACAGCTGTAATCTGTAAGCCCTCTTCCTTGATACGACGACCTATTTCTTCTACGAAATAGTAAGCAGTTGAGCCTGTTCCAAGCCCGACAACCATACCATCTTTGACGAACTCGGCAGCTTTAATCCCTGCCATTTTTTTCAGATTTTCCACTTATACACCTCCAAATAGAGCTACTTCTATTATAGCATGAATACGCTTCAAATTCATCCTTGCACTAGAAAAACCCGAACATTTTATTTCGGGTTTTGTGATGTTTACTTAACCATATCAGGATCATAATCGTAGAAACCTGTATCCAAGAAACGATTTTTAGGATGGAGCTTGCGAACTTCTTCATCGAGCAAGAAGGCCTGGTCATGTGTAAAGTTACCTTCTTGAATCAAATTGCGCGCTTGGATAAAGAGTTTTGCAATTTCTACAAAGTTTTGGCCTGGAGTGTAGAGACCTTCAAGCTTCCAATGAGTGAAACCGTGTTCTACCAATTCAGTTAATTTGGTCATTAAATCAAGGTCATTGTTCGCAAAGATATGAGTTCCATGATTGTCTTCAAAAATAGAATAATGGCTCTCTGGGTCACTTGGCTCAGCCAAGAACAAGTCACGTTGACGAGATTTTTCATCATCAATCTGTGTGAAATTGTAGTAGTTTTGCAAGAGTGGACGCTTCGAATGGTGGATGACACTAGCACCGTATACCAAGACCTCAGCAGGAATTTCTAAAATTTCAGGCATCTTGAAGAGTTCTGCAGATGGGATTTCACGCGCCAAAACTGCTTCTGACGCTCCTGCTTTTTGTCCCCAGAAGTTAATCTGACGACTGCTTGTGACCATGGTTGAGGCATCGTAAATCGTTTTGAAAGAATAGTTATCACGGTTAACCACATAAAAGACACCTGCGTCCCCAACTGTGATATAGTCCGTTTTGATTTCTTCTAAAAAGTCCAAGAAGGGCTTGATACGGTCCATCATGTCTTGGTGCATAAGAGCATTGACCGCAACGATTAATTCCTTACCGGCATCATGAACAATTTTTGCGATTTCACGCAATTCTTCATGACTAAAGGTAGTAGGCAAACGAAGACCAAAATCTTTCTCACCGACATAAATGCGGTCGACACCAGCTTCAAGTAGCTGTTTTACTTGTTCAATACTTTCAGCAGTTGCTGTAATGATAATCTTTTCCATAGAGAAAATTATACCACATTTCCAAAAAATCAGCTATATAGAAAAGTGGGTCTTGTTAGTCTAAATTTTAAAAAAAAGTGAACCGTATCACTAACAGTTCACTTTTTAGATTTATGCTTGTGTCTTTTCAACAAGTCGTCCGTCATTCATCACATAAATACGGTCAACCTTATCTAGCAAGCGAGTATCATGCGTAATCATGACAACACCCCTACCTTGCTCATGAGCAATTGAAGCCAACATATCCGTCACTTGATAAGCACGTTGTGTATCCAAGCTAGCTGTCGGCTCATCTGCAAGCACGATACTAGGATTATTATAAAGGGCTCTAGCAATTGCAGCTCGTTGGCGTTCACCACCAGAGAGAGCTTTGGGATAGTGATTTTGAACCTTTTCCAAATCCAACAAACTAAATAACTCTTGTCGGTCACTTTTTATAGATTTCTTTTTATCTAAACGATCAATTAAATCTAATTGCTCCTTAACCGTTAAAAAGGGAATCAAATTTGAAGCCTGGAGGATAAAACCAAATTCTCTGAAGCGCAAATCCGTTTTTTCTTTTTCAGATAAATGCCCAGTCTCTTTTCCCTTTACTAGAATCTTTCCACTTGAAGCTTCCTGAAGTTGGCCTAGAGTCGTTAAAAAGGTTGTTTTACCTGATCCAGAAGGCCCCACAATCGCTACAAACTCCCCAGCGTTTAGTTGAAAATTGGTCTCATGAAGAGCTGTAACTTTCATATTGCCTTCGCCATAAGTTTTTGTCACTTGAATCATCTCAATTAATATCGTCATATCATTCTCCTTATCATTCTGCAATCGCTGTGATTGGATCTACTTTAAGTAGACGCGGAAGCGAAATGACACCACCTAGAAGTGCCATCAAGCAAATGACCAGGCTTAAGACAAAGTATGCCAACCAACTAGGGTAGAAAAAGAAGGTTGCAGGTAAGACTAAAATGACAGCCCAAATGGCTAATAAAGCCAATCCTATACCCAAACCAGATAAGAGAAAGATTTGACAGAAAAGGGACCATACGATGGATTTTATCTGAATCCCTTGCGCTCGCATAATTCCATAGAGGCCTAATTTTTGAATAGTAATGATGTAGATAAAAATTCCTACAATCAGACCTGTAATGACAATCATAGCTAGAATCATTCCTGAGAATACATTGACCTGAGGGGTATAGCCAGGAATTTTTGAAATCATTTTCTGAATAGAAATCTGCTTCAAACCATCGCCAGTCACTTCTACATCATTTTGCAATACCAATGCAGAGATCGAACGATTGCCTTTTGTTGTTCCTTGTAAATTCCAATACGTTGTTAGGCTCGTAAAGACAACAGGTTCTGTTAAAAATTTATTTTCTTTTGTCAAGCCGACAATCTTAAAACTTGTCTCACTTCCGTTAAGTTGAATAGCGTCCCCGAGTTTGATGCCGTAATTTTCAAAAGACTGATCCACTACCACTTCTTGGTCATTTTCTGGGTAACGCCCTTCAATCAAGGTAGGCGAGATAAAACTGTCCCACTCTTGACCAAAAATAGAGACATTCATCTTGTCACTACTATTAACAAGGTTTGTCACCGCAAACATATAGCTTAGAGGAACAGCATCCTCAGAAACTTTATCCTTGTAGTCTTTTTCAGGTATAAAGGATGCAGTCAAATTGTCATTTGCATAATCGGATAGAACAACTCCTGTTGCTTGCCAATTGTCAATAGCAGCCCTGTTATTTCGAACAAGCCCAAGAGCCAAGCTGGTCATAAAAAAGACCATAAAAGCAATGAGAAAAATGGTAGTTAGAATTAAACTGTATCGCAGTTTATTCTGTAACATTTCTTTGAAAGCAAGATACATGCCAATCTCCTTTAAGTATTCTGTTGTCGAGGGAACAAATCTCCTCTTCACCATAGCACTAAAGATAGAAAACTATCTCGTCATGAACAACTAGAATCAATTTAAAAGAATCCTGTCCTTACTTCAAAATTGAATTTATTTGCATCTGTGTATGATTTTTATTCGTTTCAACCATCAAATTTCCCCTCGTTAAAATAAGAGAAAAAAAATAAAGTTTAAACGTTTTACCCATCCTATCATTTTCCCATCAGCATGTCAAGAAAACTGAAATTGCCTCTGATAACAGATTTTATGCAATTTGTAACCATTCTGTAATAATTCTCTCTTTAAAAAATGATAAAATAGTAATGTACTGTTAAGGAGAGAAATATGCCCGCAAGAAAACTACACCCGTATGAGTTAGAACAAGAAAGTATAAAAACTGCTCAGTTTCAAGATTATGTCCCAGAAAGTACTTCTGTTGCTAGTGTAAAGGAAGTCCTATTTTTTGTAAACATTGCTTGCTTCTGTGTCTTTTTAGCTATTTTTAGTTTTTTGTTCTTATCACTTAAATTGAACACTTTTTTATCATTTGCTTTGGCTATCGGCCTTAGTTTCGTGGCATTGCAAGTTCAGCGCACGATTATCAAGAAAAAATTCAAATAAAAACCTTCGATGAATCGAAGGTTTTTTTATTTATTCTTTCGTCTTGATGGTGTTGTGATCGCTATCTTGACTTCAAAAATTGTTCCGTTAGGTTTGTTATCTTTCACACTGATAGAGCCTTTTAAGGCATCGACGATCTGCTTAGCTAAAGACAAGCCTAAACCGAAACCACCCTTTTGCCGTGTACGTGCCTTATCCACGCGATAAAAACGATCAAAAATTTTCTTTTTATCGGCTTCAGAAATACCGATTCCATTATCAGCTACCGTTAGATAGAGGCTTCGTTCTGTCGTTGAAATCTCAAAATATATATTTTCTCCTTCTTCTGTATACTTGACCGCATTGTCAAACAGAATCGTCATCAATTGCTTGAGGAGGAGTTTATCTGTGATAATGGTGCGATGAACACGATTTTGGAAACGAAAGACACGATTATTCTCGGACGCAATCATCTCATAGTTAGTAAAGGTTGTATTAAAGAAGTCTGGCTCTACCTCTCCAAGCTCAGGCTTGATTCCATCATCTCTACGTGCCAGATTGAGAAGGTTAGTCGTTAGAAACTTCATATTTCGAACTTCTTCCAAACTAGAAGCGATACTCTCACTTGACTCCATAATAGTCGCCTCTGGTTTTCTAAAAAGAGTTTCCAGACGGTTCTGAAGAACTGCCAACGGAGTCCGTAATTCATGACTGGCATTTTCCACAAAGCTTTTCTGCTTTTGCATACTTTCAAGTAAGGGTTTAACACTGACACGTGCAAGATAGAGACTGGCTAAGATAGATAGAATCCAAAAACTTACCATCACCACCACAATTAACTGCTCGTGGTTTTGACTAATTTGCTCTAGTTGGCTTGTGTTAATCAGGATAGCAGCATACTTAATATTAGTCGAAACAGAATCAATATTCATTTCCGTTAAGACCACCCGATAAATCTCATCCTGGCCGTAGCTATTCACAACATGAAGTTGTCGGATATGGTTTAAATCCTTTTTATTGAAGGTGATTCTGTCCAATCCCAAAAAGCGATTTCCAGTCACTAATTGATTGAGATTCGAATCCAGCAAAATCACTTCAGTATTGGAACTTACATTTGGTTTTTTATCAGATGCTGGAGCGACATTGCCACTACCCAAATCCTTTACGTCTTCAGTTGCACGATTGACCGCCAATTGAATGATGTCCTGAGGATTCTTGCTGAGAGATAGCAGTTTTTCATCCACTGATGTGTAGAGACTGGAGTGCATAACCTGCAAGATAATCAAGGTCATGGCAGAGAAAATTAGGGTGAACACACCAAAATTACGGATAAAGTAGCTAAAATCTTCTGCGTACCAATTCTTTTTTAATTTCTTAAACATGTTTTAAAATATACCCAACACTACGCAAAGTTTGGAGATTTTCAGCAAAGGCTGAACCTTTCAATTTCTTACGAACTTTTGATACATAAACTTCTACAACGGAAATGGTTGTGTCACTGTCAAATCCCCATAAACGGTCAAAGATTTGGGTTTTTGGTAAGATGACATTTTGGTTTTGGAGGAAATAGACCAAGAGTTCAAATTCTTTACCCAAGAGTTCAACAGAGGCATCTTGAACCTTAACTTCATTAGTAGATAGATTGACTGTCAAATCACCGTACGTTAAGGTATTTTCGTTAAATTTCCCTGAGCGTTTGAGAAGGGCCTGGATACGCATCTTGAGTTCTTCTAGGTAGAATGGTTTGGTTAGATAATCATCTGCTCCCAGCTCAAACCCATGTCCTTTGTCATCAAGACTTTCCTTGGCTGTCATGATGAGAACAGGAGTCGAAACACCTTTTTCACGTAGTTCTTTTAAGACTTGGAAACCATTTTTTTCTGGTAACATCAAGTCCAATAGAATCAAGTCATAGACGCCACTTTCAGCCTCGTAAAGACCTTCTTCGCCATCAAACACCTGCATAACATCTGCAAAATCATCCAAAAAATCAAAGACTGAATTTGACAGACCTAGGTCGTCTTCCACTAATAGAATTTTAATCATCAAAAATTCCTCCTTATTATGTCCATTATAGCAAAAATATCTTAAAAAAAACTCAACTTTCCTTGTTTTTCTAAGAGAAAGTTGAGTTTTTATATACTATTTAGTCAAGAAGTTTTTAAGCCTTGCCATATTGTGCAACAACTGCTTCAACCGCTGCTTTCTCACGTTTAATCAATTCAACGCGAGCCGCGATATCCTTGATACCCATACGGATGTTACGGCTAAGAGCGAGGTCAGAAAGTTGTGGTTCAAAGAAGGCCTTATACTCTGCCAAACGTTGTTCTGTTTTAAAGATGTGTGATGGGAATATGACAAAGCTATCAAAGCTCATATCTCCACCAAGGGCTGCCTTGATCCAATCCCAGTTTTCACGAGCCCAAACCCAAACAGTTTCTTGGGTAGCTTGGTGTCCAAGGAATTGGAGGTACCATGCTGAAAGGTCTTGTGGTTTCACGACAAATTTGTCCTTCCAAGTTGCAAGAAGAGTTTGGATGTTTTCTGCATCTGTACTGTATGCAAGCGCAGCTGCTAATTGACGTTTGAAAACTGCATCTGTTGCATGAGTGTATAGGTCTAGGTAAGTTGCAACCAAGTCCTTAGTTTCGTGATGTTTGATCTCATTGATGAGGACTTGAGAACGAATGGCTGCTGGAAGTCCTGCAAGATTTTCTTTATGGGCTGCAAAGATTTGACTTGCTACCTGACTAGCTTCTTCATCATTTGAACGAATCATCATAGAAATGGTCAATTGACGAACCAACTCATCCTCATCTGATTCTCCGTCTTTCGCTTCAAAGCCAAGTCGATTATAATTGTGACGGGCCAATTTAGCAACCAGAGTGTTAAAGGCTTTCTCAGCTTCTGTTCCTTCATCGATAAAACGGTCAAGGGCAGAAATAACTTGAGAAACTGCAGCAACAACCAGGTAAGACTCTTCCTTAGCAAGTTTATCAAGTACTGGCAACAAGTCTGCATATGATACATGTCCTGCTTCAGCAAGCAAACGACGTTCTTGGACAATTTGAAGCTTACTTGTGTTATCAAGTTCAACTAATTCTGAAAGGATAGCATCCAGTAATTCACCTTGATAGTCAGTAATGTAGTGGGCAGTGTTTTCAGTGTTGAGACGAAGAGCAGTTTTGTTTTCAGCAAGAAGCGCTGCATAACCTGGAATTTCGATGCTTTCAGTTTCGAGTGTATCTGGCAAACCTTTCCAGTTACTGTTAAGAGGTACTACCCAAAGACGGTTCTTGTCTTCATGCTCACCGATGAAGAATTGTTTTTGTGAGATCTTCAAAACATCATTTTCAACTGTAGCAGTCAAAACTGGATAACCAGGTTGCTCCAACCAAGAATCCATAAAGGCTGCTACATCACGGCCTGATGCTTGACCAAGGGCATTCCAAAGGTCACGACCAATAGTGTTTCCGTATTGGTGTTTTTCAAAGTAAGCATGCAAACCTTTAGCAAAATCAGCATCTCCTAGCCAACGACGAAGCATATGCATGAGACGGCTTCCTTTAGCATAAACGATAGCAGAGTCAAAGAGTGTATTGATTTCATCTGGGTGTTTGACTTCAACGTGGACAGACTGAACACCATCAGTCGCATCACGTTTAAGAGCGGATGGCACTCCACTTGTTTGGAAATCTTCAAAGATATTCCAGCTTGGCTCAATCGCATCCACACAGACGTATTCCATCATGTTAGCGAAACTTTCATTGAGCCAGAGGTCATCCCACCACTTCATAGTCACAAGGTTACCGAACCATTGGTGAGCAAGCTCGTGGGCAATGACGAGGGCTACTTGTTGACGGCTGGCAAAGGTAGAGTTCTCATCCACAACCAAGTAGACTTCACGGTAGGTTACGAGACCCCAGTTTTCCATAGCACCAGCTGAGAAGTCAGGAAGGGCGATGTGAAGAGATTGAGGGATTGGGTACTTGACTCCGTAGTAATCTTCGTAAAATTCGATAGAACGAACAGCGATGTCTAGTGAGAAATCAAGGTTTGAAAGTGGATGGGCCTTGGTTGAGTAAACACCTACCAAGGTACCGTTTTTAGTTGTAGCAGTTACCCCTTGCAAATCACCAGCTACGAAAGCTAGCAAGTAAGAAGACATACGTGGAGTTGTCTCAAATTTCCAGATACCAGTTTCCTTGCGGTTTTCAACGTCAATTTCTGGCATGTTAGACAAGGCCAACTCACCTTCTGCTTGGTCAAATCGAAGAGCTAGGTCAAAGGTTGCTTTGGCTTCTGGCTCATCCACACATGGGAAGGCTTCGCGGGCAAAGTGACTCTCAAACTGAGTTGACAAAACTTCTTTCTTAACACCATCAACTGTATAGTATGATGGGTAGATTCCTGTCATGTTATCTGTGATTTTACCTGAAAAAGCAAGAACCAATTCGACTGAACCAGCTTCTTCAAGTTCGATATGAAGGGCTTCGTTTTCATTATCAACTGTAAATGGACGAGCTTGTCCTGCTACTTCAACTGAAGCAATTTTCAAGTCTTTTTGGTGAAGGGAAATACGGTCACTTTTAGCTTGACCAGTAATGGTTACTTTTCCTGAAAACGTCTTGGTCTCACGACTCAAGTCTAAAAATAAATCATAATGTTCAGGAACAAATTTTTCGATATAATGTTCAACTGCTTGCATCATTTTCTCCTATTCTAAATTTCTGAGCAAATGCTCTAGTTCAAACATACCTATTTTATCATATTTTATGTCAGAAAAACGATTTGGACAGTGTTTTCCAAAACTTTCTTCCTTCTGCAGTCTACAGTGGGTATACCTTGCGAAATTCTTCCAAAACGACCTTGCTGTTAGGTGTAAAAGTCAGTCCTGCCTCTCTCAGCCACTCAGTGAAAAACTCCTCATGAACCTGACGCCAATAGGCCAGAGATTTGTCTCCTTCACCTTCCTTGAAGGCATGGTCAGCAGACACTTGATGGAAGGACTGAACGGAAACCTTTGTAATTTCGACAATGCAGACAGCCTGGTTTTGACTGTCTAAAATGACATCGAAAGTCCCTTCTTGCGGAAGGGGTTCGTCCTCTACTGCGTAGAGGTCATAGGCTGAGGCTGTTGCTGTCTTTTCGCCTCTTAGTACCAAATCTGCCAAGAGATCAGCTTCCACTCCAAAAGCCCAGGCGTCTATCTCATCTCCGATAGAGGGGTTGATTTGCTTGTAGGCATTCCACATTTCTTGAGGTGTCATGGGTTGCTCCTTTGTAATTTTTTACTTACTTCTTTTATACGTTTGAGATGGTCTGGATGATCAATCTCTAAATTAAAAATCTCTGGAATAGAACTGTAGTGGATAATGCATTTGATACCCATCTGATTCATTTTTTGTATGAAAAAAGCATTCAGATAGCCTGCTACAGCAAAGTCAATCTTTTTCATCCTTGCTTTATCCTGCATATCTTTCAGCATATCTAGCATTATTGGACTTTCCATATCATGCCATTGACTGTTCCTCACAGTCGCAAAAATAAATGAAGTCAAATCATTCATTCCAACTACAATCTTTGAAATGCCCGTTTCCAGTATCCTGTCTAAGTCAAAATACGCTGACGGTAATTCAATCATCGTGCCGACTTTCCCGGTAAAACCATACTGACGGAATACCCTAATAGCTTGTTTTAACTGTTCAGCATCATTGACAAATGGAAAAATAACAGACAGATTGGGATTGGTTTGATAAACTTCTGTAACGACATGTGCCTCAGCCTGAAATTCATCTGGACACGCCAACAAACGCCTGGTACCTCTGTATCCAAATAAGGGGTGGCGTTCATCAAAATACTCTTTAGTCCCGTCTAGACTATTTGCTTCTGCATTTGTTAACTCTGAAAAGCGATACCAGACTTCTTCATCTGAATATAAACGGCAAATAGTGTCTAGATAATCTTTTACAAATTGCTGACAACTTGGTAACAGGATGTTTTGATTGAGCTCTCTCAACAAGTATTCCCCACGAATCATACCAACATGATGAAATAGTTGTGGGTAAACTTTTTCAACAATTTTTTCGCCACTAAGAGCTAGTTGATTTTGCATGTTTTACCTTCCAATTCATGTAAGAGATCTTGTCCAATTCGGGAAATCCTCGTAACTCTGCCTTCACCTTCAATACTAAAGGCGAGGCATTTTCTTGGGTCATCTGCTCAATAGGGACCCAAACTGCATTGGCTGCATCATTGCTTCCATCAAGAACCTCATGTGGAAGTGATTGTTGAAGGCATTCGAATTCGAGTACGATATCATAAAAGGCCATGATATGGTGTACAGCGAAGTCTTGCCCCTCTTCTTGAACCAGCACATCATAAATCCTAGGATTGCAATAACAGCTAAGCGTATAGCCTGTCTCTTCCAGAACTTCTCTCTTGAGGGTTTCTGTCAACCCCTCACCGAGTTCCTGGCTACCACCAGGTAAATCAAAACGATGCTGATAAGGCCCTCTCGTTTTCTCAATGCAAAGCAATTTCCCGTCTTGAAGACAGATTCCGTATACACCAAAGTGATTTTTGATTTCCATTTTCCACTCTTTTCTAAAAGTCCAAGATCGATAACTTACCTTATCCCTTAAAAGGAAAGAGGGTATAGATTTCATGCTCCTTGATATACTTCTTTAGTATCTCCATATTCTCTTCGATTTTTGTCTGGATATCTGTCTCTTCACAAGTTGACTCAGCAATAAAGAGGTGAATCTTCAATAAATCTGTCAAGTATAGCAAACGGCGTTCCATTTCCGATTCAGGACTTGAGGCTTGCTCGATTTTTGCAAGCTTTTGCTCCAAGCTATCACCATTCAAAAATCTCTGATGAACTCTCCTTCTAATTTTTTGAGTGGATTCCTCCCCTTGTTCTAATGGAGATAAAAGGAGTTTTTTATAGACGAATACCTGATTTTCTTTTTCTCTTTCCAGATAGGCCAATAAACCCAGAGAGCTATCAACAAAGGTCCAAGTGTTATAATTCCCTTCAAATGGAACTTGTATGATACGATCTAATAATTCCTTAGCCATTTCCTCTTGACCATCCAGATAAAGTAAATAGGCCAGATGATTCAGTGATTCGAGATAACTAACTTGGGTCTTCTTATTCTTTTTTAAAATTTTATCTAAGTAGAGATGTAGGCCTGGATGTTTTTCCAGTTGTTCAACTACTTCTGGTAGCTTCATTTGAAATCCTTTCTATTCTTTTTAAAAAAATTTAAAGAGATTTTAGTCAACTAATCCAACTCTGCTCGACTGAACAAGTCTTTCATAGCTTCGATATCATCGCAAAATTCTTTAAATTCTAAAGCGAATTTAGCCAAGGCGTCCACCTTGGAAGAATAGGCACAAAACATACTTCCTTCAGGATCAAAGTCGATAGCATCGCTTAATTCAGGCATTTTTTCCTCCAAAAATACCCAAGCTAGGGATGCCCAATCGTAGCCATTTCCTTCAAATCCCTCCTCTTCTCGAGTGTCAAACACTTCCTGTCTGTATTCTCCATCAGGGTAATAAATGAGCGACCCTCTAACATTTTGAGGATCCTCATCATATACAAGCAGGCTAAAAGGGGCAATTTTTTCATTTATGTTTTCGTAATCTATCATTTCTTAACTCCTTGTTGTATTTGTTAATTATCAATGAAACTGCATAAATCTAGTATGCTTACTAGCTTTCAAAGTTCATAAAGATATCGTACCGATTATAATAATTTAAAGCCCCAACCAAGTCTTGGAGACTAGCCTCTGGCTTTTCTTCAAGTGCTACGGAAAGAACATCAATCAACTGCTCTCCATAGTAGACTAGCTGGAGATCTTGCTCCGCTACGTCCATCGGATAGACATCACGGTCTTCCACGACATCCGGATAATCTGATACCCAATAGGACCTAGCTAGTGCTAGTTCTCCATCCTCCTTGCCATAGAGGCAAAAATCATCTGAAGTTAGTTGGTCCGCTCGCATCTGCTCGATGATCTGCTCTATTGAAAGTTCTTGGTGCTTTCGCATCTCTTCTCCTTTGTAGTCTCACTCTTCAACAAAAGAATTCAAAAAATCCTCAAAAGATGGCCATTGACCATACAACTCAGCTGTTTCTTCTAGAACATAGAAGTACACCTTGCCATAATCCTCTTCCCTTAGCGAAAGAGCATAGTTGCCCGATCCAGGATCATAGGCAAAATGGAGAAGATCGGTGGCCTTAAATCCTGCAGGCACCGTCTCATCGTCAAACCATGTAAGAGACTTCTTCATCTCCTCAAATGAATTAAAGGAATTGAAAGGAAATAAATGATGGTCATCGTGAACACCCCTTACTTGGGGCTGGCCACCGTTGTACTTGAGATAAAAATCCTTCATAGCTTCCGGTAATTTCTTCCCAAGAATCTCCTCAAATTGTAAAAAATCTTCTTTTGAAATCGGTGAATCTGCATCTAGCACTCTAAACATGATTACTCCCTTCAGTTTTCTACAATTCTTCTTTTAGTACCTTGTCAATAAAGTCATAGACGTTTGCAGCTACTTTTTGCATTTCTAAGGATCCTAAAGCACCTAAGTCATTTTCATAAATGCAATCATCTGCATTTTTCTTGATAAAGTAGGCCAAATCTCCTTCCTGTCCAATCATAAAATAATCTGGCTCGACCTCCTCAATCTGATAAGTCTCATTACGCTCCTCTAGATCCTCCTTGGCATACAAACAGATACCTGTATCTCCAATTTCATAGGGGTCAATCTCTTTCCAGTCCGTTAAAAACTGATAGTAGAGATTGGGCAAGACAAATCCAAACTCATCTCTTTTCATAGTTCACCTCCACATATTCACTGAGTATCAACTATATTACTTCAAAGACCAACCACCATCAATAGTGAGAATTTGCCCCTGCATGGCGCTTGCCTTCCCGCTTGCTAGAAAGAGGCTAACTTCAGCTATTTCACTTGGCTCAATCCAGCGTTTGATAGGTGTCTCACTGGCTACCCAGTCTGCCAGACCACCTGGCTCAAAGTCAGCAGCGGTCATACCTGTCTTAACTGCACCAGGAGCAATGCCAAAGACCTGAATACCAGCTTCTGCATAGTCTAGCGCCAACTGCTTGGTAAATCCTGCCAAGGCATGTTTAGACGAGGTATAGGCGTGACCACCTCCGCCTGCTAGATTTGAAGCAATGGAACACATATTGATGATGATTCCTTTTTTATTCTCCAGCATTTGCGTTAAATAATGGCGGGTTAACTCCACAGGCGTTACATAGTTGATTTCAAAAATCTCTTGGATTTCCTGAGCAGATTGTTCTAGTAAAGGTTTGTAATCATCCAAAACTCCAGCTGTATTGCAGAGAACATCCACCTGAGGGCACCAGTCAAAAATTGGTTCTAAGTCAAGTGTTAAATCACGTTGTAGAAAGCGAAAGTCACCTTGTAAGGCAGGCTTTTCACCCTGATCTACTCCAAAAACCTGATAACCTTTTTCTAAAAAGAGTCGAGCTTGAGCCAGACCAATCCCTGAGCTAACACCTGTAATCAATACACGTTTAGTCATGGACTTCCACCCAATCCGTCGCTAAGACATCACAAGGAGTTGGACTCCACATAGAAAAACCTTCTCCTTCACCAGATACGTTGATGAGGAAATAGGGTGTCACTTCAAGGGCGACGCCATTTTGTTCAATGGTATCAAAGAGCTGGACATAATTTTCAGCTCCACCCCATCCAGTACGTACATATTTCTTTTTTGCCTTTAGTCCAGGCAGGATTTCTTCAAATGTCATGTTTTTCTCCTTTTATTCCTTTAACCTTAATTTCATTATAACAAAAAACCGCTTTCCAACGGCTTTTTGACTGTGATTTCTTAAAATGCATTTTTTTCTAAGGCAAATCATTCCCTGCTGCTAGGTAAATCTCATACCACTCTTTTCGAGTTAGGTTGAAATTACTAGCTTGACTGGCTTCTAGTAGATGTTTAGGGTTAGTTGTTCCTACTACTGCCTGCATCTTAGCTGGATAGCGTAAGACCCAAGCGATAGCAATAGCTGATGGGCTCACACCGTATTTTAAGGCTAGTCGATTTAGGACTTGGTTTAGTTGTTTGAACTTCTCATTGCCGACAAAATTCCCTTTGAAATATCCGAACTGCAAGACTGACCAGGCCTGAATAACCATGTCGTTTAATTTGCAGTATTCAAAGACGCTACCATCACGTAAAGCTGCCTTGTCCCCTTCCATATTGACATGAAATCCTGCTCCAAAGCCAGGCGTGAATGCTGCACTTAGTTGTAATTGATTGATAGATAAAGGTTGTTTGACCTCTTTCTTCAGTAATTCCATCATCATAGGATTTTGATTGGACACACCGAAGTCTCGAACTTTACCTGATTTGTGTAGAATTTCAAAGGCTTGAGCCACTTGATCAGCTTCCATCAAAGCATCTGGACGATGGAGAAGCAAGCTATCTAGATAATCAACCTGCAATCTTTTTAGAATCCCGTCTACTGATTCTAAAATATAATCTTTTGAAAAATCAAAATAGGTAAATTCTTCTATGCGAATGCCACACTTGGACTGGATCCACATCTTTTCTCGCAGGTCAGGACGATTGTTTAACACTTGACCCAGTAATTCTTCGCAACGACCTCCACCATAGATATCTGCCAAGTCAAAGGCATTGATTCCTACAGATAGGGCTGTTTCAACCAACTCCTCAACTTCTTTAACTGACTTGTCACTGATTCGCATCATGCCTAGAACGATTTCGGACAATTCTCTTTTCTCTTGACCAAATGGAATGTATTTCATGGCAATTTCCTCCGTTTTCATTCATTATAAAGTAGAATGACACTTTTATCAACTACTACATTACAAAAGAAAAGAACCAGTTCAAACTGGTTCTTTTTTAATCTTATCCGATCACACTTCCGTTTGGTACAGCTGGATCAACTGTTAGAAGGGTTAATTTGCCATCATGTTCAGCTGAGAGAATCATCCCTTGGCTGACATATTTTTTCATCATTTTACGTGGTTTGAGGTTGGCAACGATTTGGACTTTCTTGCCGACCAATTCTTGTTCGTTTGGATAATATTTTGCAATACCAGAAAGGATTTGACGATCTTCACCATCTCCAGCATCCAAGCGGAATTGAAGCAACTTATCAGAACCTTCCACTTTAGACACTTCTTTGACTTCTGCGACACGGATTTCAACCTTGTCAAAGTCTTCAAACTTGATCTCGTCTTTTTCAGACTTGAGTTCCACTTCTTCTGGAATCCATTCTTTCTCGACAGCAGGCTTGTTCCCTTCCATTTGTTCCTTGATATAGGTGATTTCTTCTTCCATATCTAGACGTGGGAAGATTGGTGTTCCTTTGGCAACTACGGTCACACCTGCAGGGAAATCAGCCAAGCTCAAGTTCTCAAGGCTAGAAACTTCTGCTAGACCAAGTTGAGTCAAGATTGCACGACTGGTTTCCATCATAAATGGCTCAATCAAGTGAGCCACGACACGAAGGCTTGCTGCCAAGTGGCTCATCACACTTGCCAATTTGTCACGGAGAGCTTCATCCTTAGACAAGACCCATGGTGCAGTCTCATCGATGTATTTGTTGGTACGTGAGATCAGAGTCCAAATTTCTTCAATGGCTTTTGGATAATTTACACCATTCATATAAGCATGGTACATTCTGATGGCCTCTTTAGCACACTCTTCTAAATCACTATCAAACTCAGTAACACCGTCTACATAAGCAGGGATTTGCCCACCAAAGTACTTGTTAATCATAGAAACCGTACGGTTGAGGAGGTTCCCAAGATCATTGGCTAGTTCATAGTTGATACGAGCTACATAGTCTTCTGGAGTAAAGGTACCGTCTGAACCAACAGGAAGGCTACGCATGAGGTAGTATCGCAGTGGATCAAGTCCATAACGTTCTACCAACATTTCAGGGTAAACGACATTCCCTTTTGACTTAGACATCTTGCCGTCTTTCATGACAAACCAACCGTGGGCAATCAAACGATTTGGCAATTTGATATCGAGCATCATGAGAAGGATTGGCCAGTAGATGGAGTGGAAGCGAAGGATGTCTTTTCCGACCATGTGGAAGACTGTTCCATTCCAGAACTTATCAAAGTTACCATGTTCATCCTGACCATAACCAAGAGCAGTCGCATAGTTAAGAAGGGCATCAATCCAAACATAGACAACGTGTTTTGGATTTGATGGGACTGGCACACCCCAGGTAAAGGTTGTACGAGAAACTGCTAAATCTTCCAAACCTGGCTCGATGAAGTTTTTCAACATTTCATTGAGACGGCCAGAAGGAGTGATAAATTCAGGATGAGTCTTGAAAAACTCAACCAAGCGGTCTTGGTATTTGCTGAGACGAAGGAAATAAGATTCTTCAGAAACCCATTCTACTTCGTGGCCTGATGGGGCTACCCCACCGATGACCTTGCCATTCTCATCACGGTAAACCTCAGCCAATTGGCTTTCTGTAAAGAACTCTTCATCAGAGACTGAGTACCAGCCAGAGTACTCACCCAGATAGATGTCGTCTTGCGCAAGCAAGCGTTCGAAGACTTGGGCCACCACTTTTTCATGGTAATCGTCTGTCGTACGGATGAATTTATCATATGAGATATCGAGCAATTGCCAGAGTTCTTTCACTCCAACCGCCATCCCATCTACATAAGCTTGCGGCGTAATGCCAGCTTCTTCGGCTTTTTGCTGGATCTTTTGACCGTGCTCATCGAGACCAGTCAGGTAGAACACATCGTAGTTCATCATACGTTTGTAACGAGCTAAGACATCACATGCTATAGTTGTGTAGGCAGAACCGATATGAAGTTTACCAGATGGATAGTAAATCGGTGTTGTAATATAAAAATTCTTTTCAGACATAATATTTCCTTTCCAGGCTAATGAAACCTGTTTTTCTAACACTTCATTATACCACATTTTTAGTGATTTTCGATAGAGAAATCCATACAAAAAACAAGATAGACAAGCGTCCATCTCGTTTTTCCTGTTGATTGTCTTATTCATAGCGAAGTGCTTCGATAGGATCAAGCTTAGAGGCTTTATTGGCTGGTAGAACACCGAATATCATACCGATACCTGCTGAAACCGCTAAACTAAAGAGAGCGATTGGGATGGATACACCAACTTCTATTCCTGCAATCATGTTTTGAAGAAGAACACCTGCAAGCATAGTCACCCCTGCAGCAAGCAGTAGACCAATGAATCCACCTAATAAGGTTAAAATCATGGATTCAATCAAAAATTGAACCAGAATATTAGCCCGTGTTGCTCCTAGCGCTTTGCGTAGGCCAATCTCACGGGTACGCTCTGTCACCGAAACAAGCATAATGTTCATAACACCAGTACCACCGACAAAAAGGGAAATCCCCGCAATAGCACTAATAATCGTTGTTATGAAGCCAAAGAGTTGTTGTACTTCTTGGAAGGCAGCAGACGCATCTGCAACTTGATATTCCCCTTGTTGAAGACCTGCAATCTCTGTCATTCTTCTTGCTAACTCTGGTCCTAAAGTCTGGGTTAAGCTAGTATCATTGACACGGAAGACAATATTTGAAATCTCATCTGTGTTAAAATTAGCTGCTAAGGAAATATTGGTCGTAATTGGTAGTCCTCCGACTCCAAATGTTTTCGCAGCCTTAGCTTCTTTACTTGCATAAACACCAATAACACGGTAACTGATTTCATTTACTTCAACAATTTGGTTGAGGGCTTCTTTTGCTGAACCAAAAAGGCTATTGGCAAGCTCTTCATCTAAAATGATCACACTTGCAAAATCTTTATAATCTTGTGCTTTAAGTCCACGACCTGCAATGATTTCATTTTCGACCGCATCCATATAGGTGACATTCCCACCCGTCATGTTAGCGTGTTCGACCTTTTTATCCTTATAAGTCAAGGTCACATTGGCTGAGTTGGTTACGTAATAACTATCCACTCCCTTGAGCTTTGCAGCTTCCTTAACCCAAGCTTCTTGAGGTTTTGGTGGTTCAACAAAAACTTCTTCTTGACCACCAGACAAGGTCAGGGCAGATTGTCTTTGTGTAAAGGAACCGTCCTTACTCTTGGTAGGTGAGAAGAAGACATGAATGTCTTTCTGAGACTTGGTCATGTTTTTATTGACCTGGCGAGACATAGAGTCACCCAAGGCCATGATCACGACAACTGAGGAAACACCGATGATAATACCAATCATGGTCAGGAAGGAACGCATCTTGTGGGCCATAATGGATGAAAAGGCAAATTTCAGATTCTGCATCTTAGTTTTCCTCCTTTTCTAATTGGACACTATCAGACGAAATGACTCCATCGCGGATGACGATTTGACGCTTCGCATAAGCGGCAATTTCAGGCTCATGCGTTACCATAATGATGGTTTTTCCTTCTTTGTTTAATTCAACCAAGAGTTGCATGATCTGATTACCCGTTTTGGTATCCAGAGCTCCTGTTGGTTCATCGGCTAAGATGATAGAAGGATTGTTGACAAGAGCTCGTGCAATGGCAACCCTTTGTTTCTGCCCCCCAGACAACTCCGATGGCAAGTGATGGCTTCTATCAGTTAATTCTACTTTTTCTAGATATTCCTCAGCTAGTTTACGCCGTTTTGAAGCAGGAACCCCCGCATAAATCAAGGGAAGTTCGACATTCTGGAGAGCATTCATTTTGGACAAGAGAAAGAATTGCTGAAAGACAAAGCCAATCTCTTGATTTCGCACCTTGGCTAATTGTTTTTCACCCAAACCAGCCACTTCTTTTCCGTCTAGAAAATACTGACCACTTGTAGGGGTATCCAACATACCAATAGTATTCATGAGGGTGGACTTACCAGAACCAGATGGTCCCATGATAGCCACGAATTCTCCCTCGTGAACTTCAAGGTTAATGTTTTTGAGAACTTGAAGCTCTTGATCACCATTTCGATAACTACGGCAGATATTTTTGAGGCTAATTAGTTGCTTCATCAGTCTTCACCTCTTTTCCTTCTTGCAAGGAAGCTGTCGGATTACTGATGACTTTTGCTCCATCTGTCAGACCAGATGTGATTTCTTGGTTTTCTGCATCTGCATTGCCCAATCCAACTTCAACCTTTTTGGCCTTTTGATTTTCATCAAGAATCCAAACATAGTTTTTATCTTCTTCCATGACGATACTTGTAATAGGAACAAGCAATGCTTTACTCATACTTTTCACTTCGACACTGACAGAAAAACCTTGTTTCAAATCGCCAATTTCACTAGTTACATCGACCGTATATGGGTATTTAGATCCTGAGTTTGAACCAGCTAAGCTACTGCTTGCTTCACTACTGTTCTTTGGATAATTTGAAATATAGCTAATCTTACCATTCCAAGTTTTATCTGGGTAAACCTTTGAAGTAAAGGTAACTTCTTGGCCTACAGATAGATTTGCAAGATTGTATTCAGAAAGTTCTCCCTTGACCTGCAAGTTGTCGTTACTAACGATATGTACCAATACTTGGCTATTTCCTGTTGGAGATTTTGAAACATTGCGATTGACTTCAACAACGGTACCTTCTACTGTACTCAAAACTGTAGCGGCATCCAACTGTGCCTGGGCTTTTTCAAGTTGCGCTGCTGCGTCTGCACGAACATCACGCGCATCACTGATTTGTGAATCGATAGAAGCTGTAGCTGATGTAGAAGATTGTGCTTGGGTTTGGTCCGTAGCGCCTTCAATCCCTGCTTGAGGGAGCACAGGTGTTGCTGTAGCAGTATTTCGAGCCTCATTCAATTCATTGATATGACGGTCAGCTTTCGCAACTGCACGACTGGCTGCATCATAAGCAGCCTGAGCTTCAGTACTACTATACTTAACAAGAGCTTGGCCTTCACTTACCTTATCTCCGACAGAGACCGAAACCTCATCCAAGTCACCTTTACTAGCATCATAATAAACATATTGCTCGTTTTGAGCTGTTACGGTACCAGATAAGAGAACCGATGAAGCCACTGACCCCTCTTTGGCAAGAACGATTTTTGCAGTTTCGTCTTGTGTTGCAGCTTGATTTGGTTGTCTCAATAGAAGGACAGCAGCTGCTCCTACTACAAGAACTGACGTAACTCCTATAGCTGTAAATAGGGGCCATTTTTTAGCTTTTGACTTCTTTTTCATATCCATACCTCTTTTATAAACATATATTAAGATTATAGCACAAGTCATAAAAATGGACAATTGCTTTCTGACCATCCAAAAATAATTGCCAAATCTTTTATTGTTGTGTTAGTTATATAATACAACTTCTTTTTTATTTTTGCAAGCATTTTCTTAAGAAATTTAAGCGTAGCAGATTTTTGCATTGACTTTCAAAAAAAGATAGAATATGACTAGAAAACAAGTAAAGGAGCTTTCTTATGAGAGAATATGACATTATTGCCATTGGTGGAGGTAGCGGGGGAATTGCTACCATGAATCGTGCTGGCGAACATGGTGCTAAAGCTGCAGTTATTGAGGAAAAGAAATTAGGTGGCACTTGTGTCAACCTCGGATGTGTCCCTAAAAAAATCATGTGGTATGGAGCCCAAATTGCAGAGAGTATCCACAAATATGGACCTGACTATGGATTCACAAATACTGGTAACGAATTTGATTATGCAACTCTTCGTAAGAATCGTGAAGCCTATATTGACCGTGCTCGCTCGTCTTATGATGGAAGCTTCAAGCGTAATGGAGTTGATTTGATTGAAGGACGTGCCGAGTTTGTCGATGCTCATACTGTCAGCGTTAATGGCGAATTGCTCCACGCTAAGCATATCGTGATTGCGACTGGAGCTCATCCTCATATCCCTGCTATTCCTGGTGCTGAACTAGGTGGTAGCTCAGATGATGTCTTCGCCTGGGAAGAGTTGCCTGAATCGGTAGCTATTCTAGGTGCTGGTTACATTGCTGTAGAATTGGCTGGTGTACTCCATACACTTGGTGTTCAGACCGATTTATTTGTACGCCGTGAACGTCCGCTACGTGGATTTGATAGCTATATCGTTGAGAGTCTAGTTCAAGAAATGGAAAATACAGGACTAAACCTCCACACCCATAAGGTTCCAGCAAAACTTGAAAAAACTGAAGAAGGCATTAGGATTCATTTTGAAGATGGTAGCAGCCACACTGCCAGTCAAGTTATCTGGGCAACTGGTCGCCGTCCAAATGTTGAAGGACTTCAACTCGAAAAAGCTGGTGTTACCCTCAATGAACGCGGCTTTATCCAGGTTGATGAATACCAAAATACGGTCGTTGATGGAATCTACGCTCTTGGAGATGTAACTGGTGAAAAAGAGCTGACTCCTGTCGCTATCAAGGCTGGTCGTACACTCTCAGAAAGACTTTTCAACGGTAAGACCAATGCTAAAATGGACTACACGACTATTCCAACTGTAGTTTTCTCACACCCAGCAATCGGAACAGTCGGTCTGACTGAAGAAGAAGCTATCAAAGAGTACGGCCAAGAAAACGTTAAAGTCTATACTTCAAAATTTGCATCTATGTATTCTGCCGTTACTAGTCACCGTCAAGAAGCTCGCTTCAAGCTCGTAACAGCTGGTGCAGACGAAAAGGTAGTTGGCCTTCATGGTATCGGCTATGGCGTCGATGAAATGATTCAAGGTTTCGCAGTTGCTATCAAGATGGGAGCTACAAAAGCAGACTTTGATGCTACTGTCGCTATCCATCCTACAGGTTCAGAAGAATTTGTGACCATGCGTTAAAAGAAAAGAGAGACCCCTTGGTCTCTTTTTTACTCTAAATCGGCCGTTACAGATTTGTAACCTTTTATTTTAAAATAGGTTGACATTTATATCTCATTCAGTATAATAGTTACTATAATTTATAGAAGAGGTTAACTATTTTGAAAAAAGCACACATTTACGCTATCCCAGCTATCGGCGCTGCACTGATTGCAGTATTGGCCCAAATTAGTATGCCGATTGGTCCAGTTCCTTTCACTCTGCAAAACTTTGCTATTGGACTCATCGCTACTGTTTTTAGACCAAGGGAAGCTGTTCTCTCTGTCGGACTCTATCTCTTACTTGGGGCTATTGGACTTCCGGTCTTTGCTAACGGTGGAGCTGGATTTCAAGTATTAGTTGGACCAAGCGCTGGTTATCTTTGGTTCGATCTTGTCTATGCAGGGCTTGCTTCCTATCTCATTCACACCAATAGTGGTGTTCTACGTATTTTCTTTGCAAATCTCTTGGGAGATTCACTTGTCTTTGTAGGTGGTATTCTCAGTCTCCACTTCTTAGCTGGGATGCCTTTTGATAAAGCACTGGCTGTCGGCGTTATTCCTTTTATCATACCTGATCTTGCCAAAATTGTGGCCATTAGCTTCATCAGCCGACCACTACTCCAACGTCTTCGTACACAAGCTTATTTTTCAAGCAAATAAAAGAGGCCGGGAATTTCCCTAGCCTCTTTTTAATGAATCTTAGATGAAAGTTTATTGATTCTTAAAAGCATCCACCATGATTTGAAATTCTTCATTTGAGAGGGTAATTCCTTTCCCCATCTTGGTGTGGTCGGGACTCCAGCTTCGAATGTCAAACTTTGCTGGTGCACCATTAAAGCTGACACGATTGATTTCTTTGGTCCATCCTTTTTCGTTTTCAGATAGAGTGAGTAAGTGTTCTTCGATTTCAAATGTAAATTCTGCCATGTTCTTCTCCTTTTTGTTCTCAATTGATTATTCGAAAAATCTTGTAGATTTCATAAAATTTTTATATAATGATGTAAAGAAGGGAGGCCGGAATGAAAGATTTATTAAAACAGGCTGTACAAAAAGTCCATGATTTTGTCAATGGACATGAAGATTTCATTCCTGAAAAAAGCGATCCCCTAATTGCTAGACTTGAAGAAGCCTTAGCTAAAAAAACAGCTGTACACATCATTTTTGCTGAGTCAAGTTTTACAGGCGATATTATCAAGTATGATACTGACCGCCAACAAATTATCGTTAAAAATTTCGCTAAAAACGTCAGCCGTATTATTCGAGTGTCGGATATTCGAAGAGTAACTTTCGTTCCTTCTACTATCCAAACGGCCCAAAAAAGAAGATTTAAGAAAGAGTGAGATGCTTCTATCATCTCACTCTTTTTATCTTAGCGAATTTGTTCAAAATGAAGGTGAACAGCGATGTGATCGCCGTAACCACTTCTCTCCAAATCACGTTGCAAACGGTAAGAGATATAGTGTTCTGCGATTGTAATGTAGCCAGCACCAAGTAAGCGGTGCTCAACCATTGATTGAATCATACTGATCGTTGCACGTTCTACTTTTGCTTCTTCTAAATCCAAAACAACCTTTTTAGTAACTTGAGCTAGATTTTGGCGCAAATCATCAGTCAAAACATAGACTGTCTGAGCCGCCTTAAGGATAGCTTGGTAGATTTTATCTGGATCAAAATCAGCGACTTGTCCATCACGTTTAATTACTTGCATAGTTTTCTCCTTTTAATTGTTATTTTCTTTAATTTCTGCTAACATTTTCTCTTCTTCTGCTGTCAGTTCATACTCTTCCAGCAAATCAGGTCTACGTTGGTAGGTTTTCTTGAGACTCTCATAGAGTCGCCATTGACGTATGTTTTCATGGTGTCCACTCATAAGAACATCTGGAACTAGCATTCCACGATAATCGTAAGGTCTTGTGTACTGAGGATATTCCAAGAGTCCTGATGAAAAGCTATCATCTTGGTGACTTGCTTCCTTCCCAATAACTTCTGGAATCAAGCGAACAGTCACATCAATCATGGTCATCGCTGCTAGTTCTCCACCAGTCAAGACATAATCTCCAAGAGATATCTCATCGGTTACCAAGGTCTTAATGCGCTCATCATAACCTTCGTAGTGACCACAGATGAAGATAAGCTCTTCTTCTTGCGCCAAATCCTCAGCATAAGATTGGTCAAACTGCTTCCCAGCAGGGTCTAAGAGGATCACGCGCGGCTTCTTTTTTTCAATCGCATCAAAGGCGTCAAAGATAGGTTGCGCTCGAAGGAGCATCCCCTGACCACCTCCATAAGGTTCATCATCCACATGACGGGCCTTTTCAGCGTAGTCACGAAAATTATGATAGTGGATTTCTAAGAGCCCTTTTTCACGAGCCTTGCCAACGATGGAATGTTCTAAGGGTGTGAACATTTCTGGAAAGAGAGTTAAAATATCAATCTTCATCGTCTAACCCTTCTAAGAGTTCAACATCCACACGGTTATTAGGAATATCTATATTAAGAACTACAGGCGGGATATAAGGTAAGAGTAGGTCTCGTTTGCCTTTTCGTTTGACTACCCAGACATCATTGGCGCCTGGCTGAAGGATTTCCTTGATAGTTCCAATCAAGTTATCTCCCTCATAGACTTCTAAACCGATAATCTCGTGGTAGTAAAACTCACCTTCATCGAGGTCATTGAGATTCTCCTCTGCAACCTTCAGACTGTAACCCTTGTATTTTTCGATATCATTGATATGGTACATATCTTTAAACTTGATGATATCGAAGTTTTTTTGTTTACGGTGGCTTGCAATGACCACTGTGCGCACAAATTGATCTTTTTCATCAAATAAGGCTAACTCTGCCCCTTTTTTAAAGCGTTCTTCAGCAAAATCTGTCACTGACAAGACTCGCATTTCACCCTGCAAACCTTGCGTATTGACGATTTTCCCAACGTTAAAGTAGTTCATCTTGTCTCCTGAATCTGTTTCTCCCTTTATTTTATCATGTTACAGGGATTTTCACAAGTTGGAGAAAGGGAGGAACTATGGAAGGTTTTTTTCTAAAAATCCTTCCAAATCTTGTTCATGCTGATACTTGATGGCTGCCTTTTTATCTTTTTCAAAAATAGTCTTCGTTAGGTCAATATCGTTGATTGCTGCAATTGCCACTGTGTAGTGAATGATATCTGCCAATTCCTTTGCTAATTCTTCGTTTGAATCTTGGACACCTTCTTTTCTACCTGAACGTCCATTTAAAACCTCAGCGACTTCTCCAACTTCTTCAACTAGTTTTATAAAAAGTCCTTCTTCTGTTCTAGATTCTTGATAATGGTCAAGTAAGTATTCCTCTAGTTGTCTAACTGTTAAATCCTTCATATCCTGCTCCTTGCAAAAAAAGCGAGACCATGTCCCGCTTTTCTTATTTTTCGTCAATAACGATTCTTACTTTTTTGTCTTCAGTTGGGACAGAGTAGACAATCGTTCTTATCGCAGAAATAGTGCGACCCTTACGACCGATTACACGACCCACATCGCTCTGGTCAAGATCCAAATGATATTCCAAAAATTCTGGTGTATCTTCAATCTTGATAGTTAAGGCATCTGGTTGTGAAATCAAAGGTTTCACAATTGCAATAATGAGATTTTCAATCGTATCCATCTGTCAACCTACTTTAAACTTATTTTGAGAATTTAGAATCGTGGAATTTCTTCAATACGCCTTCTTTTGAAAGGATGTTGCGAACTGTATCTGAAGGTTGAGCTCCATCAGCCAACCATGCCAAAATACGGTCTTCTTTCAAAGTTACTTGGTTTTCTTCAACAAGTGGGTTGTAAGTTCCAACTGTTTCGATGAAACGTCCGTCACGTGGTGAACGTGAATCTGCTACGTTAATACGGTAGAAAGGTTTTTTCTTAGAACCCATACGAGTCAAACGGATTTTTACTGCCATTTTTAATATCTCTTTTCTTTTATTTTTTATTTCGGTGAAATAGCTAAGCTATTTAGCACATGTTCTATTATAACAGATTTCTGAGAGGTGTCAAGAAAAAAACTTGACAGACTTTAAAATTTTTAAATTTTTTAGAAATTTATTAGACTAATAGGGATAAATTAGAAAGAAAAAATTTATGAATACTACTTTTGATACTGTCTATAAAGACTACCCTGTCAAGCCCTATATCTTTCCTAATCTTGATATGGAAGGCCCTAAACCTGTCCCAAAACGCAAAATGAAACTACTAGAAGACAATCTATTAGCAGATGATATCACCCTCCTATGGAGAGTCCAGCTTGGCACTTTTACAACCGAAACATGATTTTAAAAACTCCCATTCGAATATGTTTCAAAATTCGCTTAAAATCAATGTTTTCCCACTTTTTCAGCAAACAAATTTTCATCTAATTTAAATAACTTTCAATTAAATGGTGTGAATTTTGCTTAAAATCATCAAAAACACCCCATGGTGTGAACCATGAAGTGTTGTAAATGCTGTATTGTAGCTAGTTCTTAACGTTTAGAGAACTACCTAGCTTTACGAGCTTTCTTAAGACCTGGTTTGACACAGTTGGATTTCAGGTACTTTCAGTTTAGCTTTATATCAACCATCATCAAAATCCAACTATTTTCTTATTTTAAAAAATATGAATAAGTTTGATTGAATGAGGGAATTTCTTTAAATTTTTTCTTAGCACCTATAAGTTAATAATACTATTCTTTAAATTATAGTTTATAATTATCTGATGTTTCAATGACCACAAAACAAAGTACAGCGAATCACTTCCTTTAGTCAAACATATAACTGAACAACATTGTTTATCTTCCTGCACTTTCATATTTTTTCAATCCTTTTCTAAAAATTGTACGACTGATAATAATCAAAAAAACTGTAAAAACTATTTGATAGAAAAATAGGTTCAATGTATCTTTCCCTAAAAATATTAATACTGCAGGATTGGCAATTAATAAATTGGGAACAAATAACATAGTGATCAATCTGTTAATACCTGTAAAAATATTATATGGATACTTAGAAATTCCAATATAATTCAAAAATACATCTACTTTTGAAAATTTAGTTGGGAACCAAAATGAACTAATCGTTATTAGAAACCAAATTGAATAATATATAATACAACCACACATTAAAGAAAGGATATAAAATAATATTTTTAATGAATTTAAATGTACATTTAAATTTCCATAACTTATAAAAATGATCGCAAGACCAAAAAAAGTATTCACGAATTGAACTAAATTAAATGATCTAAAAATATAGAACAACTGAGTATCAAACGGCCTCAATAAAATTTGATCCAAGTTACCACTCAAAATATCTGATTCTAAAATTCCCATACTTCTAATTAACAATCCCATCATAACTCCATCTACAATAGTGTAGGAACCTACCAAAAATAAAATTTGATAATAGTCCCAACCATTAAAAGAGTCTATGTTTAAGAAAATCAATCTAAAAAATACAATAGGTAAACCAATCCACAGTATCGACGAAAATAGACCACAAAAGAAGTCAAAATGAAAATTCATATCAGATTTAAAACCAAAATGAAGTAGCCTAAAAATTACTTTTATTCTAAACATTTTATCCTCCCACATTTGAGAAGTGCTCCACTCCTTTTCTCAATATGAATCTTGATATAATATAAAAAATGATGCACCAAATCAATTGAATACAAATAATTCTCAAATAGTCTATTAATTTATATGTATCATTACTAAACATCTGAAGCGGTTCATATACTAAGTATTTAAAAGGTAATACATCTAAAAACAGACGAAAATTATTTGAAAAAAAACTTAAAGGCAATAATATTCCTGATAAAAACTGAATTACTATTTCTTTAACAGTAAGGACAAAAAATATATTTTCTAACCAAAAAGAAAGCATACCTACACAACATGATATTAAAAACCATAGAACCATAGATAGAATAATTGCAATACTTCCTAAAATAAGAATTTCAATGGTTAATAACTCATTCTTGTAATAAACACTGGAGAATAAAATGACAGGAATGATGATAAATAATAAATGAGCAAGCCTATCTCCAAGCATTTTACAAAAATAATACTTATAAAAAGTAACAGGTTTTATTAATATGCTAAAAAAATTTCCTGAATGAACATCGTCATTGATTTCCCAATCAACTGGATAAAAAACAAAATATGAAAAAATTATAGTCCCCAAATAGTATTGAACCATTGAGGTAAAATCATATCCTGCTATATTTATCTGGTTACTCTGATATATATACGTCCATAAAAATACTGATATCATAATTTGTATACTTGCCTGTAACATTAACAATAGTACACTTGATTTATAGTTCAAAATAGATCGAAATGATATCAGAATAATAGACATTTCTTTTTTCAATTGTGCTCCTTTTTTGTAAAATAGTTTTGTAAAATAATTTCTTCTAAAGAAAGATTTGATATTTCAAAATCTTCTATATCTACAAGCTTATTGATTGATTCTAATGTCTCAAAGACAAAATCTCTAGGTATTTTTAGTATACATTCCGATTTTGTTTGAGAAATGACTACTACTCCTTTAACAGAGCATAACTCTGGTACCAAATCTAATGTCATTTTTATCTTTAAATATTTAAAATCAGAAAATTTAGATAAAATAACATCCATTGACTCCTGCAAAATAATTTTTCCTTTGTCAATGACGATTAATTCGTCACAAACAGACGAAATATCATCCATATCATGACTCGTTAAAATAATAGTAGTATGACATTCTTCATTCATTTTCTTTAAAAATGTTCTGATATCTTTTTTAGACTGTATATCTAACCCTATAGTAGGCTCGTCTAAAAATAATATTTCCGGACTTGTTAAAGATGCCGCGATAAACTCCATTTTCATTTTTTGTCCAAGAGAGAGGGTCCGGACCTGCTGGTAAAGCTGATCTTTTACATTCAACAAATTGCTTAATTCCTGAATTCGTTCTTGTAAAATCGCCGGTTCTACCTCATATAAAGTACCAATCAATTGAAAATAATCCATAGCCGAAACATCTTGAAATAACTGTAATTTATTTCCTACTACTATTGAAATTTTTTTTCTAAAATTTATACTTCTTTTAAATGGAATTTCTCCATTCACTTCTAATTTTCCGGAACTAGGATAAAGAGTCCCAGTCAACATTTTAATCGTTGTGGATTTACCAGCTCCATTACTCCCAATAAAGCCAACTATACTCCCTCTCTTAATCGTAAAACTAATATCTTGAACAGCTCGAATCGTTATTTGATTACGTTTCAAAAATCTCTTGATAAATGGGAGTCTTGAATCAAAATTATAAAAATTTTTAGATAAATTCTGAGCATTAATAACTATTTCACTCATATATCTCTCCTTTCGATAAAATATATTTACTTGTACTTTTTCCATACTTTACCAAAATGCTAAAGATTGAGCTAAAATCTTCGGGATGGGTAAAATAATATTTGTCTTTAAAAAGTTTCTCAAAACCTTCAAGGCGATTATTGAAATCATTAAATTTTGTATTGTCTAGCTGGTTGAATGTCTCTTTAATATCCATAAACTTTCTCCGTGATTCTTTATTTCACTTTATAAATAGAAGAGTGTCTATATATTTATAGATCCTCAAGGACTTGCATTTTATCAAGTATAAGTAGAATAGTATGTAAGGGTTTACATATTCGTATTATATGATTATTTAAGGAATCCGTCAATTTTCCACATTATTATATGACAAATTGTATTTTTTAAAAATGCAAAAATCTATGAGCAAGATGTTTGACTTCTTTTTTAAAGTATATATACTTATATTAACCTTATAAAAGAAAGAATGTTTGAACAGATATTCAATAATAATTACTTTTTTTAAAATTAAAATTCGAACTTTAAATTTTTATCTTTTTTATATTATTGAGTAACCTAAATTGCCCAATTTGTAAAATTTAGCTAGACAAAAAAAGACATCCAAGAGAAAATTCTTAAATGTCTGTAAACGTTGATATAAGCGTGTTGATTAACGTTTTGATAATTGTGATGCTTTACGATCTTTCTTAAAATCTGGTTTGGAAAGTATGCGTTTCAGTTGGACTAAAAACAGCGTAATATCAAGGATTTTCAGAACGATATCTACTTTTTAATTTCATAAAATATGAATCAATAAATTATAAATAGGGGAATCGTTTAGGTCTGTAAGCATTAAAATAATACACCTAACTTTGGTCACCGTTTTTTAGTTATTCACTCTTTTTTCAGATAGTGTTTTTAAAGTTATGATGTAAAATGCCGCAATTAAAACACTATACATCATAATCGGAGGATAGAGAATTAAGGATAGAATCAATCCCACTCCTTTAATTATTAGGTCAGGTATCAATAACTTTCTATATTGTGCGGTAGCTTCAAGTAATTCTTTCTGATCTATATTGGGTTTATCAATTACTTTATGTAAAAACCAGTTTGCTACCGTTGAAACAATAACGATCAGTCCATAAAAGAGCTGTGCCGTATGATTCATGAAATGACTACTAACTATTCCAGTAGCGTAGGGCATAAATGAAACAAAAAATAAAAGAAACAAATTCCACCAAACAATTTGTTGAGAAATTTTCTCAACCTTTTCCCATAATGTGTTTAGTGCCATCCATAACGATCCCAACCAGAAAAAAGAAAGAAAATAAGCAAAGAAATTTTGCCGTAAATCCCAAAAAGCTTGAAGACTTGGTGTCGTTGGTTTTTCTAATTCTAAGATTAGGATAGTCATTATAATTGCTAGAACCGCATCTGTCAATGCAATTAATCTATCTTTCTTCATCAGATTACATCGCCTTTCATTTTGTAGCATTCTATCTCATCGTATAATATTTATTAATCTTAAATATTGGATAGTCACTTCATATTTTGAGTACAAACAAGATACACTATAAAGCATGTATCTGTCATATTTTATTTAACTTTAGAAATATTCATCCATCTGATCAATAAATATATCATATTTCACAATAAATGACTACTATCAAAGATACATTTTCTTTCAGATTTCTTCCTTTTCAACTTGGCTAACTTGACCTGCATTACCTAGGTCGCTTTGCTTTAAATTATACTTTTTTCTTAAACATTTGATACGAGTAGGTATTTCTTGTGAGTAATTTTCATCAAAAAATTTCATAGATAAGTCCTATATATAATCATGGTAAAGTAGTAAAAATAGTTGTTATCCTAGTTGATTAAAAAAGTCTTTGATTTCCTCATCTTTTATAAAATAATATATAATTTTCCCCTCTCTTCTAGTGTCCAAGATGTTTTGATTGGCTAGTTTACGAAGATGGTGGGAGGCAGATGCCATACTGAGATTTAATAAACAGGCTATATCGCAGACACAGAGTTCTTCGACGGCAAGGAGATAAAAGATGATATTTATCTGTTTATTATCGGTAAATTTTGATAAAATGCGAAGTGATTTTTGGACTTTTTCCTTTTCAAGGTAGTTCGTTGCGGTTGTAACATTTTGTTGATTTATAACATCCACTTGACAGATACTATCTTTTTTCATAATTTTTTCTCCTAGCCGAACACAGTCCTTAGCATGTCAAAAACGTTGTTTTCAATCAGGATATATATCCCCAATCCTAAATAAACAACGGCAATAAACCATCTGCTATATTTCTCCAAAGTTTCTCCAACAGAAGGGACTTGTGCCAATTTTTGGGCAGAAAAAACCAAGAGATAAATCATGACTAGAAAGGTAAGCAAAGCCACTATTAAATTCGCTAAATTTAAGGTAATAAAATATGGGACAAAAACACCAATATTGTCAGCACCACAACTTGCAAAAGTAATCATAGCGACTAGAAAAATCAGGTTTTTATTATCTTTGCGCAAACCATCTTTTGCAATAGCTTCTCCATCAGAATCTCCTAAAAGCAAAACTTTGAGGCCTAGGAAAATTGGAATCAAACCGAGCAAACCTAAAATCTCTTTACTAGGAATATAATTTAAGACAAATGCAAAAAGTAAACTTAGCAATATTAGACTAACAGAGCCTAGAAATTGTCCTAAATAGATGTTAATGATGTCTTTTCTGCTTTTTCTTTTGGCAAAAAATAACATTAGGATAATAAGTAAGTCTACGGCTGTCCCAGAATACAGGATTATTGAAGTAACAATATTTTGGATCATAAAACACCTCATTCAAATATATTTTTGAATGTATTCTAACATTAAACTTTGTAGATGTCAACTTCAGCTCCATCAAAGTATAGATAAGAAGGTAGTGTACCAAACATTAAAAAGCCCTGTCATCGAAATGATAGCAGGGCTCAACTTCAATATCCAGATGATATATTTATCTAAAAAAGGTAGAGAAACAGGTAGAGTTTGGACTGAAATATAGTGAAATGTATTGAAATTGAAAAAAGAAAAACGCTTGAAATCAGCGTTTTTCTTATGTATTGTTCGTATTGAATGCTTACTTCACTTCTGTAAAAATCAACTTCTACACCTAAAGCTTATTCTGATAGACTTTATAACAGTCTAAGAAAAAAAGTAGAGATTCATACAGTATCTAGATTTTCCAAAAATTCTTTATCATCAAATATTATTAACGAAACTATCCAAACCAAATCCGATGCATAACTTCAAAGAATTCTTTAGTTGTTTGACTAGCGAGGTCTTTAATTAAAAATTTTTTTCAAATAATTGCCTCATTGACACATAAATTCTTGCTTTCTAAACTTAAGTGTGATATATTTATAACATAAATTTAAGTGTTATATATTTATAACACAAAAAAGGAGTCTATCATGAAAAAAAGTCAAAAAATGCGTGGCCTCATTTCAATGATTGCCGTAGCTCTCTCTATTGATTTTATTGTTTTATTTGGTTCTAATCTTAGTTGGGGACCCAAGTTAGTTATTGTTGGTATTTCAGTGTTAAGTCAGATTGTAGCTATTTGGGGCTGGCTACATATGAAACCACGACCTCATAAGATTCAGAAGGGTAAGGGGAAGACTATTTTTGACTTGTCTGCTAAGCTTTACACGATACTTTTGTTTGCAGCAAGCATTTTTTATACAGTAGGGGTTTGGGCAGTGACCCCAAGTGAAAGTTCTGGTATCAAAGAATGGATTTTGGGAATTGGCCTCGTTATTGAAGTGATTGTATTTGGTTTTTTCTCTTTGAAAAATGTCAAGGAAACTCCAGACGAACGCTTTTATGCTAATTTAGCCAAGGCAGCTAGCTTGATGTTTGTTTTTATGCTAGGCGCACTGATGATCCTAGCAGTTATTATTGGGTATATGGGGTCTCTCAGTCTTTACATGGGCCAGATCTTTATTAGCATAGCTGCCTTGATTTTCATCTTTGCGGTTGTCTATCTTATCTTGGAACGGAGAGGATAAGTATGTCCAAAGAAAGCAAGATTATTACTAATCTCAAATCTGTTCGTGAGTCCAAAGGCATGACCCAGCAGGAGTTAGCCGACCTCATCGGCATGCGACGCGAGACAATTCTGCACTTGGAAAATAATCGTTACAATCCTTCGCTGGAAATGGCTCTTAAAATTGCTCAAGTTTTTGATTTGAAAGTAGAAGACCTCTTTGAACTCAGACAGAAAGAGGAAGCATAATTCTTTTCGAGACCTAGCATTAAGTTCATTGATTAATTAGGAATTGAAGCCAAAAGAAAAAATCCTTTGAAAATGTGCTCTTTTAAAATATAGTAATTCTTATGGCATTGATATCCCAAAACATTTAGATACGCTTGTTGAAAAAGGATATGCTATTATCGAAACCGCCTTTGACTCGCTTTACCATCTAAATGCTACTATGAAAAAGAGTATCCTTAAAAAGAAGGGTGTTACTGGACTCTCCAAGATGAAGGCCACCGAATTGAATCAAGCACTTCATGATCATTTTTCAGAAGAAGAATTAGCTAACCGCTTTTCGATTCGTGGCTATAAACTAACTCCAAAAGGTGAACAAGCTCTCAAAGACCATCAAGTAATCATTGACCTCCATCCTAAAAAGAATCTTTAATCAACCAAAGCTGGTTGATTTTTTTGTAATTTTTTAAAACACTTACAAATCATTACAATTATTGACAAATGCTTATAAAAAGAGTATAGTATTAAAAAAAGGAGGAATTCCTATGTACCAAGAACAACGATTAGAAGAAATCATAAAACTTTTAGAGGATAGAGGAAGTCTGTCAGCAAAAGAAATGGTTGACCATTTCCATGTTTCCAAAGATACCATCCGTAGAGATTTTTCAATTCTCGCAAAGGAAAAACGAGCAAGAAGAACTCATGGAGGTTTATTGCCAATTCAAAAGCAAAGGATTCTTGATTTTCAAGGTAGAGCAGAACAATCTTCTAAAGAAAAAGAGAAAATTGCTCATTTAGCTACCCAACTCATTTCTGATTCACAACTGATATTCTTTGATGTTTCAACCACTATACTTGAGTTAGCAAAAATTATAGATAAAAAAGTTACTATTTTCAGTCATTCATTAGATAACGCACTTATCTTAGGAAATAATGAAAATGTCGATTTTCATATTCTCGGTGGAAAATTTCATAGACAGAATCGTTTTTATTATTCACTAGAAGAATCCAATACTTTAGAGGGAATTAGATTTGATGTAGCATTTTTTGGCGCTGCTAGTCTTTCAGACGGACAAGTTAGTTTTGAGGATCAAGAAGATGTTCTCATGAAAAAAAGAGCATTTAAAACTAGTAAAATTCGCGTCTTGTTAGCTGAAACAGGAAAGATAAACAAACACTCTCATTTTATACTTTCTGAACTAGCTGATTTTGATTACTGGATTACAGATAAAGAGCCTGATGTAGAAATACAAGAATCTTTAGATGGTAGAACAACAATACTATTTTAAAAAGGAGCAAAATATGTCAAGAATTAAATTAATTATGAGTGATATTGACGGCACTATTTTGGATAAAAATCACCAATTAGATTCTTATTTGATAGAACTGATGCCACTTTTAAAACAATGTAATATTCCTTTTGTTCTAGCTTCTGCTAGATCTCCTCTCGGTATAGCTCCAATTTCTAAAGAACTTGGCATCACCGACTGTCCTATTGCCTGCTATAATGGAGCACTCATCAGTTTAGGAGATAAAATCCTAAGTCAGTATTCTATTGATAAAAGCGAATTGCTCTTACTTCATGACTTTTTGAAAAAAGAATTCCCGACAGTTTCTATAAATGTTTATTCTGGAAAAGATTGGCTTGTGAATACTATTGATGAATGGGTAGAAATCGAAGCAACTATTACTGGAGAAAGTCCAAAAGTTACATCTTTAGCAGATTTTATAAGAGACGAGAAAACTCTTGTTCATAAACTTTTGCTGATAGATAATACGGATACCATACAGAAACTTCAAAAAACCTTATCCTCAATAGATTTCCCTCAAACCGACTTCTATCTCTCTAAAGATAACTATCTAGAAGTTACACATAATCAAGTATCCAAAAAACAAGCTCTGTTAGAATTAGCAAATTACTATCAACTTCCCCTTACCTCAATTATGACTCTCGGTGACAATTATAATGATATTCCCATGATTGAAACCGCAGGGCTAGGTATAGCCATGGGGAATGCTCCTAGAGATGTCAAAACTTGTGCAAAAGCAGTTACTGACTCTAATGAACAAAATGGAGTAAGTAAAGCTATAAAGTTACATGTGTTAGATAAATATTCTTAATTGAAAATTTGAAATCCACTTCCTTTTAGGGTACAATGGTAGAAATGAATCTTGAAAGGAATAACATGAAAAAACTAGCTACACTACTACTCATCTCAACATTTGCCCTCGGTGGATGTACAAGCATCCAACGTGCACTTCGTGGGGATGATTACGTTGATACAAAAATTGCCGAGGAAGAACGTTCAAAAACTGCAAACAAAGAAGCTGCTGACTTAAAAGACGCCTTAACTAACGAAAATGCTAACTTCCCTCAACTTTCTAAGGAAGTTGCTGACGATGAGGCTGAAGCTATCCTCCACACAAGCCTAGGCGATATCCGCATCAAGCTCTTTCCAAAGTTAGCTCCACTTGCCGTTGAAAACTTCCTTACTCACGCTAAGGAAGGCTACTACAATGGTGTTACCTTCCACCGTGTGATTGATGGATTTATGGTACAAACCGGGGATCCAAAAGGGGATGGTACAGGCGGTGAATCTATCTGGCATGATAAGGATAAAACCAAGGACAAGGGGACCGGTTTTAAAAATGAAATCTCTCCATACCTCTATAATATCCGTGGTTCCCTATCTATGGCCAATACTGGTCAACCAAGCACAAATGGTAGCCAATTCTTCATCAACCAAAGTACAACAGACTATTCTGCTAAACTTCCTACAAATAGCTATCCAAAGAAAATTATCGAAGCCTACAAAGAAGGTGGAAATCCAACTCTTGATGGAAAACACCCAGTATTTGGTCAAGTAATCGATGGGATGGACGTTGTAGATAAAATTGCTAAGGCTGAAAAAGATGAAAAAGACAAACCAACTACTGCTATCACTATCGACAGTATCGAAATTGTTAAAGACTACGATTTTAGTAAACAATAACACCATTAACTATAAGGAGATGTTAAAATGATTCTATTTTGGGGGTCAAAAGGTTACCAAAAAGTGTTGGGACATACTCAAACTGCTATCGAATGTGGTCATTGTAACAATGTTGGTACTTGGGAAATTACGGAATACGGACGTAAGTTTACTCTTTACTGGATTCCGCTCTTCCCTTATGGTAAAACTTATTTCGTTTCTTGTCCGATTTGTCAATATGGGCGTGAAATTCAAAAATCTGAGATTGAACAATATTTGAACTATTAAAAAGGATAGGTCATAGGGCCTATCTTTTTTAATTGACCTTTCCTTGTAAACGCTCTTTTTCTTCTCCAGTTATGATATAATACAGTTAACAGTAATAAGGAGGTTCTCCTATGAAACCATATAAAATAAGCTTGATACGACTTTGCTTGGTCTTGTTAGGATATTTACTCTATAATCTAGTTCTTTTTGCTCCCTTCTATTCATCAGGTTATGCTATTGTCATTCTACCGCCTGTATTCTTTTTAGCAATAGCTTTAATCCTTTTAGGTAATTTTTTTGCCTTCAGAGATCCCCTGAAATTAAAATCAAGCTTTAAAGATAATCAGCTAGTCCAAAAGACTAGTAATATACAAGTAATTTTAGCAACTATAGGAGTCTGCTTACAATTATCATATATAGTATATCTAAGTTTGTGGCCATTCAATTATATTTATAATTTCCTAATGTTGTTTACCGTTAGTCTCCTATACTCTATTATCTTCTTTATTGGAAACTTTCAAAAAACGAAGCTCAATCAAGATAACAAGTCTTCTAACAAATCAAGTTTTGTTTTTGGAACTATAGTCATTTTGTTATGTAATTCATTGTTAATCATGAATAGCAAAGTTTCGTTATGGGGCCCGACTGTTCAATATGTACAAGACTTTAAAGACTTTGGCCTAAAAGGAAAAGTCGAAGTACTTGAGAAAGAACATTTAAATGAGCCTTATAACGGAACTCTTACTACTTTATTCTATAAAGAGACTTTATCGAACGGAGAAAATTTTATCGATTATATTTATGTTTCTGATGTTCATAATGGAACACACGGTACAACATTAGATGAAAATGCCAAGGAAGAAATTCGTTCCTATCTTGAAAACGATGCGGAAAGGGAGTTATTTGATAAAGTTACACTTGAACAATTTGAATTTGTCTTAAAGGTCTACGAAGAAAGAATAAGTGATCTAAAACTAAAAGAAGATATAGTGACTAAACTTAATGAGGCAGTTGGTTTCAAATTACTAGAGAATAATTCTGTCGAGATTACACCAGCTGACAAAAGAAAATTTGATAGTATTCTTATTAAAGAGGCTGTAAAAAATAGAGAAAATGGAGATACAGATATTGCAGGATTTTACAATATCGATATTAACAAACATATCAACAATAAATCTCTAATCATTTCTATCAAGTACTTAAATTTCAGTATAATCGAGGATAGACAAAATTATAAAAATGATAATCGTGTAGACTACTTAAAAGATAAATTAACATCACTTCCAGTCGGAACTCTATCAGATGGTATCTATAAATTTGCTTTTAGCACTTTATCTGACGGTAAATATACCGACGTCAACATCACTATGGTTGTTGAAAATGGTAAGAGTTACTTGGAATAAGATAGTCTTAAGCAACTAAATTAGTCAAAAAGCCAAGTCTCATCGACTTGGCTTTTTTATAACTATTTATGTTAGCTCATTAAAGTCCCAGATTTGGTCCATCCAGCCTTCATAGAAGTCTGGTTCGTGGCAAACCATAAGGATAGAGCCTTTATATTCTTTCAAAGCACGTTTGAGTTCGTCCTTGGCATCCACATCCAAGTGGTTGGTAGGCTCGTCAAGAACAAGGACATTGTTCTCACGGTTCATCAAGAGACAGAAACGAACCTTGGCTTGTTCTCCACCTGATAGAACTTGAATCTGGCTTTCGATGTGCTTAGTCGTCAAACCACAGCGAGCAAGGGCTGCACGGACTTCAGCTTGATTGAGAGCAGGAAAGGCATTCCAAACTGCTTCTAAAGGTGTCTGGCGATTGCCACCTTCCACTTCTTGCTCAAAATAGCCGAGTTCTAGGTAATCACCGCGTTCAACTTCCCCAGCAATGGGTGGAATAATGCCCAAAAGACTCTTCAAGAGGGTTGTTTTACCGATACCATTGGCACCGATGATGGCAACCTTTTGATTGCGTTCAAAGGTAAGATTTAATGGTTTTGTAAGTGGGCGGTCGTAACCAATCTGTAAGTCTTTGGCTTGAAAGATAAAGCGTCCAGGTGTACGAGCTGGTTTAAAATCAAAGGAAGGCTTTGGCTTCTCACTTTGGAGCTCGATAATGTCCATCTTATCCAATTTCTTCTGGCGAGACATGGCCATATTACGGGTAGCAACACGCGCCTTATTACGGGCTACGAAATCCTTGAGATCAGCAATTTCCTTCTGTTGACGCTCATAGGCTGCTTCCAGCTGCGATTTCTTCATGGCATAGACTTCTTGGAACTGGTAGTAATCGCCAGAGTAGCGTGTCAACTGTTGGTTTTCTACATGATAGACGATATTGATCACATCATTGAGGAATGGAATATCGTGAGAGATAAGAACAAAGGCATTCTCATAGTTCTGAAGATAACGTTTGAGCCAGTCAATATGCTCCGCATCTAGATAGTTGGTTGGCTCATCAAGAAGTAGGATATCTGGCTTTTCAAGGAGGAGTTTAGCCAAGAGTACCTTGGTTCTTTGTCCACCTGACAAGGCTGTTACGTCCGTATCCATACCATAATCCATAACACCAAGAGCACGAGCAACTTCGTCAATCTTAGCATCTAATGTATAGAAATCACGGCTTTCCAAACGGTCCTGAAGTTCGCCGACTTCTTCCATTAGGGCATCAATATCAGCTCCCTCTTCTGCCATTTCCATATAAAGGTCATTAATCCGAGCTTCAGCTTTGAATAATTCGTCAAAGGCTGTACGCAAAACATCACGCACAGTTTGACCTTCTTTGAGAACTGCATGCTGGTCCAGGTAACCTGCTGTCACATATTTGGACCATTCCACCTTACCTTCATCAGGTACCAACTTACCAGTCACGATGCTCATGAAGGTTGATTTCCCTTCACCATTAGCACCGACTAGTCCGATATGTTCCCCCTTGAGGAGACGGAAGGACACGTCTTCAAAAATCGCACGGTCACCAAAACCGTGACTCAAATTTTTAACTTCTAAGATACTCATTTTAATTCCTTATCTTGTTTTTATGTAGTAGTTTATAGAGGACCCAGGCTAGGTAGCCACCTAAAGTATTGGTCCATAAATCATCAATCTCAAAGACCCGATTGAAATCAAAGAAAAAGTCTAAAACTAGCTGTGTGCATTCGATTCCCAAGCTCAATAAAAAGCTTAACAAAATCACTCTCTTTGTTTTTCTTAGACTAGGGATGAGATAGAGAAGCTGGAAAATTAAAGGGAAGAGCAAGAGGACATTTAAGGCGTTTTGCAAAAAAATCCAAAACAGTTGTATAGGGCTGGTTACTTCTCCCAGATTCCAAAGAGAGTTAAAAGGCGTCAAAAGAAAAACCAGGCGTCCAAAAGTTTGAATACCTGGAGTTTCCACTCCTGTAGGAAGTTGAGGCTGGGGAGTAAAACAAAAACAGACGATACAAAGACTGTATAGCACGATTCCCAGGCTTAGTAATGTTTTTCGATTCATCTTATGGATTTACTTCAGCTACTGCTTTTTGGCGATCACGTTTCATGGTATTTGAACGCAATTGTCCGCATGCGGCATCGATATCTGTACCGTGTTCTTGACGAACAACACAGTTGACGCCTTTTTTCTTGAGCGTATCATAGAAGGCCATGACACGCTCTTTCGGACTACGACTATATTGGTCGTGCTCACTGACCGGGTTGTAAGGAATCAAGTTGACATATGACAATTTCTTAATGTTTTTCAGCAATTCCGCCAACTCAAGTGCTTGTTCGACTCCATCATTGACTTCATTTAGCATGATATACTCAAAAGTTACACGGCGGTTGGTTGTTTCGATGTAATACTCAATCGCTGCAAAGAGTTTTTCAATTGGGAAGGCACGGTTAATCTTCATAATGCTTGAACGCAATTCATTGTTTGGAGCATGAAGAGAAACAGCAAGGTTAACCTGTACTCCTTCAATGGCAAACTCACGAATCTTATGAGCCAAGCCAGAGGTTGATACGGTGATATGACGAGCGCCGATAGCCATTCCCTTGTCATCATTGATGGTACGGATAAAGTTCAAAACGTTATTGTAGTTATCAAATGGCTCTCCGATACCCATTACAACGATATGGCTTACACGTTCATCTTGTCCACGTTCGTCAAAATACTTTTGAACAAGCATAATTTGAGCTACAATTTCTCCGTTATTGAGGTCACGTTGCTTCTTGATCAAACCTGATGCACAGAAGGTACAACCGATATTGCATCCTACTTGAGTTGTTACACAGACTGACAAACCATAGTGCTGACGCATAAGCACTGTCTCAATCAACATACCATCTGGTAATTCAAAGAGATATTTCACAGTACCATCTGCAGACTCTTGAACGATGCGTTGTTTCAAAGGGTTGACTACAAACTGTTCGTTGAGTTTGGCGATTAAATCCTTTGATAAGTTGGTCATTTCTTCAAATGTCTGAACACGTTTACGGTAAAGCCATTCCCAAATTTGGTCGGCACGGAATTTCTTTTCGCCCTGTTCCAAGACCCATTCTTGCATGCCTTGGCGTGTTAAACTATAAATCGACGGTTTCATGTTTTCTCCTTATTCTCTAATCTTTCTTACGGATGACGAAATGACGTTGTCCTTTATCTTCGTTCTGAGGTTTCTGTTCCTTACGACGACGTCTATTTCTCTTGTCCGTGTTATTCCTTTTTTTATTTTGAGAAGTTTTTTTGCCTTTTCGAGTATCTTTTTCTTCCTCTTTTTTGCGCATTTTTTGGTCAAATGGTGCTCGTTTGGGAGTTTCATTTTCTAGGACAAAATAGGCACAACCATAACTGCAATACTCAAGTAGGTAATCTTGTAAACGACTGATTTTTTCGAGAGACTCTTCAGCTCTCTCATTTTTGTAGAAACCACGTAAGCGCAATTGCTCATTGCTCCAGTCTCCTACAATATAATCGAACTTACTTAAAACTTCTGAAAAGCGTTGAGTAAATGCTGTTGCATCAAAAGCGTCCTTGCTATTTTCAACCAAAGTAAAGGTAAAACCTTCAGCTTCGACTTTATCTCCAGATAGATGAAATTCAGGACCAGGGAATTTATTGTAATTATATAATTCGGGTGCAATCTCTTTACGCATAATATTCCTTTTTAACGTTTACTTAATACTCTATTTTACCATATTTTTGCCATATTTTCACCTTTAGTCTTAAAATGAAAAAAGTCTGACGATTTAAGTATTAATTGATTGAAGATCCTTTCATTTAAAAAAAAGAAAAAAAACTGGGAATTCCCAGTTTTTTAAAGATTACATGTAAAGTAATTTGAAAAGTGCTACTGCTGCAATAGCAGCTGCAATCGGTGCAACTACTGGTACCCAAGCATACCACCATTTTGAATCACCTTTATGTTCACCAAGGATTGATTTTGGAAGTACTGCGTGAAGGAGACGTGGTCCAAAGTCACGAGCTGGGTTCAAACCTGGTCCTGTAGGTCCACCAAGAGATGTTACCAAGGCCATTACTAGGAAACCAAGAGCCAAGTGTGCAACAGCAAGACCTGGTGACAAGAATGGAGCTACTTGAGTTTTTGCTTGTTCAAGAGCTGCAGTAACTTGTTCTTGAGGAATTGTTTGACCTTGAGCAGTCGCTTGTGCCACTTGATCGTTAATCAATCCTTGAGCTTTAGAAAGCAACTCAGCACCAAAGAAGTTCTTTGTCATACCAAGTGCTGCAAAGAAAAGTACGAATGAACCAACGAACTCGTTGATAAAGCCGTTAACTGAAGCTGCAAAGCGTGATTCTTTAGTTCCGTGGTCAATACTTGAAATTGTTGAGAAAGTTCCCAAGATGTTGTTTGGATTTTCTGTCTTCAAGTAATATGGACGGTGAGCTGCAACAACCAAGGCTTGTCCAAAGATTGCTCCCAAAACTTGAGCGATGATGTATTGAGCTACTTGTGACCAAGGGAAAAGTCCGCTAACAGCAAGACCAAGTGTGAAGGCTGGATTGATGTGGTTACCAGAAACATTACCAAACATCAAAGCTGGGATCATAACCCCCATACCGTAACCAACAGCGATAACGAGCCAGCCACTTTGGTGACCTTTCGTACCTTTAAGTTCAACGTTGGCAACTGCACCATTACCCAAGATAATCAAGATGGCTGTTCCCAAAAATTCAGTGGCATATTTGACTGCCCATGTGAAATCCATTGATAGATTCTCCTTAATATTTTTTAGACAGTCCCTATTCTATCAATTTTTAGGGCTTTTAGCAACAGATTTTCTAAAAGAATCCTGTGAGAAAACGCTTTTATTTCAATTCTACAAAAAAGACCTAACAAACATCCTTTGTTAAGTCCAAATTTTAATTATTCTTGACGCTGACCAAAGTCCTGAATCATCTGTTCCATTTCTTCACGACTTGGTGTCGTAAGCATATAGAGATAGTCTCCTTGCAATTCAGCAAAGGCTGCTGGCATAATTTTCTTGACCTTGAACTGGTTTCCGTATTTAGCCAGCAAATCTTCTTCTGAATAAACATAATTTGCATTGGCACGACGTGATGTCGCCAAACAGTATAGGGGCTCGAATTGAGAAGCTGGGAATGGTTCACCTGCTACGATTGCTGCATAGCCCTTATACAAGTCAAAAGAATGGGCATAGTTATAGACATCAATTGTGAAGCCACCCGCTGGACGGTTATTGTATTCAATAGCAATATAATCATCACCCTCACGGAAGAACTCGATATGGAAGAAACGTTCTTTCATACCAAATTCCTTGACGATAGCCTCACCATACTTGCGAAGTTTCGGATCCATATCTTTAAGAACATAATAAGAATTGTCCATCTTGTATATCATGAGATCAAGGGGTGTATGTGCATAGTCAAAGGTAGTTGAAAAGACAATATTCCCATCTCTATCCACCAAACCATCAAAGGTACAGATTTCACTAGAGGTAACAAATTTTTCAAAGAAATAAACGGTTGAGTGGTCCCATTCAGCCTTAAAGTGGTTTACATCATCTTCTGTTTCAAGTTTGAAGGTTGCTGCCGCACCTACTCCATTGTCAGGTTTTGCAATCATGGGAAGACCGATTTCTTTCACAGCTTTGTCAACATCTGCTTCTGTTTCAATGACAGCTCCTGGAACGACTGGTACTCCCGCTTTTTTGAAGAGTTTCTTCATTTCAGACTTAAACTTAGTCTTCTTGAGGTCTTCTGGTTTGGCACCAAAAACATTGAACTGTTCACGAAGAGCAGCATCCAACTCTAGCCAGTATTCATTGTGTGATTCAATGCGGTCAATTGGACCATGCTTATAGAAAAGAAAGGCAACTGCTCGTTTAACCTCATCGATACTTTCAAGATTATCAACTCGGAAGTACTCCGTCAAGCTATTGCGCAATGGTTCATCTAGTTGTTCGTAGGGTTCTTGCCCAATCCCTAGAACTGTGATTCCTTTATTGGCTAACTCAATACTAAATTGCTGAAAATTTTGTGGGTAATAGGGTGAAATTACAAGATAATTCATAAGCAACTCCTTTTAAAGACTCATATGACCGAGGAAATATGGCATTTGTTTGCGCCACCATTCCCAGTCATGGGCAACATCGTGCCCCCATTCTGCAAACCAGGCAGGAATTTGTTTTTGGTCAAAGGCTTCTTTTAACTTGTAGTAAGAAGGCAGGCCATCTTGTTCCCAAGCACCTAGACCAGTACAAACAATAATCTCAGCCTGACGGTAACGATCAATAAACCAACCATCATTTTGATTCCAGATATAGTCTACTGGTGAATTTTGATAGATAGCATCATCGTTGTAGTAATCTCCAACAAAGAAACGAGCATCATAGACACCACTGAGGGCGATTACCTTGGTAAAGACATCTGGATGTTGGAGGAAGAAATTCAAAGCGTGATAGGCTCCCATAGAGCATCCTGTTGTCATCATACCGTCAAACCAGCCTGTCTTGTGCTTGATAAAAGGAATAGCTTCTTCAATCACATATCGTTCATAGGCACGGTGCATCTCAGCTTGATCATGACTATTTTTCCAAGTCGCAAGCCAGCTCTCACTATCGACACTTGAAAGGGTAAAGAACTGCACGCGACCTTCTTCAATAAAGGATGCACAAGTATCAATCATCCCAAAATCATAGTATTCATTGTGGCTACCACCTGAAGAAGCAAAGACAACAACTGGGATGCCTCCATGTCCGTATCGATTGACATACATTTCACGGTTAAGATGACCACTCCAGTGGCTAAGATGTTCAATATGCATATCCTGTCTCCTTTATACTGATTACCAATTTTCTGCAAAAAAGCGTAGGCAAGCTGGAAGATTTTCTGACCATGGCACTTCATGGTGAATGGCTCCAGCCTGAACCTTGAGAGAGAGATTTTCCAACTCAACTCCTCCTGCTATCAAATCATGATAATAGCGAAGAGAAGAGTCAATATAGGCCTGCTTGATATTGCCAGCCATAAGGGTCTTATCCGTGTCATCCGCCTCTTCCGTTCCAACATAGATGAAGACTCGTTGATCAGGTAATAGCTTTTTACGCTCCATATAGCGATCAAAGGCCTCTTGGTGAAGCCAGTTAGCTGATGAGAACACTCCCAAACACCCAATCTGATCCTGATACTCCAAGCCAATAAACTGGGTAATGTTGCCGCCTAGAGAAGAACCAACCATAGCAGTATGCTTGCGGTCTGATTTTGTACGATAGTTTTCATCAATAAAGGGTTTGACCACTTCAATGACAAACTCAGCGTACTCGACTCCCTTTCCACCAAACTGTTGACCGGGAATATTAGACTCTTGGAATTTCCATGCAGCATACTCATTCATCCGTCCTAGACCATCATTATCTATGGCCACTACAATCATACGGCTGATATCTGGATTCCGTTTAATGGTAGGAATGATCTTCCATGAATGACCGACATAAGATTCTTTACTGTAAAAGACATTTTGACCATCATGGAAATAGACAACCGGATAAGTTCGATCCGTGTCTTTCTCGTAATTTTTCGGGAGGAGAACACGTACACGGCGCTCCTTGCCTGTGTAGGGAACCACTAATTTATGCTCTCGCATTTTCAGGTAAAAGTAGGATTGATTCATTGTCAGAAAACTCTCTATATTCAAAATTTTACCTAATTATATCATAAAAATAGAAAAAAAGTCAGTTTCCGTCCAAATTTAGGACAATAAACTAACTTTTTTACTTATTATATTTTTTCCTCTGGTTTTTCTGATTAAAGGAGGTCATCAATTAACTCATCAACCGCATCTTTCTCAGCTTGAGGGGTAATTTCAGTAATCATAATTCCTGCCACTGCTCGCTCAACCAATCCTTCAACATCCATACGGGCTTCATACTGTTCAGCATTCTTAATCTTTGGATTTGTTTTGGGACGATCAGGCGCAAAAATCGTACAGCAGTCTTCAAAAGGTTGGATAGAAATTTCAAAAGTATCAATTTCCTGCGCAATGTCAATGATTTCCAACTTGTCCATAGTCACAACTGGTCGGATAATCGGTGTATTGGTTACGGCATTGATAGCCTGCATACTTTCTAGGGTTTGGCTTGCCACCTGACCAAGACTTTCACCATTGATGATGACCAAACCATTTCGCACTTCACGGATACGATCGGTAATCCGCATCATAAAGCGGCGAGTCAGAGTCATGAGATAAGCTTCTGGAGCCTTAGCCTTAATCTCTTCTTGAATCTCCGTGAATGGCACTTCGATAAACTGGATATTCCCACCGAACTTGGTCAATTTACGGGTCAAATCCTGAGCTTTCTTGAGGGCACCTGGACTAGTATACGGTGGGCTCGCAAAGTGAACAGCTTCGATATCTACTCCACGTTTCAAAGCAAGATAACCTGCTACAGGAGAGTCAATCCCCCCTGACAACATGAGCATACCTTTCCCAGAAGTGCCAACTGGCAAACCACCAGCCCCACGAATGGTCTCATAGGAAAGATAAGCCGCCTCTTCACGAATCTCCACTTGCAGATTGATATCGGGATTTTTCATCTGGGCTTGTACATTTGGAATGACATCAAAAACAGCACCACCAAGAACTTGGTTGAGTTCACGACTATCCAGTTCAAAGTTGTGATCACTACGTTTGCTAGAGATCTTAAAGGTCATGCCTTCCTTATAGATGTCCTGCATAATCTCTTGGACATCAGATTTAAGAACTTCTACGGATTTTTCAACCTTATATACTGGAGAAAAGTTTTGAATCCCGAAAACTTGCTTGAGAGATTCTGCTACTGGCTCATAATCTGCCCCATTCAGATAAGCGTGGGCACGATCACGGTCTGCTGTGACTTTGACTTGAGGATAGATGGACAAGACGTCTGAGATATTATTACGTAGTTTATTGATGAAACGCATACGGTTTTTGCCCTTGGTTGACAACTCTCCGTAGCGAATCATAATTTCTGAATACTGCATGAATACTCCTATCTTACTTTTTTAGTTTGATTGTAGATTAATTTCAACTTGGTCAAGAACTGCTCCACCTGACTCATGTCATTTTCTAAATCCAGGCTTAGACGAACTGCTGACTGAGCCTTATCCTTTTCGATGCCCATAGCAATCAGGGTCCCAGCAGGTTTTCCAGCCTTGGACGAGCAAGCTGATGTTGTAGAAATGAAAATATCATAATCTTCAAATGCGTGAACAATAACTTCCCCACGAACTCCCTTAATCCCAAAGGTCAGAATATGAGGCGCAAAGTTTTCCTCACCTGAAAATACAAAAATATCTGGATATTCAAGTAGGGCTTGGCGGATGACCTCTTTCATCTGACTTGTTTTGCTAGCAAATAAGTCCAGTCTCTCCATAGCCAAACGTAGTGCCTTAGCTGTCGCAGCAATTCCTGCTACATTCTCAGTTGTGGAACGATAGTCGCGCTCCTGACCACCACCGGTTAATAGGGGTGTAATTTTCTTGCCAGACTTAATGAAGACAAAGCCAACACCACGAACTCCATGGAACTTATGACTGGAGAAGGTTGCAAAATCAACTCGGTCTGTCAAATACTTTTCTGTTTGAATCTTAGCTAAAGCTTGAACCGCATCCACATGGAAAGAAATGGTTGGTTTATCTGCTAAAAGATCTGAAATAGCTTGGATGGGCTGGATGGAGCCAATTTCATTGTTGACTGCCATGATGGAAACCAAGGTCGTATCAGCTCGAAGCAAACTTGCCAAGGCCTCTACATCTACAAATCCTTTTTCATCTACTGGTGCAAAATCCACCTCAAATCCTTGAGTCTGAAGCCAAAGAGCAGACTCCTTAACCGCTGGATGCTCAATTTCTGATACGATGATGTGTTTACCAAACTGAGCTTTTTCAAAAGCGACACCTTTGATAACCCAGTTATCTCCTTCGGTACCACCAGAGGTAAAGAATACTTCTTCGCTTTTCTTACCAATTAAATCTGCAATCTGCTGACGAGAAGCTTCTAAAATTCTGGTAGACTGATCACCCAAACGATGAAGGCTAGATGGGTTACCAATAATTTTTGCAGACACCTGCATGTAAGTTTCAAGTACTTCAGGATAAGGCTTGGTCGTAGCCGAATTATCAAAGTAAATCATTGTTTCTCACACTTTCTAAAATCACTCCTTCTATTGTAACACGAAACAGTTCAGGCGACAAGAAATGCCATTCAGGTTCATTTAAGTTTTTTTTAAAGATTTTGGGTATAATGAATCATGGTAAAGGAGAGAAATTATGTCTAACTATCGCAGAAAATCAAAACCTAAAACTGAACATATCAAAAAAGGCTTTACCGTCTTTCAAAAAACAATTGCAACTTTAGCCAGTATCCTTGGTTTGATTACAGCTAGTATCACTATCATGAATGCTTTAGATAAAAACAAGGATCATAAAGATACGACTACACAAACAACCATTATCAAGGAAGTTCAAAAGGAAGCTCCCGCTGAATCCAATGCACCTGCACAAAGTCAGTCTAATAATCAAGAAACATCTCAAAAAGAAGAAGTTCAAACACCTAGCAAGAAGGAAGATACAAAATCAGATGACAATTCTCAGAAAAATGAGCAATCTGATTCTTCATCAAATACTCCAACTACTGAAGCAGGAGTTAGCGCTAATAACGGAGCATCCTAAACATTGCTCAACACCAACGGTTACTTTGTTGGTGTTTTTATTTGCTAGTTTTTTCATTTTGATCATAAAAAACCAGGAACTAATGTCCCTGGTTTTTCTTTTTTAAAACAAGCTATTCTGCATCGAATGAAGATTTGTACTTAGTCTTCTTTCCCTTTTTTGATAAAGGTTGCAGAGAGAACCAATCCAAGACTAGCTAGGAAGGCTAAGCCTACTGAATCTTGCTCACCAGTTGCTGGAAGTTGACCTTTAGCTTCAGTCGCTGGTGAATTTGGTCCTTCTGGTTCTTGTTTTTGGTTTGTTGAACTTGAAGGTTGCTTGTGATCCGCAATTGGTGTAACTGGGTTTGCAACAGGCTCTTTATATTCTGGAACCTCATTCTTAGCAGCTTCAACCCAATTAACGCCACCCTTAAATTCCGGCACTTCGTTCTTAGCTGCCTCAACTGCGTTAACGCCACCCTTGAATTCTGGGAGCTCATTCTTGTCCGCTTCAACCCAATTAACGCCACCCTTGAATTCTGGAATGTCATAAACAGCTGCTTCTGCTGCATTAACTCCACCTGTAAATTCAGGAATTTCAACTACTGGTGGTTGCTGTTCTCCCTTACTTGAAAGGACTTCTGGTTCTGGAGTTGGCTCTGGATCTGGAGTTGGTTCTGGATCCGGAGTTGGTTCTGGGTTCGGAGTTGGCTCTGGATTTGGAGTTGGCTCTGGGTCCGGAGTTGGCTCTGGATTTGGAGTTGGCTCTGGAGTTGGAGTTGGCTCTGGATTTGGAGTTGGCTCTGGTTCTGGAGTTGGTTCTGGATCTGGAGTTGGCTCTGGATCTGGAGTTGGCTCTGGATCTGGAGTTGGCTCTGGATCTGGAGTTGGTTTCGGATCTGGAGTTGGCTCTGGATCTGGAGTTGGCTCTGGATCTGGAGTTGGCTCTGGATCTGGAGTTGGCTCTGGATCTGGAGTTGGTTCTGGATCCGGAGTTGGTTCTGGATCTGGAGTTGGCTCTGGATCTGGAGTTGGCTCTGGATTTGGAGTTGGCTCTGGGTCTGGAGTTGGTTCTGGATCTGGAGTTGGCTCTGGATCTGGAGTTGGCTCTGGATCTGGAGTTGGTTTCGGATCTGGAGTTGGTTCCGGATCTGGAGTTGGTTTCGGATCTGGAGTTGGCTCTGGATCTGGAGTTGGTTCTGGATCTGGAGTTGGCTCTGGATTTGGAGTTGGCTCTGGATCTGGACTTGGTTGCTCAGGTTCTTCTGAAAGTTCTTGATAGTAAGTCGTCATTTCATAGAACTCTGGCTTGCCACCTTCCCAAATGAGTTTGACATCAAGTAACGGAGCCTTATCTCTGACTGCAAATGTTTGGAAGCTTGAAGTAATTGCTCCCAAATCTGTCCAAGCACCGTCTCTGTCTGTTTTCAGAGTGCGAGCAAGTAGACGCGCTGCTACTCCTTGAGGCAGACTAGAAACAAGTCGGATGTGGTTAGCGTCTGTTGGTTCTGACAAGTGGTAAACCAACTCACCCTGGTCTTTCTCAGCCTTATAGCTTGTTAAGACTTTGCCATCTACAAGATTTGTGTAAAGGTTGCCTCTACTTTCTCCACCGTTTCCTTGAACAGTTGGGTCGTTGATAGGTTTCACAAATTCGCCGTCATTGATAACTAACTCAGTAAATCCAACAAAACGAGCATCGTAATTAGCAGTGAAGAGAACACGGAGATAGTTAGCTTTAACTGGACTTGCAAGTTCACCTTCGATGTAGCGATTTCCAGGCATCTTAGAATCATGTGTCCATCCATCTGTCAATGAATCATCGCGCATTTCATTAGCGACACCATCACCTACTGTCACAACATCTGTCCATGTCTTACCATCTTGACTAACCTGAATCTTACCATCACGAAGATAGTTCTTCGTACCATCTTGGATATAGGCTCTAATCTTCTTGATTTCACGTTCGCTACCAAGTTTCAAGGTAATGTGACCATCTTTATGAGCATAGTCAGAGAACTCTACAAAGTTATTGTAAACACCATCAAACAACTGATCCAAATTCTTGATCTTGCGAACATCATTTGCACCATAGTAGGCATCAATTCCCATAGATGTAGAATCAAGTTTAGTTGGCTCCACTTCTTTTGTCTTAACGAGTAGAGATGTCGCTGTTACTGCTTGTTCTTGGTCGGTCTTATTAACCAAACGAGCATAACGTACCAAGGACTTATCAGTCGCTTGGCTAGCAGGATACCATTCTTGTGCATTTGGAGAGAATTCCAAGTCAAGGGCTGGATTTCCAATACCAATAGCCTGAATACTTTCAGCTTGGTGTAGACGGTCTAGCTTCATACCCAAGTAGCTATGAGCTGGAAGCTTAGTTCCACTTGGGATTTGCATGTCATAACGACCGAGACTGTCATATACTGGAGTTGATTTCAAACTTTCAACATTAGTATCTGTCATCTCGCTATTGCCAGCACGTGTTTCAACTGAGAAGTCAGCGATACGCCACCATAGATTGATATTCTTGGTGTTACGAACACGGATGTAGCGAGCTGAAATTGGAGTTTCAATTTCTTTGGTTTGTTCACCAGTCAATCGATCCAATTCTTGCCATGAAGTACCATCTGTAGAATACTCAAGAACACCTTCTGCCAATTTATCTCCTGATCCTTGAACGAGGCGGACCTTAGTTACAGGTTTGACTCCACCCAAGTCTAGTTGAACCCAACCATCGACTGGAGTTGTATCTGTTCGATCAGCATTTGCAAGCATGGCTTCTGTATTGTCACGACCATCTGTAATCTGAGCAACTGTCGTATTGTACTTGTACATAAGATTTGGACTGATGGTCACTGTAGCTGCCTGTTTAGGACGACTTACTTCTACAGGACGGTTCACAGCGATTTCTCGTACAGCAAACCAAGTGTTCTCACGATCAGAAGTTGCAATCATTCGAACAGCTTTAGCATTGATATTGAGATTTTCAAATTTAAGAAGAGGCTCATTACCAGTGTAGCTTGGTTCTGAAAGTGTTACCCACTCATCATTTTCATTGAGGTACTCAACCTTAGCATTGTTAAAGGTATCGCGTGGATTTGCTTGAGTTCCCATTGCAAATGTCAAGTTTTGAATTGGAACAGCTTTATTAAATTTCAAACCAATATAGTCACCAGTTTGGATGCTGTTTGGTGATTTGATAAGGGCATGTGTTCCTAAATCTCCATCAGTGACTTCAGCAAGTCCACCTTCTACACCTGTACGGTTTGTGATAAAGGTGCTGATTACTTGGTCTGGGTGTAGGGCTTTTTGAACTTCAGTTGCCAATACTTCACGGAGTCCAAGCAAGAATGGTCGGATATGTTGTACACCCAACTCAGCTCTTTCATCATGGTCTACATAATGGAAAGTATAAGTTTGTGATTGTTCATAAAGTTTCAAGCCCTTGTAATAGCTATCCCAAAGTCTAGCAGAATCATTGTTTTCAATAGCTTCTGATCCATCTAGGAAAGCACTCAAAGCATCCATTTGGTCAATTGTGTTATCCAACCAATAGTGAATTTGAGCACGCATCTTTTCGTCACCAGATGCTTTATAAAGTTGTGCTGCAGCCTTTAGTTTAGCAAATTCTGCACGCAATTCTTGACGCTCTGCATTGACATCTTGACCAGCTTTCAACTTAGACATGAAGGCCGCCAATTTTGGTGCGAGTTCAACAGACTCTTCCAATTTCACAACACGACCATCCATGTTTTGGTTGATCATATGTTTACCAAGTTCACGGAAGGCAACAGATGTTTCACTGTCAGTAAACTTACCTGTTTCAACAAAGTTGAAGGCGATGTCATTTACTTTCTTAGCTTCTTCTTCAGACTTCCATTGTTTCCAAGCGTACTGAGCTGCCGAGAAGAGGGCAATCTTCGATGGCTCAGATTGTTGCATTGGATTCAGCATGATACCTGAAAGGAGACTTGGGTCCACATTTGGATGAAGGAATTTCTCACCGCCACCCAAAATCAAGTGTTGTTTAGAGTTATCTGTAACAGGCCAGTTAATCCATAGAGAAACTGGGCGGTATGTCTTACCTCCTGCAGTCAGATTATTCTTAAGGTTTGAAAGGAAGCTTTCAGATACTTCACCCCAAATCTTACCACCAGTTAGGGTCATAGAAGTTGAAGTTGGAAGATTTTCATTTAGAGATTTCAACTCATCTTCACGACCATTCCCCCAATACTGACCTGGGACAAAAATCATTTCCTTACGAAGGCCAACATAAGTTGCTTGTTTTTCAGTCAACCAATCTGTCATGTCCTTCATCAAGCGGTTGTAGCTATTGTAGCCACCAACTGGACTTGGAGCATCGTCGGCCAAAATACCGAACTCACGAACACCGACATCCATTAATTGAGTGAATTTAGCCTTAATGGTTTCAAGGTCTTTTTGGTAATCAGCATCGTTACCAAAACGGATACGGTTGTTCATGAATGGGTGGATGGTCCAAACATAGCGAGTCTTATTTTGATTTCCGACACGCGCTAATTCACGAATTTCGGCTAGTTTTTCTTCTGGATAAAGTTCACGCCATTTCTTGTTGTGGTATGGATCGTCTTTTGGTGCAAAGAAGTATTGAGTCAACTTCAAGTCACCACCATAGCGCATCAATTCAGCACGATCAGCATTGCTCCATGGATTTCCATAGTAACCTTCGATAAAACCACGATTCTTAATTTCAGCGTAGTCTTCAACAGTTACATTACGTAAAACTGGAGCTTCACTTTCATTAAGCATGTGTTTAAGAGTCGTCAATCCATAGAAGACAGCATCTGTATCTTTACCGACGATCGATATTGTATTGTTCTTGATTGACAAAGCATAAGCATCAATCTTATCAAAGAGTCCTTGAGAAATACCAGATATTTCTTTTTCAGCCTGTGAATGTTGACCATGAACACCAAGATAGATATTTGTAGCACCTGCTACTGCTGCTTGACTACTTGTATAAGAGATTTGATGATCTTGTAGTACACTCTTCAAGCGGTTGCGAGTATAAATATCTAGCTGATTACCCATGACAAGATTCACTTGTTTTTGAAGTTTAGTGACACCTTCACCATAAGTGACTTTTTGTGGTGTTGGGAATACCTTGTATTCTTTCTTGAGATAGTCTTGACTTTGTGCTGCAGCAGCAATCGCATCATCACTGGCTGGTTTTGTAGCTACAAAGCTATCAGCAAGTTCAGTTGTACCATCACCCACCTCTTCAACTCTTGGTTGTTCTGGAGTCACCGGTTTCTCAGGAGTTACAGGTTTTTCTGGAACAACTGGTTCTTCTGTTTCACTATCAGAAAGTGGCTTGAGTAGTTGAATTTCTGCGGCACTACCAAATCCTGCGACACCTGACAGAACTTTAAATTCTACCTTATTAGTTTCAACTGCTGCAAAATTAACAGTTTTTTCTTTAGTATTATTTTCCCAAGTTCCTGAAGCAACCTTAACCATTTGACCATCTTTTTGAGCATAGATTTCATAAGATGTCACGACTCCGTTACCACCACCTGGACGTGGAAGATAAGTCAAACCATTGACTTTTTCAGGAGCGTTCAAATTCATGGCAACGGTATATGGAGCTTGATGTCCAGTCCATTTAGAATGCCAGAAGGTATTTGGGTCATTGTCGAAAGCTTTTTCAACTGGGCCTTCTGTATCCGTTCCTGGAGTTTCTTGACTGCTTGCAGAAACTGTGAAGTGATCTGTTGGGATTAAACGTGGGTTTACAAATGCTTCATTCGACAACTCTGCACTATGCAAGATTCCTTGGAAGCCACCGATTGTTTCAAGTGGAAGTACCAAGCTATTGTGAGCCAAGCGAGGATGAGCTGGATTTGCAATACGCTCAACCTTTTCACCGTCTACATAAACTTCTGTCTTTTGTGGTTTCGTAACAACAGAGATTTGATAACGTTTATTTTTCTCAAGTTTCTTGTTGAATTGAATATGGAATTGTTCAAATTTATAAGCTAAGTAGCCATCCTTGTCCGCAAGATAAAGTTGGTTGTCCCCACTTGTAGAGAAGACTTGCTCTCCATCACCTGTAACAGTTACATCCAATTTCAAAACATGACTAGGACCAACATCACCTACTAAGCCTTCGATGCTAGAATCTTTTTCGAAGTTCAAACCTGCTTCAGACTTCTGTACTTTCTTAGCAAGATAATCTTTGACAGTTTCTGGATTAATCTTGAACAAATCTTCTTCAGCAACGGTCTTATCTGGATTAGATTGTGGTGCATAAACACTTGCTGGTTGAATACGGTCTGCATAGGTCTTAGCTGCACGATCTGAACCCCAAGTGCGTTCTGCGGTTGACTGCATACTCTTGAAGAAGCGTTTAAAGATATCGTAAGAGGTAAGTCCAGTTTCATGCAGGTCGATGTTGTCATTCCAGACTGCATGACCACCACCAATGATATTTGGATTAGATGCTTCTAGGCGAGGTCCTCCACCTGTCGAAAAATCATTAGGTGTCCAGCGGTTGTATTGAGTTTCATAGTTTGCATAATCCCCATAACCACCTTGACTATTGCTTCCGCTTGGGACACTGTAGGTTGGAATATCTGTGATATTGATAATCTTGGCACCCTGAGCAATTGCTGCCTGTGGACGTTGCCAACCAATACTCCAGATATCCACTTCTACATCTTTCCAATCAACAGGTGTAGTTCCTTGTTTGGCAGAGAGCGAACCCCAAATACGTGGTGTTAAGCCCTTACCTTTGATGTACTGGATCATATCATTGACATAGCGTCGATAACTTTCAGGACTTCCATAGTACTCATCTGTACCGATATGAACTGTTGAAACGCCACGAAGAGGTGCGTCTTCACCATCGAGTAATTTATCATAGACTGATTTAACAAAAGCCAGCGTCTCTTCGTACTTGTTATCTAAGTCCAACATAGCTACACGTTCTACATTGTGTTTTCTCGCACTAAGTTGACCCTTGTACATCAAGTCTGGACGGACCTTAACAAATGAAAGGGCGTGACCTGGAGTGTCAATTTCAGGAACAAGGTTGATATGCAAAGCTTTTGCTAACTTAATGATTTCTTGCATCTCTTCCTTGGTGTAGTGCTCTTTTGATGTTAATTTTTCACCATTGTCACCAACAACATCTGTTTCTACACGGAAGCCAGTCTTAGCATTTTTTAGGACATAATCCAGTTCCTCTTGAGGAGTAAGATTTTTCCCTGCTAAATGATCTTTTAAGAAGATATAGTTGTCGTTCAAGTGCAATTGAAGATCGTTCATCTTGTAGTAGGCCATGTTGAGCATGATATCTACAAGCGTATCATAAGGAATAAACTTACGACCTGTATCTAGCATAAAGCCACGGTGACTAAAGCTTGGGAAGTCACGGATTTCTCCGTTTTGCAAGTTATTTTCTCCCATTTGAAGAAGGGTACGTGTAGCATAAAATGCTCCTGCATTGGTCGCTGCTTCTACAGTAATAACTCCATCTTTAATGGTGATACCATAGCCTTCTTTACCATAACCCTTGTCTTCAACCTTTTTAAACTCAATACGGTTTTGCGCTTCTTGACCACCGGTTGCGACTTCCAAACCACGATTTTCAAGGTCAGTTTGGTAGAACTTAGCTTCCTTGTCAAATCCAGAATTCCCAACGGAAATGACAGTTTCTGAAGTAATAGTAGTTTTACCTTCAGTGCCGTACCATTGTTGAACTGCTGGGGCAACTGCAGGTTTGGTTCCAACGCCTTCATCAGCATGCAAGCCTTTAATGACAACTTCAAATTCTTTTGTGAAGGTATGGTTATCATTGGTTTGTTGGACCATCACTTTGACATGTTGTTCTGTCAGCGGTGTGTAGATTTTATTATTTAGGTCGATAACACCTTGCTTATTGCTTCCAATCAAGCTAACTTGACCAGGTAATTTAGGCAATACAAGTGATTTTCCGTCTTCAGCAACCGCTATTTCTGTAACTTGACGAATATCTGTTGGTTTGCTGGTATCTGGAATATTTGAGTAGGCACGAATTTCTTGAATTCCCACATTTTTCCATTGCATCGTACCGGCTTGATAATCTGTAATTTCAAGTTTAAGATACTTAGCTTGAACGGCTTCTTTTAAGTCAACTTTTTCATCTAGAACCGGAGTTCCTGTTCGTTGATGAGCCAACTTCCATTCTCCAGGACCTGATCCATTGACTTCGTCTTGACCTGCATAATAGAGATTCCAAGATTTGATGTTTGGATCATTTTGCTCGCCACGAACACGACGATCCCAATCAATTTCCACATGCTTGATTAAGGTTGTCTTTTCAAGCTTAAATTCGATTGTTGGTTTCACAACATCACGGTCAGTTGCCCAACGAGTATCTGGATTTCCATCAATCGCCTTCTCAGCAGTAAATGGTGTGTTCGCTTCATGGTTTGATGCTGTCGCAGTAGCCTTTTCCAAATGATTGACATCTGGAGTTTCATCCAAATCTTTAGTAACTGGCTTTTCTGCTGGTTTAGCTACTGGTGCTGCTTCTTCTTTTGGAGTCTCAGCTGGTTTTGGTGCTGCTTCTTCCTTAGGAACTGGAGTTTCAGCTGGTTTTGGAGATACTTCTCCAGTATTTTCAGGCTGAGCTTCCGCATCAGTCGGATTCGTTTCAGTAGGATCAGTTGGTTTTGCTGATTCAGCTTTTTCAATAGCTGCTGCTATATCCGCTGGTAACTTATCCAGGGGCTGAACCTGTGTCACCGTGCCTTCTGTCTCTGCAGGCCCTTCTGTTTCTGCTGCTTGAACCATACCAGTACCAAAAATGCTTGCACCAATCATGACAGAAGCAGCGCCTATTGCAAACTTACGTATACTGTAATGACACCGTCTTTCAAAAAAATGTTTTCCCATTTTCTTTATTTCCTTTCCCACGCTTAAATTGGGTAAGCGTTATCATTCCCTTTTAAAAAGGGAGGACCAAGAGGTCCTCTCTAGGTGTTTGGTTTTCTCCATTACAATAAGTTAGGAGTTTGAGTTTTCATAGTATAAAACTCTATTATTTTTTAATCTTCTTTTCTTTTTTGAAGAAATAGAGCAGACATTGCTAATGTAAGACCAGCTAGGAAGAGGTGTTCAGTTGTGCCTTCACCAGTTTCAGGAAGTTTAGGCTGTTCTGTTTCTTTTTGTGCTGCTTGCATAGCAGGTGTTGGTGTAAGAGCTGGTTTCTGATCAAGTTTTTCTGCAACTGGACTTGTCTGATTGTCTCCTGCACCTAATGTTTCTTTATACTCAGGAACATCATTCTTAGCAGCTTCAACCCAATTAACGCCACCCTTGAACTCTGGAAGCTCATTCTTATCCGCTTCAACCCAATTAACGCCGCCCTTGAATTCTGGAAGCTCATTCTTGTCCGCTTCAACCCAGTTAACGCCACCCTTGAACTCTGGAAGCTCATTCTTGTCCGCTTCAACCCAATTAACGCCACCCTTGAACTCTGGAATGTCATAAACAGCTGCTTCTGTTGCATTAACTCCACCTGTAAATTCAGGAATTTCAACTACTGGTGGTTGCTGTTCTCCCTTACTTGAAAGGACTTCAGGTTCTGGAGTTGGCTCTGGTTCTGGAGTTGGCTCTGGTTCTGGAGTTGGCTCTGGTTCTGGAGTTGGCTCTGGATCTGGAGTTGGTTCTGGTTCTGGATCTGGAGTTGGTTTCGGATCTGGAGTTGGTTCTGGATCTGGAGTTGGCTCTGGATTTGGAGTTGGCTCTGGATTTGGAGTTGGCTCTGGATCTGGAGTTGGCTCTGGATCTGGAGTTGGCTCTGGATCTGGAGTCGGCTCTGGATTTGGAGTTGGCTCTGGATCTGGAGTTGGTTTCGGATCTGGGGTTGGCTCTGGATCTGGAGTTGGCTCTGGATTTGGAGTTGGCTCTGGATCTGGGGTTGGTTCTGGATCTGGAGTTGGTTTCGGATCTGGAGTTGGCTCTGGATTTGGAGTTGGCTCTGGATTTGGAGTTGGCTCTGGGTCCGGAGTTGGTTTCGGATCTGGGGTTGGTTCTGGATCTGGGGTTGGTTCTGGATCTGGAGTTGGTTTCGGATCTGGAGTTGGCTCTGGATTTGGAGTTGGCTCTGGATCTGGAGTTGAATCTTTCAATTGATCCAGATACTCTGCAAAGAATGTCACCATTCGATCTGTTAAGAGGTGGTTATCTGTTGCATATTTCATGCTAGCAATAACGCTTGCCACTTCTTCTTGATTGCTCTTATCAGTCAATTTTTGAGCTTTAGCCAAGGCTGCTTCATATGCACTTGTATCAAGACCTGCTTCAGCAACTTGAGGACGAGCAAAGATCAATTCTGCAGCTGATTGATATTGATTACCACCATCTCCATAAGTTCTTGTTCCAGTTAGGACAATCTTCTTAGCTTTGATAGTCTTACCAAAGTCGATATCTTTTGGCTTGTTATTATCAGCCCAATTAGTTGCATTGAAGGTATGCTCCTTACCTGTTTCATCAGTAACAACAAGAGTCACATCTCTCAAATTACCATTTGAACCTGAACCGCGTGGAACATAACGGAAGCCTGTAATTTCAGTTGGTTCTTTCAAGACCATGGTTGCTGGCTTGCCAACATCTCCTCCGCTCCATGATGTATGCCATAGGCTAGACAAGTTACCGTCAAAGGCATTTTCAATACCTTCACCAGCCTGAGCAGGAGCTGAAAGACTTGCAAAGTCATCTACCACAAGAGCTGTTTTCTTCATTACTAAAGCATCTTTAAGAGCATTGACCTTATCGATTTCTGCTTTAGCTTCTTCCAGACTAATGTCATCGTCTGCTTGGCTGAGGTTGAAGACAGCTTCTTTCAAAGCATCCATTGTTTCTTTGGTGTAGTTAGTCATGGCTACAGTTGGAAGATAATTCTTGACAGCATTTTCTGTCATCATCTTACCTGTCAAGACAATCTCTTCAATTTGAAGTTTATCCATGATGAAGTCATTGTAACCACGGAAGTTAGCATTACCACCAGAGTCTCCACGAGTGTTGCTAGCATTACCTGTAGAGTAGATACCTACCCAAGTATCGCCAGTTTCAGCACCTGTCACAAGGAAGGTTGCACGTTTCGCTTTTTGAGAATCTGTCCATGAGTTTGGTAATTCATGCATTTCGAGATCGCTTGCTTGGCTACCACGACGACCAGATTGGAATTCTCCCTTACCTACAACAAATGCGTAAGTATTATCTGATCCAGCTTCGTAGTCAAATGTGATACGGTAGGTCTTACCTGCTTCAAAGCGGAAGTTTTGTGGAATTGTTTGGTAAACCAAGTTACGACGGCTAACGAGACCGTTTGTCTTGAGTGACCAATTTCCTTCGATAACGTCGTCAACTTTCTTGCCATTCCAATCACGTTGTGTGTATGGACCATGTTTTTCAGACAAGTGAGTACGGTTATCTTCAACACCTTCGATTCCACCGATGACAAATGGGAAGATACCTTGTCCGACATTTTCAAAGTCTTGTTTGAAGACGCCTGTTGCAGTATCATGACCATCACCATACATAGCAGAGTCATTTTCGAAGGTACGGATTTCATCGAAGTAAGTTGCTTCATCTCCTGCTTCACGACTCAAGGTCACAGTTACATTTGATACATCTGAACCTGTTGTGAAGAAGGCATACATGTTTTGGAAGTAACTTCTATCATTAACTGTTGCATTATCAGTACGAGTGTTATGAGCATAAGCTTTAACGTAGTTAAGGGCCAGTGACTTGTTCGTGTAGTTTGTCACTTCTTTCTCACCAGTATTAACTGTAATACTTGCTTTAGCATCACTACGGTTATCCACACCGACATAGACTGCATATTTAGTATTTGGTTTTAAGCCAGTCAATTTTTGAGTGAGACTAACTTTTTCTTTATTGCCTTGGATACGAAGCATTTGGTTGGCACCTTGAGACTTCACGATTTCAGCCTTAGATGCATCACCTGTAATCTTCCAATGATCCAAAGATTCACTGTTAAATCCTTGGTCATAAATGTGCATTCCTTCACTCCATGACATTTCAGGATTTGTTTGTTTAGAACGATAAAGAACATAAGGTTGGTTTGCTAGAAGGTCGAGTGTAATCTTACCATCTTTGACAGACACTTCTTGTTCTTCAGTCTTACCTTGGTCTGTTAGTTTGTAAAGGTAAACTTTGCCGTTTGCCCAGTCGCTAGGAAGTGTCCAAGTTGTTGCACCTTTTTCAGTATTGAAGTAGTACATTTTTTCCTTGTCCCCAGTAAGCTTGTTACCATTGGCATCCCAGTTCCAAGGAGTCAGGTAGGCTGAACCATCTTGAATGACACGATCATTGAGTGTAACAATTCGTTCACGGTATTGTGGGCTATTAACATCATTAGATTTACGAGTAACAACTACCTTGTTGTTTTCCTCATCAACCAATTCAACCTTCATCTCTGGTGTCCACTTGTAAGTACCACCATTGTCAGTCATGGTTACTGGTTTACCATTTTCCCATTTGCTAACAGTGAAGTGTTGGAAGTATTTAGTCATCACATCATGTGCAAACAAGTTGGTTACATAACCATTATAGTCGCTACGACCTTGCCAACCTTCGAAGTCTTTCATGCTGTATCCGCCTAGAAGTGGGTAGTTTGCCGCACCTCCGTAGCTTCTGTAATCACCAACCCAAGCATCTTTCTGGTGGTTACGGATAAAGCGAGTAATGGCACTGTTGATACCTTTATTGGTATAGCCACCATAAGTCAAGTCAGCTGCCCAGTGATGGAAGGTAGAGTCATACTCACCACCATGGCCCCACTCAATTGCAAAACGCCAACCTTGTTGGTTGATTTCTTTTGCAAGAACGTGAGTTGCCCAAGCACCATTGTCTCCTGATTGACCGTTACCCCAAACGTCGACATAGATGAAGTCTAGGCCTTCACCCAATTCTTTCTTCAATTCTTCCCAACGCGCTAAACGTCCATGAGCCAAGTCATAGGCTGCATCGATATTGATACCTTGGTCAAGCCAGTTCCAACCATAGCTATAGCTACCGTCAGCATTTTTACGAAGGATATTTTCATTGAAGTATTTTGATTCAGGATAGGTTTCTGAAGCGTTAACGTGGATACCGAGGTGGGCACCATATTTCTTAGCTTTTTCAATAAGAGCTTTAAAGTCTTCCGTACCACCGATACGTTTACCGATATCCGCGTAGTTTAAGTGACCTGAGTCATGTCCTTCACTACCGTAACCTTTAAGGAGGACACCCTGTCCAAGACCATCTGTGTGGAGGTTAATCTTCTTGATACCATCCAAGGTCATCAGGAATGGGTTTTGTGCCTGTGAACCAAAGTTCATGGCGATACGGTAGGCAGTGATATTTTTTACTTTTTCCCAACCTTGAGGGTTGTTCATGATGCTACGGTATGCAATCGCACCATCTTGCCAGTCTACTTTATTATCAGCATTGGCATCTTCTGTGATGACAACTTTAGCACTTGGAAGTTCCTTAGTATAGGCCGGGAAGACAATACCATTGTGTGCTTTTTCCCATTGCCATTCAGAACTATGGATTTCAACGTAGTTAGCATTACCAATAGTGTTCTTGTAGGCTGTCAAACGTGTCCAGTCATAAGAACCACCACCGTAACTGTTTTGTGAGTTGCTCCATACACCAGCAGCAAGTTTATCTGTTGAAACAAATCCATACATGTAACCTTTGGCCAATTCTTTCATTGGATTGGTTACTTCGATATGGTCGTCACCACTTACGTGAGTATTGTTTGACATGGTTGCCCCATCAAACTTAGCTCCAGGTTGGTCACTTGAAACAGATACCAAGGCATTGCCTAGGAAGCTGATAGAAGAAAGTAATTTACGTTCATCATCAATTTTCTGTCCAGGTGTTACTTGGTTATGGTTGACAATCTTAGTCACATCAAAGTGAAGTTGATTGTCCACCACTTGCAAACGAACTGTCATATCCGCATTGATGAGATTTTCCTCATCACGGAGTTTCATTTCATACTCGGCAGTCGTTGCATTTACTTTTTTATAGGTAACTTCCGGAGTTACGGCATGCTTATTGATAACAACTTGATTAATTGGTTGAAGTTGACCTGGAAGCTTGTTGCCATTAAGGACATATTCTTTAATACGAGGGAAGGCTTGGTCAATGACTGCTTTCAAAACAGTAGACTCAATTGTATCGTATTTCACGTTACGATCATCGACTTCATCGCCTTTTTCTTTTTCAGCGACTTCTTGGTCTGCTTTAACGCCTTCTTGGTCATCTGTTTTAATGTTTACAATTGTTCTTTCGCTACTATTGTATGTTCCAGCTTTAAGAACAATCTTCTTCTCATCTTTTAATTTGTCATTAACTGCAGAAGGCAAGGTAAGAGTGTCGAAAAGTTTGACATCATTGTTAGTAGCATTGAGCTGTCCATCTGATTTAAGGCTGATCGTCAAGTGGTTCTCTGATCCATTTACCGGTGCTGCAACACGTCCACCTTGGTACCAAAGTCCACTACCATTTGTCTTGTATTCCCAGAACCATCCACCTTGATCATAACCTACAAAAACATTGTTATCAGTATCTTTAAATTTCATGAAGACACCAAAACGAGATTTGCCAGTTTCAGATTCTTCTTTGAAGGTTAAATCAACTGTAGCATTTCCATTAGCATCAACTGTCAAACCTTCTTTTTCGAACAAGGCTGGATTTTTGCCGTTATCATTTTGAGCTGTTGAAGCGAGTTGGTTGTATCGAACACCTTTTTCTTCACGAATTGCTACTGTTCCTTGTTGTTCCTTCTTATCAACAGTTTTCCATTCTGGTTTGACTTCTTTTCTTTCAGCCGGTTTGTTTTCCGCTGGTTTATCTTCAGCTGGCTTGTTTTCCGATGGTTTGTTTTCAACTGGTTTTTCTTCCTGAGGTTTGTCCTCTTTTGGTTTTTCTTCTTTATCTTCAACTTGTTTATCAAGTGCATCTAGACCCGCTGGTTTAGTTGTTTCAATACCTTTGATATAATTTTGAATCCACTCTAATTGAGCAGGTGAGAAAAGAATACCTCCACTACGTTTACCAGATACACCGTTTTGATGAATCCCAATTAATTTTCCATTTTCATCAAAGATTCCGCCACCACTGGCACCAGGTTCACTTCCTTGGTAACTAATTCCACGAACGCCCTCTCCATGGTCATTAATATCTTCGACAGTAGTATTGAGGATTGGATCGAGCACTCCTTTTGGATAGCCAAATACATGTACCTTATCTCCTGTCTTGATAGTTGATGGTTTATCCGCAACTTCAACAGGAGCATTTGCAAGTGGACTGCGAAGTTTGACAATGGCTAAGTCATTTTTATAACCTTTCAGGAAGCCTTCACGATCCCAGTGTTTTACATCATTTTTACTAAATTTAACGTCTGGTGCACCTTCATAAGAAACTGTATACACATCTTTATCACTATCAATGTTATCAGCTACTTTACGATTATTCCCGTCTGGAACATCCTTGATAAAGTTATGAGATACTGATAAGACAAGATTTTCTCCAATAACAATACCACTACCGGTCCCAGCTTCGCTCTTAATTTCAACAGTCGCACCGTAGTTCAATTCACCGTTTTTTGTTTTAGCGACATCTTCTGGAACTAAACTTTTATCTTCTTTTGCTAAATCATCTTTTGAAGCAGAATGTCCACTATCTTCAGCCTTATCGAGTTTTTCACGCAAATCTTTTGGAAGTTCATTTTCAGTTGCTGAACTTGCTGCAACTTCTTTTTCTTTCTCTAGTAATTCTTCCTCAGTTTTTGGACCTTCGGTAACTTCAGGAGAACCTTGATCTTCCCCAGGTTTTGGCGCTTCAAAATCATGTCCATTATCATCTTTTGCATTTGCCAGAGCAGCTGCTAAATCGGCTGGCATATTTGCAGTAGAACCAGTTTGTGCTGTATCTGCTAAAACAGTACTTGTTCCAAAGAATGTTGCACCAATGACAACAGAAGCAACACCTAATGAAAATTTCCGAATACTATATTTACAACGTTTTTCAAATAACCTTTTATCCATTATTTTTTATTCCTTCCTGCTTAAAAAGTAAGCGTTTGCATTTTGTCTTAAAAAAATAACCCCCTTCATTAATTTCGCTTATTTTTTAAACATATAAATATTTCTTATACCATTTTAATATATCAAAAACCGGTTTAAAAATCAATACATTATTAGTTAAAATTAGTAAAAGTAAAATCTAAATTCCGAACCAGACTGAAAGTCTTTTTACTACAAGAACACCTATAATCATAGGCATAAAAAAAGAAATCACCTTCGAAAAATTAGAGTAGATTATCCCCATTTTCGAAAGGTAATTTCTTGAATTTTTATTCTATTTTCAAACAATTTATTGTTGTAAGACTTTTCGAGGTTTTGTCCCTTCAGCAGGACCAATAACTCCAGCCATCTCTAATTCTTCCATCAATCGAGTCGCTCGGTTAAAACCAACAGATAGACGACGTTGGATCATGGATGCACTTGCTTTTTGAGTTTCAATAACCAAAGCCTTGGCTTCTTCAAAGAGTGGATCCCCACCTTCATCGCCAGAGCCAGAATCACCATCTGACTCAGAAACTTCTCCAGGATCAAAACTGTCATCATAATCAGCATCTGCTTGAGCCTTAATGAAGCTAACAATACGTTCCACATCATCATCAGAGATAAAGGAACCTTGGAGACGAACAGGATGGTTTTCATCAATTGGCTTAAAGAGCATATCCCCTCGACCAAGCAATTTCTCAGCACCATTTTCATCCAAAATCGTACGTGAATCCGTTCCTGAAGAAACAGCGAATGCTACACGTGACGGCACATTTGCCTTAATCAAACCAGAAATAACATCAACCGACGGACGCTGGGTTGCAAGAATCATGTGAATACCGGCCGCACGCGCCTTCTGTCCAAGTCGGATAATGGCATCTTCTACTTCCTTGCTAGCAACCATCATGAGGTCAGCCAACTCATCGACAATCACGACGATTAAAGGTAGAGGTACTTGCTTGTATTCAGACTGGGCATTGAATTCCTCAACCTTAGCATTAAAACCGGCAATATTTCGAACGCCGACCTTAGCAAATAGTTCGTAGCGGTTTTCCATTTCATCTACGACTTTTTGAAGAGCTTTACTTGCCTTGCGAGGGTTGGTCACAACTGGAATCAAGAGATGAGGGATATCGTTGTATACTGAAAGCTCAACCATCTTAGGATCCACCATCATAAACTTAACTTGATCAGGACGAGCCTTCATGAGAATACTTGCGATGATTCCATTAACTGCAACGGATTTACCTGAACCAGTCGAACCAGCTACAAGCAAGTGAGGCATTTTTGCCAAATCAAAACTACGAGCCGTACCATTGACTGCTTTCCCAAGAGGAATTTCTAAAAGATTTTCAGGTTTTGTCTGAGATTGTTCCCAAAGCTCACGGAAGGATACAGTTGCAATTTCCGAGTTAGGAACTTCGATACCTACCAAGGATTTCCCAGGAATCGGTGCTTCGATACGGACATCTTTAGCAGCCAAAGCCAAAGCTAAATCGTCTGCTAGGTTTGAAATACGGTTGACACGGACACCAACTGCAGGTTTAACCTCATACTTGGTCACCGACGGACCGATTTCAGCACGCTCAACTGTTACCTTGATACCAAAACTTGCGAAGGTCTCTTCCAAAATTTTGATATTTTCTCGTACGATTTTCTTTTCTTTTGACTGATCTTTTGGTTTGTCTGGCGCAAAGAGTTGCAAGCTTGGAAGCTTATACTCCAAGGTCTTTTTAGCAGAAAAATCTACTTCAACCTCTTCGTCATCATCATCTTCTTCAGAGAAAACTTCTTCTTCTGGATAGTCTCCTTCTTCAGGGTAATCAAAATCAGCTTGCGGGAGAATAATCTCAGGTTCTATCCATTCCTCCTCTGGAAGTGGAGGAAATTCTTGCGGTGGTTGGTCTGACAAGATTTCTCCAGTTTCCATATCTACAGGCTGCATGTCAAGCAAAGCCTGCTCTTCTCTTTCTTTTTCAAGTCTTGCTTGCTCTTCTGCTTCTCTTCGTGCCTTTTCCTCTTCACGCTTGATAAAGCGCTCTTGTTTTTTCTGTTCACGGCGTTCCATCCAGATAGCAAATCGAGCTGAAAGAAAATCAGCAATATCATAGATAGACCATGGACTCATTAAAAGAGCTCCGATTAGGATTAAGATTGCCCCTATGAAATAGGTACCGATGTTTGAGAACAAAAAGGCTACCGGAATGTAGAGCCCTACCCCTAACAAGCCTCCCCCTGCAAAACCGGTTACTTGAAAACTGGTTAAATCTTTAAAGATTTGTCCAATCGTTCCTTGAAAAACAGCATTTGCCATGCTAAGCTTCCAGACAAGATAAGCTTGAAAGATGAGGAGTAAGCCTGCAAAAATAAAGAAGAAACCTGCTAGCAAGCCTTCTTGTTTATGAATCCATTTAAAGAAGAATAGATAAATCAAGAGAGAGAAAATAGCTAAGTATGCTAAACTCCCTACGAGTAAGCGAATCAGGTTATAAACAGTGATTCCGACAGCTCCCCATTTAAGAGCAGCAAAAATTAAACAGATAGCCAAAACTAAGGAAATCAACATTCGTTGAATCGCTTGTTTTCTTTCCAATTCTGCTTTAGACGGTCTTCGTCTTGTTTTAGTTGTATTCTTGTTTGCCATGCTTCTATTATACCATATTTCAGAAACTTTTCGAGAGGTTAAAAAATGACGGCATCTACTAGACACAATCATCTTTCGTTGATATTTTTGAATTTTCTATTCTATATGATTTTTCAACAACCTTGTCTCACTACTTCTTCAAAAATCTAATTGCTGATTTTCTTGCCTTTTCAATCTTTTCGATTTCCAACTTCTCTACAGCAGATGTAGGGATCCATTTTTTCCCAAACAATACCTGGGCTGCTTCTATCATCAGAGCGCAAGCCTGCAAGTCCTTTTCTTCTGTAATTGCTTCACCAAACAAATCCTTCATTTTCTCCATCAAGACTTCTTTTTCAACTTTATGAAAAGATAATTGCATCAAACTACTGGCAGAACAGGCACGACAAAGTGCATCTTGGTCAGTCAAGAGATGTTGTCCTAAGATTTCTATCTCACTTATTGAACCAATCCAACCTAGGGCAATGATTAGCTTTCTACGATTAGAAGCTTCTGAACTAGGTAAAAGAGAGATTAGAACAGGAAGTACTTGCTTGCAAGAAGATGCATAAAAATCTCTATGTCTTACTTTGGAAAGGATTTTCGCTAGAAGATATACAATCAAAACGCGCTGACTCTCCGCTTCCTCTTGATCGAGAATTTCCAAAAGATAATCGATCCCCACCTGCCCATGCTGGTCAAAACTCGCTTCAAAATTCAGGTCAGTTCCTTCCTCCCAATCTTTGCAAATGAGCTCAAAATGAAAGGCAAGTTCTGGGCCCCTACCTAAATCAGCTATAAAATGAATTCGTTTAGAATCAGGAAAATTCTCCTCCACCAAGCTGGCATAGACCTCCTGTAACTCTTCTTTTGTAAGACTTTGGCGACCGAATTGTCCCTTTTCTAGCTTGTCGACTCCTTCTTATCTTGAATCATTCATGATACTTATCTCCTCTAAGTTATTGGTAGAACTATAGCGTTCTATCAATTAAATTCTCTAAGATTTACCTCTATTATATCACTTTAAAGACCTGTCTCCCTAACTCCATTATCAAAAAAATGACTGCCCACTTTCGTGTTCAGTCATTTGAATGTATTTGTAATTATTTTTCTAATGGTTTACGAAGGTAACCGTAAACGACACCACTGACGATAGCTCCTACCAAGACAAAGACAAGATAAAGAAGAGCATTTGAAGTAAGGGCGATAACGAAGATTCCTCCGTGAGGAGCCATGAGTTTGATATTTGCAAGACCAACAAGTCCACCTGCTACCGCTGAACCAAGGATGAAGCTTGGGATAGCACGAGCTGGGTCTGCTGCACCGAACGGAATCGCACCTTCAGTAATGAATGACAAGCCCATAACGATGTTCGTCAAACCAGAGTTACGTTCTTCTTTAGTAAATTTATCTTTGAATAGAAGTGTTGCCACAAAGATTGCAAGTGGTGGAACCATTCCTCCAGCCATAACTGCTGCCATGGCTACTGAACCACCTGTTGCCACTGTTGCTGCAAGAGTACCTGTACCAAAGACATAAGCTGCTTTATTGACAGGTCCACCCATATCGACAGCCATCATACCTCCAAGAATGATACCAAGCAAGACAGCTGAACCACCTTCAAGGCCACCAAGGAAGTTGTTCATAGCAGTATTAATTTCTGCCATTGGAATGTTAACAGCTAGCATGACAAATCCTGTCAAGATTGTTCCAAGAAGTGGCAAGAGAAGGATTGATTTAGCACCTTCAAGCGAGCGAGGAACCTTCACGTATTTCTTAACCAAGAGTACCAAAGCACCTGCGATAAATCCACCTACGAGGGCTCCAAGGAAACCTGATGATACTCCTGCAAGAGCTGAAGTTGCTTCGCCACCTTGTGCGTAAGGGATTTTACCAAAGGCATAACCTTCTTTAGCGATAGCACCAGCTACGAAACCTGCTACCAAACCTGGTTTTTCAGCGATTGAGTAAGCAACATATCCTGCAAATACTGGAAGCATCAAACCAAAGGCAGAACCACCAATTTTCATGAACATAGAAGCGAGTTCATGGTAAGAACCAAGATTTCCAAGGCTCTCATTAGGCACACCCAAAGCACCATCAATCAAGAAGGCAAGGGCAATCATGATACCTCCACCGATAACGAATGGCAACATTTGGGATACACCACTCATCAAGTGTTTGTAGAAGGCACCACCTAGACTTTGTTTTTCATTAGATGCTGTTGAAGCTTGCGCTCCATTCGCAGCACGATATACTTCAGCATTACCAGAAAGAGCCAAGTTGATCAACTCTTCTGTCTTACGAATACCATCTGCAACTGGACGATTCACCAATGGTTTACCATCGAAACGATCCATCTCAACTGCTTTATCTGCAGCGATGATAACAGCTTTGGCATTGCGGATATCATCTGCTGTCAATTTGTTGCCAACACCACTTGCACCGTTGGTTTCAACCTTGATACCAACACCCATTTCCGCAGCCACTTTTTGAAGAGCTTCTTGGGCCATGTATGTGTGGGCGATTCCTGTTGTACAAGCTGTAACTGCTACGATAAAGTCACCAGATTCATTTGCAGGAGCTTGAACTGGTTCTTGAGCTTTTTCTGAAGCTTGGTCAAAGAGTTCAATGACTTGATCAGCTGATGTTACTTGACGAAGTTTATCAGCAAATCCGTCTTTCATCAAATATTGTGACAATTCTGCCAAGGCAGCCAAGTGAGTATCATTGGCACCTTCTGGAGCAGCAATCATAAAGAAGAGGTCAGTTGCTTGTCCGTCTAAACTTTGCTAAGTCAACACCCTTGTTTGACTTAGCAAAGAGAACAGTTGCTTCTTTAACTGCAGCATTTTTGCTGTGTGGCATAGCGATACCGTCGCCCAAGCCTGTAGAAGTCAAAGCTTCACGCGCTAAAATTCCTTCTTTAAAGGTTTCAAAATCTGTCACATATCCGTGTTCAACCAAGCTATGAATCATTTCTTCGATAGCTGCTGTTTTTTCAGTTGCTTGCAAATCAAGCAACATGACATCTTTTCTCAATAAATCTTGAATTTTCATCTTTTTTCTACCTCAACTTTTTCATAAGTTTCTTTAATAAATGCTGCAGTTGCTAAATCATCTGAAAATGTAGTTGCTGTTCCACAAGCCACTCCCCATTTGAAGGCTTCTACTGCGTCTTTTGATTTGACAAACTCACCCGTAAATCCAGCAACCATCGAGTCACCAGCACCAACTGAGTTTTTCACGGTTCCTTTAATCGGTTTAGCAAAGTATGCTCCATCTGATGTTACCAGAAGGGCACCATCACCAGCCATAGAGATAATCACGTTTTGAGCACCTTTAGCCAGCAATTCTCGAGCATATTTCTCTATTTCATCAAGGCTTTCAAGCTTGACTCCAAAGATAGCTCCCAGTTCATGATTATTTGGTTTCACCAAAAGTGGTTGATAATCCAAACTATCGATCAAGGTCTGACCTTCAAAGTCACAGACTACTTGTGCGCCTGTCTGACGGGTCAAGGCAATCAAATCCTTATATATGACATTGCCTAAGTTTTTAGCACTTGATCCAGCAAATACTACTGTATCTTCTGCTGTCAGACTTGAAAGAATGGCTTTTAACTCTTCAAGTTGTTCGGGCTCAACATTAGGACCTGTCCCATTGATTTCTGTTTCTTGGTCTGCTTTGATTTTGACATTGATACGCGTATCTTCTGCCACTTGGACAAATTGCGTTTCAATTTGTTCTTCAGCTAAAGTATCTGTGATAAATTTTCCAGTAAAGCCTCCGATGAAACCTGTCGCTGTATTTGGAATATCCAAACGCTTCAAGACACGGCTAACATTGATACCTTTACCACCAGCAAACTTATCATCACTATCCATACGATTGACACTACCAACTTCCACTTTGTCCAAACGGACAATGTAGTCTATAGATGGATTGAGTGTGACTGTATAAATCATACTTCTATTACCTCCGTTTTCTCTTTGATAGCTGACAAGAGCTTGTGACCCTTGCTTGTAATGACAATAGCTCGTTTTATAGGAGCTACCTTAGCAAAACAAGACTGACCAATCTTGGATGAATCTGCTAGAACATATGTCTGTTTAGCATTTTCTAAGATAGCACGCTTGACGGCGCCCTCCTCCATATCTGGAGTTGTAAAGTAACCTTCATCTACACCATTCATTCCAATAAAGGCACGATCAAAGTGCAGTTGGTTAATCTGGTTAAGCGCTACTCCTCCGATACTGGCATCTGTTGTCATCTTGACTCCACCACCGATAATCACCGTAGGGATTTGCTTGTCCACTAATTGAACTGCATGGTGGATGGAATTGGTTACTACTGTAATGTCTTTTCGCTCCAATTCCTTAATGAGAAAGGCTGTCGTACTTCCTGCATCCACAAAGATAACATCTTTTTCTTTGATGAGGGAAGATGCTTTTTGAGCAATCAACTTTTTCTCTTGAAGGTTTTTGACAGATTTCTCTTGAATGGTTTCTTCTTCTTGCAAGGAGTGAGGCAACTCTGCTCCTCCATGCACTCGACGAAGTTTATTTTCAGACTCCAATTCATCTAAATCACGTCTGACCGTTGATTCTGAAGTATCTAACAAACCTACTAATTTCTCAAGTGAGACGATTTTATGCTGTTTCAATTCTTCTAAAATCACCTGTTTTCGTTCACTTTTTAGCACTAGTTTACCTCCTGTTAACGATTACATTTTATATTCTATCATAAAAAAATCCAAAGTCAAGCACTTTTTATCAATTTCTTTCATTTTCTATCACTGACTCCTCAGCTTCAAATAAATTTGCAAGAAAGAAGGCTTTATGGTAGACTAGGTTAGTAAACAATGGAAGATTACTCAAGAGGCTTAAGAGGCCGTGTTGGAAACGCGGTAGGCGTGTTAAAGCGTGCGTGGGTTCGAATCCCATGTCTTCCGTTTATCTTCAAAAAAAGATACCCAGGAAATCTTGGGTATCTTTTTTTATATGTTAGCAATAGAACGAGGATGACCTTTTTAAAAAATATCAAATAACAATTTCACATTGAGAATTGTTAAGATAATGGAAACAATATAACCAAGGATGGTATTCCATTTGGCATTGGTAAATTCGCCCATCAGTGATTTCTTAGAAGTTAGATAAATCAGAGGGAAGATTGAAAATGGAAGAGCGATTGAAAGAAAGACCTGCGAATAGACCAATAACTGATCCAAGGTTTTTTCCTGATGACCAAACACAACCGCTACAATCATGACAGGCAACAAGGCAAAGAGACGAGTTGCCAAACGAATGAACCATTGAGGTAATCTCATATGCAAGAAACCTTCCATAACGATTTGTCCAGTCAAAGTACCCGTAATTGTCGAATTTTGACCACTGGCTAATAAAGCCAAGGCAAACAAGGTTGATAAGGTCGAGCTAGCTATAGCTCCTGCAATGGTAGAATCCTGCAGGGCGTTATACATTTGAGAAAAGGCAGAAATCTCGGATGCATGGCCGAAAAAGAGAGCCGCCCCGAGAATTAATAGAAGGGAGTTAACGATAAAGGCCAAGGACAGTTGAAGATTTGAATCCCAGGTCATAAAGCGCACCGCTTTTCGAACATCATGCTTGTCCTTGTGATTGATTCTCCGAGTTTGAGACAAGGAAGAATGCAAATAGAGGTTATGAGGCATAACCGTCGCACCTACAATCCCCAGAGCTAATGTTAATTGACTTTCATGTCCTGGCAAAGGACTCTCAAATAAGGTCGCATTCGGTAGATAACCCTCAACGATTCCTTGGAAGCTTGGATGTGACAAAGCTACCAGATAGGTAAAAATTGCTAGAATGGTTAAAATCAGTGTTGTCACAATAGCTTCAATCTTCTTAAAGCCAAATTTCATCAAAAGCAATAAGAGAAAGACATCTAGAACCGTCAAAAGGATGGCTATCATAATCGGAATCTTAAAGAGAAGATTGAGAGCAATGGCTGAACCTAGAACTTCTGCCAGGTCTGTCGCCATCAAGGCTAATTCTAAAATCACCCATAGACTATAACGAAGCCATTTAGGTGAATGATGAGCCGTTGCTTGAGCCAGGTCCATCTGGGTTACAATACCAAGCTTTCCTGCCATCTGCTGAAGTTGCATGGCAATGAGAGATGAAATCAAGATAACAAACAAGAGACTATACTTATAGGAAGCACCACCGACTACACTGGTAATCCAGTTTCCTGGATCCATATAACCAACTGCGACAAGAGCACCCGGACCTAAAAAGGCCTTTAAATTTTGCCAGAAATGATTGTTATTTGGAGTATCGATGGACTGATTAATCTCAGAAAGTGACACTTTTTTATGAGAAGACATAGATACTTACCTCTTTCTAAACCTACTTTTTCATTATTTTCTATTAGAGAAAAATAAGATTGACTTTAAACTATTAAAACAATGAAAACTATATGAAAAACATTTAGTTTTTTCATTATTTTTCTTAAGGCACCTTAATATTTTTCTTAAGGCACCTTAATTATAACACAAAAAATGAAAACTATATGAAAAACATTTAGTTTTTTCATTATTTTTCTTAAGGCACCTTAATTATAACAGAAAATATGATAAAAACTTAAGAAAATTCAGGACTTGATTTGATATTTAGGATACGACGGAATGTTGTATCCTTTTTGTAAAAAAGAATACCAAGGAATACCAAAGAATAAAATAAAAAACGTTGTAAAAACAACGTTTTAGAAAGGAATGCAAAAGAATGCAAAAGAATAATGGAGCCGGTGGGAGTCGAACCCACGTCCAAACACCTGCTAACATATTTGTCTACAACCATAGGTTATGTATTATTTTAACAGCATCTCGACACATAACTCAAGCCTAGAAACTGCGAGTCTATCAATCTCTTATCAAACTGCTAGACAAAGTTTGATCGTATCTCGCTAAAATTAAGACCTGTCATCAGACACGAGCAATCCGAATCGGGTCACGCCTGCTGGTTTTTAGGCAGCTAGAGCGTAAGAAGTGTTATTTTTTGCAGTTATATTTAACTGAGCGTTTACGTCGCCACACGAGTCGCAAAATATGCCTCATAATGCCTGTCGAATCCGTAACGACCCCAAAGACTATAAAGATATTATACCTTATCTAGGTTAAAAAAGCAAAAATGCAAGTAGATGTCTAGAAAAGTCTAGTTTTCAAGGTTTCTGATAGAGCCTGATAGCCAGAAACGCTAAGGTGAAGCCCATCTGTTGTATAGTCTGATTTGAGTTGCCCTTCCTGATCGAGTAGCTCTTCAAAAACAGACACATATTCTACCTGCATGTATGCAAAAGCTAACTCTTGATAAGCTTGGTTCCAGGCCTTGATTTTCTCATTTGTACGAATATAAACTGTTTGTTTGTATTCTTCCCCTTGATGAACTGGCAGAATAGAAACTAGCTTAATCTTTGACAGCGGATAGTCACGAGAAATACTTTGAATCACACTTTCAAGATTGGTTAGTGCTTGACTCATTGGAACATCTTTCCCGATGTCATTGGTCCCAATCAAAAGCACGATTTGATCTACTGCATCACCATAGAGGTGGGCATCAAGGTTATCTAGTAAAAGTCCGGTCTGATAGCCTCGTATACCTCGGTTCACAATGGTCTTTGTTGTCCCTAGCAATTCCTGCAAGGGATAATACTCTATAATAGAATCACCGATAAAAATGATATTAGGTTCAATTACTGAAATCTGATTGAGTTCACGATACTTGGTTTGGATTTTCTCTTGCTCTTTTAAGAGCCAGTTTTCTAATAGTTGTACTGCCAAGTTATTCTCCTCTTTCTAGCCAGTTTTCTAAAACTTGGTAAACACCCGCCTGACTGTTGGCTGGTGCTACTTTTGTCGCAACCCTCTTAACAGTCTCTTCTGCATTTTCCATGGCGTATGAAATTCCTGCCAACTCTAACATTTCAATGTCATTTTCACTATCACCAAAAGCCATGATTTGTTCAGGTTTTAAGTTCCAACGTTTGAGCAATTCCTCTAGGCCCCATGCCTTATGAATGCCATCCTGTAAGATATCAATACAGCCGTAGCCACTAGAAACAGCTCGCACATGACCATCAAACAAATCATTAATTTCCTGTAAAACTGCATCTAATCGTTCTTCACCAACAACCATACTCATCTTGAGAACTCCTCCAAAAAGGCTAGAGTCAAATTCATCAACAAAGTGCATACGTTGATAGAGCTTTTCGATCATCTCCGGAGTCATAAATTTATCTAGTTCTGTAAAAACAGTGCCTTCCTTAACAAAGCCACCATTCATTCCAGTTACAACAAACTGATCCTGGCATTCTCTACCTTTAAAATGAGCTAAAGCCCTATCAACTATGGCATCATCCCAAGTTTGTGCTTGAATCAATTCATTGTTCTCGAATATCCGAGCACCGTTAGCAACTACGAGAACCACTCTTTCTGCTAGATGTCCCAGTAATTGTCGCATACGATGAACTTCATTTCCCGTTGCAATGACAAAACGAATATCACATTGGTCCAGCTTGTCCAAAATTTTTTCTAGACGAGGTAGATCCAGTTGTCCCTTGGGGTCCAACAAGGTTCCATCCATATCCGTCGCAATTACTCTAATGTCCATCTTTTTCTTCTCGCTCTCCTTTGCTACCATTTCAAACCTACATGCTCATTCATTTCTTTGTAGGCTGTATCAATCCGTTCCTTAGTTGCTTCATCTAACTGGCTACGATATTTCCCACCCTCAATGAAATCATCTAAGATATAGGTCTGGTATAGATAGAGTGGATAACCTTCTGGAGAATAAGTTCCTTTTGGTGTCCTATTAACCCAGCTAGGATGAGCTTGAGCAGTCTCAATCGTAGTCTTTCCTGCTTTTTTCTTAATGGTTACATCCATGAGAACGCCACGTTCTGTCCATTTGGCATTTTCCTCATCCTGCATGGTTTCAATACGCTGATTCGATAGGAAATTCCCCATAGAGTAGATAATAAGTTTCTTATCCCCGTCTTTTTCAACTGTCTCAGCTGGTTCAACAACGTGAGGGTGTCCACCGAAGATAATATCAGCCCCCCAATCGATCATTTTATGGTAGAGTTCCTTTTGCTCTTCAGTTGGTTCCAATTGATACTCAATTCCCATCTGAGGCATAACAACCGTTATATCTGCTTCTTTTTCAGCTCGTTCAATTTCTGCCTTCATTTTTTCTTCGTTGAGGTCAGAAAGATGATTGTCATAGTCTTCTTTAGAAATGTTTTCTTCAATACCGTTAAAACCATAAGAATAAGCTAGAAGAGCAACTTTTATGCCCTTGACTTCCTTGATGACGATAGGCGCTTTATCTCTTGGTTCGTGGGTGTAAACTCCGATTGGAGTCATTCCAGCTTTTTCGATAGCATCTGCAGTTGAAAAAACTCCCTCAATCTGAGAATCTAAGATATGATTGTGAGCCAAGTCTAACACTTGGTAACCAGCATCCTTTATAGCATCCATGACTTCTCCTGGTGCATTAAATAAAGGATATCCTCCTAAGTAGTGATCCTTGTTTACAGTTCCTTCAAAGTCACCAATGACTAGGTCTGCTTGTTTGAGCCAAGGTTTTACATACTCAAAGTTTTCATGAAAATCATAAGCCCCATCTTCTTTTAGGGCAGTTCGATAAATCGGAATATGATAGAGGAGATCACCATTTGCCATGATGCGCACACTCGTTTCTTCTTCCGTTACGGAATTCTTACCTTTAGATTCTGAATTCTGATTCACTGCAGGTGCATTCCTATTCCACAATGGAACTCCCTTAATTCCTTGAGCTAATAAAGTCAAAGCCATCGAGAAAGCAACAACAATCAATAACACAACAACAAAGGTTTTATTACTCCACTGTCGATAGTTTTTGAAAAATTGGATAGACTCTCTGACAACTGGTAATCCTGATTGCTTTTTTCTTCTACTACGTTTTTCCATATCTTTTCTCCTTGCTTTTTGATGCAAGTCTCCTTACCTTATTATACCACAGACAAATAGCTATTTCCCTTTATTAGCAACTTCTGTGACTTTCTTTCTCAACTATTTTGTGTTATCATGGAATTGTAATGGAAGGAAGGAGAGAACATGTCTGCTATAGAACGTATTACAAAAGCTTCACATTTAATCGATATGAAAGATATTATCCGCGAGGGCAATCCAACCCTACGTGCAGTTGCCGAGGAAGTCACTTTCCCATTGAGTGATCAAGATATCATTCTTGGTGAGAAAATGATGCAATTTTTGAAACATTCACAAGACCCAGTTATGGCTGAAAAGTTAGGTCTACGTGGAGGAGTCGGACTTGCTGCACCACAATTAGATATCTCAAAACGCATCATTGCTGTTTTAGTTCCTAATATCACCGAGGAAGGTGAAACACATCAAGAAGCCTATGACTTACAAGCTGTTATGTACAATCCTAAGATTGTCTCACACTCAGTCCAAGACGCTGCTCTAGGAGAGGGAGAAGGTTGCCTATCAGTCGATCGTGCTGTCCCAGGTTATGTTATCCGCCATGCTCGAGTAACTGTCGACTACTTTGACAAAGATGGCGAAAAGCATCGCATCAAGCTAAAAGGCTACAACTCCATCGTTGTACAACATGAAATCGACCACTTAAATGGTATTATGTTTTATGATCGTATCAATGAAAAGGATCCTTTCGCAGTCAAAGAAGGTTTACTCATTCTGGAATAAAGAAAATCCCGTTGAAAGACGGGGTTTTATGTTATAATAGAGCCATGAAAACAAATGATATTGTCTATGGCGTTCATGCCGTTACCGAAGCACTGTTAGCAAATACTGGAAACAAACTCTATCTCCAGGATGATTTACGAGGTAAGAATGTAGAAAAAGTCAAGGAACTGGCAACTGAAAAGAAAGTATCCATCTCTTGGACTTCAAAAAAATCACTTTCCGAGATGACTGAAGGAGCTGTCCACCAAGGCTTCGTTTTACGTGTTTCTGAATTTGCCTATACTGAACTTGAGCAGATTCTTGCTCAGACTCGTCAAGAAGAAAACCCACTAGTATTGATCCTCGATGGACTAACCGACCCTCATAACTTAGGTTCTATCCTAAGAACAGCCGATGCAACCAATGTTTCAGGTGTTATTATTCCCAAGCATCGAGCTGTTGGTGTGACACCCGTAGTTGCAAAAACAGCAACGGGTGCCATCGAGCACGTACCCATTGCTCGCGTTACCAATCTCAGCCAAACTTTGGATAAACTTAAAGAAGAAGGCTTTTGGACCTTTGGAACTGATATGAATGGAACTCCTTGCCATAAATGGAACACCAGTGGAAAGGTCGCCCTCATTATCGGAAATGAAGGAAAAGGTATCTCAAGTAACATCAAAAAACAAGTGGATGAGATGATCACTATTCCAATGAATGGACATGTACAGAGTCTCAATGCAAGCGTTGCTGCTGCTATTCTTATGTACGAAGCCTTCCGCAATCGATTCTAATAAAAAGTGAGGTTGGGACAAAAGATCCCGACCTCACTTTTTATTAGCAATCAAACTTTGACGCGGTAGCTGATTGAACTTTTGGTTCGTCTTTTAGACTCCAAAAAGTTCCTAATCATCCTCGCGGGGCTTGGACTACGAAATCGAGACTTTGTCTACCGATTTCTGTCCCACCGCCTTTTTAACTATGTTCAGTAATATATTTATAGGCTTCTTGACCTGCAATAGCACCATCTCCAACTGCTGTTGTAACTTGGCGAAGGTCTTTCTGACGAACATCTCCAACTGCAAAGACACCTGCAACACTTGTCTTCATGTGGTCATCTGTCACAATCCAACCTGACTCATCTTGGATTTGTAAATCTTTTGTAAAATCGCTAACTGGATCTAAACCAACATAGATGAAGACACCACCAAAGGCATGTTCAGTCACTTGATTTGTTTTAACATTTTCAATGACAACTGACTCCACACGGTTTTCACCCTTGATTTCTTTGACAACAGAATCCCAAATGAAGTTGATTTTTTCATTGGCAAAGGCGCGGTCTTGCAAGACTTTTTGAGCACGAAGCTCATTACGACGGTGAACGATGGTTACAGATTTGGCGAACTGTGTTAAGAAGATTGCTTCTTCAACAGCCGAATCTCCACCACCTACAACCAACAAATCTTGGTCACGGAAAAAGGCACCATCACAAACCGCACAGTAAGAAACACCTCGACTGTTGAGTTCTTCTTCACCTGGAACGCCTAAGAGTCGGTGCTTAGAACCAGTCGCCACAATAACTGTGCGAGTTCCAAATTCTTCATCGTCTGTGATTACTTTCTTAACATCACCATGGTCCTCAATATTTTTTACAAAGCCATAGAGATGTTCAACACCTAGATTTTCAAGAGGTTCAAACATCTTTTCTGCTAACTCAGGTCCACTAATGTTAGCATAACCTGGATAGTTTTCAATGTCAGAAGTGTTGTTCATCTGACCACCAGGAAGGCCACCTTCAATCAAAGCTACTTTGAGATTGCTGCGAGCTGCATACAAGGCTGCAGTCATCCCAGCAGGACCTGCACCAATAATAATCGTATCGTACATTCTATTTCCTTCTTTCTTGTTGTAACTATTCTTATTCTAACGGATAAAATCCTATTTGACAACTATTACGCCTTGAGAACCAACAAGATGCTCATGGTTGCAAAAGACAATACTGGAATTGTTAGAACTCCAATCATAATCATATCATAGAGGTGAGCCTGACGCTCCTTGGCAGTTTTATCCACACCTGATAGAGCTCTTAAACCAATCCAAATCCCTAAGACAACCAAGACTAGTAAAATCGTCAAAACCAAACTCTCTAAATACAAAGCAAATAGCTGAACTAGCATGCTCTCTCTCATTTCTATTATTTTTAAAGAGCAAACCCAGTTAGCTTAGCCAACTGAGTTTTTCTTATCTTCTATTATATCAAATATAGGTCCGTTTGTAACTAGCAAAGAACTCTTTTGTTCGTTCTTCTTTAGGATGGTTAATAATCTCATCCGGTGTTCCAGATTCAATAATCTTTCCTTTATCCAAGAATAAAACCTTATCCGCAACTTGAGCAACAAATGACATATCGTGACTAACCAAAACCATGGTTTGACCTGACCTGGCAGCGTCTGCGATTGATTTCTCAACCTCACCCACCAATTCAGGATCAAGAGCTGAGGTTGGTTCATCCAAAAGCAAAACGTCCGGTTTCATGGCTAGGGCACGCGCTATAGCGACCCGTTGTTTTTGTCCCCCTGATAGGTGACGAGGATAATGCTGTTCACGATCAGAAAGCCCAACCTTAGCCAGCTCTTCCTTAGCAATTTCAGTCGCTTCCTCGTCCGATAGTTTTTTAACTACCACCAAGCCTTCTTTAACATTTTCTAGCGCTGTTCTACGCTCAAATAAATTAAACTGTTGGAAAACCATGGATAGTTTGCGACGAAGAGTTAGAATTTCTTCTTGCGTAATTTGAGAAAAATCAACTTTGAAATCATCAATCTGAATACTTCCACTATCAGGAGTTTCTAGATAGTTTAGGCTACGGAGAAAAGTTGATTTCCCAGCCCCTGACGAACCAATCAAGGCAACAACTTCTCCTTTTTGAATATCTAAGTTCAGATGATCCAAAACGGTTTGACCTGAAAAGGATTTGCTTAAATTTGAAATCTTAATCATTAGCGAAGCTCTCCTTTCACATCTGTCTCAATATTATCTGGTGCTGTAATAGCCATTTTTCTTTCAATGAAACGGCCAATATTTTCAATAACGATATTTACCACCCAATAGACGAGAGCTACTGAGATGAAACGTTCAAAGTAACGATAGTCTGCACCACCCAAAATCTGAGCTTGGGCAAAGACTTCTACAACACCTGCACTGAAGGCTAGGGAAGTCCCCTTGGTCAAGCCAATCAAGGAGTTAATCAAGGTTGGTGTTGCAACTACTGCTGCATTGGGAATAATCACACGACGATAAACTTGCGCACGTGTCATACCAAGACTACGAGCAGCTTCAATTTCACCTGGATTTACAGAAAGAATTGCCGCACGAAGAGTTTCGCTGGCATAGGCCGCCTCGTTAAAAGCAAAAGCCACAATCGCAAATGTTGCTGCTGGAATCGCATTAATGTTCAGAGAAGTTCCCCATTGTTGATTCAAGGCTTTCAAAGCTAATGGAATTCCATAATAAGTCAACATCAGTTGAACTAAAATTGGAGTTCCTTTTAGGAAACTAACAAAAAAGGCTTGTAATGGGTAAATAAATCTAACTCGGTTGATTTTAACGATAGCAAAGACTAGGGCTAGCATGATACCAAAAAAGGCACCAAATACCGTTAACATCAATGTTGTAGGTAATTGCTGTACAATTCTTGGAATCCCATCAAAGACAGAACGCAAACTAAAAAGTTTGCCATCTGGAATATATTGCATCAAATTTTGATACCAATCAGATGCTAAAATCGTTGTAACATTCATAGAAACATCCTCTCAAGATAATGATTCATTCTATCATACTTATGCTCTAATTAAAAATATTTGCTACGAGCATATCAGACTTCATCTACCTTCTAGTGTATCATACTTTAAAAGTGGGAGGTTATATATTTTATCTATCAATGAGATAGAAAAAAACTAATTCAAATCCAAGTTATTGTATGTTTTACGATAGCCAATTTGTTTTACAAGACCATTTTCAACAAGTATTGGACGTTTTAACAGCATACCATCACTAGCCAAGAGTTTGGCTGCTTCTTTGTTTGACAATGTTCCAACCTTATCTTTCAATCCGAGTTCACGATATTTGATTCCACTAGTATTGAAAAATTGCTTCAATTCAAATCCCGAAGTTTCGAGCCAGTTTAAAATGACCTTTTCACTCGGAGTCTCTTCAACGATATGAACATCTTTATATTCTAGTCCAAGTTGATCTAATTCTTTCTTAGCTTTTTTACAAGTTGTACATTTTGGATATTCGATAAATTCTAACATTTTCTTCTCTTTCTATTTTTTATTTTCTTGATAACTTGCACCTTCATGCCTCAAGAGCCAAGCCTTCTTTTCAAGCCCCCAAGCATATCCTGTCAGACGTCCTCCAGCACCTAACACACGGTGACAGGGTACAAGGATAGACCAGGGATTGCGACCTACTGCTCCTCCGATTGCTTGAGCAGAAGGCACCTGCAAGTCCTTAGCTATTTGCCCATAAGTAACTGTCTGACCAAGAGGAATTCCTCGCAAGTAGTTCCAGACTCTTTTTTCAAAGTCACTACCGACAGGAGCTAAAGGTAATCCAGATAAGTCTTGATCTTGCCCCTTAAAATAAGTCTCTAAATAGGAAGTAATTTGATTTAAAATGGGATGACTCTCAACAACAGTTGCATCATTTTCAGATAATCCCTTCTCAAAATCGCTCTCTTCTTCAATCCATATCCCAAACAAATAGTGGTCATCTGCTACCAGAGATAGGGGGCCAATCGGTGACTTGTATAGCATTTTTACATACTTCTTAGACATTTGATTTTAATTTTTGATAGGCCAAGCGTTCCCCGTCTACTGGAACTTTACCAACCTGTTTGAAGCCAAGTTTTTCAAAGATATGCTGCATGGCTATGTTTTTAGCGTGCGTATCTGAACGAAAATCTAGGTAATCGAAGCCTTCAATCAAACCTTCTAAAAAGGTCTGAGCAACACCTTGACCTTGCACATCTCTAGCAACAGCAATACGGTGAAATACTAAGTATTCTGCTTCATTTCCCTCCCAGTTACCATCATAAATTGCTTCATAAGCTTTTTCGGGGCTCTTAGTCACTGCTGCATAGGCTAAGAGATCACCTTCGTCTAGGGCTACATAAGCTTGACCAGAGATGATATCTTCAATAATGGTATCTGCATCTGGGTAGCCGTTTTGCCACTGAGTGCTACCAGCTTCTGCCAAACATTTCTTGGCTCCCTCAATCACTTGCATAATTGCATCAACTTCGTTTGGAAAGGCTAAGCGAATCTCCATCATTTATCCTCTTTTCATACTATTTCTCTCATCATAGCATAAATTATTTCTTTCTACAAGCACTTGAAACTTGACTTATTATTTCTAATATTTTATAATCTAGTTATTAAAACTAGATAAAAAGGAGTTGAAAATGAATCCCACTTTTTCCTATCCAAAATGGGAAGAAATTCCAAGTATCAATCTCTATCTGGACCAGGTTCTGCTTTATGTCAATCAAATCTGTCCTCCTGCCTCTCCTGACAAGGAGAAAGGTTTGACAGCATCCATGGTGAACAACTATGTCAAACACGGTTATATCAGTAAACCTGAAAAGAAAAAATACCAACGCAAACAAATCGCACGATTGATTGCTATTACCACTCTCAAGTCTGTTTTTTCTATCCAAGAAATTGCTCAAACCCTTAATACCCTACACACAGACACTAATTCAGAAGAACTTTACAATGCTTTTGTGGACTATATGAATGAAGATATTGATCCAGCTAATCCCATTATCCAGGCAAGCTGCCAAACGGTCAAACTCTATCATCAAACACTTGCATTAGTCTATACAGAAACCGAAGAGGAGGAAACAAATGAATACTAGTTTCAAACTTAGTAAACGACTTAGTTTGGGAGAAGAAATTGCCAACAGTGTCACCCATGCTGTAGGAGCATTTATCATGCTGATTTTGCTCCCTATCTCATCGACTTATAGTTATGAAGCTCATGGATTTTTATCGTCTGTCGGTGTGTCCATCTTCGTCATCAGCCTCTTTCTCATGTTCCTTTCATCGACTATTTATCATTCTATGGCTTATGGTTCCACTCATAAGTACGTGCTTCGTATCATCGACCATTCTATGATTTATGTTGCCATTGCAGGTTCTTATACACCAGTGGTTTTAACCCTGATGAATAACTGGTTTGGTTATCTGATTATCGCCATTCAGTGGGGAACAACTATTTTCGGTATTCTTTATAAAATCTTTGCCAAGAAGGTCAATGAAAAATTCAGTCTCATCCTTTACCTCATCATGGGATGGCTTGTATTGGCTATCTTACCAGCAATCATCAGTCAGACAAGTCCAATGTTTTGGAGTCTTATGGTATCAGGTGGCCTTTGCTATACAGTTGGCGCTGGATTCTACGCTAAAAAGAAACCATACTTCCATATGATTTGGCATCTCTTTATCCTAGCAGCCTCTGCTCTCCAATATATTGCTATTGTTTATTACATGTAAAAAAGAAGGTGGGAAAAATCCCAACCTCTTTTTTTATTTACACATATTCATAAAGTACTGATGCAAACGAAGATCTTTTGTCAATTCAGGATGAAAGGAGGTTACCAGCATATTTTTTTCTTGAGCCGCAACGATTTGATTGTTCACAATTGCTAAAATATCAACCTCCTCACCGACACTACTGATGATCGGGCCACGAATAAAGGTCATAGGAATCTTACCAACGCCCTTACAGTCAGATTCTGTATAAAAGCTTCCTAGCTGACGTCCATAGGCATTGCGCTCTACTACTATGTCCATAGTCGCTAGATGGCTTTCCTCTTTAGAAGTGATTTGTTTTGCTAGCAAAATTAAACCCGCACAAGTACCAAAGACTGGTAAACCATTGAGAATAGCCTCTCTTAGAGGAATTAGCATCTGCTGATCTCGCAACAGTTTCCCCATGGCCGTTGACTCACCACCTGGCAAAATCAAACCTGATAGCTCACTTCGATGTTGTTGAAAATCTTCTAGGTTTCGCAGTTCAATACTTTCAACTCCTAGTTGAGCAAGCATTTTCTCGTGTTCTACAAAGGCACCTTGCAAGGCCAAGATTCCGATTTTCATCTATTTTCCTCGCTCAGCCATGAGAATTTGGATTTCATTCTCATTGATACCAACCATGGCTTCTCCCAAGTCTTCCGAGATTTGAGCCAGAATTTGAGGATTCTGATAATTGGTAACAGCCTTGACAATTGCTGCCGCACGTTTAACAGGATCACCTGACTTAAAAATCCCTGAACCAACAAACACACCTTCTGCACCTAGCTGCATCATAAGAGCAGCGTCCGCTGGTGTTGCAACCCCTCCAGCTGCAAAGTTAACAACTGGTAATTTCCCATGTTCGTGGACGTATTGAACTAATTCTACAGGTACTTGCAAGTCCTTGGCAGCAACATATAACTCGTCCTCACGGAGGTTTTGAATGCGGCGAATTTCTTGATTCATCATACGCATATGACGAACCGCCTGAACGATGTCTCCTGTTCCTGGTTCCCCTTTTGTACGAATCATAGAAGCTCCTTCAGCGATACGGCGCAAGGCTTCTCCTAGGTCTTTAGCACCACAAACAAAAGGAACTTGAAATTCTTTCTTGTCCACATGGAAACGATCGTCAGCTGGAGATAGAACTTCGCTCTCATCAATATAGTCAATCTCGATAGCTTCTAAAATCTGAGCTTCAACAAAATGCCCAATTCGAACCTTAGCCATAACTGGAATGCTGACCGCTTCTTGGATTTCCTTAATCATCTTTGGATCACTCATGCGAGAGACACCACCCGCTGCACGAATATCAGCTGGGATTCGTTCCAAAGCCATAACTGCTGCCGCACCTGCAGCCTCAGCAATTCTTGCCTGTTCAGGATTTTGAACATCCATGATGACGCCACCCTTAAGCATCTGTGCTAAATTCTTATTTAATTCATAACGATTTTCAGTCATTTTTTTCATCCTCAATAGTTGTATTGGTAGCTACAGTTTTATTGTAAGGTATAAAAGACTGCATAACAAGATAAAATAAATTGATTTGTCCGGGTACAATTATCTCTATCACAAAAAAAGCACCCACATTGGGTACTTTTATTTCTTAGATTTTTTTATACTTTTCACAAGATAAAAGAGATATCCTGAAACCATGTAGGCAACAAAGATAGTTGCTGCCCATTTAAAGACAAAGCCCCAACCATGTTTTGTAGCATTCAAAAAGAAATAAGGGAAGGGACTATCCTTAGCATTAGGGACATCCATCTTTAGAACAAAACCGTTTAAGAGGGCAAAAATCATATAAAGCAAAGGAAGGCTAGTCCAAAGCATGGGATCAACTAACTTATATTGACGACTCTTATCAAAAATAATTGTATCTGCTAAAAACCAGAGAGGGACAATATAATGACAAAGGAAATTTTCCAAACGGTAAAAATCTGTCGTCAAGGGAGCTAGCATGAAATGATAGATGACACAAGTAATCATAATACTCATAGTGACGCCACCTTTGAGACGTAGAATACCAGGACTCTGCCAACTATCACCGCCACTACGCATCTTTATCAAAAGATAGCCTGTAAAGATTACAACCAGAAGGTTAGAAAGGACTGTATAGTAGAGTAACATCCCTAAACCACCACGCTTGGTAATCTCCAAGTATACACCGGTAAAGGCTGCTATAAATAAAAAGATACGACTATAAAATATTACTTTTTCATTTTTAATCATGATTAAATCTTCTTCACAAATTCTGACTTAAGCTTCATAGCTCCAAAACCATCAATCTTACAATCGATGTTGTGGTCACCCTCTACAATACGAATGTTTTTAACGCGTGTACCTTGCTTAAGATCTTTTGGCGCTCCTTTAACCTTCAAATCTTTAATCAAGGTTACTGTATCTCCATCAGCTAATTTGTTACCATTTGCATCAATAGCAACAATGCCTTCTTCAACTTCTGCTTGTTCAGCAGGATTCCACTCGTAAGCACATTCTGGACAAACTAGAAGTGCGCCATCTTCATATACATATTCTGAATTACATTTTGGGCAATTTGGTAATTGACTCATGTTATCTCCTTAAAAAATTTATGATTATTTGAATGTCAAATTTTCTTCAACAGCAACTATTATACCTTAAAACAGACTATTTGACAAATTATGATAAAAAAACGACAAACCGAAATTCAGTTCATCGTTTTTATAGTTCTTATAAATGTTTTTGAGCTTCTGATTTAATTTTTTCAACAACTTCTAAAATAGAGAGGCCAGTCGTATCCAAATAGATTGCATCCTCAGCTTGCTTGAGAGGTGAAGTTTCACGATGACTATCTTTATAATCACGCGCAGCAATCTCTTCTTTCAAAGTTTCCAAATCTGTTTCGATTCCCTTTGAAAGATTTTCCTTGTAACGACGTTCCGCACGCTCATCTACAGATGCTACTAGAAAAATCTTCAATTCAGCCTGAGGCAAGACAACTGTTCCAATATCGCGGCCATCCATAACGATACCACCTTGTCGTGCAATTTCTTGCTGAAGGGCTACTAATTTTTCACGAACAGCTGGAATCGCTGCAAAAGCAGAAACAGCATTGGTTACTTCATTTTCTCGGATTGGATTTGTTACATCAACATCTCCAACAAAAACAAGCTGTTCTCCTGTTTCAGCGCGGCCAAAACTAATCGGGTATTGTTCCAATAATTCAAGAAGTTGGGATGGCTCATCTGGGCTAATTTGGTTTCTCAATGCGATGTAAGTCGCCGCACGATACATAGCGCCCGTATCCAGATAAGTATAGCCAAAGTCCTTAGCAATAATCTTAGCTACTGTACTTTTACCACTGGAAGCTGGCCCATCAATAGCAATCTGAATTGTTTTCATTGTAACTCCTATCTTGTCTTAAGGACATCACCAGGATTTGCAAACCAAGTTCCTGAAGACATATGACCAGGATTCAAGGCTTCAAGTTGAGCAATAGAGATTCCAGCACGAGCTGCAATGGCTGCTTCCCCTTCTCCTGCCATGACTGTAATAGTTCCTTCAGAGTCAGTATGCGCCTCTGTGTGCTCTTGTTGGTTTGTTTCTGCTTCAGTTGTCTCTGTTGACTGAGTAGTTGTAGCTACTGTTGTAACTTCTTCTACTTTTGGAGCTGAAGAATCATAAAAATCTTTCAGAGCTGAAGTACGGTCGCTTCCACCCGATGACAAGTAGACTAATACAACTATCATCCCAACAACAATGACAAAGAAAAGAACAGCCAAAACAGTTAAAACACGATTGGCAATGACACCTGAGCCTTTTTTGTTTCGTTGACGACGCTCTGTTCTTGATTCCTCTTCTTGGTTTTCATAAATATCTTCTTGCCACGGTTCCTTTTCCATACCTTACTCCTTGAGTTTTTTTTACTTTCTTATTACAATATAAATATGAAGATTAGACTTATACCTGAACGTTGCATCGCTTGTGGGCTCTGCCAAACTTATTCAGAATTATTTGATTACCATGATAATGGCATCGTCCGTTTTTACGATGAATCTGAGCAATTAGAGCGAGAAATTGCTTGCAACGACGACATTTTAGAAGCCGTTAAAAATTGCCCTACTCGTGCTCTGATTATAGATGAATCTTAAAATTTGGTGGAACATCGATCTCTAATTTCCACTCTCTCTAGTTTAGCATATTTTTCTAGAAAATTATAGTCTTTTGCTAGCTATTTTTATACAATTTTACTTTTATTTGTTCCAGCATTTCAATAATCAATAAACTGTTCTTTTAAGACATTTTTCTATCACTTAAGCACTTATCAAATTTTTTATTTCAACCACATATAAAGTTATAAAAAAAGAGGAATTACTTCCTCTTTTTTGTTTAATCAAACGATTAGTCTTCAAATCCATTTGGATGCTTACTTTGCCAACGCCATGCATCTTCACACATTTCTGTAATACCAAGTCCAGCTTCCCATCCGAGCTCTTCCTTAGCTTTTGCTGGGTCTGAGTAGCAAGCTGCGATATCACCTGGGCGACGTTCAACGATACGGTATGGAATTGGGCGCCCAACAGCTTTTTCCATATTTTGGATAATTTCAAGAACTGAGTAGCCTTTTCCAGTACCAAGGTTATACACATTAAGTCCAGAGCTTTTTTGAAGCTTCTTAAGGGCGGCAACGTGTCCTTTTGCTAGGTCAACGACGTGGATATAGTCACGAACACCTGTTCCATCTTCAGTATCGTAGTCATCTCCGAAGACTTGAACTTGTTCTAACTTACCAACTGCGACTTGTGTTACATACGGTAGAAGGTTATTTGGAATGCCGTTTGGATTTTCTCCTAGGTCACCACTCTCATGCGCTCCAATTGGGTTGAAGTAACGAAGTAAGACAACGTTCCACTCTGAATCTGCTTTATGGATATCTGTCAAGATTTCTTCCAGCATAAGCTTGGTACGGCCATAAGGGTTGGTAGCTGAGAGTGGGAAATCTTCTAGGATTGGAACAGTATGTGGATCTCCATAAACTGTTGCTGAAGAACTGAAGATAATGTTCTTACAGTTGTTTTCTTCCATTGCCTTCAAAAGGCTAACTGTACCGGCAATATTGTTATCATAGTAGGCAAGAGGGATACGAGTTGACTCACCAACTGCCTTCAAACCAGCAAAATGAATCACACCTGTTGGCTCTTCATGTTTGAAAATATCGCGAAGTGTATCTGTGTCACGAATATCTGCTTCGTAGAAAGGAATCTCTACCCCAGTGATTCTTTCGACTACTTCAAGACTTTTACGGCTACTGTTGACCAAGTTATCCACCACGACAACTTGATGTCCAGCTTGGACCAGTTCGATCACAGTGTGAGTTCCGATAAAACCTGCTCCACCTGTTACCAAAATCTTTTCTTGCATCATTTTTCCTCTATTCTTGAATTATTTTTTTCATTTTACCATTTTTGATAGGGAAAGTCATTTGCTATCCTAATCCTATCGTAAAAACTAGGTAAAAAGTTTACGATTATTTCTCTTTAATATATCTTTCAGTCGGATAATCCGCTGGATCCAAGACTCCACTTTCCCCTTGAAGCATTTGGGCTAGGTGATAGCCTATAATAGGTCCAGTTGTCAATCCTGACGAGCCTAATCCACTCGCAACAAATACTCCTGACAAGTTTGGCACTTGTCCGAAAAACGGCGAAAAATCACTCGTATAAGCACGAATCCCCACACGTTCACCACTTATCATTGCATCTTTTAAGCTAGGATAAAACGAACTTGCTGCTTCAGCCATTTGTTGGAGCAAATTCTCATCAACTACTAGGTCAAATCCCATGTCATTTTCATGGGTAGCTCCTAGAGATAATTTACCGCCCGGAAATGGTATCAAATCCCACTCACCTTCCGGCATAACTACAGGGTAAGCTCCCATGTCTTGTGGCACTTGGTAATCTCGGAGTTGCCCCTTTTGAGGACGAACGTCTACCTCATATCCTAAGGGCTCTAAGATGTGGCCAAGCCAAGCTCCTGTGGATAAGATGACTTGGTCAAACATTTGATTGTCTATCTGATAGCCCGATGATAGGGGGGTTAGACTGACCTCTTTATTTATGACCTTCACTTGACTGGCTCCCAGTAAGCGAGTCACTAGGAGTTGCCCATCTACTCGAGCTCCACCAGAAGCATAGAGTAAACGTTCAAATCCCTCTAGACCGGGAAATAGGTTACTAGCAGTCGCTTGGTCCAAAATGGCTAATTCTCCAATCAAGGGAGATTCATCTCTACGTTGCAAGGCTAGTTGATAGAGTTCCTCTAGCCTAGAGTCATCATTTTTAAGAAGAAAGACACCAGAACCTTGGTAAAAATCAACTTTTTGACCCGATTTTTCTAGGTCAGCTAATAAATCTACATAGAAATCAGCTCCTAGGCGCGCCATCTTATACCAAGCCTTATTGCGTCGTTTAGAAAACCAGGGACTAATAATTCCTGCCGCGGCCTTGGTTGCTTGGCCGTGTCCAAAATCAAAAACAGTTACTTCGATATCAGCTTCCTTAGAAAGATAGTAGGCAGCCGTTGCTCCTACAATTCCTGCCCCTACAATGGCAACTTTTTTCATAGTCTTTACCTTCTAACTAGATATGATGGAATGGATTGGTGGACGCTTGACTTGCGATAACCTCTAGAGACCAAGCATTCTCTTCCTTCCATTCGTTCAGGAACGCTGCAATTTTTTCAACAAAGAAAACTTCAATATAGTGGCCTGGATCCAGAGCCAACAAGCCGTCTGACAACATATCTTGGGCAGTGTGGTAATAGATGTCACCAGTAATGTAGACATGAGCTCCTTTTGCTAAAGCATCAGAGTAGAAAGACTGCCCACTGCCACCACAAATAGCTACTCTTGAGATTGTTTTTTGCAAATCAGTCTCTTTATAATACACCATACGAAGACTATCTAGACCAAATACTTCCTTAACATGACTAGCAAATTCTTCAAACGTTTGAGGTTTAATATTGCCAATACGCCCGATGCCACGTTCAGTACCTGTTTCCTGTAGAAAAGTTGTATCCTTAATATCCAATAGTTTGCAGAACCAGTCATTAAGGCCGTTTTCAACAATATCAATATTGGTATGGCTGACGTAGACTGCAATGTCGTGCTTGATGAGGTCGATATAAATCTGATTTTGAGGGCGACTAGCTACCAAGTCCTTTATCGGACGGAAGATAGGCGCGTGCTTAACGATAATCAAATCTACACCCTTTTCAATAGCTTCTGCCACTGTTTCTTCACGAATATCGAGGGCGACCATGACCTTTTTGATTTCTTTGTCTAGGGTACCAATCTGCAGTCCACGATTATCGCCTTCCATAGAAAATTCTTGAGGACAATAGGTTTCATAACGCTTAATCACTTCACTTGCTTTCATGGAGCACCTCCTTGATGGCTTGAATTTTATCTACTAAAACTTGACGTTCTTCATGATTTTTTTCTGGAATTTGACTAAGGGCAAATTCGAGCTTACTTGCTTCTCTTTGCCACTTTTGGACAAATACGGAGCTAAGTTCTTTAGATAGAAAAGGACCAAAACGGGTGTCACTTGCTGATAAATTCATTTCTCCAGCTTCCACTACTAGAATCTCGTAAAATTTGCCAGCTTCCTCTAAAATGCTTTCGGCTACAATCTGGAATCCATGCTCCTGTAACCAGCTACGCAACTCGTCTTCTCGGTTATTTGGTTGGAGAATCAAACGCTCAACATTGGCTAGTTTACCTAATCCCTCTTCCAAAATCGTAGCAATCAAACGACCACCCATTCCAGCAATAGTGATGACAGAGACCTGGTCACTTTCTTCAAAAGCAGCCAAACCATTGGCTAAACGAACCTGAATTTTCTCAGTCAAACCATGACTTTCAACATTTGTAACTGCAGATTGATAGGGACCTTCTACAACTTCTCCTGCAATAGCACGTTCGATATGACCCTTTTCAACTAATTCAATCGGTAAATAAGCATGGTCGCTCCCGACATCTAGTAGAACAGCTCCTTGAGGTACAAAAGAAGCCACCATTTCTAATCTCTTTGAAATCATCTTCTCTCACTTTCCAAAAGTCTATTTCCCTTTATTATACCATATTTTAGCTAGCAATCCTCCACCTAAAAAAGACCGCAATCACGGATTGCAGTCTTTCTTTATCTTTTAACTTGATAACGATTTGTCAGGATGAAAATGACAGCAAATATGACCATCATAATGCCATAGACAGGTAATGTTTGTCCTGTCAGTGTTGAAATTTCAAGCAATTTTTGAATTCTTGGAAATAGAGCTGTTCCAAGGAAGCCACCAACTGACCAAATAATCAAGAGCACACGCCACAGACTAAATGGCAAACAAGCTCTAACTACAGACATGAAACCAATCGATGCCAGTAGATAATACAGAAGTGTTGAAATTTCAATGGCTGACCAACCTTGACTGGTTCCAAAAATTTTAATAAATAGAACGCTAAAGACTACCATCAAGGCACTTGGTAAAGCTCGAAGCATGGATTTTCTGAGGAAGTTTTGTTCGACTGGCTTAATATTTCGTTCAAAAGTTAATACAAACGGTGGGAATCCTTCCACAAACTGGTCAATCATGGTAATCTGAATGGGAATGAATGGGAAAATTAATATCCATTCAGTACGTCCCAACAAAGCACTTGCAATACAGATGACTGCAAGCAAGAAGGAATAGATTGTCTTAATCAAGAAAATCGGAGCAATGTGGGCAATATTATTGACCACACGACGACCTTCAAAGAGAATCTCAGGAACATCATTGAAATCTGAATTCAAGAGGACCAGATTTGCAATCTGACGAGTTGCTGGGTCTCCTTCAGCCATAACGATGGAACAGTCTGCCTCACGAAGAGCAAGGATATCATTGACACCATCTCCTGTCATGGCAGTGGTATGACCTGCTTTTTTCAGAGTTTGTATGATTAGTTTCTTTTGATGAGGCGAGACACGTCCAAAAATCGCTGTCTCCTCAGCCATGGCAATCAATTCCTCGTCCGTGATTTTTGAACAATCTACATAGCTATGATAATCTGCAAAACCTGCTTTTTGGGCAATACTTGAAACAGTGACTGGATTATCACCAGAGATAATTTTCAATCCCACTTCCTGAGAACGAAGATAGTCTAAAGTTTCAGCTGCCCCTTCTCGGATCGGATCAAGAATCTCAAGCAAAGCCAAAGCCTGAATATCAGATGGCTTTTGTGGCTTGTGATGGTCAAGTTTTTCTTGACTGAGCGCTAATACCAAGACACGAGATCCTCGTTCAAGAGCTTCTCTAGCCTCAGGAACTTCAGCATCCAACAACATCTCCGGTGCGCCTAGAAAAACAGTTCCTAGACCTTCCAACTCCATTGCTCCCCATTTTCGATCACTAGAAAATGGAAGACTAGAAATCATCGGATAGGCTACCTCTCCCGCAAAACGCTTTCGAATAGCTTGGGCAGTTGGATTTTTATCCTCACTGTGTGCCATATAGCTGGTTAGTATTTTTGCAATAGCATCCTTGTCATAAGCCTGGGTCAGCGGAAGGACAGTCTCAACCTGCATCTTCCCTTGAGTGATGGTCCCTGTTTTATCCAAACAAAGCATATCCACGCGTGCAAGGGTTTCAACAGAATACATCTCCTGCACCAAGACCTTCTTCAAACCTAGCTTGATAACAGCGGTTAAAAGAGAGGTAATGGTCAAAAGGGCAATTCCCTTAGGCAACATTCCTAAAAGAGCTGTAGAAGAATTCACTACAGAAGACTTCAGTGGCAGACCTTTTAAGACCAAGGCTTCAAGCAAGAGAGCAATACCAAAAGGAATGATAATTTTCCCAGTAAAGCCGGCTAACTGGTCTAGCGATTTCATGATACGTGAGTTAATTGGCTTCACTGTCTTGGCTTCAAGCATGAGTTTAGCAGCATAGTTATCCGCTCCAACATGATGTACCTGAGCGAGGACAGACCCACTTGCAAGAAAGCTACCCGACAACATTAAGTCTTCTACTTCTTTTTGCACCAAGTCGCTCTCACCCGTTAACATAGCTTCATTGACTTCTGCAAAACCTTCTAACACAATCGCATCACTTGGAATCTGATCTCCTGCTGATAAGCGAATCACGTCATCCAAAACAAGTTCTTCAGGATCCAAAGCAATCTCTTGTCCATCACGAATAGTCGTAATCTTTTCTTTATTCAAGAGGTTGAGTTTATCAACCATATGTTTGGCTCGTAGCTCGGTAACAATCCCTGAAAAAGCATTAAAACAGATAACGGCAAAGAAGACCAAGTTGCTCCATGCTTGAACAAAAGCGAGTGCTAAGGCGATGGCAAAGTTTAGAGCATTGAATAAAGTAAAGACATTTCGCTTTACAATCTGCCATGTACTAGTACTAGCTGAAGCTTGGAAATCATTGACCTGTCCCTGTTTCTGACGTTCTTTTACTTCTGATTGGCTTAATCCCAACATTTTATTTTTATCCATAAACTCTATCATATCATTTTTTTTTGAATATTTCTAATTTCATATAAAAAGCTATTCCGCCTAAACAAAAAACATTTGCCTGTCCTAGTATGATAAGGTATAATAAAAGAAAGAAAACTGAAGGAGACATCATGTTTTACACTTATCTGCGTGGGCTGGTTATGTTGATTCTATGGTCAATCAATGGAAATGCTCACTTTCACAATACTGAAAAAATTCCAAATTTAGATGAAAACTATATCCTTGTGGCCCCACATCGTACCTGGTGGGATCCAGTCTATATGGCTTTTGCAACAAAACCAAAGCAATTTGTCTTTATGGCAAAAAAAGAACTCTTTTCAAATCGCATCTTTGGTTGGTGGATTCGCATGTGTGGTGCTTTCCCTATCGACCGTGATAACCCAGGTTCTTCTGCTATCAAATATCCAATTAATGTTCTTAAAAAGAGCAATCGCTCACTGATTATGTTTCCTAGTGGTAGCCGTCATTCTAACGATGTTAAGGGTGGTGTTGCTCTAATTGCGAAGATGGCTAAGGTTCGGATCATGCCTGTTACCTATACTGGTCCTATGACTCTAAAAGGGCTTGTCAGCCGTGAACGTATTGATATGAACTTCGGAAATCCGATTGATATCTCAGATATTAAAAAGATGAATGATGAGGGAATTGAGATGGTTGCAGACCGCATCCAATCTGAATTTCAACGCCTGGATGAGGAAACAAAACAGTGGCACAACAATAAAAAACCAAATCCACTGTGGTGGCTCATCCGTATCCCCGCCTTGATTCTAGCAATTATAATCGGAATTTTGACAATCCTCTTTACCTTTGTTGCAAGTTTTGTTTGGAACCCAGATAAAAAGAGAGAGCAATTACAATAGGCATATTTTCACAAGCCCAAGTTTATTACTTGGGCTTTTCCAATGAGTTACCATACTAATTAGCATATTGACAAAAGCTTAAATCTATAGTATACTTTCAAAGTAAGCTGATTTAGCTCAGTAGGCAGAGCGCATCCATGGTAAGGATGAGGTCGCCGGTTCGATCCCGGCAATTAGCATCAATTCATCAGTTCCTATTTAAGGAGCTGTTTTTTTCTTGACAAAGTATTATCTCTATAGTAGAATAAAGTCTGCGATGAGTCGATATGTAGCGAAAGCTACAATTGCGCAAAGGAGGTCATAACGCAGGAGCGGACCTTGAGAAATTGTGTGAACCAGTTTCTCACATGGAGATGCCTCTCACACTCTCTGGTTTTCCAGAGAGTTTTTTCTTTTCTTAAACAAATAGGGCCCTAGACCTTATGAAACAAAAAAGACCTATCATACAAGCTGTAAAGCCTGATATGATAGGTTTTTAATGTTAGATTAACGTACTGTACGGATACGCATTGTGTTTGTACGAACAGCTTCGCCAAGTGGCACACCTGCAACGATAACGATATCGTCACCAGATTCTACAAGACCTGCTTCAACTGCTTTACGTTCAGCGATTTCGAACATATCATCAGTTGATGATGGAGCTTCAGTCAACATTGGGATAACACCCCAGTTCAACATCAATCCACGCTCTGTCAATTCGTCGAATGTCAATGCCAAGATATCAGCATTTGGACGGTATTTAGAAATCAAACGAGCTGTGTGACCAGTCTTAGTCAATGTTACAACCAATTTGATATTCATTGAGTTAGTAGCATCTTTAACAGCTGAAGCCATAACTTCTGTCTTAGAGTTACGTTCGAAAGTATCTGAGTTCAAACGTCCATATTCGTTAAGAAGAGTTTGAGCGTTCTTGTCAATTGTAGCCATTGTTGTTACTGACTCAAGTGGGTATTTACCGTTTGCAGACTCACCTGAAAGCATTGTAGCGTCAGTTCCGTCGATAACAGCGTTAAATACGTCTGATACTTCTGAACGAGTTGCACGTGGTTTTTCAGTCATTGTTTCAAGCATGTTTGTTGCTGTGATAACAACTTTACCTGCTGCATTCACTTTAGTGATGATCATTTTTTGGTAAACTGGAACCATTTCGAATGGTACTTCGATACCCATGTCACCACGAGCAATCATGATACCGTCAGCAGCTTCAATGATTTCATCCAAGTTATCGATACCTTGTTGGTTTTCGATTTTTGCAAACAATTGAACGTGACCGTTACCAGTTTCTTCACAGATTGCACGAACTTCGTTTACGTCTTTTGCAGTACGTACGAATGAGATAGCAATAAAGTTAATACCTTGTTCCAAACCGAAACGAATATCGTCGTTATCACGTTCAGCAAGAGCTGGGAAAGGAATTTTAGTGTTAGGGATGTTCACACCTTTTTGTTTAGCGATCACACCGTCGTTTTCAACTTCAACGACAAATTCACGAGTTGCATCATCTTTTTCTACAACGCGAAGACCAAGTTTACCATCGTCAACCAATACTTGACGACCAACTTCAACGTCATCATAGATGTCAAGAGCACCAGCAACGTTCAAAGCAATCACTTCACGAGTTGATTTGATTCCTTGTTTAGTTGCAACACGGATTTTTTCACCAGTTTTGTATGAATACTCTTTAGCTTCACCTTCGAACAATTCAGTACGAATTTCTGGTCCTTTAGTATCAAGAAGGAAACCAACTTTTTTACCTGCAAGTTTTTCTGCAAGTTTAACAGTTGCCATACGTTCACCTTGTTCTTGGTGGTCACCGTGTGAGAAGTTGAAACGGAAAGTGTTAGCTCCTGCTTCAATCAATTTAGCAATGTTTTTAGCTGAAGCTTCAACGTCAAGTTTTTCACCCCAGTATCCATCTTCACCGAATTTTTTTTCACCACGGATTTCTACCGCAGGACCCAAAGTTGCAACGATTTTTACACGTTTGTTCATGATTTTGTGACTCCTTTATATAATTCGACCTTTTATGGTCATTTTACCAGATTAGTTAAAGTTGATTATGACAAGCTCTTGTTCAAGTCAGAGAGTTCAATATCAGCTTTATGAGGGTTATTAACAACGATCTTACCATCAGCTGTCAAACTAAACAAAGCTCCCTCTTCTGCAGTTCCAAGAATTGGATTTTCAACCATTTTCTCGTTACGAATACCGACAGCGACACCACCGATTCCTTGTTTAAGGAGTTTAACAGCGTGTGCACCCATACGTGACGCCAATACACGGTCACGGGCTGTTGGTGAACCACCACGTTGGATGTGACCAAGTTCAGTTACACGAAGGTCGCTTGTATCTCCAGCTTCTTTTAGTTTTTGACCAAATTCAGCCGCTGACATAACGCCTTCTGCCAAAACAATAATGTTGTGTTTTTTACCGTGTTCATAACCAGTTTTGATGCTTGCTACGATATCTTCAAATTTGAAATCTTCTTCAGGGATGATGATTTCGTCAGCACCAGTTGCGATACCTGCCCAAAGAGCGATATCTCCAGCGTTACGTCCCATTACTTCAACTACGAAAGTACGACGGTGACTTGATGATGTATCGCGAATCTTATCGATCGCATCCATTGCAGTCGTAACAGCAGTATCAAATCCGATTGTGAAATCAGTACCTACGATATCGTTATCGATTGTTCCTGGAAGTCCAATAGCAGGGAATCCATGCTCAGTCAAGCGCATAGCTCCATGATAAGAACCGTCTCCACCGATAACCACGACACCTTCGATACCGTGTTTTTTCAATTGCTCAATCCCTTTAAGTTGACCTTCGAGTTTTGCAAACTCAGGGTAACGAGCTGAGTGAAGGAAAGTACCACCACGTGAAATGATGTCTCCTACTGAAGCAGCATCAAGTGGATAAATTTCACCAGCAACCATACCAGCGTATCCATCATAGATACCAAAAACTTCCATTCCTTCTGAAATTGCTTGACGAACAACTGCACGAATGGCAGCATTCATACCAGGGGCGTCCCCACCACTAGTCAAAACAGCAATACGTTTCATTTGGTTTTGCTCCTTTTTCTTTTAACATTCTAACTGATTATACCATATTTAAAGTTAAAATTCTTTTATTTTCATTGATTTTTAACGATAAATCGTTTTCATGACAATCTGTTTTAAAGATTCTTGTAAGCCAGCGTCTTTTGCAACTAAATAACCAGGCAAAAGAATATTTTTTTGTTCATTTTCATAACGAATGATCACAGGAATTTGTCCCTTGTACTGATCTAAAATATGATAAATTTCAGAATCGTGGTCATGATTGGGAACTTGAATCCAAAAACGCTCACTCACTGCCTCTTTTAAATTGTTTAAAACTAATTGAAGACGTCCGTCCCTAGCCTGAACTTTCCCATTCAGGTAATAGAAACTTCCTTCGTGCAAAAGATTTTTAAATTGGCGGTACTGTTCAGAAAAAACAGTGACCTCCAGACTTGTTTTACTATCAGTAACTTTCAAAAAGGCCATGTTTTCACCTTTTTTAGTTCGAATCACTCGGATAGACTGAATTTCAACGAGCACTGTAGCTGTCTGCCCCTCGGAAAGCTCAGATAAACTCACAATTGGATACAAAGGATTCTTCGCTAAAACCAGCAATGGGTGTTGGCTAATTCCAACACCTAACCAATCCTGCTCTTTTTGGAATTTTTCAATATTTGAAAAGTCCTCTGTATCTGTCCAACTATAGCTAGAATCCGCAAAGAGGCTACCTAATTCTTCTACAAAGATAAATAGTGTTGGTAGATTGGTTAAGATTTTTTGACGATTTTTATCAAATCCATCAAAAAGACCTACTTCCACTAAAGGGGTTAAGAGGCTAATCTTTTGATAATTTTTGGGTAATCGTGTGATAAAATCTTCAACACTGCTAAATGGACGATGCTCGATAATCCAGTAGGCAAAATCACGAGGCATTCCCTTGATACTCTTAAGTCCTAGATGAATTGTCTTATCTGCTAGTTTATCTTGATATGGAACCGTATTGATAGAAAGCGGAGCTAATTCAAAGCCCATTTCAAGCGCATCTAGGATATAATCCCCACTGGCATAATTGAGCATGACCTGATAGAAGATTGCTGGAAAATGTGTTTTAAAGTAGGCAAGCTGAAAGGCTAAGGCAGCATAAGCATAAGCGTGCGAACGGTTAAAACCATAACCGGCAAATTTTTCCATCACGGCAAAAACTTCTTGAGCCTGTTTTTGTCCATGCCCTTTTTCGAGGGCCCCTTGGATAAAACTCTCCTCCATTCGGTGCATCTCAGCCGCATTCTTTTTCCCCATCGCACGACGTAACATATCGGCTTTCCCGAGGCTAAAACCAGCGTAACGCTGAGCTACTTGCATGACCTGCTCTTGGTAGAGCATAATACCATAAGTCGGAGCTAAGATATCTTCTAGCACAGGATCCAGAACCGTAACCTTTTCTTTACCATGTTTTCTGGCAACAAAGTTATCTATATAGTCGCTCGCTCCTGGTCGGTTCAAGGAAGTCGTCGCCACTACTTCTTCAAAATTTTGTGGTTTCACGCGTTTCAATAAGCGTATGGCTCCAGGTTGTTCAAACTGAAAGATTCCCTTGGTCTTCCCAGCTGCAAAGAGGGCTAAGGTTGCCTTATCTTCAAGATCAATATCCTCAATTCTTAGTGAAATACCTTGAGTTTCATATAAGAGCTCCTGCATTTTTTGAGCGAAGGTTAAGTTTCGTAGACCCAAGAAATCCATCTTGAGCAGGCCATTTCCTTCAACTCCATGCGCATCATATTGGGTAATCAGCATATCCTCTCCATACTTGAGAGGGATATAATCTGTTAGATTTTTATCACTGATAACGACACCAGCTGCATGGATAGAAGTCTGTCGTGGATAACCTTCAATCTTTTTGGCAATAGAGAAAGCCTTTTGGTACTCAATCTTACTCTGAATGAGTTGTCTAAAACCAAGATTTCCTTCATAGGCTGTCGTTAGAGTATCTTTAGAGCCTATTTTTTTTGTAATAGTTGTCAACTCATACTCAGGAACACCATAACGCTTGAAGATATCTCGGATGGCTTGCTTGGCTCCAAAGGTCGAGTAAGTGACAATCTGCGCAGCATGGATACTACCATAACGGTCACGAACATAACGAATAAACTCAGGGCGATAGATATCTGGAATATCAATATCGATATCTGGCATGGTGTAACGTTCACGATTCAAAAAGCGTTCAAAGATAAGATTTTTAGCTACAGGATCAATTCCAGTGATATCTAAAGCGTAGGCCACTAAACTTCCAACTGCGGATCCGCGTCCCATTCCCATATAATAACCTTGAGAACGACCAAAACGTAAAAGGTCCCAGACAACCAAGAAATAGTCATCGAATCCCATATCATGAATCACAGACAGTTCTTCTTCTAAACGTTCCTGATAGATTGAATCTAGTAAGCCTTTTTGCTTCAAGCCCTTGATAACTCTTTCCCGAAGTTCTTCAACAGCAGGTCTCTCTGGATTGAAACGTGGAAGCTTGAGACTACTATCAATCTCGTAGGAAGTATCCTTGACCAATCTTGCAAGATTATCCAGTGCGATTGGGAACTTCTCTAGAAAAACCTGTTCAAGACGTTCAGCAGGCAAAAACAAGCCCTGTTGAGATTGGACATCAACCTCTCTCAAGGTCACGTTCTCTTTAATCGCTTTAAGCATCTGTAGAGCTTCTAAATCTTCAGACTCGAAAGAGTTAACACGATAAAGAGGGAGAATGGGGTGAGAAAAATTCGATTGAGCTGTATCTGGATACACTCCTATATAGTAGTCATGCCCTAAGTCCAAGGAATCAATTTCAGGATAGTAAGGAACAATGACACAAATATCTTCAAGGTAGGAAGAGAAATCAGTCCATTCTTTTTTACCTGTCATCTTTAGAGACGACAGCTTCATCAGGTTTTGATAACCTCGGTTTGACAGGGCTAAAAAGCGTAGATTGATCCATTCATCTTTATGATGAACTGTCATCTCAAGGCCTAATAAAGGCTGAATTCCTTGTTTTTGGCATTCTTTGATAAAATAATAGGCTCCATAGAGATTATCTTCATCCATGATTCCAAGTGATGAATAGCCATATTCTTTTCCAAGGCTGACATATCTCTTGATTGAAACCATACTCTCCATGAAACTATAGACAGTTTTCGTATCCAGTTGGGCAATCATTCTTTCTCACCTCCCTTTTTCTTTTTCTATTATACCATTTTAGAAAATAGAAACACAATTTCTTTCTAATCATTAAACTAAAAAACCACTGCCTTAAAGACTATGGTTTTATGATATGAAATAAGTTCGAAGAAGAGTTGCGCCTAGCTTTTTTAACTTAGTTACTTGTATCTTTCGTTAAAAATATCCCGATTAGAACTAGGACTAGTGAGAGATAAGGGAAAACCCTAAACATCTGCCAATCCGGGTCGAATGCTAAAAGTCCTGAGAGCAAATAAGATCCCGCACTCGTGTATAAGACAGTTTTATTTACTTTCTTGATTCCTATCCAAGTTAAAAAAGTTGCTATAACGTATGCAATTAAATTAGGACCTAGAAAAATCAAGAATAAAATTCCCCATGGAGCAGTAACTAAAGCAATAGATATAAATAGAAGAATATAGGTAAGTGCCAAATAAAATGAGAAAGATAGAAGAGCCGAAGGTTTCTTGACTGCTTTTGGACCATTCTTCATATCTTCCACTGAATTATTTTCTACAATTAGTTTATCTTCTTCTTTGTTTAGTTCTACTTTTGGATTTTGGTCTGACATCTTTTTCTCCCACTAATTTGTTTAATTATTTTTATTATATCCCAATTTGTCAGATTAAGCTAGACAGAAAAAGCCATCTATGTTAGTCTCAGATAAACGCACACATTTGTCTGAAAGAAACTAACATAAATGACCTACACTACTCCCTATCAAGTTTTTCTGAGACAGGTGAGATTGTCTCGCTCAATTTGAAAAATGAGGAGTTTTTATTATTTTTCACGAATCACTTCTACCTTGTATCCATCTGGATCTTTAACAAAGTAATAGTTTGGCTGTGTTCCTGGAAGTCCATTTGGATTTGTCACTTCGTAGCCCTTGTCGCTATGTTCTTTATGAAGAGCCTCAAGGTCAGGTGTGCTTAGAGCGATGTGAGCAAAACCGTCACCTACAACATAAGGCCCATGATCGTAGTTGTAAGTCAACTCCAATTCATAATCATCACCATCAAGACCTAGATAAACAATGGTAAAAGCGTGTTCTGGGAAGTCCAGACGACGCAATTCCTTAAATCCAAAAGCATCTTGATAAAAAGCAATTGATTTTTCAAGATTTTCTACTCGCAAGCAAGTATGTAACATTTTTGAAGTCATCTTTTCTCCTTTGTTTAAAAAAGACTGGAACAAACTTGCACCAGTCTTATGAATAATTATTTACCAAGTTTTGCTTTTGCTGCATCTGCAAGAGCTGTGAAAGCTGCTGCATCGTTAACAGCCAAGTCAGCAAGCATTTTACGGTTAACTTCGATCTCAGCCAATTTCAAACCATGCATCAATTGTGAGTATGAAAGTCCGTTCATACGAGCTGCCGCATTGATACGTGTGATCCACAATTTGCGGAAGTCACGTTTCTTTTGACGACGGTCACGGTATGCATAGTAGTAAGAGTTCATTACTTGTTCTTTTGCAGTACGGAACAAGATGTGTTTAGCTCCATAGTAACCTTTTGCTAATTTTAAAATACGTTTACGACGTTTGCGTGATACAACGCCACCTTTAACACGTGCCATTTATATTTCCTCCAATATTTCCTAGAATTGTTAACTTACAAATACGCGATTATTTCAAGCGAGTAAGCATTGCTTTGATACGTTTGAAATCTCCTGAATGCACCATAGATGCTTTACGAAGATGACGACGTTGTTTCTTAGTTTTTCCGTGGAAACGGTGAGAAGTGTAAGCACGGAAACGTTTAAGTCCACCAGAACCTGTACGTTTGAAACGTTTAGCTGATGCGCGGTGTGTTTTTTGTTTTGGCATGATATTTTCTCCTTTTTTTAACTTTCTGACAGATTATTTCTTGTCAGTTGCTGGGGCCAACTGCATGAACATTTGACGACCATCCATTTTAGCACGTTGTTCGATGATAGCAATATCTTGAGTTGCTTCAGCGAAGTCGGCTAAAACTTTTGCACCAATCTCTTTATGGGTAATCATACGTCCCTTAAAGCGAATAGATACCTTTACTTTGTTTCCTTTTTCAAGGAACTTGCGAGCATTGCGAAGTTTAGTTTCGAAGTCACCCTTGTCGATAACTGGGCTCAAACGAACTTCTTTCACGGTCACAACGCTTTGTTTTTTGCGTTGCTCTTTTTGCTTCTTCTGGTACTCAAATTTGAACTTACCGTAGTCCATAATTTTCGCAACAGGAGGTTTAGCTTGAGGTTGAATGAGAACCAAGTCCACATTAGCTTCATCCGCAAGTGCTTGCGCTTCGCTTAGTGGTTTGATACCCAATTGCTCACCTTCAAGACCGATTAAGCGAACTTCGCGTACACGAATTTCATCATTGATGAATAAGTCTTGCTTTGCTATGGTTTTCACCTCTTTTTTTAGTTTAGAGAAAAACAAGAGCGGACTTGCTAACGCAAATCCGCACTACATGATTATATTTCATTTCTGAAACTTGATCTGTAGGGGCCAGACAACGTTAGTCGCAAGGCGAGAAGTTCTCACTTCTGCTTTTCTCATCTTGTATATGATATCAAGTTTTTCCCTACTTGTCAAGATAAAAATAATCTTTTTTTATTTTTTCTTTTAGTTGAATTAACTCCAACTATTGGTTACGAGAATAGTAAATTTCATGTGGTTTTACATGGTTACCTAGCAATTCAGAGACTGTAACAAAGCTATAGCCTTGTCCTTGCAGATATTCAATGACTTTTGGCAATGAGTTAACAGATGTTTGATGGATATCGTGAATGAGGATGATAGATCCATCAGTCGTTTGACGTTGGACTTCTGTCAGAATCGCTGCTTCATTTTTACTCTTCCAGTCCAAACTATCGACATCCCACATAATAAAGCTCAAATCAAGGCTATTACGAATATCGTCTGAAATAGCACCATATGGCGGACGCATTAATTTTGAGCTTTTCCCAAGGACACTTTTAATAGCATCTTCTGTATCTGTAATTTGTTTCTTAGCATCCTCTAATGAGAGTTGTGTTAAAACTGGATGGTTCCAACTATGATTTCCGACTTCGTGTCCTTCAGCCTGCATACGTTTGAGGATAGCTTCATTGCCGGCAATATTTTTTCCTTGGACAAAGAAGGTTGCTTTGATTTTGTACTTAGCTAAGATATCCAGGGCTTGTGGTGTTGTATTACCATCAGGACCATCATCAAATGTCAGAGCTACCACTTTTTTATGTTTTTCTGCTTGAACTTTTTTATAAAGTTCAACATCTTTTTCTGTTAGATAGGATGTCTGAATAAAATCAAAGAAATCTGAAATAGGCATTGCTATTTCTTCTACATTATTAGTTGCTTTGACTGGATAAAGAACTAATTGGCTATCTTTATAGGCAAACTTCAAAGTTGATAATTCTGCTTCTGATAAATCAGCTGAAACTTGATCAACCACTGATTGCTCGACTTTTTTATCCTGAAGGGTCGACTTAAGGTCTTCGAGTAATTTTTCCTTGGCTTTGCTTGCATCTGTGAATAGTTGGTCTAGCGTAAAGACGGAACCATCTTCTTTTAGATATAACTGATCCAAAGTAGTATTTTCTAATTCGACGACATTCGAATTCGCCAAATCATAAGCTTGTTTTTTAATCAATCGATTTTCAATCCCAGTTAAAGAGGATTCCCCTTTTTCTGAGTAATAAAAAATCAACTGTTCTTTACCTTCTACTTTGTCAGTGATATCTTTTACGATAAGATCCTTGACAGAGGAGATAGGGCTGTCCCCGACTAGTGGATAATAGGTGATGATTTCTGATTTCTCTTTGCGGAAATGCTCTTTTTGACTTCCCTGTGAGTAAGCATCATCTTTTTCTTTCTTGAGACTCTCAATTTTCTGTTCAAAGGCTTGCTTGTTCAGCACTTTATAGCCAATCACACTACCGAGTGCTATCATTGTGAAAAACAAAAGCAAGACAAAAATGCCAAGTTTTTTATTGTTTTTCTTCTTTACTTTATTCTGGGGTAATCTCTTTTTTGTCATAGTCTTATCATATCAAATCAGAGCTATAATTTCAATGAAAATATAGAAGAAAGTCATTTTTAATAGGAAAAGAAAAGTAAAAGAACCCTAGAAAAATCTAGGATTCTTTTATAAATTTATAAATTAGAAGCGAATACTTTCTCTTGTTTTCTCATAAGAAGTAACAAAACGGTTGGTTACTCCAGGCTCAGCAACTTCTAATGCTTGAGAGATTTTTTCGAAAGATGCTTGGTAATCAAAAGTTGTTTCAAAGATATTCAAAGCTTCTTGGAAAGCTTGTTGGATACGATCATCAAATGATCTATAACGGTTAGAATATTGAAGCAATTGTTCTGTCAATGTTGCATTTTGAACGATACTGTATGCTTCTTCTTCCAACATGTTCATATCATTTGTCGCAATCTCAAGGATACGATTGACAGATTCAATATTTACTTGTGCTTGTTCCAACTCAGCCATCAAGTCTTCTGTACTATGACTTGCATCAAAGAATAGTTTCAAGAATTTTTGTGGAATTCCTGGAAGATTTCTCTTTTCCATGTAACGTTTAATCGTATGGAGACGGTTAACGTATACATTTGCTTTTTGACGAGCATTGATATCATCTTTTTCAATCTGAACAAGACGTTCGCTGACACCGATTTGGTCATCTTCAATATCTTTCAAAGTAGATTGGAGATTTTCCAAACGTTCTTGCAAGACTGAGTATGCTTCTGAAACTTCTGATTGGTCGTTTGTCAATTCTTCGATTGTAGTGTTCAAGGCTGCAATATCTGCTTGCAGGCGACGAACACGATTTACATCACTTTCTGAAATCAAGTAAGTTTTTCCAAGACGTTCGATATCTTTAACTAGTACCTGATTGTTTTCTTTCAAGTGTTTAAGATAGGTAGGAAGGGTAGTTACCAATTTCTCAAAAGCTTTATGGGCTGCAATTTCACGAGTGAAAATATCATAAAGTGCATTGATTTCTTCTTGGATTTGAGTATTTTCATACTCTGCATTATCCAACTCCAATGTACGGATATTTTCATGATTATTCTTCAAGGCTTCATAGAGAAGTTGAAGACGAGATTCGATATCAGTTTCTACAAAATGGTAGTTTTCATCTAAAAGCTTGCGGTAACCAGCTTCTAAATCTTCAAGTTGTTCTGGCAATTCAGTAGTAAGCTTAGTGACAATCGCTGGAATTCTTTCAACGATATGTGTCAAAGCTAAAATATGATTTTCAGCGTTATCTAAAATCCCTGCTGCTTCAACCGGATCTCCCGAAGAATTCAAGGTTACAAATTGAGAAAACTCAGATTGGATGTTCTCCAATTGTTTTTCAATTTCTGGAAGAGCTTGACCATATTTTTCAGGATCTTCAGCTACAGTGTTTTGTAGTTTCTCAAATAAATCTAGGGCATGCAGAACACGTCCACTATTTTTTGACTCTTGTTTTTCCAACTCAGACAAGGCATTACGAATTGCTGCAATATCTTCTTCAACAAGTTGGATTTGACTTTCAATTTGATCAATCTGGTGCTTAGCTTTCAAGAAACGGAATGAGTTATTGTATCCTTCAGCTTCAAAGAGGTTATTCTCTATATCTGCAAAAGAGTTCAGAGACAAATCTACCCATTTTTGGTTCCATTCTCTAAAAGCAACCTGACTTTGACCAATCAGATGCATGTTTTTTACAACCTCTACCTCATCATTAACAGGAAGGTTATATAGTTCTTCTTTTTTTTCTTCTAAAGCTGCAAGTCTACTCTCATTTCGTTTACGTAGCAAAATTGCTACTGCAAAAGCAATAAGAAGCAGGACTGCAATTCCAATCAAAGTAATAATCAACTGATTATTTGACATATCAAACTCCTTTTATACATGACACAATTGTAATGATTATATCATATTTTTCAAACCTTGGAAACTATTTCCCAATATTTTTATACGTCAAGAGTACTGTAAACAGCGTTTTCTTCGATAAATTCTCGACGTGGTTCTACTCTATCACCCATGAGCATATCAAAAATCTTATCTGCTTCTGCAGCGTCATCTACTGATACACGAGCCATGAGACGATGGTCAGGATTCATCGTAGTTTCCCAAAGTTGGTGGTCATCCATCTCTCCAAGACCTTTATAACGTTGAATGGTTGGTTTAGAACGACCTTCGCTGTAGCGAGCTAGGGCTTCTTGTAGGCGGATTTCTTGGTCTGCGCCTGGTTGAATATATTCTTTAATCTCACTACCGACTTTAACACCGTAAATTGGTGGTTGAGCGATATAAACATATCCAGCCTCTAGAACGGGTTTCATATAACGATAAATCAGAGTTAATAAGAGAGTACGAATATGGGCTCCATCGACATCGGCATCTGTCATGATAACCAGTTTTTGATAGCGAGCTTTGCTAACATCGAACTCAGCGCCAAATCCTGTTCCCATAGCTGTGAAAAGACTGCGAATCTCCTCATTAGCCAAAATCTTATCCATGCTCGCTTTTTCAACGTTAAGGATTTTACCACGAATTGGTAAGATGGCTTGGAACTCACGATTACGTCCTGATTTTGCAGAACCTCCTGCAGAGTCTCCTTCGACGATGAAAAGTTCAGTTTCAGCTGGATTGTTTGATGAACAGTCCGCTAATTTTCCTGGAAGATTTGAAATTTCTAAACCAGATTTCTTACGTGTAACTTCACGCGCACGCTTGGCAGCAACACGCGCTTTGGCAGCCAAAATCCCTTTTTCGACGATGCGCTTAGCAATCTGTGGATTTTCCAAAAGGAAGTCAGAAAATGCATCGCTGAAGAGGCGATTGGTAATCTTCACAACTTCACTATTTCCAAGTTTGGTCTTAGTTTGTCCTTCAAACTGAGGATTTGGATGCTTCACAGAGATAACGGCTGTCAATCCTTCACGGACATCCTCACCTGTTAGGTTATCTTCGTTATCTTTTAGAAGTTTGTTTTTACGAGCATAGTCATTGATAACACGAGTCAAGGCAGTTCTGAAACCTTGCTCATGTGTTCCACCTTCATGGGTATGAATATTGTTAGCGAAACTCATAACATTCTCGTGGTAACCCGTTGTGTACTGCATCGCGACTTCGACTGTAATATCATCCATTTCACCATCTGTGTAGATTGGTGTGTCAAAGATAACATCCTTGTTTTCGTTGATGTACTCAACGTAGCTCGCAATCCCGCCTTCGTAGTGATAATGCTTGGTTTGTTCAAGCCCTTCACGTTTATCAGTAATAGAAATTTGAAGCCCGCGGTTCAAAAAGGCTAACTCTTGAATCCGTTTATTTAATTTATCAAAGTCAAATGTCGTTGTCTCAGTAAAAATTTCTGGATCTGGAGTAAAGTGGACAATTGTTCCTGTTTTATCCGTATCCCCGATCACCTCGAGATCAGCAACAACTTGACCACGACGGTATTCTTGGTAGTGAATCTTTCCATTTTTATGAACGCGAACATCCAACTGAGTAGAAAGAGCATTTACAACTGATGACCCTACACCATGGAGTCCACCAGATACCTTGTAGCCGCCACCGCCGAATTTACCTCCGGCGTGAAGAACAGTAAAGACTGTTTCAACGGCAGGACGTCCTGTTTTCTCTTGGATATCAACAGGAATTCCACGACCGTCGTCGACAACAGTAATGGAATCATCCGGTTCAATAAAGACCTCGATATGACTAGCGAATCCCGCCAAAGCTTCGTCGATAGAGTTATCTACGATTTCCCAGACTAGGTGGTGAAGACCTTCTTTGGCAGTTGAACCAATATACATCCCTGGACGCATACGAACAGCTTCCAGACCTTCCAAAACTTGAATTTGACTGGCATCATAATCTTGTGCCTGTTGGTTTTTAATATCTTCTGTCATTTTTCCCCTTTTTCTTACATGTCTATTGCTTGTTTTAAGGACACAACATCCTCAAAGAGATAGGCATCTAAGCCTGCAGCATGTCCTGCTTCTACATCAATGGCACGGTCACCAATGACTAGACCTGACCTTATATGATACTTATCACGTAAATAAATCATCGATTCAGGATCAGGCTTGCGTTTAAAACCTGAACTAGCCGTCACTACTTCTGTAAAGTAGGGAGCTATCTCAGTTTTCGCTAGAATCTCCAATACCTGATCGTTTCGATGAGAAACCAAGAAGTTACGGCCACCTTGGTCCGAAATATTCTCTAAAAGAGTAGGAATCCCATCAAACAAAACTGGGTGTTCAAGCTCACGGGCTTCATTTTCCTTATATTTTTCAAGAAAGTTTTCAATACCTGGAGCATACTTTTCGATAGCAAAGGCAGTCGAAACCTTCAAAGCTTCGTAAACACTATCGTGTTCCTGCTCAATCCCGAACTCTGCTAATGTTTCTACAAAAGCTGCTGTAGAAGTTTCATAATTATCAAGCAGGGTTCCACCTAAATCCCAGATGTAATCGTGATATTTCATACCCTTCATTATACCATTTTTTTATAAAAAAAGCGATGTTTACCTTGGTTTTTGCCATTAAAAAAGAGAAGAATCTTCTCCATCAAGAAAGATTCTCCTCCGTTTGTTCATTATTTTTCAAATAGGTCTTTGTAGAGCATGCCATTTCTTAGAGACTCAGCATCTCCGCCCAGTGTTTCAACCAAGTAGTAAGCAAAGGCTAAAGCTGTTGCTGGTCCACGGCTCGTAATGATATTTCCATCTACTACGACAGTTTCTTTGTGGTAGTGACCGTCAGCAATTTGTTCTTGGACTCCATCATAGCAGGTGAAGTTTCTTCCTTCTAGCAGACCAGCTCGATTCAAAGCGATTGGAGCAGCACAGATAGCTGCTACTTTTTTACCGGTTTCCTCAAATCTTTGAAGCTCAGAGATTAATTGTTCATTGTCCCGCAAGTGGGCAGCGCCAGGCATACCTCCTGGAAGGACAATCATGTCATACTCTGATAAATCACCATCAAACACTCGATCAGCTTGAACTTGAATAGCATGTGAACCTGTCACTTTATCTTCAAATCCTACCATATGGCAGGTGATATTTGCGCGGCGCATGACGTCTACGACCGTCAAGGCTTCAATTTCTTCAAAACCATTTGCTAGGATAACTGCAACTTTCGGCATAGCGACCTCCTTATTTCACTTTTTTCAATACAACTTTTTTACGTTTGAATCTTGTTCGACCACTCTTTTCATCAGCCAAATGGGTTTGGTAGCTCATCGATAACAGCAAACCGACACCAATTAGATTACTGATAATAGCGGATCCTCCTTGGGAAATAAAGGGCAAAGGAATCCCTGTCAGAGGAAGTAAACCAGTAACCGCACCAATATTTTCAAAGATATGGAACAAGAGCATCATGATAAATCCAGTTGAGATGTAGGTATAAAATTGATTATTGGATTTTAGGGTAATCTTTAACATGCGATAGATGAGCAGTAGATAGAGTGCAACCACTACAACTGAACCAATAAATCCAAAATCTTCCGCAATTACTGTGAAAATCATGTCACTCTCGCGGACTGGAATAAGGAGATTAGACACATTAAAGCCTTGACCAAAAATTCCACCGCTACCAATCGCAATTTGACCCTGAGCCTGTTGATAAGTAGTCGTTTGGGCATAATCAAAGGGATTGAGCCAAGCTAGGATACGGTTAATCTGATAAGTTGGCATCCCAATCTGATGCATAAAGGCACGTCCATCTTTTGTGATAAAGATTGCTAGGAAGCCTGCAATCGCCGATACAACTGCTACAAAAATTGGAATAATAATCTTCCAAGAAACACCAGACAATAAGACAAGTCCTGCAAAGATTGCAACAAAAACCATAGCTGTCCCAAGGTCACTTTGCAAGGCTAGTAAAACCATAACTGGCATCGTGAAAGCGATCATCCACAAAATCAATAGAAAATCTAAGCCAACGGTCCGTTCTTTGTCTTTATGTTTCTTGGTAAAGGTTACGATAACGTATGCCAGCATCAAAATATAGGATATCTTCATAAATTCGGAGGGTTGAAAGAGTGTATAACCACCGATTGACACCCAGTTTTTTGCACCAGTTGCAGCTACTAAACTCGGGTTGTAGAAGACTAAAGGCAAGACCATCAAGGCTAGACCGAGTCCATATAAATAAGGTGTGGACTGCCAGAGAAATTTTGTGTTAAAAAACATGACTATGAAGCTAAAAACAATCCCTAGCGATATCCAAGCCAGTTGTTGTCCAAGTATGGGCCAAACATTGTTTGGGTAGTCATGACTAACTGCTATATAAATAGCTACGACTCCAATCACCAACAAACAAAATACTGGTAATATTAAACTATAATCGACCCTAGAGTCGAGAGAACGTTTCATAAAAGGCCTCCTTCATTCTTTCAGGTATTCATTTCATTATTTATTTAAAAATTCTTGAACATTGATATAAATTTGCTCTCGGCTAATGACTCTAACACGATTGCTTCGAGCCAAAGACTTGCTGATTTGCTTACCATAGCGTTTACTTGCCATGCGGCTATCTAGAATCAGAACTGCAGAGCGTTGCCCCACTCGACGCATGGTTCTTCCAATCGCTTGCTTGAGGCGAATAATGGCCATAGGAAGCTGATAATCGTAAAAAGGATTTTTCCCTTCAAGACGGAGCTCTTGGTTCATCTTTTTAGTAAAAGGATCTTCTGGATTTTGGAAAGGTAGACGAGTCACCACTTCAATAACCCGCAGATGTCTTGAAAAATCGACACCTTCCCAAAAACTTCCTGCGCCAAGCAAAAGCTCACGCTCGCCTCTTTCAAAACGTTTTTTCAATTGAGCTGGTTCCCCATGCTTGTACTGGGCCAGATGGGGAACCCTCAAAGCATCTGATACTTGTAATAACAAATCTTTTGCAGTAAACAAGACTAGAATGGGTTCTTCAAACTGGAATAATTCTTCTAGAACTTCTACAATTGTTTGTGCATATTTCTCAGATGAAATTTCTGTCACCAACGGAAAATCATTCACCACCAAGATTTCCTGATTTTCCTGAAACTGTTCGTCTAGAGAATAAAAGGTTGCTTGAGGGAAACCCAAAAGTTCCGGCAAAGAAACCCGACCACTAATTTCTAAGGTTGCAGAGATTCCGAGAAGCTGGCAGGATTCTGGGAAAATCTGAGAAAAGAGCAAACGATGATTGCGACTAGAAGTGATTTCAACCTTCTTACTAGATACATCTGAAGTCGATAACCAAAATTCTCCCTCAGATGTAAAAAATCTCTGATAGTCCTTAAATTCTGGTAAATTCAACTCAGAAAAATCTTGGTGGAGCTTGTCAATGCTACTAGCTGGGCACATCTTCCGTTTACCAGATAGAAACTGATCGAGTAGGTAAGAAACTTCAAAACGAATACTCTCTAGTAAGCGTCTTTGAAGCATACCTTCTTCTCTCGATAAAGCTTGGTCTAGTTGGTCTAGCAAATCCGTTAGCAAATATGATTTTCGAGAAAGATTTTCCAATGTCAACAAGATTTTCTGAGCTTCATCTAAAATCAAGAGACGCCCTTCTAAGAGACTAGGATCATCTTCAAGTCTAGTAACGAGGTAAGCATGATTGGTCACAAGCAACTTGCAAGAACGAGCCTTATCCTGACCACGTCTCCAAAAATCCTCTAACCAAAAGAGAGAGTCTTTATGAAGATTTCCATCATGTACCAAGTTAGGTAAGAATTGCTGGTAGCGATAAAGCTGACCAATTTCGTCTAAGTCTCCTGTATCTGTTTCAGTCAACCAAACTAGAAGTTGCATCTTGAAACGGGTGTACAAACGATTGGACTCTTCTTCCTCTAGTGCTGCATGAAAAGCATCTAACTTCAAGTAATTCTGAGGTCCTTTGAGACTATGAATAGAGATATGGAAAATCTCTTCGAGTTTTTTAGCCTCCTCATGCATTACCTGATTTTGAAGGATTTTAGTTGGAACACTAAGTAGGATCCCCCCTTCATTCTCAAGAGACAAGGCAGGCAGGAGATAGCCATAGGTTTTTCCAATCCCAGTTTGAGCCTGAATAAAAGAAATGTCTTCCCCTTGCAAGCACTCTTGAACCTTTTGAGCAAATTCTTCTTGTCGGCTTCTTTCCTCCAACCCCAGTAAGGCAATATTGGTTTGGAAATCTTTAGATAGTTTTCGTGGAGAAAGGGCTGATTTTTCTTTTCTTAAAAATAGACCTTGCACTTCTACTAAATCATGCTCAATTAGGAGAGACTGTTTCTGATAAACTTCCTCGATAACCAGATAAGATTCGTACAATAGGCTATCAGACAGACTTAATAAGCGCTCCAACAAACCTTTTGGAAGCTGAAACATCTTTTGCCTCATACAAAGAAAGAGTTCTGCCGTTGCTTGAGCGTCAGAAAGAGCTGTGTGAGCTTGCTCAAGGGGAATCCCCAACTCTTGGCAGAGAATTCCAAGATTATACTTCTCAAGCTGAGGATAAAAGACTTGAGCCAACTCAACCGTATCAATACGAGGGGTGCGTAATTCATAACCTTCAAAAAATAGGAATTCTGCCAACAAATTGGCATCGAACTGAACATTGTGCGCAACAAAAATACCGTCTTTGACCAGTTCAAAAATCTTTCCAGCTACCTGAGAAAACTCTGGAGCCTTTGCTAAACGCTTATCAGTCAAACCCGTTAATTCTTTGATATGAGAATCCAAGTGTTCATGCGGATTGACATCAGTGGCATATTGCTCAACAATCTCACCATCTTCAATGACTACAATTCCCACTTGGATGATTTTTGCCTTGCTTCCGGTACTTGTAGCTTCTAAATCTACAACCACGTACCGATTATTTCTAAAATTCATCACTAAAAATTATATCAAAATTTACATCATTTGACACCCCTGAACTTTATTTGAAGAGTCAAGTTTCTTGCAAGATTTGAACAAAAATGATTGAATAGAATTGTAGAAAAGGAGGGACATCATGAACCCATTAGATTTGTTTAATCAAGTAAAGGAACTCATTGAGAACAAAGATTTTTCTGCAGCAAAAACATTTGTTGAAGAAAACAAGGATCAACTAGGGGACTACCTTAGCCAAGCTCAAGCTTTGGTCTCAGGATCAGAAGGACTTGACGGTCTTGTAGATAAGGTCAAAGGCCTCTTCTAATAGTCAAAAGACACCTGAAAAAATCAGGTGTCTTTTTGTATTTTTTTCATGAATGCAGGAATATGTTGACTAATCGTGGTTGGCAGAACTACAAAGTTGTCCTCAGATAATTTTTGAGCAATTGCTGAATGTAGATAGGTCGCTACTGTCACTCTTTCATAGAGATTTGCTTGGGGAAATTGCCCTGCAAAGCCAGCAATCATCCCAGCCAGAGTATCACCCATTCCCCCAGTCGCCTGATAAGGGCCGCCAACACTCAATTGATAACAATCAGTTTGACCAGCTTGCCAAATTCGGGTAGCAGGACCTTTTTGAACTAGAATCGTTCCTGAAGGAAATCTCTTCAAGGCCTCCCCTGTTTCCTCGGTTCCTTGGGAATCCAAATCTAAGCCTGACAAGACTTGCCATTCCCTTTGATGTGGAGTTAAAACAAGATGAGCTTTGGGAAATTTCATTTCAACCTTCGCTAAAATAGATAGGCCGCCACCATCCAGTATGAGGGTCTGATCTTGATTTGAATGATGAAAGACTGTTTGGAGAAGCTCTTCTCCACGCTCATCATCCACTAGTCCAGGTCCGACCAAGACAACACTTGCTTTCTGTAACTGTTGCTCAAGTAATTGCTTATCATCAAGGTCAAAAGCCATAGCCTCTAACAGATGGCTATGTAGAGCTGAAATATTCTCTTTATCCGTTGCTACTGTCACCAAGCCTGCACCGCTTCTAACCGCCCCTAAAGCAGCCATAATAATCGCTCCCCTATAGGGATAAGTCCCTCCAATCAAGAGAAGACGGCCGTAGTCTCCTTTATGACTAGAACGAGGACGCTCGATGATTACTTTTTTCAGTAGAGCTTGATCAATCTCTCTCATAAGCTACTCCTTCATGCTTTCTCTTACTTCAATTATACACCTCACTCCCCAATTAATAAAGGAGAAGACTATATAGTCTTCTCCTTTTTTTTAATAATCAGCCTTTTGAGAATAGTGAGTTATGAATCATTATTCTTCCTTGCGTTTCCCATTTAGGAATGCTGCTGATAAGGCCAGACTTAGACCTGCTAGGAAAATAGCTGTATCTGATTGACTTTCCCCAGTTTCTGGAAGTCTTGCTGAGACTGCTTTTTCCGAAGCATTTCCAAGAACTTGTGAACCCTGAGTCTGCTCAGCAGAAGCCTGAGTTTCTGAAGGTTTATCAGATAAACCTCGAATATCTGCAACTGGTTTATCGATTGTTGGAGCGGCTTGATCTCCTGCGTTTCCTAGAGTTCCTGTATATTCTGGGAGTTCGTTCTTGTCTGCTTGCACAGCATTGACTCCACCCTTGAATTCAGGCACTTCATTTTTAGCAGCTTCAACCCAATTAGCTCCGCCCTTGAACTCTGGAACTTCATTTTTAGCGGCTTCGACCCAATTAGCTCCGCCCTTGAACTCTGGAACTTCATTTTTAGCAGCTTCAACCCAATTAGCTCCGCCTTTAAACTCTGGAACTTCATTTTTAGCGGCTTCGACCCAATTAGCTCCACCTTTAAACTCTGGAACTTCATTTTTAGCGACTTCGACCCAATTAGCTCCGCCTTTAAACTCTGGAACTTCAACAATTGGTGCTTCTTGGTCTCCTGCAGTACCGATAGAGTTGCTATATCCTGGGACTTCTACTATTGGGGCTGGCTCCTCACCTACTGTACCAATGGCACCCGTATATTCTGGTACATCAACAACTGGAGCTGGCTCCTCACCCACTGTACCAATGGCACCCGTATATTCCGGAAGGTCAACAACTGGGGCTGGTTCTTCTCCTACTGTGCCAACTGCACCAGTATATTCTGGTACGTCAACAACTGGAGCTGGCTCCTCGCCCACAGTTCCAATAGGATCAGTATATTCTGGTACGTCAACAACTGGAGCTGGCTCCTCGCCCACAGTTCCAATAGGATCAGTATATTCTGGTACGTCAACAACTGGAGCTGGCTCCTCACCTACAGTTCCAATAGGGTCCGTGTACTCTGGAACTTCAAGAACTGGAGCTGGCTCCTCACCCTTGCTACTTTTAGCAATTGTTTTCACTCCTACTTCAACAATTTGATCTTTTGCATCTCTTGTTTCAGTATGAACAACCTTACGACTTGTTCCTAATACTTCGACGTAGTCTACCTTTTCTCCATTTTGACCTTCTGAGACGATACGACGTTCATCTTTGCCTAAGTCACTATTCTCACGAATAATTTCCTTGAGTGGAATGACAGCTTTCTCAACTTCTAGACTTGGACGGTCTAGAACAAGAGCTTGATCATCCACTGCATGACTAGCTTCTGAACCAGCTTCAAAGTGAAGGCGATATTCTTTCACAAGACTACCATCTTTAGCAAGAAGTCGAACAAGTGTTGGAAGATTGCCTTGATTTGACTCAACGACAGTCGCCACACCGTGACCACTTGTTTGAACAGTCACCTCTGGTTTCGCTCCATTAGCGGTTAATCGATATTCTGAAACCGCAGGATCAAAGTTTTCCAATGCTTTTCCATTAATTGAAATTGTCACTGCAGGTGTTTCTGAATCACTGGCTTTGGCTGGAGAATAGGCACTAAACTCGACCATTGCGAGACCATTAGTGGTTGATTTGCGAGTCATACGTGCGCGAATAGCGGTTGTCTGAATCGGATCAAAGGTAAATTCGATTGGCTTACCAGCCTCGATTGCTCCAGATGCCTTATAAGGAATTTCTTGCCAATTTTCTGCCTTGTTAAACGGATGATCCGCATTTTCTTCATAACGTGAAATGGTGCTTGGTTCAGAATAAGTTGGTCCAACATATCTTTCGAGTACCATTGTCGATGGTGCATCTGTTCCACTGTCTTTGAAGAACTGAATTGCTACTTTTCCTACAGAGCGAGGTATAATCTGACCATTCTTCTTAAAGAGAACTCCTACCGACACTTCCTGATTTTTTGGAGTACGAGACCAGTTAGTCCAACGTCCATCCTCATTAAATCGCCCATCGTTGATATAGAAGATTCTATCATTAGAAGCAGCATCGGTATCGTTTGTAGTAGAGGCAAAGGCTTTAGAGTCAGTCGCATTATTGCTTGCATTCTCAGAGATAACCTGATTTCCTCTTGCCAAAACGGTCACTTGTATCTTAGTTGTCAAGTCTGTTCCTAGGATATGACCAAGTACTTCAAAGGTGCCTTCTTGGTCTGTCGCATGTTCAGCCACTGCATCCCATTCTACGGCTAGTTTATCTGTAGTCCAATCTGTTTCTGATGGATAGTAGACTGTCACTTCTGTAGGTAATTGAAGCTTATCGCCAACACTCAATGTTATGGCAGCATTTTCGGCAGCTACTGGTTGCGTAGATTCTTTTTGACCATCACGGAAAATGCGATACTCTTTCAAGATGGTTCCGTCTTCTGCCTTCAAAATGAGGCGTGTTGCTCCTTCTGGGCTTGTAGCAGGAATAATCGTTACCACACCATTGTCGCTTGCTGTTGCAGTAATCACTTTGCTAGCTTGAGGAATATGATAGTCTGTCTTAGTTGGATTGAAATGTTCAAGGCTCTTGCCATCTACTTGGATAGAAATCTCTGAACTTGAAGCACTTGGAACTTTATTTCCTAAGATAGTGATTTCGGTCAAACCGACACCAGCCGTACCATTTGCTTTCCTCATGCGAATACGAACAGCATAGGTCTCAACCTTGTCAAACGTAAAGTGGTTAGTTTGACTTGCGGATAATTGTCCTGGAGCTTTGAGATGTTCAACCTCTTTCCAGTTGGTAGCATTGTTAAATGGATGCTTGGCATCTCCTTGAGCATGATTGACATCAGTTGGCAAATCTGGAATTTCTTGACCAACGTAGTATTCAATAACATACTCTTTTGGGAGTCCAATCGCACCATCTGTATAGAAATCAACTGAAAGATTGTCTACAAAGCGCTTGGTCAAATCGCCTGAGTTACCAAACAAGATAGATGCCCAGTCATTATCTGTATTTGTTTGCCATGTTGTCCATCGATTTTTGACATCTGTATTGGCTCTTGAAACTGTCAAGTCATTCAGAGTATTGGCCGAATCATCTCCACCAGTATTGGATACGATAGCTGCTGGCAATTGTGAACCTGTCCATTGTTTAGAGATATTATTTCCCGCAACAACCTGACTGGAAACACGAACATGAGCCTTGGTAGTTAGAGAGCTACCAACCAATTGACCTTTGATTTCAAAGATTCCTTCAGTTTGACTAAAGTTAGCTGGCACCTTATCCCAAACGACATCATTATAGACAGTTGTTCCATTAGAATGGTAGGCACGAACGTTAGCTGGTAATTGAACCGTTTCACCCTTAGGAAGAGTTAGGCTGATTTCTTCTGCAACCTGCAAGCCTTCAACAGTCACATTTGCAATAGCTTCAATGTCTGTTCCTTCTACATGACCTTTTAGGGTAAAGCTATGATAGCTAGCGAGTTCATGTGCATCTACCTTGTCCCAAGTTACCGTTACCTTACGAGGCAAACCTTTGTCAAATTCTGCTCCGATTTGATCAGGCAAGATTGGTTGCTGATTGATATCTGTAGAGATAGTCACTGGATGAAGTTTGACAATATTCTTGACTATTTTATTTTCTTTAATCACAAGTTCTGTTGCTACAGATTGAGTCTTCTCTGTTTGATGTTCAATACGAGGAGTGAGCGTCACACTACCTTTAGTGTAAAGTAGCAAGTTCTGTCCGTTTACTTCAAGATGCCCACCATCAGTAGAGCTAGCATCCAAGTGAATATCTGATGCTGAAAATTCAGTCTGTGAACCATCTTCGTAATGCCCAATGACATGATAAGGGAGAACTTGGTCTTCTGTTGCATTTTCTCTACCTTCTACACTTACTTCCAAGCGTGTCAAGGCGGGAGCTTCCTTCACAAATTGAATCAAGTAAGTTTGAACTAAATCGCCCTTCTGGTCACTCAAGAATACAGAAGCCTGATAATCATTAGCAGCTGAAGCTTGTTGAACTGTTACCTGATAGCCAGTAGTTTGTGCACCAACACTTGGAATCTCAGCACTATAAGGGAGGGTTTTTCGGTAATAGGTCTTTCCAGGCTCAAAGTTTTCAAGAGCCTTATCTCCAACTGTGATACCTGTAACAGTACTTTCGGTTTCCTGATTACTTGCGATAAAGGTTGCTGTCACCTCGTAGTCATTACCTACCAATTTACCAGTTGCTTCAGTACGTCCACCTTCTTTTGTCAAGGCAGAAGGATCTTTCAAGGTCCAAGAAACGACATCCGCATCAACCAAGTTACCATCTGATAAAACTGCCGTTACAGTTTTATCCAAATCTTCTACAGCTGTACCAACTGGAACAGTTGCAACTTTAGGCAACCACTTATCAAGTGCAATGACCTTAACAAGGGCTTCAGCCTTAGCTTCGAGACCTTCCACACTACCAAGAACTTTTTTCTCACCAGCACTTGTAAGGAGATCATCTGGGATTGCCCAAACCACAGCTTTTTCTTCGACACTACCATCGCTATAAATAGCTGTCACAGTTTTTGGCAATTTAGGATTTTCGCTGACATCAGTAGTCGCCTTAACAGGGGCAAAAGCGACAAAATGACGATTTTCTTTTTTGCCTGAAACGGTTGTAACCGTCGCCTGATCAGAAGCTAAACCTGCAGAATCCGCATAAAGAGTAAATTTCCCTTCTTTTTCAGTGGATTTAACAATGACAACACCTTTACCATTGAAGGCTTTTCTTTGCCATGTGCCATCTTTCTGAGCTTTATAACGTTCACGGCTAGCTTGTTCCCCATTGTCCACACCGACGATTTGACCTTGGCCATGAAGATTGAAGTGAACAAGATTGTTAGCTGTTGGTACAACATTGCCATCTTCATCGACGATTTCATAATGGATGTAAGACAAATCTTTGCCGTCTGCAGTGATGACATGTTCTTCCTTGGTGAGACGAACTCTAGCAGGTTCCCCTGCTGTTGTCACACTATCACGCGCAATCTCTTTACCATTTTCATCACGAGCAATAGCTGTTAAGGTGCCTCGTTTATATTCCACCAACCACTCAAGATACAATTCACCAGGGTTTGCACCTTCATGATAAGGTCGACCATCCGCAGTAGTTTTCTTGGTAAATTCTTTCTTTCCAAGGGACTCGTTGTTCAAGAACAATTCTACGCTAGCAGCGTTTGAGAAGGTCCGAACTGGAACCTTGCCATTGATAAGCATATTACGTTCCTTGAGCGTTTCCTCAGTCCAATTCCAGTGAGGCATGATACGAACTGTTGGTTTTTCTTTGGCACTATACCATTCACTGCGGTATAAATAGAAATCATTCTTAGGCAAGCCTGCTGTATCAATAATACCAAAGTAAGAGCTTTTCACTGGTGTATGATCTTGGTTATGCCAAGGTGTAGGCTCACCGATATAGTCAAAACCAGTCCAGATGAACTGACCCGCATAGCCAGCACGATCACGGTCAAAGGTCCAAGATTCAGTAGCTGTTCTACCCCAGGCTACACGGTCATTACCATAGTCAGATTGTTCATAATGACGATTTGGACGATTATCGTGATAGAGATTTTTAGCAGGATAAAAGTAGGAATCACGTGTTCGAGTTGCTGAAGAAGTTTCAGAACCGTAGATCAACCAATCTGGATGGGCTTTACGAACAGCATCGTAAAAACGCTCCCCATAGTTCATACCGACAGCATCCATGATTGCTGCTAATTTTAAGAACAAGCCTGTAGAAGCACGACTGAATTTATTTTCACCCATAGTCACATAGCGCTCTGTATCAATTGCTTTGATAACAGCTTTCAAACGCTTGGCTGTTTCTAGTGAACGTTCTCCACCATCTGCTTCATCCACTTCATTACCGAGCGACCACATGATGATTGAAGGATTATTTTTATCTCGTTCAACCATGGTTCTGAGGTCAAAATCAGACCACTTTTCACCCTTTTTGGCTTCTGGGTGAGTCGCATCTTGGTCAAAGAAGCGTCCATAGTCATAAGTTTTCTTGCCACGATACCAAGTGTCAAAGGCTTCTTCTTGAACCAAAAGTCCTAGATTTGCAGCAGCGTCGAGCAACTGTGGACTTGCTGGGTTATGGGTTGTACGGATAGAGTTAACTCCCATATCCTTCAATAGTTTCAATTTACGATAGGTTGCCTTATAGTTTTCTTCTGCTCCCAAGGCTCCGTTGTCATGGTGGATACTAACCCCATGGAATTTCATTCTCTCACCGTTAAGAGAGAAGCCATCCTTGGCTGTCCAGTTGAAATAACGATAACCAAAAGTATCTTCTGTTACATCAACTAGCCGACCTTCATTATAAACCTTTGTTTTCAAAACATAGAGTTGAGGATGGTAACTTTTTGTTGTCCAGAGGGTTGGCTTGTTAACCAAAATTGTTTGCTTAAAGTCTGCTGTCTCATTTCCTGATAGAGTCTTAGTTACCGAACGAACCAAATCTGAAACAGCCTTACCTTCCTTAGTAAAAATCTGTTGCTCCACAAATACCTTGGCTAGAGTCTTGGCAGTATTTTTAATCTTGCTTTGGATTTGTGTTTCAACATTGCCATCTTTTTGTTGAGCTAATTTCGGAGTTGTAATATGATTTCCATTTTCAGCTACCTGCACCTTGTCACGATAGCTAAGCGTCACATCACGATAGATACCACTTCCTGAGTACCAACGACTACTTGGTTGCTTATTGGTAACTTGAACAGCAATAGTATTCTCACTGCCATCTTTATTTAAAAATTCAGTAATGTCATACGAAAAATGGTTGTAACCACTTGGATAATGACCTACAAATTTACCATTGACATAGACCTTGGAGTCCATGTAGACACCGTCAAAGTTGATACGGACGTCTTTGTCCTTGGCAGCTTCATCTACAGTGAAGGTCTTACGATACCAGGCAGTCCCACCATTTAATTGACCACCTTCATTTCGAGCAGGAGACTTGTGATCAAAATCAAAATAGATACTCCAGTCATGAGGAAGGTTCAACTTAGACCAGTCATGAACGTCTACATCTTTCTTAGAAAAATCACCCTGAGCATTTAATTTAAAATACCAGTCTTTATTGAAATTTTGTTTTCTTTCCTGTAAAAGTCGGTCTTCTTTTTCTTTCTCTTTGGTAACTTGAGGTAAGTCTGTTGAAGATGTTTTTTCTTCCTTAGCCTTATCGTCAGATACCGGTTTATTCTGATTAGCTTCAGCAGTATGTTCTTCCAAAACTGCTGGCTTTTCAGTATTCACTTCTGCCACTGTAGGTTCTTTCTCATTCACTTCAGCAGCTGGTTTTTCAGTTTTTTCTTCCTTAGGGCTAACTACTTCTGCTTCCTTTTTTTCCTTAGGACTTGTTTCCTCAGTTACTTTATCTTCAGTTACTGGTTTTGCTGCTTCATCCGTATTTTTTTCTTCTTTTTCGGTAGCGGAATCTTGTGGGACATTTTGCTCAGCTTTTGCAATGGCTGCAGCAAGATCATCTGGAAGCTTATCTAAAGGTTGAACTTGATGAATTGTTTCTTCAGTGGTACTTGACGTTTCAGTTTCAGCTGCTTGAGCTACCTGAAGACCAAAGATACTAGCTCCAATCATAACCGAAGCCGCACCAATAGCAAATTTACGAATACTAAAATGACACCGTTTTTCAAAAAATCTCTTATCCATTATGGTTCCTTTCTAAGTTTTAGTAAGCGATTACATTTCTCCTCAAAAAATAAACCTCCCTCTAGACGCTTACTTATTTTTGCATATACATATTGATGCTTTTAATATATCAAAATAGTAGATATTTTTCAATAATTTGTAGAAGTTTTACTGGAATTTTAGTAGAAATAGAGCAAGAAAAAAACAGGTCCATTAGAACTTGCTTTTTGAAAATTCATTAATGATTGTAGTAGAGATCAGTCTCTATCCAGCGTTCTTAAAGCAGCCTGATAAGTCTGTTCCATCAGCATGGTAATGGTCATTGGACCAACTCCACCAGGTACAGGGGTGATATGACTAGCAATTGGTGCAACAGCATCGTAGTCAACATCTCCACAGAGCTTGCCATTTTCATCTCGGTTCATCCCTACATCAATGACAACTGCACCTGGTTTGACAAAGTCAGCAGTCACGAACTTAGCGCGACCGATGGCTACGACCAAAATATCGGCTTTAGAAGCTACTTGGCCGAGATTGTGGGTACGAGAGTGGGTCAAGGTTACAGTTGCATTTTTAGCCAACAGTAACTGGGCCATAGGCTTCCCGACAATATTGGAACGACCAATTACGACCGCATTTTTACCTTCTAAGTCAATCCCATATTCATGAAACATTTCCATAATTCCTGCTGGAGTTGAAGGAATCATCACTGGATGACCAGACCAAAGACGCCCCATGTTGAGCGGATGAAAACCATCTACATCCTTTTCAGGGTCAATGGCTAGTAGAACAGCTTCTTCATCGATGTGTTTTGGCAATGGCAACTGGACTAAGATTCCATGCCATGCTGGATCTTGGTTGTATTTGGCAATCAACTCCAACAATTCATCTTGAGTAATGGTCTCTGGAACACGTACAACTTCACTTTGGAAGCCCGCTGCGATAGCTGAACGTTCCTTGTTACGAACGTAAACCTGGCTAGCAGGATTGTCCCCAACCAAAATAACCACCAAACCAGGAATCAAGCCTGTCTCTTCCTTTAGTTTGGCTGTTTTTTCAGCCAGTTGTCCTTGTAGCTTGGCTGCTAAAGCCTTGCCATCAATAATCTGTGTCATGTATTTTCTCTTTTCTAACAAATATCCTCTATTATAACAAAAAAACGCTCGACCTTCTAACACTTCTTACCTAAGATACCCTATAGTCTGAGACTATAAGAAAAAGCCCACTTTGAGCTTTTCATGATATTCTTACAAAACCTTACTCAAGAAATCCTTGGTTCTTTGTTCTTGTGTTTGTTCAAAGACTTGCTCTGGCGTTCCGTCTTCGACAACAACTCCATCAGCCATAAAGATGACACGGTCTGCTACTTCACGCGCAAAGCCCATCTCATGTGTTACGATAACCATGGTCATTCCTGACTGAGCAAGTTCTTGCATAACTGTTAGTACTTCCCCTACCATTTCTGGGTCTAGGGCAGAAGTTGGTTCATCAAATAGCAAAACATCTGGTTCCATGGCTAGACCACGCGCGATAGCGATACGCTGTTGTTGCCCGCCCGACAAGCTTTGTGGATAGGCATCGGCCTTATCTGGCAAACCAACCTTTTCCAAGAGCTCATGCGCCCTCTTCTCAGCCACTTCCTTACTCTCTCCCTTAGTCTTAATCGGAGAAAGTATAATGTTTTCCATGACCGTCATATTTGGGAAGAGATTGAACTGTTGAAAAACCATTCCCATCTTTTCACGCATGGCAAAAAGGTCGTTTTTCTTATCTGTAATGTCTACTCCTTCAAAGATAACCTTTCCTTTTGTAGCTTCTTCAAGGAGATTCATCGAGCGAAGGAGGGTTGACTTACCGCTACCAGATGGTCCGATAATGACCACTACTTCCCCTTTTTTGATTTCAAGATCAATCCCTTTTAAAACTTCATTCTTTCCAAAGCTTTTATGAAGGTTTTCAATTTTTATAAGTGTTTCAGTCATTATTTCTTATCTCCTTGTCCCATACGATTTTCAAAAGCTTTCAAGGCCAGTGTCAAGATCGAGGTCATAATCAAGTAGTAAAAGGCTGCAAATAAGAGCGGTGTTAAAGGTAGGTAAGTAGTTGTTGATACTGTAGTAGCTCCATTCCACAACTCCATAACCCCGATAGCTGACAAGAGCGAGCTATCCTTGATAATGGTAATAAACTCATTCCCCAAGGCTGGTAAAATATTCTTGATAGCCTGTGGCAAAATAACATAGCGCATAGCATTTTTAGGGCGAATACCTAGTGAATAAGCTGCTTCTAATTGTCCCTTTGGCACTGCATTAATCCCAGCACGAACTGTTTCTGATACATAGGCACCACTATTCATAGAGATAATCAAAATCCCTGGAATCAAGCGAGTCAGATCAACATCTAAGATCCCAATTTGAATAGTCGGAGCACTAATATGCATCAAGGCAAATGCAATCATAATCTGCACCATCATCGGAGTCCCACGGAAGACCCATATATATAGATTAGCAAACCAGGCGAGTGGTTTAATTTTTGAACGTTGCGCAAAGGCCAACAGCACTCCTAGAATGGTCCCCAAGAAGACCACCAAGATAGATATGATAATTGTTACAACGGCTCCATAGTTAAAATATGGTAGATATTTTGGTAAAAAAGAAAAATTCATGGATACTCTACTTTCTGTTTTTAATATTTAAACTTAAAACTTGTATAAGGATAACATATTTTGCATAAAAATTCAACATTTTCTCCTAATATTTTCAATAAATTTTCAAAGACGATAGAAATAGTGAGAAATCTTAGTTTTTTTCTAGTCAAGTAGAGTCTGTTTATGGTAAAATAGTAAAGATAAGAAATGGAGGAGAATCAAAATGGAATCACATTTGGTTAGAATCATCAATCGCTTAGAAGCAATGACTAAAGATGGTGGTAACTTGAAACGTAACTTTGAGCGCGAAGGAGTTGTTGTCGCAGAGGTTGCTTTTAACCACGACGAAGAAAACGGACCACTCTTTACACTTCGTGACGTTGAAGCTCGTGAAACATATACATTTGATAGCATCGACCTCATTGCGATGGAAATTTACGAACTTTTATACTAATAGTTGAATATGGGCTGGAGAATACTCCTGCTTCGACCAATGAAAATCCTTTTTGCATGACAAATGGGATTTTTCTTTTTATCACTAAAGTCTAGTAAGAATTGCCTGGTAAGTTGAATTTTAACAAGCAATCTTTTTACTTGCTTTCCCCTTCAATCATGATATAATGAGACTAAAGAACTTTGACTATTTTTGACCTTTCTGTTTTAGTCAAAGCCAAGAAAGAAACGAGGTAGTGGTATGCTCTGTCAAAATTGTAAAATCAATGACTCAACGATCCATCTTTACACCAATCTTAATGGACAACAAAAGCAAATTGACCTTTGCCAAAATTGCTACAAAATTATCAAAACAGATCCTAACAATAGCTTATTCAAAGGCATTACAGATTTAAACAATCGTGATTTTGATCCATTTGGAGACTTTTTTAACGATCTGAATAACTTTAGACCTTCTTCCAATAATAATGTTCCTCCAACCCAGTCAGGTGGTGGATATGGTGGCAATGGTGGTTTTGGTTCCCAAAATCGCGAGCCAGCTCAAACACCTCCTCCTAGTCAAGAAAAAGGACTCTTGGATGAGTACGGTATCAACATAACTGAGATTGCCCGCCGTGGAAATGTCGATCCTGTTATCGGTCGCGACGAAGAAATCATCCGTGTCATTGAAATTCTCAACCGTAGAACCAAAAACAATCCCGTCCTTATCGGAGAGCCTGGTGTTGGTAAGACCGCCGTTGTCGAAGGCCTCGCTCAAAAAATTGTAGATGGTGATGTTCCCCACAAACTTCAAGGGAAAGAAGTCATTCGTTTAGACGTAGTTAGCCTTGTCCAAGGTACAGGAATTCGTGGACAGTTTGAAGAGCGCATGCAGAAACTCATGGAAGAAATTCGTAAGCGTAAAGATGTCATCCTCTTTATCGATGAAATTCACGAGATTGTCGGTGCTGGTTCTGCCGGAGACGGCAATATGGATGCAGGCAATATTCTGAAACCTGCCCTTTCTCGTGGCGAACTTCAACTAGTGGGTGCTACTACCCTCAATGAATACCGCATCATCGAAAAAGACGCCGCCCTTGAGCGCCGTATGCAACCTGTTAAAGTTGATGAACCAACTGTGGAAGAGACTATTATTATCCTCAAAGGTATCCAAAAGAAATACGAAGATTACCACCACGTTCATTATACAGATGCTGCTATCGAAGCTGCTGCTACTCTTTCTAACCGCTACATCCAAGATCGTTTCCTGCCCGATAAGGCTATTGACCTCCTAGATGAGGCTGGTTCTAAAATGAACTTAACCTTGAATTTTGTGGATCCTAAGGTTATCGACCAACGCTTAATCGAGGCAGAAAATCTCAAGGCCCAAGCAACTCGAGATGAAGATTTTGAGAAAGCAGCCTACTTCCGTGACCAGATTGCTAAATATAAAGAAATGCAAAAGACAAAAGTAACGGATCAGGATACTCCAATCATCAGCGAAAAGACAATTGAACACATTATTGAACAAAAGACCAATATTCCAGTTGGTGATTTGAAAGAAAAAGAGCAGTCTCAACTCATCAACCTAGCAGACGACCTCAAGTCACATGTTATTGGCCAAGATGATGCAGTTGATAAGATTGCTAAGGCTATCCGCCGTAACCGTGTTGGACTAGGCACTCCAAACCGTCCAATCGGTAGCTTCCTCTTTGTTGGTCCTACTGGTGTCGGTAAGACAGAACTTTCTAAACAACTAGCTATTGAACTTTTTGGTTCTGCTGATAGCATGATTCGCTTTGATATGAGCGAATACATGGAAAAACATAGCGTTGCCAAACTCGTCGGTGCCCCTCCAGGATACGTAGGTTATGATGAAGCAGGTCAGTTGACTGAGAAAGTGCGTCGCAACCCCTACTCACTGATCCTCCTTGATGAAGTTGAAAAGGCCCATCCAGATGTCATGCATATGTTCCTTCAAGTATTGGATGATGGCCGCTTAACGGACGGTCAAGGACGCACTGTTAGCTTTAAGGACGCCATCATTATCATGACCTCAAATGCAGGTACAGGCAAGGCTGAAGCAAGCGTTGGATTTGGTGCAGCTAGAGAGGGCCGTACAAATTCTGTCCTTGGAGAATTAGGCAACTTCTTTAGTCCAGAATTCATGAACCGCTTTGATGGTATTATTGAATTTAAGGCTCTCAGCAAGGAAAATCTCCTTCAAATAGTTGACCTCATGCTAGATGATGTAAATAAACGTCTCTCAAGTAATAACATCCATTTAGATGTAACAGATAAGGTTAAAGAAAAGCTTGTAGACCTTGGTTACGATCCAAAAATGGGAGCTCGTCCACTCCGTCGTACCATCCAAGACTATATCGAAGATGCCATTACAGACTACTACCTTGAAAACCCAAGTGAAAAAGACCTCAAGGCAGTCATGACAAGTAAAGGTAAAATCATGATTAAGTCCAAAAATAAAACGGAAACAGTCGAGTCAAACGACTAATTCCTCACATACAAAAGAATGTTCTTGCTTGACAGTGAGAGCATTCTTTACTATTATAGAAAGAAAGCGCACTCACGAAGGAGAAATTTATGGCAAATCCAACATTTGGAGAAAAAAAAGAGGGAGTAACCTACAAAAATAGATATGGCGTTTATGCAGTCATACCTGATGCAAATCATGAAAAGATTATCCTCGTACAAGCTCCAAATGGTGCATGGTTCTTACCAGGGGGCGAAATTGAAGAAGGTGAAAATCACCTTGAGGCTCTCAAACGAGAATTGATTGAAGAATTAGGATTTACAGCTGAAATCGGCACCTACTATGGGCAGGCTGATGAATATTTTTATTCTAGTCATCGTGATACCTACTACTACAATCCAGCCTATCTCTACGAAGCCACTTCTTACCAAGAAATTCAAAAACCTCTCGAAGACTTCAATCACTTAGCTTGGTTCCCAATCGATGAAGCTATTGCTAACTTAAAACGCGGAAGTCACAAATGGGCGATCGAAGCATGGAAAAAACAACATCAAATTTAAACTATCTTTACCAAATTTCCCAAAAAGTGCTATAATAGACATAGAAATACAGGAGGAAACCCTATGAAGCTTATCAATACTACAAATTCACACTCGCAACTTGTTAAAAGTCAGCTAGAAAACACAGACGCAACGCTTGTAGAGGTTTATTCTGCGGGAAATACAAATGTTATTTTTACTCAGGCTCCACTTCATTACGAAATCCTCATTTCCAATAAACATCGGGCAATCCGTGAAAAAGAAATGGAAATAATCAAAGAATTTTTCCTCAGTCGTAAAATTAATCAACAGGCTATTGATAAGGCAAATATTAAAACCCTCTATTCTGATAAATTGATTGAAATTTCAATTCCTACAAAATAGAAGCTACTAACAAGATTATTTAATCTACCCTGACAGTTAAAACTGCGGGGTATTTTAATGCTTTTTTGTATATATTTCTAAAATGACTACCATGTCTAGACTTTTTGTGAGAATTTCACATTTCAATCGAAAAATGAAAGAGATTTCGTTATAATAGGTAGAGAGACCTAATAAAGGAGTTTGATATGAAAGAAATAGTATACAGAGAAGCCAGACTAGATGAATATCAAAAAATCGGGAAAGTGTTGACTGGTGCCTTTATGGACTACCCTTTCATGACTCTTATCAAAGATGATTTAAAGAAACCAGAATATTACCCAGCATTCTTAGAATTATTGGATAGCATTCTGACCAGACTCTATATCAAAGGAGAGACCTGTCTGATAGCTGAACAAGACGGGGAAATCCTGGCCGTTGCCCTCCTGCAACAAAAGGATTTTTCCATTCTATCTTATTTGCTGAATGGTATTGTCAAGCTTTTCCGTTTTATTACTCCGCGCAATCTCTTGAAATATCTTGATTTGGTGGAACGTTCCGAACAGCATTTGAAAAGATCAGGAAATTTTGACTGGTATTTGATGATGTTGGGAGTCAACGCTTCTAGTCAAAACCAAGGAATCGGGAGTGTTTTTCTACAAGAAGGTGTTGAACCTTATCTTAAATCCAAAGGTTGCAAACGCTTGGGCTTGATTACTAGTACTGAAAAAAATGTTTGCTTCTATGAAAAAAACAAGTATGAATTACTAGATTCGATGATGTTAGAATACGGAACAAAATCTATTGGAAACTGGGCTTTTGTAAAAATCCTGGATAACTAATTTTAAACATAAAAAAGATTGGTCTAAGAACCAATCTTTTTTTAGTTTACTTAACGGCTTCTTTCAAGGCTTCTACTTTGTCCAAGCGTTCCCATGGAAGATCAATATCTGTACGTCCCATATGTCCATAAGCCGCTGTTTGACGGTAGATTGGACGTTTGAGGTCAAGCATTTGGATAATTCCTGCTGGACGAAGGTCAAAGATTTGACGCGCTGCTTTTTCAAGTTTACTTTCTGCAACTGTTCCAGTACCAAAAGTATCGATACGAACAGATACAGGTTGAGCTACACCGATTGCGTAGGCCAATTGCACTTCTGCTTTCTTAGCAAGGCCTGCAGCAACAATGTTTTTGGCAATATAGCGAGCTGCATAAGAAGCTGAACGGTCAACCTTAGTGGCATCCTTACCAGAGAAGGCACCACCACCATGACGTGAATAACCACCATAGGTGTCTACGATGATCTTACGACCCGTCAAACCTGAGTCCCCTTGAGGTCCTCCGATAACGAAACGACCAGTTGGATTGATGAAGAATTTAGTCTTATCGTCAAGATACGAAGCTGGAATCACTTCTTTGATGACCTTGTTGATTACATCCTCATGGATTTGTTCATTAGTAACTTCTGGATCGTGTTGAGTTGAAATAACGACAGTGTCCACACGCACTGGCTGGTCATTTTCATCATATTCAACAGTAACTTGAGATTTAGCGTCTGGACGAAGGTAGCTAATTTCACCAGACTTACGTAGCTCTGCCAAACGACGAACCAACTTGTGACTGAGTGAGATTGGCAATGGCATGAGTTCTTCAGTTTCATCAACTGCAAAACCAAACATGAGACCTTGGTCACCAGCACCAATCAAGTCAAGTGGATCTTGATCCGCATTCCCACGAACTTCTAAGGCTTCATTAACCCCTTGAGCGATATCTGGTGATTGTTCTACCAAAGATGGGTGAACTCCTACCGTCTCCGCTGAGAAACCATACTCAGTATTGGTATAACCAATCTCAGCAATGGTATCACGAACCACTCGGTTAATATCGACATAAGCATTAGTTGAAATTTCACCGAAAACATGTACTGAACCAGTATAAACAGCTGTTTCAGCAGCAACGTGCGCTTCTGGATCTTGCTCTAAAATAGCATCCAAGATAGCATCTGAAATTTGGTCTGCAATCTTATCTGGATGCCCCTCAGATACAGATTCAGACGTGAATAATTTACGTTCTGACATAAAAATGTCCCCCCTTAAAAAATATTCGTTATAGAGTTACAAAGAACTGGTAGGAAGAGTATTTACAATCAATCCCACCACCTTATCGGGACCATATAACCTATCTATTATAACACGAATCTTTAAAAAAAACTCGTATGATTGCTATTTTTCTTCATAGGAAAATGTTTTCTAATCACAACCAAATAAAAACTCTTAAAGTAGATGGGTTTCTACTTTAAGAGTGATGTTATAAACTAATTATTTTCTAGATAAAATTCAAAACGTTCCCCGACATATTGACTCTTTACATACTCAAAAGCCGTTCCGTCATCAAAGTAGGAAACTTGAGTCAGACCTAAAATGGCATGCCCATTTTCTACTTCCAGATAATGAGCAATCTTTTCCTTAGCTAAGCGGGCATAAATGGTCTGATGAGATTTGCCAATCCGATAACCATGTTTCTGTAAGGTTTGGAAAAAGTGCTTGGTTACTTCTTCTTTTTTGAAATTTTTGATAAATTTCTCAGGAATAGAAGCGACTTCATAAACCACAGGTACCTTATCAGCATAGCGGACACGTTCCATACGAATAATATTGTCTGTTACCAGTATACCTAGTTTAGCCACTTCTTGCTCATTAGGGATTGTCCGACGGTAGGAAATCAGATGACTCGATGGCGTTTTCCCTTGAGCTTTTACAATCTCGGTGAAACTGGTTGTTCCACGCATTCTTTCCTGAACACGTGTACTTGAAACGAAGGTCCCACTACCAACACGCCGTTCCAAAACCCCCTCTTCAACTAAAAGAGAGATGGCTTGACGTAAGGTCATGCGGCTAACGGCAAATTCTTCTGCTAAATCTCGTTCACTAGGAAGTCTTTCTCCAATTTTCCAACTCCCCTCATCAATGTCTTTCTTGATTTGGTCGTGGATTTTCATATAAGCTGGTAACATGCTTGATCACTTCTTTTCTTTATTTTTTCCATTGTACCCTATCTCATAGGGAAAAGTCAAACCGCACTTGTATGGTTGGTAATTCTAACCCTTTTATGATAGAATATTCAAGAAGATATTTCTTTGAAGAAAGGGAAAAGATGAGCAACATTTCAACTGATTTGCAAGATGTCGAAAAGATCATCGTACTGGACTATGGTAGCCAGTACAACCAACTCATCTCACGTCGTATCCGTGAGATTGGTGTCTTTTCAGAACTAAAAAGTCACAAGATTTCGGCTGACGAAGTACGTGCTATCAATCCTATCGGGATTGTACTTTCAGGTGGTCCAAACTCTGTTTACGAAGAAGGATCATTTGATATTGACCCAGAAATTTTTGAACTAGGTATTCCGATTTTGGGAATCTGCTACGGTATGCAGCTATTGACTCACAAGCTTGGTGGTAAGGTTGTTCCTGCAGGCGATGCTGGTAACCGTGAATACGGTCAATCAACATTGACTCACACAGAATCAGCTCTTTTTGCGGGTACTCCAGATGAGCAACTTGTCTTGATGAGCCACGGGGATGCTGTTACTGAAATTCCTGCTGACTTTGTTCGTACTGGAACTTCTGCAGACTGTCCTTATGCATCTATTGAAAACCCTGATAAGAAAATTTACGGTATCCAATTCCACCCAGAAGTTCGCCACTCAGTTCACGGTTATGATATTTTGCGTAACTTTGCTTTAAATATCTGTGGTGCCAAAGGTGACTGGACTATGGATAACTTCATCGAGATGCAAATCAAACAAATCCGTGAAAAAGTTGGAGACAAACGTGTCCTCCTTGGTCTCTCTGGTGGTGTTGACTCTTCTGTTGTTGGGGTTCTTCTCCAAAAAGCTATCGGAGATCAATTGATCTGTATCTTTGTAGACCACGGTCTTCTCCGTAAAGGTGAAGCTGATCAAGTTATGGATATGCTTGGTGGTAAGTTTGGGTTAAACATCGTTAAAGCAGACGCTGCCAAACGTTTCCTTGATAAATTGGCTGGTGTATCTGATCCTGAACAAAAACGGAAGATTATCGGTAACGAGTTTGTTTATGTCTTTGATGACGAAGCAAGCAAACTAACAGACGTGAAATTCCTTGCTCAAGGAACTCTTTATACTGACGTGATTGAGTCTGGTACGGATACTGCTCAAACTATCAAGTCTCACCACAATGTGGGTGGACTTCCTGAAGATATGCAGTTTGAACTCATCGAGCCTTTAAATACTCTTTACAAGGACGAAGTTCGTGCACTTGGTACTGAACTTGGTATGCCAGACCACATCGTATGGCGCCAACCATTCCCAGGTCCAGGGCTTGCTATCCGTGTCATGGGTGAAATCACTGAAGAAAAACTTGAAACAGTTCGTGAATCAGACGCTATCCTGCGTGAAGAAATCGCTAAGGCTGGCCTTGACCGGGACATCTGGCAATATTTCACTGTTAACACTGGCGTTCGTTCAGTAGGTGTTATGGGAGATGGCCGTACTTACGACTACACCATCGCTATCCGTGCTATCACTTCTATCGATGGTATGACAGCTGACTTCGCTAAGATTCCTTGGGAAGTTCTCCAAAAAATCTCTGTTCGTATCGTAAACGAAGTTGACCACGTTAACCGCATCGTCTATGATATTACAAGTAAACCACCTGCAACTGTAGAGTGGGAATGATTAATAAACATGATTTGAAGTGAAATGGTTGATTTAACAGCATTTTCAGTTATTATAAAAGGTTAAAAATAAATCAAAATTGATTGGTTCCCCACCAAAAATCCCACCAGAAATATTCTGATGGGATTTTTTTATATTAAATTTTATTCTTCTATTATTTGATGCTTTACGAGCTTTCTTAAAATCTTATAACTCTTTGATTTCTATGGACTTGCAGACTATATTATATCCATCATAACCATCAAGATATAAAGAATAATGCTTTAATTCTTGGAGCTTGTTAATTTCTTCAAAAAGATGCCTGTTCGCTTCCATTAACTGTAATATAATTGATGAATTAAATATTTCTAAAACTTTATCATAAGCTTCAATTGTATCTACAGAAAATAATGCGTTTGCCTTTGAAAAATAGTGGACTTCTTGAAATATCAATTCAACTTCTGAATATATGTCATCATAATCATATCCCTTTAAGTTGATACAAATATTTGTACCTGAAAAAGTTATTTTAGGTGACTCAGACAAAAGTGAAGAAAACATTGGAAGAGTGTATATCATTTTATTTTCCATTATTCGTACCCCCGCTACGTCTTACAGTAGAAATTCCTTCCGAAGTTAGTTTATTACGTAATAACTGCTCATCCAGTAGTTTCTCATGTAATGGACTACCAGTATTATCAGTTACATGCCATTGATTTCTAGGAACTCCTGCAACTGTTAACGCTTGAGAGGTTCTTGTATTTTTAATTAAAACATTACCATCTCTATTAATATACTCCACAGGAAGATCCGAAACAGACACATCTTTATTTTTTATTGCTTGTGCTAAATCATCCACAGTTTTTATCTCATAACCAGCAATATCAGAATATTTTTGCGATCCATATGCACTAAAATTATTACTATAGGTCTTCTGGAAATAATTTGCTTTATCCATAGGATGAGGTAACGTTACTTGTGAATATGATACAGGTTTACTAGTCGGCCCAGGCAATACTAGTTGCTGAACAGGGGTTACATCCTTACGTGGTCTCGTGACTGGTACATCCCCTGATTTTGGCTTCGTCGTCACCACCTCTAAATTTATTCCAACAACTACACCTGATCTACCTATAATGTTATTAGAATATCATTAAAATATATTTAACTTTATAACTTTTAGAAACTTTCTATATCAAATTTTTTCAGCTGAAGAAGAGCTACACTATTTATAGTTTTGAAAAGTAATCTTCTATTAACGCATTCGTGTCGTACATTTTTAATATATTTTCAAAATCTATAGATGAAATTTCAGACACATCAAACTCATCTGTTGCATTTATTTCATCAAAATCACTTGGATATGGGTCTTCACTCAACTCCATAGGTGTCCGAGTATCAAAGTAAGCTACATGTCCATCACGAAATATATCTAATCGTTTCATTTCATAACGTTCTTCGTCTATTGCAGAATACATTACGATCGGATCATAGTCATTCGTATGATTCCAAATTGTTTTATAATATAACATAAAAATCTCTCCTAATTCTTTCCGTGACTACAATTCTATCAGTCAAGTCTAGAGGATTTTCATTAGGGAGTACATATACCCCATCTCTACCTTTTACTACTGTCAAATTGCTAGTATCAACACCTACATAATTAGAATACTTACTTCCTTGCCAAGGATTGTTTATAAATTGTTTAGAAAGAGAAGCATTACTTCGCGTTCCTGGAGCTATGTCTGAGAAATACTGACCATTTCCATAACGAGCATCTTTAGGATTATTCGCCTTTAATGATGGATTTAAAGTTCCTGTATCTAATATACCAGCCAACCCTTTTTCGGATGTATAATGGTACAAGGTAGATGGTTTCTCAACAATATCTGACGCTTTATATACTGTTCCATCAGGATTTACATAAAAATCTGGCTTACCCTTAGGTTTCTTCGCAAACATTTGGAGATTATCTACTGTCATTGGTAGACGTCCACCTGCAGGCTTCGTCGTCACAACATCAGCCTTAGGAGCTTGAACTGTTTCATTACTACTCCACCGCCTACCATTTCCAGTCGGAACACTAGAATTGTACTTAGCGACCTGTCTACCGGCAATCGCAGCCGTTACATCTTGAATCGGTGCAATCCACGGCACATATGGAGCGATAGCTTTCTCTATATCACTCGCTGGTGTCCCATCTATCTGACGATTTCATCCACAACATTATCTACAGTCGCAATTTCTATAAAATTTTTAGGCTATAGTGAAATTATCGTAGGAATCTATCCAAAACTCTAGAAAATTTTATTTTTAACCAAAGTAAAAAAATAAATCTTTACAAAAATCAATCTCCTCTTGAGTTAAATCTCCGTTTTTTTCTTTATCTAAACTATAGAGTACACCTCTCACAGTATTAACAGACTCTGCTTGCTCTAACATTTGTAAACGTATTTCAGGATTATCAATGTATTTAATAATAATATTATATAATTTTTCTTTAACATCATTATAATTCATATTAGTCATCTATAATATCTACTTTTTTTAATGTACTCATAAATTAGCCCTTCGTCACTTATCAATCTCTCCCCAGCTCTCTCAACCGTTCCTGTCCCAACTTCAACATCTCTTCCTCTACCTTACTCCATTTTCCAAATAGGCATCCGTGTAGAGCTTCTGCTGCTGAGGTTCCGTCTACTTGCGAATCATAAACACACGATTGATCTCTTTGATAAATTTGAATTTGTCTAAAAATTTTGTCATTTTCTAACTCTCGTAAGTTATCAACTAAATGTTCTACAATTCCATCATGGTGCTCTTTGGGAGTCGCTCTCGCTTGACTAGGGTCTAAAGCATGGAGCTCCTCATAACGTATCAAAGTACTGAGATAGGACAATTCTGGCTTGGTCGCAATCAGTGCAAGTGAGACTTGATATCCTCTAGTTGCCAATAATTGTGCCGTTTTTCTAGGAACTTCTGTTGTTCTCAAGGTACCCTCGATTAACAAATGATAACCTTTCTTACTCAACTCATCTACAAGATATTCAACCATTTGGCCCGCAAATACTTTGGTATAATCCACACTATCTTTTCCATACTTTTCCTGTAAGCCAAGGTAGTTCGGATGAAAAGAGCGATAACTATCTCCATCAATGATAATGATATTGCCTTGAAATTCCCTTTGTTTCACACGATGAATCGTTGTCTTACCAGCACCACTCTGTCCCCCGAGCAAAATAGCCTTAGGCTGAGATGAGGTTGTTTTTCCACGAGTTAAAGAACGAACGAGTCGTTTGGAAGCTTGTTCAAAATTATCTTGACTAAATTCTTCTAGTTTCATTAAGCCACCACCAGATGAGTAGCTTGTTCTATCATACGTTCAATGCCATCCAAATAGCCATTAAATCGCTCTATATCCTCAAAAGTTGCAACAAGATAAATCCTCGTATTAATCAAATCAGAAAGATCATCGCTCATTAGAACCCAAGGATTAGAAGTATCGTCATATGCAATTCCTTGTTCATCTTGAAAACGATAAAGTTGCGCTAAGATATTCGCTCCTCGTTCCTTTATCAATTCTATTTTTAATGTTAACTGATAATCTTCAACTGGTGTGAGCATTTTTTCCTCCCCTACGATATCGATATAGGAAACATTAAATTTTTTGCAGATACGATCGATTAATTCTGTCGAAACTGAACTTGTCCCATTTTCATAACGACTCAGACTATTTCTAGAGATACCAACAATCTTTGCAAACTCAGGCTGGGTTAATTTATGTGTTTTACGTAACGTTTTTATATTTTTTCCAATCATGTAACTCCTCCTTTTATTTATTTCTATTATAGCACAAAAAATAAAAACGCACCAAAAATGGTGCATTAATTCTATCGCTCTAGCTGAATGAAATATTCCATCTGTTACATCGATGGCAAACCAATCATCTAATACAATGGCTTTATCAAATAATCTATCTTATCTATTTTAAAGACAAATTTACCACAAAAACACACTGAAATACTTGTCTCAGTGTGTTTATTTCATTTTAAGATATCTTCATCAAAAAACACCTGATAAAATCCTATATAACTCTAATTCAGGTCTTTTATTTTTATTGATTTATCTTTTGTTCTTTTCTTTTATTTATAGTATACTCATATTAAAAGTATATTTAAGGAGAATTTAAATGAGGGATTTTTTTGCGGGATTTGGTGAATTAAACCTTGTTACTTATCTGATATCCGTGTGCATTGGCCTCGCTCCTCTCTTTCATATTTTTATTATCGGATCAGAAGTGAGTCCTGGAAAATTTGTTTTAACCATCTTGGGTATCGTTTACGTTATCGTTTTAACGATTGCTAAAATTTATAGGAAATTTTTCTGGAAATCATCGTAAAGAAACATAAAAATCCCATCAGAATATTTGAACCATACCTACTTTAGTCTAATTCTAACAGCTCTCATATTATAAGAAAAAAACACTTGAGCGGAAAGCATATAGCCCACATCAAGTGTTTTTTTATTACTTTATACTACTGTTCTTTTGATTTTCTAGCGCTTGTAGCCAATCCAAAACCTGCGAGCATAATACCTAGACCCAAAAGAGTTTGGTTACTAGAATCATTGCTTCCTGTTTCAGGAAGTTTAGCCGGTTCTGGTTTGTAAGCAGTAGGTGCTGGTTTAGGAGTTTCTTTCTGCTCCAAAACTGGCACAGTTGTACGGCGTTCCAAGTAGAATTGGTAGCTGTCTTTTGTTACCTTGTACTGACGTCCCTCACTGACTGTTTCCACAATCCATGACGCTGCATCCTTAGTTAAAGAGTCAGCCAAGTTACGATCAATATCCATTAAACGTCCCTCAGACACAAAATCTTTATAGTTTCGTTGATTAAACCAGGTTGTCGCTACGATTCTATCAATACCAGCTTTTTTCAGAGTTGTTAATGTTTCAGCGATAGATGGAATTGACGGATCTTCTTTCATCATAGCATCTGTTAACAACACCACAAACTTTTTATTTTTTGGTGACTTAGACCAGTCGTAAGTAGAAACAATCTTTGTAAGAGCAGGAGTTGATGTTTCAGGAGAATCTCCCCCATTTGCAATCTTAATTTTTTCTAAAGCTTTTTCAAGTTCAACTGGATTTGTTGTAAAATAAGTCTCACCAAATTTCGTTAGAATTGTACCTTCGTTAGTTTTTCCTTCTTCACGTCCGTAAACTTCATCGCTAAAGGTAGCTAATCCAAAACGTGCCGCTACTCCATCTTTGGCAAGGTTTCTTGCAAACTCATTGATATTTTTACGAACAGTATTAATCGTTGAAGTCATAGATCCTGAACGGTCAACAACAAAAACAATATCTGCTTCTCCTGCTTTTTTAACAGTTGGTGGTGTTTTAGTTATTTCCACAGTTGTTGTCTTGTCTACTCGTTCATACTGAGTATAAGAATTTCCATCTTTATCCTTAGCTGCTACAGTATTCTCTTTTGTCGTAGTTACAGGATCTGGAAGTTTTTCCACTTTTTCTGGAGCAATTTCAGTTTTGGTTACCTCAGCTACAGAGGTTTCAATATGGACTTTCTGATTGCCTTCTTGACTTTCTTTTACTTCGACAGCAGATTCTTTCTTTGAGACATCAATCAAATCCCCAGCTTTTGCTTCAGTTTCTTTGACAATAGGTCTTGATTTTTCAGTTGCAATTTCTGCTTTAGCCTCCTCAATAGGCGATTTGACTTCTTCAACTACTTTTGGTGCCTCAGTTACCTTAGTAATTTCACTTGAAGAAACTTTACTAGTTTCATCAGCAGAAACTTGTCCAAGTTGTGCAAAAGCAAAGAGGATAGCCACAGATGCCAATCCAACTTTCATTTTACGAAACGAAAAACGTTCTTGCTTAAACATTCCTTTTGCCATAATGACCTCTTTTCTTTAACAGATTTAATATTTTTTTAAAATCTGTTTTTTTTTTTTTAGAATAACATAAATCACTACAATTTTCAAGCGTTTACTTGAGAGACTTTGTAACTAAAAAAACGATAGTATCAACATTTAAAGATAATTTTTGTTTCAAGTCTCAAATCATCATTTCCTATAATTCTTATCTTATTGAAATTTAAAAAAACAGCAAAACCACTTGGTCCTACTGTTTCATTTTTAAAATGTTTGACGTTTAGCTTTACGTTCTGCACGTCCACGGGCACGACTTTCTGCTCGCTTAGCTTTGCGGCGTTTTTCATCGACCGCCCATTGGATTTTCTTCTTATAGCCTGGTTTAACTTTTTTCTTTTTCTTTTTGACCAAGCCAATCATTTCAATGTCCAGTTTTTCCTGTTTCTTCTCACGATTAGCACGGCGATCTCGATCATAGGTATCTTGGAATTCTCCGTCTTTGACGACTTTCGGAGTAAACTTGATCCCTAATTTCTCCAACTCACGAATATCTGAGTCGTCACTTGGTTGATAGAGGGTGATGGCTGTACCTGGTAGACCATTACGTCCAGTTCGTCCAACACGGTGGACAAAGAAGGACAAGTCCTGTGGAATAGCATCGTTGATAACGTGGCTGACACCTTCAATATCAATCCCACGCGCAGCTAGGTCAGTCGCAACAATGTACTCAAAATCAAGATTTTTCACCTGATTCATGATCCGTTTGCGTTCACGAGGAGCAATGTCTCCATGGATCTTAGCCACCTTCAAGCCTTGAGCTGTTAGGTAAGCATGCAATTCATCCGCACGAGTTTTTGTATTGACAAAAATCATGGCGAGATACGGCTGCATGACTTGAGTCAACTCATAAATCTGAGCGTTCTTGTCTCTACCCTTTGTCGAAATCAACCAGTTGTCAATGGTATCAGAGATAACTGTCTTGGTCTTGATTTTCTCCATGACAGGATTGGACAAGTATTTCTTCAAAAATGGTTGTAGTTTTTGTGGGATAGTCGCTGAAAAGACCATAAACTGCAAGTCTTTTGGAAGACTTCCTGCAATCTTATCAACCGTCTCCAAGAATCCCATATCCAAGGTCATGTCCGCTTCATCGACTACAAAGGTCTTAGCTTTGTGAATGGCTAGGTCACCAGACTTGACCAAGTCATAAATACGACCTGGAGTTCCGATTACGATATGTGGTTGATTACTTGCTAATTTGTCAATCTGACGGGCCTTGTCTGTACCACCAACATAGTTGGCAACACGAATCTCAACATCTGAATGTGATGCGATCTGACGAGCAGCTTGGTAAATCTGAGTCGCTAATTCACGACTTGGAGCTGTGATAACTGCCTGCACACTGTCACTCTCTTCATCCAACTGTTGGAAAATGGGAAGCAAGAAAGTATGAGTCTTACCTGAACCTGTTTTAGATTCACCAACCAAGTCACGACCTGCCAGGACAATAGGAATCAACTTTTCCTGCACCTCGGTAGGAGTCGTAAACTTCAACTCCTCCAAGGCTTTTTCTATATATTTTTTAAATTTAAATTGTGTAAATGACATAATTTCCTCGATTCTATCTATCTACTCATTATACCATAATTTAGTCTATTACAGGGGCTGGATTTCCGTCAAGAATAATACTATGAACATTTTAACAACCAAGCATACATAAGAAACACTCCTAGTTACGATGGACAAGGAGTGTTATAGGATTAATTGAGCTTCCATTCGTCTCTCAGCCAATCACAAAAATAGTGATAACGTTCCTTAAGAGCTTCATGATGCCCATAAGCATCAAATGTGCAATAAGTCGAAGGGACTTTCTCTGAAATCAAATCATGAATGTCTCTTGCATAAATAGGGGCCTTAGACAGACGATTGGAATGATTGGCACCTTCTGTCTGACCATTTAGCAGATAAATCAGGCTTTGGCTCTGTATCAAGTCATGTTCCCCACAATATTCTGTAAAATCAGGATACCAGAAGGAGCCACAGATAGAGAAGATACAGGTCACAGGTAAATGACTACTATAAAGACTATAGATAGCAGCAAGACCACCCAGTGAATAGCCACCATAAGCAATTCTACTTTCATCAATCAAGTAGTCCTTTTGAAGAGTTGTTAGAATCCCTTGAAAGAGTTTCTGATGGTATGCATCTACCTTCCCACCAAAATCTGGTGCCCCTTCTTTCAAAGCACTAGCTTGCCAAGGTGTAAAGTCGTCCAAACGATTTTCTGGAATCAAACCCACCAAAATCACAGATTGGGATAGGTCTGACAAATAGTCCAATTGTCCATCATTTAAAAGAATCATTGGGTAGGCTTGTTGAGGATCATAGTTTGAAGGAAGACTGATCCTAACTTGAATCCCTTCCCAGTTAAACTCCTTATTTCTTGATAAAGTCATTGATTTTTTCAAGGGAATCAATCACCGCAGGACCGTAATCCATCAACTCATCGTAAGAGATAGTCATGATTTTTTGATTCTTGATTGCTGGTACATTTTCCAAAACAGCATTTGCCTTCATCAAATCCACTGCTTTTTCATCTAATTTTTGATTGCGGTCACTAGTTACATAGATAATCAACTCAGGATCCATTGATACTAGATTTTCCAGGGTCAAGCCAGAAGTTCCTGTTGCGACATTGGTATAACCAAGTTGATTGAGCAAGCTTTCCTGAAGGGCTGACTTGTAAGCACCAAAGGTTTCGTCATTGTAGGCCACCATAATCAGAGCTTTTTTCTTTTCACCCTGTGTTTCTGGGTTGGCTTTTTTAACCGCATCGATTTTAGCTTGTAATTGTTCTGCGTATTGATTCGCCTTGTCTTGGACATTGAAAATGGTACCAAGATTCTTCACATCTTCTACGATATTTCCTAAATCTTGTTGGATAGTTGAAAGTGAAGCTTTTTGCGTATAAACAGGGATTTTGTTTTCATTCCAAGCACTAATGGTTCCCATTGATTTTTCAGAAAACATCATGTTGCGTCCCATCAAGGCATCTGGTTCATAAGAAAGAACTGTTTCTTGTGAGACAGATTTTTTATCACCAATGTGAGGGATGGCTTCAATAGCATCCTTGTATTTACCAGTTACAGCATTATCAGGATTGAGCATGCCAGCAATTTTATCTTGCAAACCGAGTTCAAGTAGGATTTCAGTTGTTGAGAGGTTGTTGGTGATGACCTTTTCAGGTGCCTTTTCAAATACTTGTTCGACTTCGTTTCCTTTAGCATCATAAGTTTTGATAGTTACAGGGTAGCTGGTTTCTGTATTAGCTTTTTGACTAGCTTCTGTTGTAACTGGTGCCGTTGCTGTTTCTTTAGATGCGTTACCACAAGCTACCAAAGATAAGGTAGCTACTGTTACAAGCAAAATACTAAGTGTTTTTTTCATGTTTTTATTTTCCTTTTTAATTTTTATAAATAGTGAATCATGGCTTGCTGATCTTCTGTCCAAGTTACCTTACTTTGAACGCCATAGACAGCCTGCAATGACTCGGGTGTGATGGTTTCTTTTGGAGTACCTTGGTAAACAATCTCCCCTTCTTTCATGAGGTAGAGATAGTCTGAATAGCGACAAGCCAGCTGAATATCATGCAAGACAGCTAGCACATTGATCTGAAGATTTTTGACAATGGTTAACAAGTCCAGCTGATACTTGATATCCAAGTGATTAGTTGGCTCGTCCAAGAGCAAGAGTGAAGGTTCTTGGGCCAAGGCGCGTGCTAACAAAACCCGCTGCTTCTCTCCTCCTGACAAAGAAGAGTAGAGTCGATTTCTCTTTTCGAGCAGATCTACCTTGATCAGAGCATCCTCAACCAAAGCAAAGTCTCTGTTTTTTTCCTTTTGCAAGAAAGAGAGATGGGGCGTTCTACCCAGCATGACAATCTCCTCAACCGTACAATCAAACTGAAGTTGATTAAACTGCGTGATGACTGCCATCTGCTTTGCCGTTTCTTTGACGCTCATTTGGTCTAGAGGCTTCCCATCTAAAGAAATCAAGCCCTGATTCGGCTTTTCCTGTCGATAGAAGAGTTTCAGCAAACTGGTCTTTCCACTTCCATTTGGTCCCAAAATAGTATGAAATTGGTCTCCCTCAAGTTTAAGTGAGACTCCTTTGAGAATCTTTTTTTCTCCGATTCCAAAGTGAATATCCTGGCACATTAAGTCCATATCAGACTCTCACCTCCCTTCGTCTACTTGCAACCATGTAGATAAAGAATGGTGCACCTACTAGGGCTGTGAAAATTCCAATCGGTAGCTCAGCATTTTGAATCAAAACGCGAGCAAAGACATCTGCCCAGACGACAAAGAGGGCGCCTAGTAAGGTTGCAATCGGAAAAAGCCTTCTATAATTTGTACCAACCAAACTTCGGGCCAAATGCGGTGTAATCAAACCGACAAAACCGATAATCCCACAGGTCGATACCAAGATAGCTGTCATCACAGCTACAATCGTCACATAGAGATACCAGTATAAACGCAAGGGAATACCCAAAGTCAAAGCCGCCTCATCTCCCATCATCATGGCATTGAAAACACGGTATTGGGAAGAGAAAAATAAAAAGGCGATTCCCACGATTATAGTTGGCAAGGTTAAGTGAGCCCATGAGGTCCCCGCTAAAGAACCCATGGTCCAAAACTTGATGGTCATAACGCTATCAGCATTGGCCCCAATAGAGATAATAAAGTTTGAAAAAGCCAAAAATAGGGCATTCACTACCGTACCCGATAAGATTAGGCTAGAAGTTGTCATCCTACCCTGCATGGACGCAATGAGAAGGACTGCAACTGTCGCCAAAATCGCTCCCAGGAAAGAGCCTAGACCAATCATAACTTTAAATCCAAGAATAATACTCAAAGTTGCTCCAAAGGTTGCCCCAGCTGAAATTCCTAATACATAGGGCTCTGCTATTGGATTGTTGACAGTTGACTGCATGACACTGCCACACATGGAAAGGCCAGCACCAACAATCAAAGCAAGAAAAACCCGTGGCAATCTCATATTCCAAACAATAGCAAGCGTAGACTTTGAAATGTTTCCTATCTCAAAAGGAGCCCCTAACTGACTCAAAATTATCCGATAGGTATCACTCAAGCTAATTTGAACAGACCCCATAGAAACTGCCAGAAACAGAGAAACCCCCAATGCTCCTAGCAAAAAAGCGAGGAGAAAAAAATATCGCAGGTTTTGATGGCTTCCAGAAAATTTGGAAAGCATGAAACCCTCCTTTAACAAAAATTAAAAATTTAGACAATTTTCATAATTAGTATACCACATTTCTAAATCAGGAACAAGACTAGAAAAAAGCACACAAAAAAGCCCTCTGAAGTCAGAGGAGCCATCTATGTATAAAATTAGATAGAATTCTTTATATCACCAATTCTCCCACTGAGTTTCAACCTTGACCTCGCCATAGTTGCTCGGTGAGTAGTTACTGTCATAAATCGAGCACCAGTCCTTCAAGACTCTCTGGTTGACTATTTCGTCGTAGTAAGAATCTAAGTCTTTATCTGTAATACCGTACTGCTCTAGGTAGGATTTTACCTGAGCTTCGTCTTCGATATATGTTTCCGTATCTGCTTTCTTTAAACCTATTTTTACAAATTTTTTTAAATTGCGTTCTTTATGAGAATATACAGTCCACATTTTTATACTAACGTTGGACTCTATCCGTTTTTCAAATGAAATCAAGCTTAATTGAGCTTTGGATTTAAAATTAAAATCTATAGCAATTTTCTCATAGCTATCTGGTAAAGCATTTCCCTTATAGACGACACTTGGATAGAATCTAGAATCATCACTATACTCTTGATATTTATGTGCTTCAACATCTTTCAACTGGTTAAAGACATTATTTCCTAGATAAGTCTTCTCCGTTTCTTGGTAAATTTCATCAAAAATGTTTTTAGGTTGACGCACAAAAAAGTAAAAACAGGATGATATGATTATCACGAATAAGGCTACTAAACCGAGGATTTTCTTCATGTTATCACCAATTCTCCCACTGCGTTTCAACCTTGACATCGCCATAATTACTTGGCGAGTACTTACTGTCATAAATGGTACACCAATCTTTCAAGACTTTCTGGTTTACGATTTCGTCGTAGTAAGAATCCAAATCCTTAGCTGTAATACCGTACTGCTCTAAGTAGGATTTCACTTGGGCCTCGTCTTCGATATATGTTTCCGTATCTGCCTTCTTCAAACCTATTTTGACAAATTTTTTTAAATTGCGTTCTTTATGAGAATATACAGTCCACATTTTTATACTAACGTTGGACTCTATCCGTTTTTCAAATGAAATCGAACCAATTTCATCTTCAGAATAAAAACTAAATCCAATTCTCAGTTCAAGATAACCTTCCGGAATATTTTTATAACTTCCTGAAGGTGTATACCTTAAAAATTCTCCATCGCTTGGCCAAACTGGTTTAATATCAAACCCATCTATGTTTCTTAAAATATTATTTGTACGATATGTCTTCTCTGTCTCCTGGTAGATTTCATCAAAAATGTTTTTAGGTTGTCTAGTAAAAAAGTAGAAACAGGATAATATAATTAGTACGAATAACGCTATTAGACCGAGGATTTTCTTCATGTTATCACCAATTCTCCCACTGGGTTTCAATCTTGACATCTCCATAGTTGCTTGGCGAGTACTTACTGTCATAGATGGAACACCAGTCTTTCAAGACTTTCTGGTTGACGATTTCGTCGTAATCCTTCTCTAAATCTTCTTTAGAAATATTATTTTTTCTTAAATATTCTCTTACTTTTTCTTCATCATCAATAAATTGGCCTGGTTTCCTTGGCTCTTCAAAAATCGCAAGTTTCTTTTTGAGCACTTTCTTTTGCAGATTATAGTGTGCTGAATACCATAGGGTAATATTCGAATTAGTCTTTTTTTCAAAACGAATCGACATCCCTTTAATACCTGAACCAAAATTAAAGTTAATGGTTATATTACTGTAGCCTTTGGGAAGAGTTTCATACTTTCCAAAAGGAGTATAAGATATATTTGGGTCATCACTTGGCCAACCTGGACTGATTTTAAACCCATCTATATGCCTTAAAATATTATTTGTACGATATGTCTTCTCTGTCTCTTGGTAGATTTCATCAAAAATGTTTTTAGGTTGTTTAGGAAAAAAGTAAAAACAAAATAATACAACTATTAAGACTAAAGCTAATAAACTGAATATTTTCCTCATCATCATCCTCCTACTCCGCCACGGCTTCCAAGCGATTTAAAAACCTAGTGAAAATAATTCTTTTCTCAATCTTACTCTATCTATATAAATTTATTATACCATGTTTTGAGTAGAAACCATTTTTTATTCTATTTTAGATAATAGAGTAATCTTATTATAAAAAAGCTCCCTGAAATCAGAGAGTCAGTTTGAGCTCGGGCTAAAATCCATACAAAAAAGCTACCCAATTAGAGTAGTTTCATTATCAAGATATGCTCAATTGAACACGGCCTAAGCACTTGGCAAAAAAGATAAAATTTCCTAGAAACTGAAGTTTCTGCGCAAATTTTCCTATTTTTGCTTTGTGCTTTTGACTGCCTTTGTATCTTGTTAATTGAACACGGCCTAAGCACTTGGCAAAAAATAAAAAGCTCTCTGAATCTAGAGAGCTTATTTGAGCTCGAGCTAAAATCCTAGTGAAAAAGATGAAATTCCTTGTGTTCATCGAACACTGTGTCCTTTCCCTATTTTCATACGGATTTTTATCGCCCTTAGCATCATGATTCTTGCTGGATAAAACGTTTGTAGACTAGGCGGCAAGCCGAAGATTGTACAAAAATGTTAGTGAAACAAAAAATCTCCTCGAAGGGAGATCATTCTGGTTTATTTTACCTTACAGTGTTAGGAACCGTAACCAAAGATTATACTTGAGTATATCGAGGTAAGGTGACAAAAATAAAAAGCTACCCAATTAGAGTAGCCTTATTTTCAAGATGTGCTCAATTGAACACGGCCTAAGCACTTGGCAAAAAACAAAAAGCTCCCTGAAGTCAGAGAGCTTGATTCTTGCTGGATAAATCGTTTATAGACTAGGCGGCAAGCCGAAGATTGTACTGATGGTACATCGAGGCGAAGCCAACGAAGTATAGAAACGTTTTAGACGCAAGATTAGCGACGAAGTCCAAGAGAGTTGATCAACTCACGGTAACGGTTAACGTCGTTTTTACGCAAGTATGCAAGCAAGTTACGACGGCGACCGATTTTCTTCATCAATCCACGGTAAGTAGCGTGGTCTTTTTTGTGTTGTTTGATGTGTTCGTTAAGGTGGTTGATTTCCCAAGTAAGGACAGCAACTTGAACCTCTACTGAACCTGTATCACCTTCGTGACGTGCATATTGTGCAATGATTTCATTTTTTTTCTCTTTTGAGATTGCCATGATGTTTCTCCTTTTATTTGGCTTCATCCGAGTGACAGGTTGGCATGCCTGTAACCAAGAAGAAGTTATTTGTCTTTACGACATTTCTTATTCTACCAAGAACTAAGTTCTTTGTCAACTGATTTACTATTCTTACCTCAAAAGTGCTATAATAGTTATAGGAAGGATATCTAAGTTGACATCTTGAAAAGAGAGGTGATTACCATGCGTAAATTCTCGCAATATCTCCCCTACTATCTGGTCATATTTTTCTTTTATTGGCCACTTTATGAGCTGTTATTATGGACTATTACTAAAAACTATATCTTGAAAGAGCTCACCATCGGCAACGTTATTATCTTCTCTCCACTAGTGACTTTCATAGTATCACTATTCTACTCTTATCGTTTCAAGTTTTCAGTTTGGTGGTTAATTGGAGTTGGCTTGGTCTTTTGCTTTACTATCATTACTTTCGGAGAATTTATCCTTCTCTACTTCCTAGCCTATGAAATCTTTGCCCTCGCGGGTATGGCTGTCGGTGTAGCTATTAAGAATCTAGTGCAAAAACTGAAAAGGAAAAAACTTTCACAAAATCCTTGAAAAATCTCACAATCATGCTATAATAATGCATAGAGACAAGTCACTTAGAACCTTTCTACCAGAGAGTGCGTGGTTGCTGAGAACGCATAGGAAGCCTAAACTGATACTACTCTACTGACTTTTATGCAAACATAAAACGGTGGCCACGTTAGAGCCAATCAGAGGTGTCCCTCTTTTTTGAGGAACATAAATGAAGGTGGAACCACGTTGCGACGTCCTTTTTAGGATGTCGCTTTTTGTTTTGTTATTTTTGGATGGCGAGGGAGGACTTTTCCTTTGCTATAATTTTATAAAAAATAAAATGAAATAAAGGAGATCTATATGGGATTCAAATTTGAAGAAATTAAGGCTTATTTAATAAAACATGGCCTAGATTCTAACATAGCTGAGTCACTGCATGCGATTTATGGAACTCAGCGCTTGGGAGGCACTGCAAATGCCTACTTTTTAATTGTTTTTACCGAGACAGGAATCTACATCATTTCTATTACCCCTATGGGGAAATTAGGAGACATTGTAGGAGAATTTTCAGCAGAAGATATCCAAGCATATCAATTTAAGAAGCGCCTGTTTATAGGATATAAACTTAAATTTTCGATGAATGATAAACAGAGTTTTGAATTTAATGTTAATAAGATAATGATTGGCGCAGGCTGGCATAAAACTGAGCTACAAAAAATCCTAGAAACAAACTATTACAATAAAAGAATAGATTCTTAAAATATTTGAATAATTGATAAGGAGAAAACCATGATCAAAATTACTTTCCCAGATGGCGCTGTTCGTGAATTCGAATCTGGCGTTACAACTTTTGAAATTGCTCAATCCATCAGCAATTCTCTAGCTAAAAAAGCTCTTGCTGGTAAATTCAACGGCAAACTCATCGACACTACTCGTGCGATCACTGAAGATGGAAGCATCGAAATCGTGACACCAGATCACGAAGATGCTCTTGACATCTTGCGTCACTCAGCAGCCCACTTGTTTGCACAAGCCGCTCGTCGCCTTTTCCCAGATATTCACTTGGGTGTTGGTCCAGCTATCGAAGATGGTTTCTACTACGATACAGACAACCAAGCAGGTCAAATCTCTAACGAAGATCTTCCTCGTATCGAAGAAGAAATGCAAAAAATCGTTAAAGAAAACTTCCCATCTATTCGTGAAGAAGTGACAAAAGATGAAGCCCGTGAAATCTTCAAAAACGACCCATATAAATTGGAGTTGATCGAAGAGCACTCAGAAGACGAGGGTGGCTTGACCATCTACCGTCAAGGTGAGTATGTAGACCTCTGCCGTGGACCACACGTCCCATCAACAGGCCGCATCCAAATCTTCCACCTTCTCCATGTAGCTGGTGCTTACTGGCGCGGAAATAGTGACAATGCGATGATGCAACGGATCTACGGTACAGCTTGGTTCGACAAGAAAGACTTGAAAAACTACCTTCAAATGCGTGAAGAAGCCAAAGAACGTGACCACCGTAAACTTGGTAAAGAGCTTGATCTCTTCATGATTTCTCAAGAAGTTGGTCAAGGTCTACCATTCTGGTTGCCAAATGGTGCGACAATCCGTCGTGAGTTAGAACGCTACATCGTCGATAAAGAGTTGGCTTCTGGCTATCAACACGTTTACACTCCACCACTTGCTTCTGTAGAGCTTTACAAGACTTCTGGTCACTGGGATCATTACCAAGAAGACATGTTCCCAACTATGGATATGGGAGATGGGGAAGAATTCGTCCTTCGTCCAATGAACTGTCCACACCACATCCAAGTCTTTAAACACCATGTTCACTCATACCGTGAATTGCCAATCCGTATCGCTGAAATCGGGATGATGCACCGCTATGAAAAATCTGGTGCCTTGACAGGTCTTCAACGTGTACGCGAAATGTCTCTCAACGACGGTCACCTCTTTGTTACTCCAGAACAAATCCAAGAAGAATTCCAACGTGCTCTTCAATTGATTATCGATGTTTATGAAGATTTCAACTTGAATGAATACCGTTTCCGCCTCTCTCTTCGTGACCCTCAAGATACTCACAAGTACTTTGATAACGATGAAATGTGGGAAAATGCCCAAACCATGCTTCGTGCTGCCCTTGATGAGATGGGTGTTGACTACTTTGAAGCTGAAGGTGAAGCAGCCTTCTACGGACCAAAATTGGATATCCAGGTTAAGACTGCCCTTGGAAAAGAAGAAACCCTCTCTACGATTCAGCTTGACTTCTTGCTTCCAGAACGCTTCGACCTTAAATACATCGGAGCTGATGGTGAAGAACACCGTCCAGTTATGATTCACCGTGGTGTTATCTCAACCATGGAACGCTTTACAGCTATCTTGATTGAAAACTACAAAGGTGCCTTCCCAACATGGCTGGCACCACACCAAGTAACCCTCATCCCAGTTTCTAACGAGAAACATGTAGACTACGCTTGGGAAGTAGCTAAGAAGCTCCGTGACCGTGGTGTCCGTGCTGATGTGGATGAACGCAACGAAAAAATGCAATTCAAGATCCGTGCTTCACAAACTAGCAAGATTCCTTACCAATTGATTGTTGGTGACAAGGAAATGGAAGATAGAACTGTCAACGTTCGTCGCTATGGACAAAAAGAAACAAACACTGTGTCAGTAGATGAGTTTGTAGCAGCTATCCTAGCTGATATCGCCAACAAATCTCGTGTTGAGAAATAAAACGATCACAGTCTGAGAAATATTTTTCAGTAAGAAAAAGCAACAACTGAAATAGTTGTTGCTTTTTATATTTTATTTAACCTGAGTTAGTAGTGATTGATCAAACCACCACAAATAGTATCCTCATCAACAATCCTTTCTATCCATTAACTTTTGGATATAGGATATCCTCCCAAGATTTGCTTCCATGAGTTAGATAAGTTGAATATCCTCAGTCCTTGTCTGCCTCAATTTCTTTTACGATGTCATCTTGTGAATCTTTTTCAGAGAGTTTTTGATCGATATACTTGTCAATGTTTTCATAAAATTCCTTGGTCGCTTCACTATCTAATGTTGGCGAGTTCTGAACTTGATTCACTTTCAATTGAACAGATTGAATACCGTAAGAGGCTTGTTTTTGGTGGAGTGTTTCTAATTCTTCTTCTGAAATCGGATCTCCAACAACCGTCAAGACCAATTCATTGTTACTTGACTTGTAGACTTGATTAATAACCGTATAATTGGCGAACTCTTTTCCTACAAACTGTTTGATCCCTTCTTTGCGCGCTTGTTCTATTGTCAGAGTAACTGCCGAATAGCTAGCTGGAAGAATCAACAATACAATCAAAGAAATCAAGCCAATTCTCATTTTAATGCTCAGCTCTTTAAATGAAGTTAAAGGAGATTTTCTCATCAAAATTCTTGTTCCAACAATGTTGGCTAGCATGATAAAGACACAGTTGATCAAGAAAAGATAGAGAGCCCCCAATAAAAATCGTACATTCCCATTAGCTAAACCATAGCCAGCAGTACAGATAGGCGGCATCAAAGCTGTAGCAATGGCTACTCCTGGCACGATATTGTTTGCTTCTTTTTTCCTTGAACCGATCACACCAGCAATCCCACCAGCAATAGCAATGAGAACATCCCAAATGGTTGGAGAGGTTCGTGCGATCAACTCGCTACTTGCATAAGACAAGGGAGAAATCCAGAAATACAGAGTCGAGACAAGCAAACTGACCAACACTTGAGTCAATAAAACCTCTAGAGATTGCTTGATTAAACGCGTATCAAAAATAGCTAAACCGAATCCCAGTCCAACAATCGGTGTCATGAGAGGTGAAATTAACATGGCTCCAATAATAACAGCTGTTGAATTCATATTTAGACCGATAGAGGCAATAAAAATTGCACACATCAAAATCGCTGTATCTCTCAATCGAACATGAAGGTCATCGTATAATTTCTCACGGTATTCCCGTGTTGAATAATTGGCAGTCATTTGTCCTCTCCTCTTTCCTTATTTAAATCGGTATAATAATTAATAATAACAGCTGATAAACAGCCAAAAAATATGAGCCCATAAATCGTCAAGAAGACACTGGTAATCCTTCCAATCAAGGTCACAGCTAGGAGATCCCCGTAGCCGACAGTCGTCGAAGTCACAAAAGCATACCAAAGACCGTCTCCGTAATTTGTGATAGCAGGTTCAACTAGGAAAAGCACGCCTCCTGACCCAAAAACAAAGGTCACAAAACTCAGAGCAAACCGAGTAAAACCCGTAACCTGTATAATATGCCATAACATTTTTAAACGTCTCATTTGTTCTCCTTATTCATACTAGCTCCTGACCGAGCCGTTTTTTCCAATAATCAAAGTGAAGATAGGACATGATCTCCATCAGAGAAAGATAGACAAACTGATAGATCTGATTTAAGCTGATTATCAACTGATATTGTTTGAAAAATGACTGGAAGAAAGACCAGATATGACTGTCTTGAATCAGTCCCTTCTTAACATTATATCAAAAATTTTACAGTCTTTCTCTGAAGAAATCAATTAATTTAAAAGATAGAGAAAGGAAGAAATTTTTGTATCCTTATCCGAAGAAGAAAAACGATATCTCCTCTGAAAGTAGATACCGTTTTAATGTTTAAACATGATGAGTTTGTAGCAGCAATTCTAGCTGATATCGCCAACAAATCACGTGTTGAGAAATAAGAGATAAAACCTGGGACAAAATCCCAGCTACTAAAAAAGAGGCTGGGACAAAAGTCCTAGCCTCTCAATTGTCTTTGGATTGTCGAGCAAGACGCAGTGGTTGAGTGGGCTCTACTACGCTGATTTCATCAGATTTTACAGTCCTACTCAACTGTGCGGAGGTGGGACAACGAAATCGAATTCTAACGAATTAACGATTTCTGTCCCACTCTCTTTTTTGATGTTTCTGTTTTTACATTTGAACAATTCTACGATAGCTTCTTGAAGTAATCATAAAGATAAGTACGTAGATGAGGGCAAAGATACCACAGATAGAAAGTGTTACACTTAACATCATAGCGGTATCCACTACGCCAATGACCTTAAGAATCAAACTTAACATATGATAGGCAAATGCTAGATGAAGGAAGGCGAAGACTACAGGGAGGAAGAAAACAGTCAAGACCTGCTTGTTAATGGTTTGCTTGATTTGTTTTTGATCCAAGCCAACTTTTTGCAAAATCACAAAGCGTTCACGGTCTTCATAACCTTCTGAGATTTGTTTATAGTAGATAACGAGTACAGTTCCAATCATAAAGATGATAGAGAGGAAAATACCGATAAAGAGAATTCCACCAAAGAGAGCGTTCATTTCAGCAATTGCATCAGTTTTAGTAGTTCCATTATAAACCATAGCATCTTCACTCTTGAGATTATGACTAAAATTGTTCACATACGCATCAAAATCATCAGTTAGCTTTAACTGTTCCTCTTGACTAGCAGTTACATCCATACCACCGTAGAACTGAGTGTAGACAGCGGAATCTTGGTACTGTTCCAAAAAGTTTTGAAGATTTGGTACAACTAGATAGTTATAATCCGATACCAAGAGAACATATTGATTTGAAACATGATTCATAGCAAAATCTTGCTGGATTTCTTGCTTGATCGTATAGTCCTGATTGTTCAGACTAAATGCTTTTTGACCTTTAAGTTGATCATTTCGTGCCCAAAGTCCTACTTCATTACCAGTAAGGTTTAGCTTTTGTCCAGTCATTTTTTCATAATCTTTTTGATCAAAAACCAGGAAGACTGTCTTAGGCATGACATTGTTTTGCCCTTTTTCAAAGGTGGTTAATTTAGTCCCGTCTTGACTCGAAAGACCGAAACTTGCATAATTGAGGACGTCCTTATTGCTGATGGTTAGGTTCTTTTCGCTAGCGTATTGAGTCAAAAGCTTATCTAAATCTTCAACTTCTACATGTTGTCCCTTAACATCAAAATCGTGAGGATACATGAGTTTTTTCATATTCTCAGATCCGTTATAGATACTAGTAGCTGCTGACATAGTAACCAAAACCATGGTTGAAAGGATGGCAATGGTTGCTAATCCGACAGCATTTTTCTTCATACGAAAGATAAGGTTAGAAACAGAGATGAGGTTATTTGGTTGGTAGTAATATCTCTTGTTTTTCTTGAGCAACTGCAAGAAAACTGTAATACCTGCATTGAATAGGAGGTAGGTTGCAAAAATGACCAACATAACGGCTATGAAGAAAGTTAAGACTGCTGAAACTGGATCTTTTACGCTTTGTGCTAGGTAGTAGCCACCACCTAGAGTAATTAGTCCTACAAGTGTCTGAAGAACTAGGAAACGCCCCTTCTTCTCACCCTTCGCTTTTTCTCTAGAAAGCTGGAGAGCATCCATACGGATAATGCGTACAGAGTTCAGGAAAACGATGACTAAAAAGATAAAACCGAATACCAGAAGGATTGAAAGCACTACAGACCATTGGAAAGTTGCAACTAACTCTACCTTCATCTTTGCAAGTTTTAGTAGTAAAGCGAAAATCAGATTATCAAAGAGGGCACCAATTCCAATCCCAGCAGTGACTGTTACTAGCCCAAATATCAAGAGTTCCTTAAAGGTCATACCAATCAAGTGGCGTTTTTCTAAGCCCAGCATGCCATATACACCCAGTTCTTTGGAGCGATTTTTCATGACAAAACTGTTGGCATAAAGAACGATAATGGCAGATGCAAGTGTCACAACGACAAGCCCTAGTTGTAGGGTAAATTGTATAGCAGATGCACCACGTAAATCCACAATTTTAGGATTAAAGGCTAGGGAGTAAAAGAGATAGCTAATTGTGACTGCCAAAATGACAGACAAAGCAAACGGATAATAGAGTTTGCGGTTTTTGATTAAGTTGGATATGGCCAACTTATTGGTTAATCGAAACATACTAGTTCACCTCACTTGCCATAACAGTCAAGGTGTCAGAGATTTCTTGGAACATCTGACGATCCGTCTTTTCACCACGGTAGATTTGATTATAGAGAATACCGTCCTTGATGAAAAGAACACGTTTTGCACGGCTAGCTGCTGCTGTTGAGTGGGTCACCATGAGAATGGTTTGCCCTTGCTCGTTAATCTGATCAAAGATATCAAGGAGGGCTGCAGACGATTTAGAGTCTAGAGCACCTGTTGGCTCGTCCGCAAGAAGAATTTCTGGTTCTGTGATGATAGCCCGTGCAACTGCTACCCTTTGTTTTTGCCCTCCAGAGATTTCATAAGGGTACTTCTCCTGCAATTGATTGATGCCAAGATTTTCAGCCGTTACGACCAATTTTTTCATCATTTCTGTAATAGGCTTTCTAGACAATACCAAAGGGAGTAAGATATTGTCTTTAACAGAAAGCGTATCTAACAAATTGAAGTCTTGGAAGACAAAGCCTAACTTTTCACGACGGAAGCTTGATGCTTCAGAATTTTTAATGGTAGCTGTGTCAGTTCCATTTAGGAAGACCTGCCCACGCGTTGGCTTGTCAAGCATAGCAAGAATATTCAGTAGAGTAGATTTACCAGATCCAGACTCACCCATGATAGCAACATAATCGCCTTTTTCTACAGTAAAGTGAATATCTTTCAGGGCTTCTACTTGGTTGCCTTGAAAGCGAGTTTTATAAATCTTTTGAACGTGTTTTACATCTAATAGTGTCATTTTAACTTCTCCTTTTTAATATCCCATTAATTGAAACTGAGCTTGCATCATTTCGATGCCGATTTGAACTCGCTCGATATCCTTTGGACTCGGCTTACTTGTATGTTTCTTTTGTAAAATTGTTTTCATGGTTCCTCTCCTTTTTCTTTATGCTCTAAGTTTACTCCAAAAAAAGAGGACTTGCCATAACATAACCTTACAAAAGAGGCCTTTAATCTTACATTTTTGTAAGATTAAACTATTTTATACTCAATGAAAATCAAAGAGCAAACTAGGAAGCTAGCCGCAGGCTGTACTTGAGTACGGCAAGGCGAAGCTGACGTGGTTTGAATTTGATTTTCGAAGAGTATTATCTAATTGGAGCCTTTTTCTCACCATATCAAGGTCTAAAGAAGAGCTTGAAAGGTTTCTTCCAAGCTCTTCACAATTCTTTTCATTCAATCAGTAAATTCACTTCAGAGAACTTAATCCTCACAGTTGTTCCTTGCCCAAGTTCGGATTCTATTTGAATCTGATGTCCTAATTCTTGGCTGATTTTCTGGGTTAGATAAAGCCCAAGTCCAGATGACTGCTGGGTCATTCGACCATTATATCCTGAAAAACCACGTTCAAAGACTCGCAACCGATCACTGTTTTTTATACCAATCCCAGTATCTTTGATGCAAAGGTCTGAACCTTCCATGTAGATTTCAACCCCACCTTCATTTGTGTACTTGAGACTATTTGATAGGATTTGTTCAATGACTACCAACAGCCATTTTTTATCCGTCACAATCCTTCTATCCAAGTCATGCAGATCGACACTTAGACCTTTCTGGATAAAGAAAATGGCATATTTGCGAATGACTTCCTTGACCAGATCTTCTATATTTTCTTTCTTCAACACCAAATCATCATGGAAACTTTCTAAGCGCAGATATTGGAGAACGAGGTTGGTATATGAATCAATCTTAAAAATTTCCTGTTCCAACTGTTGCTTCAGTTGACGATCCGCCACCTCGCTCACTAGGAGTTTACTGGCCGCAATCGGTGTCTTTATCTGATGAACCCAGAGAGTATAGTAGTCCACTAAATCATTGTAGCGGTTTTCAGCATCTGATTTCTTTTGGTAGAGCTCAGCTTCGCTTTTTTCTAATTTTTCAGTTAGAAGGACTTCCATTGGTGACTTAGCTTCTCTTTCGCCATAGAGCAATTCCTTACGATAACGTTGCAATTCCACCCAAAAATCCCATATCAAGAATATAAAGGAAAAAACTGATGATAGAAGGAAAAAATAGTTAAAGTAAGGTCCTTGACTAACAAATAGGACATCAAAAAGAAAGATGAGACCCGTCAATAACAAAATAAAAGCGAAAAAACGACTACGCGAACGGATATAAGCTAGAAAAAAACTTTTAAGTTCAAGCATGTTTCAATCCATACCCTATCCCTTTCTTGGTTTCAATAAAACCAATCAAACCTTCTTCCTCCAGTTTCTTGCGCAAACGAGCGACATTAACAGATAAGGTATTGTCATCGATAAAAAAGTCACTGTTCCAGAGTTCCCGCATCAAATCATCACGCGCTACGATATTTCCTGCATGCTCAAATAAAACTCGCAAAATCTGAAATTCATTCTTGGTTAGGCTGATAGCTTTGCCATTGACATGCACATCCATAGACTTGGTATTGAGAATAACTCCAGCATACTCTAGGAGACTTTCATCCCTTCCAAATTCATAAGAGCGGCGCAATAATCCTTGTACCTTAGCTAAAAGGACCTGCTGGTCAAAAGGCTTGGTCACAAAATCGTCAGCTCCCATATTAATAGCCATCACGATGTCCATAGCCTGGTCTCTTGAAGACAGAAACATAATAGGAACTTTGGAAATCTTGCGAATTTCCTGACACCAATGATAACCATTAAAGAGAGGCAAGCCGATATCCATGAGAACCAGATGAGGCTCAGACTGAACAAATAACGTCAGAACTTCCATAAAGTCTTCAACCATGACTACTTCAAAACCCCATTCGGAGAGCATTTTCCCAACTTGCTGACGGATTACTGGATCATCTTCTACTAGTAAAATCTTATGCATCTGCTCCTCCTTTTTTTATATTATAGCAAAATTCTTCTGACTACTAGCGAAATTGATGTAAATCTGATATGATAAAAGTTAAGAAAGGAATTCTCATGGCTAATATTTTTGACTATCTAACTGATGTTCAATACGATTCTTTTTATGATCTTCCCTTAAATGAACTGGATGTACTTGCTTTGACAGAGCTGACCTATCTTTCTTTTGATAATCTATTGGACCAGCCTGTCAATCGTTTAAGCGATGTCGCAACTCGCGTCCCTCGAGAAAGCACCATGTTGACCAATAAAGAACGTCTGCAACTTTTAGACCAGCTTGCCCAACACAAACGTTTTAAAAATAGTAAACTTTCTAATTTTGTCAACGAGGTCGACACAGAACTTCAAAAGCAGTTCGCTGCTATGACCTATCGTCTTAATTTAGATACTTATCTGATTGTCTTTCGTGGCACAGACGATAGTATTATTGGTTGGAAAGAAGATTTCCATATGACCTACATGAAGGAAATCCCTGCCCAAAGGCACGCTCTTGAATACCTAGAGGATTTCTTTACCCAACATCCAAAACAAAAAGTACTTCTTGCTGGGCATTCTAAAGGTGGTAATCTAGCCGTCTATGCTGCAAGTCAAATCCAGCCTGAATTGCAGGAAAAGATATCAGCAGTTTATACCTACGATGCTCCTGGTTTGCAGGCTCATCTGACAGAAACGACTGGTTATCAAGATGTTATCCCTAAAATTCACCGTTATGTCCCACAAGGTTCTGTCATCGGGATGATGCTGGAAATCCCTGATAAGAAAATCGTCGTTCGAAGCACTGCTTTAGGCGGTCTTGCCCAGCATGACACCTTTAGTTGGCAGGTTGAAGACAAACACTTTGTCCAACTAGAGGAAATTAGTAGCGAAAGTCTCCAAATCAAAGACACTCTTAAAGAATGGGTGGACAGTGTGCCCGATGAAGAACTAGAGCTCTACTTTGATCTCTTTTTCGGAACCATCCTAGAATCTGGAATCACTTCCATCAATGATTTATCTTCTAGAAATGCTATCGACCATGTTCGACAACTTGTTTCTCAAGCCCAGACACTGGAGCCCGAGCAAGTCGAAATCTTAAAAAACCTGACACAACTCCTACTGGATGCACGCTTCCAAGCCTGGAAAAATCATTTTTAATGTCTAAAAAAGTCCCTTCTTTTATGGAGGGACTTTCTTGTTGATTCCTTATTTTGTGCTTCTGTGTTATACTAGAAACTGTAAATCTATGAAAGAGGAAATCCTATGAAAATCCATAAAACTGTGAATCCTGTTGCCTATGAAAATACTTATTATCTTGAAGGGGAGCAACACCTGATTGTAGTCGATCCTGGTAGCCATTGGGAGGCCATTCGCAAGACTATCGAAACCATCAATAAACCGGTCTGTGCCATTCTTCTGACCCACACTCACTACGACCATATTATGAGTCTTGACTTGGTCAGAGATACTTATGGAAATCCTCCAGTCTATGTGGCAGAAAGTGAAGCTAGCTGGCTCTATACTCCTGTTGACAACCTTTCAGGTCTCCCTCGACACGACGATATGGCAGATGTCATCTGCAAACCAGCTGAACACACTTATGTCTTTCATGAAGAATACCAGATTGAAGAATTCCGCTTCACAGTCTTACCAACGCCAGGCCACTCTATCGGTGGAGTTTCATTGGTTTTCCCAGATGGACACTTGGTCTTAACGGGAGATGCCCTTTTCCGAGAAACCATTGGTCGGACAGATTTGCCAACTGGTAGTATGGAACAACTCCTTCATAGTGTCCAAACCCAGCTCTTCACCCTTCCAAACTACGATGTCTATCCAGGGCACGGACCTTCTACGACCATCGCTCACGAAAAAACTTTCAATCCATTTTTCTAAAACATAAAAACCAAGGACAATCATCCTTGGTTTTTGTGTAGCTTCAATTTCTACATCACTACTTGCTCGGTAGAATCAACATTGATTAGAAAAATAATTCAAAACTAATTAGTTGGATTCAATTCTTTCCAGTCAATGTTAGACAAATCAAGCTTTTCAGAAGAAATATCTAAAACTTGCTCTGCTTTTTCATTACCACCGATTTGAATAGTTGCTTCTTTAATCTTCTGTACTCCATTTTTATCAAACGAATATAGAGCCAGGTTCATTTCTGGACGAGTTGACTGCCAGTCTGCATAAGAGACTAGACCATTTTCGTAAATAACAAAGCCTGAGCGAAAACCACCTGCAGAAGCTACATAAGCTGTGTGAAGTAAGTTTGGTTTTTGATTTTCCAAATAATAAATGGCTGAAACAAATTTTTCATCACCAATAAGCAACTCGTCTTGACCATCCTTATTTAAATCAAGAAGGGCATATTTAAAGTCTGGTGCATTTTGATAATCCATTCGAGAAAAAATCAGGCTATATTCTTCTGAAGCAATCTTGTGTTGTTTATTTTCCTGGTATAAATCTTCTCTATTACCTTGCTTTAAAAGGTCTGTAAAGTGATTATAACGTTCAATCACTTCTTTATATACATCTTGTCCAGTTTCCTTCTTATTTTCAGCAGTCGATTGTGACGACTTGGTCGAAGAGTCACTAGTATTCTCAGTCTTTGCTTCTGTTGATGTACTAGACTTATCGTCTTCGGATACAGATGATAGTGCAGACGAAGGTTCTGTATTGCTATTATTTTTATTGAGACCACAAGATGCCAAAACTGAAATCGAAAGAATAGCTGAAAGCATCATTAAAAATTTCTTCATGTTAACCTCGGTAGTATTGTATTATCAGATGGATAAACTTTAAAAAAGAATCATTAATCCCAAGATGATACTTGGTTAAGGACTTACTTTACCAAATAATCACACGGTCTTCTGGTGAACGCCACATTCCGTCCCCTTCTTTGACATCATAGGTTGTAAAGAAGTCATCAAAGTTTGGCACTTGGACGTTAACACGAAGTTTAGCTGGCGCGTGTACGTCGACGCTAGCCATGAGTTTCATCAACTCTGGACGACCTTTCATACGCCAGATACGAGCAAAGTTATGGAAGAACTCTTCAGCTGAGAAATCTGGCTCTCTCTTAGCAGCTTCTAGCGCTGCAGCGATTCCTCCAAGGTCGGCAACGTTCTCTGACACGGTTAGTTTCCCATTGATTTTTGCACCGTAAGATTCTTGGCCATCAAACTGGTCGATAACCTTCTGTGTTTTTTCTTTAAAGGCTGCATAATCGCTCTCAGTCCACCAATCCTTGAGACTTCCATTTTCATCAAAGGAAGCTCCATTAGTATCAAAGGCGTGAGAGATTTCATGGGCGATAACTGCACCAATACCACCATAGTTGGCAGAAGATGACTGATGCAAGTCATAGAATGGTGCCTGTAAGATAGCAGCTGGGAAGACAATCAAGTTCTTTTGTGGATTGTAGTAGGCATTGACCATATGAGCAGGCATTCCCCACTCCTTGTAGTCAACCGGCTGATTCCACTTGCTCCAACTGTGCTTAATTTCCACACGCGCAAAGGCTAGGGCATTCTCAAAGAGGCTAGCAGATTCATCTACAACCTTGTCCTTATAGCGAGCTGGCAGTTCTTCTGGATAACCGATATAAGGCTTGATCACATTGAGTTTAACGATGGCTTTTTCTCGAGTTTCAGGAGTCAGCCAGTCGTTTTTAGCCAAACGTTCCTTATAAACGTCAATCATGGTCGCCACTTTTTTCTCTACGTCCGCCTTGGCTTCTGGAGAGAATTTTTCGTGGGCATACCAAAGGCCCAGGGCTTGTTTGAATGGTCCTTGAGCTAAGTGGTAAGCAGCCTTGCGCTTGTCTTGAGCCTCTGGAACTCCTGAAAGAGCTCGTCCGTAGGCACCTGACAAGATACGAATCTCATCTGTCAAATAGCTCGTTGAAAGATTAACCACACTTAAGATCAAGGTTGCCTTGAGTAAAGGCCAAGCTTCTTCACTATAGAATTGCTCTGCTGCTTGCCAGAAACGTTCTTCATCTACAATGACCTTATCAGGTACTTGACCAAGAACAGCTTGGAAAAAGTCATCTAAAGGTAGGGCAGGTGCAAACTTTTTGAAATCTTCATAAGAATATGGATGGTAAAGTTTGGCATACTCTGAACTCTCTTCGTTTGAAAGTACGACAGCTGAGATACGGCGGTCCAATTCCAATCGTTTCTCTAGCAAATCTTCGATTTCTTCATCTGAGAAGTTATAGGCTTTGAGAAGATTAGAAGTACTTTCTTTCCAAAGGTTCAATAATTCCTCACGCTGAGGATGGTCTTCCGCATAGTAGGTTGTATCAGGCAAGATAGTTCCTGGTGCACTAGCCCAGAGAACATTGGTTCTAGCATCCATAAAGTCTGGTGATACTCCAAATGGAAGGAAGTTTGGTTTACCAGCTAATTCAAATGCTGCTAGTTTACTTGCAAAATCCGCAAAACTTTTCAAATCTTGGTATTCCTTAAGCAAAGGAAGGACTGGTTTGATTCCATCTGCTTCTCGTTTGTCAAAATCTCTGACCATACTATGGTACTTGACAAAGTTTGCTAGGATAGCATCTTCTGGCACATCTTCACCTGCCAACCATTTGTCGGTTGTCGTTAGCATCAACTCTTCAATTTCTTCGTCAAGGTCGATAAAACCACCTGTTCTCGATTTATCTGCTGGAATAACAGCAGTCTTTTCCCACTCACCATTTATGGCATCATAAAAATCATCTTGATAACGTGTCATCTTGTTCTCGCTTTCCTAATTTCACTTATTCTTAGCTTAGCAAAAATCCCTGGGGAATGCAATTAAAAATGCCGTCTCTTACTGATCGATTTCATCATTAATATTTTAAATTTTTACCAAAATTAACTTGACTTAAAAATAAAATTAAGGTATATTAAAATCCAGGAGGAATACAACTGTATGATACGTATCGAAAACCTCAGTGTCTCCTACAAAGAAACGTTGGCACTTAAGGATATTTCACTAGTGCTCCAAGGACCAACGATTACCGGAATTATTGGTCCAAACGGCGCCGGGAAATCAACATTATTAAAAGGTATGCTGGGCATTATCCCACATGAAGGACATGCTTTTATCGAAGATAAAGAAATGAAAAAATCTCTTAAGAAAGTTGCCTATGTCGAGCAAAAAATTCATATCGACTACAACTTCCCTATCAAGGTAAAAGAATGTGTCTCTCTGGGACTCTATCCATCCATTCCACTCTTTCACACTTTAAAAGCAAACCACTGGCAAAAGGTGGCTGAAGCACTAGAAATTGTTGGACTTTCTGACTACGCAGATCGTCAGATTAGTCAACTCTCTGGTGGCCAATTCCAGCGTGTCTTGATTGCCCGTTGTCTAGTTCAAGATGCTGATTATATTCTCTTAGACGAGCCCTTTGTGGGGATTGACTCTGTCAGTGAAGAGATCATCATGAACACGCTGAGAGAACTTAAAAAAGCTGGCAAGACTGTCCTTATCGTTCACCATGACCTCGGCAAGGTTGCCCATTATTTTGACCAGGTACTCCTTCTCAACAAGGAGCTAATTGCCTTTGGTCCAACAAAGGAGACCTTCACCCAAGCCAATCTCAAACAAGCTTATGGTGACCGACTCTTTTTCAATGGAGGTGACCTATGATTGCAGAATTTATAGATGGATTGCAGAACTTCCACTTTCTCCAAAATGCCTTGATTACAGCTGTTGTGATTGGTATTGTTGCTGGAGCGGTCGGATGCTTTATCATTCTCCGTGGTATGTCCCTTATGGGAGATGCTATCTCGCACGCTGTCTTACCTGGTGTAGCTCTTTCTTTTATTTTAGGAATTGACTTCTTTATTGGTGCTATCATCTTTGGACTGCTTGCCTCTGTCATCATCACCTACATCAAGGGGAACTCTATTATCAAGAGTGACACTGCCATTGGGATTACCTTTTCATCTTTATTGGCTCTGGGCATTATCTTGATTAGTGTGGCTAAAAGCTCGACTGACCTCTTCCATATTCTCTTTGGGAATATCTTAGCTGTGCAAGACATAGACATGTATATTACCATCGGTATGGGAGCTCTCATTCTATTGATTATCGGGATTTTCTTCAAGCAACTCTTGATTACATCCTTTGATGAACTCCTAGCCAAAGCTATGGGCATGCCAGTTAATTTCTACCACTATCTACTCATGATACTCTTGACTTTGGTGTCAGTGACTGCCATGCAAAGTGTCGGAACTATCCTTATTGTAGCCATGCTGATTACCCCAGCTGCAACAGCTTATCTCTACGCCAATAGTCTTAAGAGCATGATTTTTCTTTCATCAGGCTTGGGAGCTCTAGCTTCTGTCTTGGGACTTTTTATCGGCTATAGCTTTAACCTAGCTGCAGGGTCAAGTATCGTGCTGACATCTGCCAGTTTCTTTCTCATCAGTTTCTTTATCGCACCAAAACAGCGCTATCTGAAACTGAAAAATAAAAAAATCAAACAATAACGAGGGAATCCCCTCTGGAGGAATCTAATGAAAAAATTAGGTGCATTGCTGGTTCTCTTTCTTTCCGTAATTGCTCTTGTAGCATGCTCTACTGGAAAAAAAGACACGGCCACAAGTGACCAAAAATTAAAGGTCGTAGCTACAAACTCAATTATCGCTGATATTACTAAGAATATCGCTGGAGATAAGATTGATCTTCATAGTATCGTGCCTGTTGGACAAGATCCACACGAGTACGAGCCCCTTCCTGAAGACGTCAAAAAAACGTCACAGGCCGACTTAATCTTTTACAACGGCATCAACCTTGAAACAGGTGGAAATGCCTGGTTTACAAAATTAGTTGAGAATGCCAAGAAAACTGAAAACAAGGACTACTTTGCGGTTAGTGAAGGCGTTGAGGTCATCTACCTAGAAGGGCAAAATGAAAAAGGGAAAGAAGATCCACATGCTTGGCTCAACCTTGAAAACGGGATCATCTATGCTCAAAATATTGCTAAGCAACTCATCGCTAAAGATCCTAACAACAAGGAATTCTACGAAAAGAATCTCAAAGAATACACTGAAAAACTAGACAAGCTTGACAAGGAAGCCAAAGATAAATTTAACGCTATTGATGCTGACAAGAAACTCATCGTAACCAGCGAAGGATGCTTCAAATACTTCTCCAAAGCTTACGGTGTACCAAGTGCCTACATCTGGGAAATTAACACTGAAGAAGAGGGAACACCTGACCAAATCAAGACTTTGGTTGAAAAACTTCGCCAAATGAAAGTTCCATCACTATTTGTTGAGTCCAGTGTAGATGATCGTCCAATGAAGACTGTTTCTAAAGACACAAACATCCCAATCTATGCTCAAATCTTTACTGACTCAATCGCTGAAGAAGGTAAAGAAGGCGACAGCTACTATAACATGATGAAATATAACCTTGACAAGATTTCTGAAGGTTTAGCTAAATAAGTTTTTAAAAACGTCAGTCACCATGAATTGGCGTTTTTTGTCTATTTAAATTTCAGTCAAATTATTGGAAGAGTCTGAACATTTAATGTAAAATGAAAGAAAAAAGATTGGAGTAGCTTATGACTACATTCCTTGGAAACCCTGTTACGTTTACAGGAAAACAACTACAAGTAGGAGACAAAGCACTTGATTTCTCTCTCACAACGACTGACCTCTCTAAAAAAACACTGGCTGACTTTGAAGGCAAGAAAAAGATCTTGAGTGTCATCCCTTCCATCGATACAGGCATCTGCTCGCTTCAGACTCGTCGCTTTAACCAAGAATTGGCTAGCTTAGACAACACTGTTGTCCTAACGGTATCTATGGACCTTCCATTTGCACAAAAACGCTGGTGTGGCGCAGAGGGAATTGAGAATGCCATCATGCTTTCAGACTACTTCGACCACTCCTTTGGACGCGATTATGCCCTCTTAATCAATGAGTGGCATCTGCTTGCACGCGCAGTTTTTGTTCTCGATACCGATAATACCATCCGCTACGTTGAATACGTAGACAATATCAACAGCGAGCCAGACTTTGAAGCCGCTATTGCAGCTGCAAAAGAACTCAACTAAGTCCAGCTCTTGTAGCAATAGAGAGTGGGACAGAAATCGGTAATTCGTTAGAATTCGATTTCGTTGTCCCACCTCCGCACAGTTGAGTAGGGCTGTAAAAGCTGATGAAATCAGCGTAGTAGAGTCCACTCAACCACTGCGTCTTGCTCGACAATCCAAAGACAATTGAGAGGCTAGGACTTTTGTCCCAGCCTCTTTTTTGGTATACTAGATGGAGATAATAAACAAGGAAATGCGAATGACACCAAATAAAGAAGACTACTTAAAATGTATTTATGAGATTGGCATGGATGTTCCTAAGATTACAAATAAGGAAATTGCTGCTCGGATGCAGGTATCTCCTCCAGCTGTAACTGAAATGATTAAGCGCATGCAGTCTGAAAATCTCATCTTAAAAGATAAGAAGAAAGGATACTTGCTAACCAATATTGGTCTAACACTTGTATCAGAACTTTATCGTAAACATCGTCTAATTGAGGTTTTTCTGGTTCACCATCTAGACTATACCAGTGACCAAATTCATGAGGAAGCTGAAGTATTAGAACATACCGTTTCAGACTTTTTTGTAGAGAGATTAGAAAGTATGCTAGGTTTCCCAAAAACTTGCCCTCACGGTGGTACCATTCCTGCTAAAGGAGAGCTTTTGGTTGAAATCAACAACCTACCACTATCAGAAACCAAAGAAGCTGGAACCTATCTCCTGACTCGCGTTCACGATAGTTTTGATCTCCTAAAATATCTGGAAAAACATGGCATCAATATCGGAGACAAACTCCAAGTTCAACAGTTTGATGATTTCTCTAATACCTTTACTTTATTTCACAACAATGAAGAACTCTTGGTAAGTCTAGAAATCGCCAAACAGCTCTATGTTGAAAAGATGAACTAAATCCGTCACAAAAAAACCAAGCTAACAAGCTTGGTTTTTTTTATCTATTTTTTGTATCAAGGATGATAGTTACCGGCCCATCATTGACCAGTTCTACCTGCATATCTGCTCCAAAGGCTCCTGTCTCAACAGGAACTTCCTTGGCTAGTTCCTTGTTAAAATCTTGATAGAAGGCCTCAGCCATATCTGGTTTAGCGGCGCCTGTAAAGGCTGGACGATTGCCTTTTTTGGTATCAGCAAACAGAGTGAATTGAGAGATGGAGAGAATTTCTCCTTGGATATCCTTAACAGATAGGTTCATCTTGCCTTCGTCATCCGAAAAGATCCGCATATTGACCAGTTTTCTCACTGCATACTCCAAATCCTCTTGCTGATCCTCAGGTCCAACACCCACTAGGAGCAAGAGGCCTTGTTTGATTTGAGCATGAAACTGCCCCTCAATAGAAACCTGAGCTTGCTTGACTCGCTGAACGATGATTTTCATAGAAATCCTTTCTGACTGTATCGATCATACTTAACCATTGGTCCGTTTAACTGAGTACACTTCAGGTACACTCTTAATCTTATCAACCACCGTTGTCAACATTGAAAGGTTAGAAATTCCAAAGGATACATGGATATTGGCAAATTTCATATCCTTGGTCGGTTGGGCATTAACCGACGAGATATTTTTAGTTGTGTTTGATAGGACTTGCAAGATATCATTCAAAAGGCCAGAACGGTTGAGTCCATAGATATCGATATGAGCCATATATTCCTTGGTTGAAAATTGGTCTTCCCATTCAACATCTAGCAGACGTTGCTCATAGTTTTCCTGTGAACGAAGGTTCATACAGTCCACACGGTGGATGGCAACTCCGCGACCTTTGGTAATATAACCGACGATATCATCACCAGGAACAGGGTTACAACATTTGGCAATCCGGACCAAGAGCCCAGAAGCACCTTGGATGACAACTCCACCCTCATGCTTCACCTTAAGCGTGTCCTTGTTCTCTACTTTGACTTCGCCACCCTTGACCAGTTCTTCTGCTTCTGCCTTAGCCTTGGCACGCTCTTCTTCACGACGTTCTTTTTCCGTCAAACGGTTAAAGACGGTAATGGCTCCGATTTCTCCAAAACCAATGGCTGCAAAAAGGGCTTCTTCTGTCTTGTAGCTGGTTTTTTGAAGGACTTCATCCATGTGGCGCTTGTCCATAAATTTATTGGCCACATAGCCGTTTTCTTGGAGCTGACTAATCAGCATTTCACGGCCTTTATTGATGGACAATTCTTTGTCTTGGTTTTTAAAGAATTGACGAATTTTGTTACGGGCTTTGCTGGTCTTAACCATATTGAGCCAGTCACGGCTTGGTCCAAATGAATTTGGATTGGTGATGATTTCAACCTGGTCCCCTGTTTTCAGCTTGGTAGTCAAAGGTACCATACGACCATTGACCTTGGCACCAGTCGCTTTTTCCCCAATCTTGGTATGAATCTCATAGGCAAAGTCAATCGGTCCAGAATCCTTTGGAAGAGAACGAACCGCCCCATCTGGAGTAAAGACATAAATCTCTTCTGCCAGATAGTTTTCTTTGACAGTATCTACAAATTCCTTGGCATCATCCGCCTGGTCTTGGAGCTCCATCATCTCCTTGATCCAGTTCATCCCAATGGCAGATTCCTTGCTATTAACTTGACCTTTCATTCCTTTTTTGTAGGCCCAGTGAGCCGCAACCCCGTACTCAGCAACCTCGTGCATTTCCTTGGTACGGATCTGGAACTCAATTGGTCCTTTTGGTCCATAAACAGTCGTATGGATAGACTGGTACCCATTGGCCTTACGATTGGCAATGTAGTCCTTGAAACGTCCTGGCATTGGTTTCCATAGCTCATGAACGTAACCCAACATGGCATAGACATCACTCTGAGTATCTAGGATACAGCGAATGGCAATCAGGTCATAGATTTCCTCAAAGCGTTTTTTCTTGTCCTGCATTTTACGGTAAATAGAGTAGATATGCTTAGGACGGCCATAGATTTTTCCTGTAAGATTGCGCTCAGATGAATACTCCTCAAGTTTTGTCACAACTTCATCGACCAAGGCTTCACGTTCTTGACGTTTCTCCTTCATCATATGAGTTATCTTGTAAAACTCTGTCGGATTGAGGTAACGGAAGGAAAGATCCTCTAGTTCCCACTTAACACTTGAAATCCCCAAACGGTGAGCAAGTGGTGCATAGATTTCCATTGTTTCTCTGGAAATACGTTCTTGTTTGTCCTTTCGAAGATGCGTAAGGGTACGCATATTGTGCAAGCGGTCAGAGAGCTTAACCAAGATAACGCGGATATCCTCTGACATGGCCATAAGCATCTTGCGGTGATTCTCAGCCAACTGCTCTTCTATAGACTTGTATTCGACCTTACCAAGCTTGGTAACACCGTCTACAATCACTCGAACATCATGACCAAACTCGCGCTCTAAGTCATCCAAAGTAGCATCTGTGTCTTCTACCACGTCATGCAAAAAACCACAGGCAACAGTGACAGCGTCCAACTTGAGCTTAGCCAAGATACCTGCTACCTGGATAGGGTGGATAATGTAAGGCTCGCCTGATTTACGATATTGGCCACTGTGGCACTCTACAGCATAAACCAAGGCCTTATGGACAAAAGCCACATCCTCTTTCGATAAATATTTTTGCGTTAAAGCGACGACTTCATCGCCAGAATAAATTACTTCTTTTGGCATGCATACTCTCCAGTTCTTCCTACCATTTTAACACTTTTTAGTCAATAAGAAAACTAGTAAAGTCTCCTTCTATCCGAGTTTCTAAACTTTATAAAAAAACACTACTAGAAAAACTCTAGTAGTGTTGTTTTATTCAAATCTATCTTAGTAAACTGTCTTTTCAGTTTCTACATCGAAGAAGTGAGCTTTGTTCAAGTCAAATCCAAGTTCCACAGTTGCACCAGCTTGCAAGTAGTCACGTGCGTCAACCTTAGCAACGAATTCATCTTTACCAACTTGGCAGTATAGGTGAGATTCTGAACCAAGCAATTCTGATACAGAGATAGTTGCTTTCACAACTGATTCTGGGAATGTTTCAAGGAAAGCAGGTTCTGCGTTCACGTCTTCTGGACGGATACCGAAGATCAATTCTTTACCTTCGTAACCTTTATCGCGAAGAACTTTCAAAGCACCTTCTGGAACTTTCAAGTTAAAGGCGTCACCAACGATGTGGTCACCGATCAATTTTACGTTGATGAAGTTCATAGCTGGGCTTCCGATGAATCCTGCTACGAATTTGTTAACTGGGTTTTTGTAAACTTCTTGAGGAGTACCGATTTGTTCAACACGTCCGATAGTACCAGTACCAGCAGGGTTTTTAGTTGCTGACATGATAACGATACGGTCTGCAAGTGTCATCGCTTCTGTTTGGTCGTGAGTTACGTAGATAGTTGTAGCTCCGATACGACGGTGGATTTTAGCGATTTCAGCACGCATGGATACACGAAGTTTCGCATCCAAGTTTGACAAAGGTTCGTCCATCAAGAATACTTTTGCATCACGGACGATCGCACGACCCATGGCAACACGTTGACGTTGACCACCTGAAAGGTCAGCTGGTTTACGATCCAAGAATTCTTTCAAACCAAGAATTTCTGCTGCTTCTTGTACACGTTTGTCGATGTCTTCTTTGCTGTATTTACGCAATTTCAAACCGAAAGCCATGTTATCGTATACAGTCATGTGTGGGTAAAGAGCGTAGTTTTGGAATACCATGGCGATGTCACGGTCTTTTGGAGCTACGTCATTGACAACAACGCCATCGATAGATGCAGTACCTTCTGTGATGTCTTCAAGACCTGCAATCATACGGAGAGTAGTTGATTTACCACATCCTGAAGGTCCTACGAAAACGATAAATTCTTTGTCTTTGATGTCCAAGTTGAAGTCTTCAACTGAGTAGTGCTCGCTGTTTGGATATTTTTTGTAAATGTTTTTAAGATTTAATTCTACCATTTCGGTGAACTCCTTTAATTTTTGATAGTTTTATTATAAATGAAAACGCTTTACATTTCTATGGCAAGGTGACCAAAAAAATAAAAAAGTTCTGTGCAACTTGCACAAAACTTTAAATAATATCTGGTAAAATCAATTGATAACACAAGGTCAAATCTGTCAATTCTTTCAACTGAAGCCCTGTCAACTCTTCCCATTTATCAATCTTGTATTGGAGAGAATTGCGGTGCAAATACAGTTGTTGTGCTGTTTTAGTTAGGACTGCACTATTTTCCCATAAGGAGAGAATGATTTCCTGAATTTGATCCTGGTCCAAAATCATCTGGTGTAGATAATCTTTGATCAAACCAAGATCCACCATTTTTTCAACCATACTCCAAAGGTAGAGCTGAGAAAACGTATGGAATCCTTGGTGTCCTTGTCGCCACCAATTTTTGAACAAGTCACGTTCTGCTTTGATTAAGTCTATCAAACTCTGATTTCCTGTTTGCGACCAAACCTGCCCCAGCATGATGGATAAGCGAACCCCAAAGTCATACTCTACGGCTTCCAAGGTATCCATCAAGATAGACCGAACAGAAGTGTATTTGTCCTGTTGGAGAACAAATAGGTAATCCTGAGCTCCCACCTGAAGCACTGTCTCGCAATTAGGAAAGAGGGTTTTCATCATATCCAACCAAGAAGTCAAGTTTTCCTGTTGGTAATAGGAAAGGTGACAATAGATAACTTGTAGCTTTTTAAAACTTTGCGGTGCTTGTCCCTTGCCCTCAATCAAATAACTATACCAAGGATTGAGCGAGATCGTTTGCTCTTGCTGGGTTAGGAGGGCTACCAACTGTTTCTCACGTTCACTTAGTCCAACTTCCTCCAGTAAAATCCACTGTTGCGAGGAAACTGGTAGCGTAAGAAAACCTTCCTTATCAATTGGCTGGTCTACGATTTGAGCTTGTGGAAACCAGTCTAGTAATTCTTTTGCAATCATTTCCTAGCCCTCCACTTTTTGGATACACCAAGAAATCAAGGTTTCTAGGCGCTCCACATTTTCGGTCATATGAAGATAACCCATGACCGCTTCAAAACCTGTAGACATACGGTAGGTCACTACATCTGCGTTCTTTGCCTTGGTATGGCTATTGGTATTACGACCCCGTTTATAAATCTCTTCTTCCTTCTCAGTCAGGACTTGCTCCTCCAACATCAATGAAATCAAACGAGCCTGAGCCTTGGCTGACACATACTTGGTAGCCTCTTGGTGGAGTTTATTGGGCTTGGTCATGCCTTTAAGGATGAGGTGACGACGAACATACATAGAGTAAACTGCATCTCCTTCAAAAGCTAGGGCAATCCCGTTAATGAGATTGACATCAATCACGTGTCCACCTCACTCCATCCTTGGTATCCAGTAGCTTAATTCCTTGAGCAGCTAGTTGATCACGAATTTTGTCTGCTGTCGCAAAGTCGCGATTAGCACGCGCTTCTTGACGTTTTTGAATTAAGGCTTCGATTTCTTCATCCAAAACTTCCTCGACAAAAACAATACCAAAGACCTCTAACATAGCCGTAAAAGCTTCCTTAACCGCTGCATCATAGTTGCCTGAGTTGATCCACTTGGCCATTTCAAAGACGACTGTGATACCATTTGCTGTATTGAAATCCTCGTCCATTGCGGCCACGAACTTATCTTTAAAAGCTTGCAATTCCTCTGCATCTACAGTTCCAGTAAATGGTTGCTCATAAGTGTTCTTTAGATACTTGAGATTGGTCTCGGCATCACGCACTGCCTTTTCCGTAAAGTTGATAGGTTTGCGGTAGTGTTGAGTCGCAAAGAAGAAACGAAGCACTTGACCATCGATAGTTTTGAGGGCATCGTGTACCGTAATAAAGTTACCCAAAGACTTAGACATCTTGACATTGTCGATATTGACAAAACCATTGTGCATCCAGTAGTTGGCAAAGGTCTTGCCTGTCTTGGCTTCTGACTGGGCAATTTCGTTGGTGTGGTGTGGAAACTCAAGGTCAGCTCCACCACCGTGAATATCGATAGTATCACCCAAAATCTCCGTTGACATAACCGAACACTCGATATGCCAGCCTGGACGACCAGGACCCCATGGGCTGTCCCAAGAAATCTCACCCGGCTTGGCTGCTTTCCAAAGAGCAAAATCTACCGGATTTTCCTTGCGAGCTGTTTCTTCATCTGTTCGACCTGAAGCACCTAACTCCAAGTCTTCTAGAGTTTTATTGGCTAACTTAGCATAGTTGTGGGATTTTTCCACACGGAAATAGACATCTCCTTGACTCTCATAGGCATAACCTTTTTCAATCAGGTCAGAGACAAAGCGGATGATATCAGCCATAAACTCGACTACACGAGGATGACGAGTCGCAGGCTTAACACCAAGAACCGTCACGTCTTCACGGAAGGCAGCGATGTACTTATCCGCTACTTCTTGAGGCGTGATGCCTTCTTCCTTAGCTCGGTTGATAATCTTATCATCCACATCCGTGAAGTTAGAAATATAGGCAACCTCATAGCCACGGTACTCAAAGTAGCGACGAATGGTATCGAAGGCTACTGTCGAACGAGCATTCCCCACGTGAATGTAGTTGTATACAGTTGGCCCACAGATATACATTTTAACCTTGCCGTCCTCGATTGGGACAAAATCTCGCAAATCACGAGACATGGTGTCATAGATTTTAATCACTCACTGACTCCTTTCTGTGTCTTGTTTATCGTAAAAAGTCGTTTCAATCCAACTCTCTAGCAATTACTAATGCTATCTCAAAGAAAGTCATAGCATCTGCTTTTCTTTCTTCGTATCTTGCATCCCACTCATGATTATGATGGTCAACATAATCAGCTGTATAAAAAAATTGATAAACTTTTGCTTGTCGAAACTGTGCCCAAGCCATGATTGCTGAGGCTTCCATATCTACAACAGTCGCACCTGCTGCTAGTCTACGTTTGACCTTATCAGCTGTTTCACGATAGAAAGCATCTGTGGTCCAAGCCTTTGTTCGAATGTGCTCAATATCAGATTTGTTTAAAGCTTCTTCTATGGTTAAGAGTAGAGTTTCATCATAAGCTATTTCATCACTTGCAGGAGCGTAATGGTAACTTGTACCTTCATCACGTAGAGCTGAACTTGGTAGGATAATCTTATCTGCCTGAATAGACTGATCTAGAACTCCGCAAGAACCCAAAACAATAAAGTTCTTAAATCCTCTTGCTTTGAGTTCTTCTAAGAGTCCAACAACCATCGGGGCTCCAATCGTAGCTATAGTAACTGCTACCTTACTCCCATCTTTTTCATAGATATACCATGGAAATCTACCATTTATATTGGTTAGATAGCCACCTTCGTAAACATCTTCAAACTGCTTTACTCGTTCAACGATTTCTCCATTAAAAGATAAAATAATCGTATCACAGATTTCTCCACCACTAAGGAGGCTTCGATCAGTTGGCTCGATAACAGCAGGTACATTTTCGAATTCTTCTAATAGCATCGGCCTAACCTCCTAATTAAAGAGTCACTTCTCATTACAAACCAGACGACCTGTGACTGGCTTCTCTAGCCTGCTCAAGTTTATTGACGTAGTATTCACGTTTTTCTTCGACTTCGTGAATGGTTGGTTCATCCTTTTGCCCGTGAACACGAACAATCTTAGCAGGAATACCGACAACCGTCACATCGCTAGGAACATCTGCCACAACGACCGCTGCAGCACCGACTTTGGCATTTTCACCGATTTCTACAGGTCCGATGACTTGGGCATGAGCAGAGATGAGAGCTCCTTTACGAACAGTCGGATGGCGTTTGCCACTATCCTTACCTGTCCCACCAAGAGTAACCCCATGGTAGAGAAGAACACCTCTTTCAACGATAGCTGTCTCCCCAATCACAAGTCCTGCTCCATGGTCAATAAAGACACCTGATTCGATCTGAGCACCAGGGTGAATCTCTATCTGCGTCCAAAAACGCCAAAACTGGCTGTGCATACGAGCTAAAAGCTTAAAGCCATGTTTCCAGAGAAAATGAGAGAGACGGTGAGCAGCCAAGGCTTTGACACCAGGATAAGTCAGCAAGACTTCCAAGGTAGTGCGAGCCGCTGGATCATTTTCTTTTACGATATCAATGGTTTCACGCCACCATCCCATACATTTCTCCTTTCTTATTCTGAGTCTTTTGGTGTTTCTGTAGTTTCTTTCTTAGGTTTGTGGTCCTTGTGGTGGTGACGAGGACGATCGCCATGACGATGACCTTTATCCCCTTTTTCTTCTGAACGTTCAGGTTTTGGCGGACGTGGCAAGAGTGCCTTCATAGAAGCATCTACACGACCTTTTTCATCGATCTTAATAACCTTCACATCTACAAAATCACCAATTTGAACTAAATCTTCTACATTATTAGTACGAGTCCAAGCCATTTCAGAGATGTGAACGAGGGCATCTGTCTTGTCAAAGAGGTTGACAAAGGCACCAAATTTCTCGATACGAACAACTTTGGCATGGTAGACTTCGTCCACTTTGGCTTCACGAACCAAACCAGCAATGATTTCTTTAGCACGGTTGATAGCATCTTGGTCGCTAGAGTAGATAGATACGTTACCTTCTTCGTCGATATCAATCTTAACGCCTGTTTCAGCGATGATCTTATCGATGGTTTCTCCACCTTTACCGATGACAATCTTGATCTTGTCCACATCAATCTTGATGGTATCAATTTTCGGAGCTGTTGGAGCCAATTCTGGACGAACTTCTGGAATAGTAGCTTCAATCACATCAAGGATTTCAAAACGAGCTTTCTTGGCTTGAGCAAGAGCTTCCGTCAAGATTTCTGCAGTGATCCCTTGGATCTTGATATCCATCTGAAGGGCTGTAATCCCGTCGCGAGTACCTGCAACCTTAAAGTCCATATCTCCAAAGTGGTCTTCCAAACCTTGGATATCTGTCAATACTGTGTAGTTGTTTCCATCTGAGATGAGACCCATAGCAATCCCTGCTACTGGTGCCTTGATTGGCACACCACCAGCCATAAGGGCAAGAGTGCCGGCACAGATAGAGGCTTGAGATGAAGAACCGTTTGATTCCAAAACTTCTGCTACCAAACGGATGGCATATGGGAATTCTTCCAAGCTTGGCAATACTTGAGCAAGGGCACGCTCACCGAGAGCACCGTGACCAATTTCACGACGACCTGGCGCACCGTAACGACCAGTTTCCCCTACAGAGTATTGTGGGAAGTTGTAGTGGTGCATAAAGCGTTTCTTGTACTCTGGATCCAAACCATCGATGATTTGTGTTTCACCCATTGGCGCCAAAGTCAAGATAGAAAGAGCCTGAGTTTGTCCACGAGTAAAGAGACCTGAACCGTGAACGCGAGGAACGAAGTCAACAACCGCATCCAAAGGACGGATTTCATCGACCTTACGACCATCAGGACGTACCTTGTCTTCTGTGATCAAACGGCGTACTTCTGCGTGTTCCATTTGTTCCAAGATTTCAGCCACATCACGCATGATACGGTCAAATTCTTCGTGATCTGCATATTTTTCTTCGTAAACGGCTGTGACTTGGTCTTTAACGGCTTGAGTTGCAGCTTCACGAGCTAATTTTTCTTCAACTTGAACAGCTTTTTGAAGATCGCTGTTGTAGGCTGCGATGATTTCTGCTTGCAATTCAGCATCTACATGAAGCAATTCAACTTCTGCTTTTTCTTTACCAACTGCCGCAACGATTTCTTCTTGGAAAGCAATCAATTCTTTGACAGCTTCGTGTCCTTTGAGAAGAGCTTCCAACATGATTTCTTCTGACAATTCTTTGGCACCAGACTCTACCATGTTGATGGCGTGCTTAGTACCTGCTACTGTCAATTCAAGAAGCGATTGCTCTGCTTGTTCTTGCGTTGGGTTGATGATGATTTGGCCATCCACATAACCTACTTGTACTCCAGCGATTGGTCCGTCAAATGGAATATCTGAGATAGACAAGGCCAATGATGAACCAAACATAGCTGCCATTGGTGCAGATGCATTTTCATCGTAAGAAAGAACAGTATTGATAACTTGCACTTCATTACGGAAACCTTCCGCAAACATTGGACGGATTGGACGGTCAATCAAACGCGCTGTCAAAGTAGCGTCTGTTGAAGGACGTCCTTCACGTTTCATAAAGCCACCAGGAAACTTCCCAGCCGCATACATTTTTTCTTCGTAGTTGACTTGGAGAGGGAAGAAATCCCCAGTTGCCATCTTCTTAGACATAACGGCAGCAGTCAAGACAGTTGACTCACCGTAACGTACCACAACAGAGCCATTTGCTTGCTTAGCAACCTGACCAGTCTCTACGATCAACTCACGACCCGCAAAAGTCGTTTGAAACACATGTTTTGTCATTTTAATCCCCTTTGGATTGATAAAATTATACGCCTTGCCTACAAAAATCAGGATACAAAGGGCGTTAAGAATCCCATATGAAAATAGGAGATTGACGCAGTGTGCGATGCACATCAGGAAATCTATCTTTTTCACTAGGGATTTAGCCCGTGTTCAACTCCGAAAATACTTTAGGTCTGATTCTTTACCTCACATCTCTTTGATATAAGATTAAGACTGCTGAAATATCGTTTATACCCTCATCTTTGTATCAAGTACGTACAGAGTCTATTTTATCATATTTTTCTTAAAAAGTACGGTCTTTTCTATAAAAAAGGAACCATTCTGCTATGAAAAGTAGAATGGTTTGCTTTTGATTATTTTAAGGTTGGTGATTGAACAAGGCATGGGTTGCTTGGTGAATGTACTGAGCAGTGTCTGCATTGTTCATGGTGTAGAGATGCACGCCTGCTACGTCTTGCGTTACCAAGTCCACGATTTGGTCTACTGCATAGGCAAGTCCTGCTGCTCTGAGTGACTCAGGGTCATTCTCATACTTGTCCAAGATAGCCTTGAACTTACGTGGGAGATGGATATTCTCACAAGTCTTCAAGAGACGAAGAGCTTGGTTACGATTGAGGATTGGCATGATACCTGCATGAATAGGAACATCAATCCCTGCCAAGGTACACTTGTCTTGGAAATCGTAGAAACGCTCATTGTCAAAGAATAGCTGAGTGACAAGACTTGAGCATCCTGCATCCACTTTTTTCTTGAGATTTTGGATATCTGAGATTTGATTTGGCGAGTCTGGATGTCCTTCAGGATAACAAGCTCCAACAATATCAAAATGCGGTGCCTGTTCAGTGATAAACTCAATCAAGTCTGTGGCGTAACGGAAATCCTTCTGTGGCTCAACACCTGGAATGATATCCCCACGCAAAGCCAAGATTTTCTGAACACCAACCTTGTCCAAATCTCTAATGGTCTCAGCCACCTTATCCTTAGTCAAATAGATAGCTGGCAAGTGCGCAATGGTTGGGATCTCCAAGTCATTTTGGATATAGTCTGCCAAACGAACCGTCGTCTCTTTGATATTAAATTTATTATTACTAGCAGTCACACTGATGAAGTGTGGTGCCAAGCCCTGCATGTCTTTCAGGGCTGCGATAATTTTGTCATTGCCTACTTCTGGGTTTGGAGGGAAAACTTCAAATGAGAGGGACGGTGTTTGACGTGACATATGTATGAACCTTTTCTAGTTGATTTCTTACTGATCAACCGTGTAGAGAGAACTGTCTTTTCTTACAATTTCTCACGCGCAGCTTTCGCAGCGTCTACAAGGCGGATCAAGCTTTCTTTCGTTTCTGGAATACCACGTGTTTTCAAACCACAGTCAGGGTTGATCCATACTTTCTTGCTTGGTACTTTAGCAAGGATGGCTTCGATGGTGTGGTCGATTTCGCCTTCGTTAGGCACACGAGGAGAGTGGATATCGTAAACTCCAGGACCCACTTCTGTCTGGAAGTTTTGAGCTTTGAGTTCGTCCAAGATTTCAAGGTTTGAACGGCTAGCTTCAAATGAGATAACGTCCGCATCCATGTTGTCGATAGCTGGGATGATATCTGTAAATTCTGAGTAACACATGTGAGTGTGGATTTGTGTATCTGGAGCTACTGTTGAGTGTACCAAGCGGAAGGCTGGAATAGCCCAGTCAAGGTAGTCTTCGTACCAGTCGCTACGACGGAGTGGCAATTTCTCACGAAGAGCAGCCTCGTCGATTTGGATGATTTTCACGCCTGCAGCTTCAAGGTCAAGAACTTCATCCTTGATTGCAAGAGCGATTTGAAGAGTAGAATCCTTGATAGAGATGTCTTCACGTGGGAATGACCAGTTAAGGATGGTCACAGGTCCAGTCAACATACCTTTAACAGGTTTGTCCGTACGGCTTTGTGCGTAGCTAGACCATTTGACAGTGATTGGGTTGAGACGAGTAACATCTCCCCAGATGATTGGTGGTTTAACCCCACGCATACCGTATGATTGTACCCAACCATTCTTAGAGAAGAGGTAACCTGACAAGTTTTGTCCGAAGTACTCAACCATGTCATTACGCTCGAATTCACCGTGTACAAGCACGTCAAATCCTACTTCTTCTTGCCATTTGATCCATTCGTCGATGGTTTCAGCAAGGAAGGCATCGTATTCTTCTTGTGACAATTCACCCTTACGGAAGGCCAAACGTTTAGCACGAACTTCTTTTGTTTGAGGGAATGAACCGATTGTTGTTGTTGGAAGAGCTGGAAGTTTGAAAGCTTCTTCTTGGATAGCTTCACGTTCAGCAAAGGCTGGCAAACGAGTGTAGTCTGCATCTGTCAATCCTGCGATACGAGCACGAAGTTCCGCATTTTCACCAACACGTTCAGTCGCAAAGAGTTCTTTGTTTGCTGCAAGAGCTTCTGCACCTTGACCGTTGCGGATAGCATCCAAGTCACGGATCTCATCCAATTTTTCAACTGCAAATGCAAAGTGGTTCAAGATAGCTGGTTCAAATTCTTCGTTAGCTGTTGTAAATGGCACATGAAGAAGTGAACATGAGCTTGTCAAAACGATGTTTTCAGCTGGGATTTGCTCAAGAACAGCCAAGCTCTTTTCGTAGTTGTTGCGCCAGATGTTCTTACCATTGACAATACCTGCATAAAGAGTCTTGTCAGCTGGGAAGCCACCTTTAACGAGTTCAAGAGTTTTCTTACCTTCAACGAAGTCAAGACCAATCGCATCTACTGGCAATTTCACAAGGTCAGCGTAAACGTCACGAACGTCACCGAAGTATGTTTGAAGCAATACTTCAAGACCTTTTTTGTCAGCCAAGAGTTTGTTGTAGAGGTTCAAGAAGAGAGCTTTTTCTTCTTCTGTCAAGTCTTTGACAAGAGCAGCTTCATCGAGTTGGATACGAGTTGCACCAAGTTCAGCCAATTTAGCAAAAACATCTTGGTAAGCAGCTACTAAGCTATCTACGAAGTCTTCTGCTTTCACACCTTCTTCAAAGTCTGACAATTGAAGGAAAGTGAATGGACCTACAAGGACAGGACGAGTGTTAAGACCAAGTTCTTTAGCTTCTTGGAACTCATCGAAAATCTTGTGACCAGCCAATTTTACTTGAGTGTCTTTTTCAAATTTAGGAACGATGTAGTGGTAGTTAGTGTTGAACCATTTTTTCATCGGAAGGGCACGAACATCCCCTTTTTCTCCTTGGTAACCGCGTCCCAAAGCAAAGTAACGTTCAAGATCAGACAATTCTAAGTTTTGTACTGATGCAGGAACTACGTTGAAAAGGAAAGCAGCATCAAGGAAGTTGTCATAGTGAGAAAAGTCATTTGATGGGATTTCAGTGATGCCTTTTTCTTTGACGATGTTCCAGTGTTTTGCACGCAATTCTTTAGCAGCAGCCAAGAGTTCTTCTTCTGAGATTTCTTTTCTAAAGTATTTTTCAGTTGTAAATTTTAATTCGCGGAATTCACCCAAACGAGGGAAACCGATAATTGTAGTTGACATGTTTTGTCCTCCAAAAATTGTTGTTGAAACTATCTTAACAGAAAAGAAACTGTCTGTATAATTGTAAAAAATTAGGCTTTGATATAGTTTGAAACTATATCTCGATTTAAAGTACAAAAAAAGATTTGGAGAAGATTCCCCAAATCCTTTGATAGATATAGATTAGTAGCCTTTCAAGGTTGCTATGTTCTGCGCAAAATAATAGTGAATGGAAAGCTACCTATGGCTTGGTATTAGAAAAGACTATATGTCTTTTTCTTCATTTTGATATTCCCCTTGAAAAGTGCGGACGGGAGCAAATTACTTCGTAATTTCATCCCTAATTTTTGAGCCAGAATGTCTCAAAAATCCCGTTCTAGATAATAAAAAATTATTATCTAGAATACCACTATAGCGGGAAATATCATCAAAAAGCTCACTTCGTTCGCACTTAATTTTAATAAAGCATAATTTTTCTAAATTATACACTTGAGATACTATAACTGTTAAATTTGTTAAAGCTTTCCAACTTCTTCCTATCAACCTTTTTCCTGCTCAAGGGGGACAATTGCCAATGTCTTTCCTAAACTGGCTAAAACTTTTAAGACGGTATCTAACTGAGGGCTCGTCTTACCTATTTCCATCCTAGCAATAACAGGCTGGCTCACTCCACTGAGTTCTTCTAGCTTTTTCTGACTAATTCCTTGCTCACGTCTAGCCTTAATCAATTCACTCATAATTGCTACCCGCATATCACTTTCAAGGATTTCCTCCTTGGTAAAGAGCTCTGACCGAACATCCTTCCAATTACTCCCAATGGCACTATTTTTCATCACTTACTCCTCTTTCTTTTAAGTCCTTCAGTTCACGCTTGGCTTTTTCAATTTCTCTTCTAGGGGTCTTTTGAGTCTTTTTGACAAAATGATGTAAAAGAACAAAACTCCCATCAAGCCAAGCTACAAATAAAATCCTATCCCTAAGAGGTCTTAATTCCCATATCTCATCTTCCAAATGTTTCATATAGGGTTCACCAGCTCTAGTCCCATGCTGACTAAGTAGCTCGATATAGTCGTTTAGTTTATTGAGTTTTATGCGACTATCCTTACTTTTACGACAGGCCAATTCTCTCATATAATCCAAGACTGGCTCATTTCCATTTTTGTCCTTATAGAAGTAAATCGTGTGCACCAAGCAACCTCTTTCAATTTAATTATAACTTAAAAGTTATTAAAAGTAAATCCAAATACTTATAAAAAGAAGACCTTAGAATCATTCTAAAGGTCCCATTCTTATTATTCGAAAAAATTACGAAAAGAGTTATATATTGGAGAAAATCCTTAATATTACTCCAGCTCTATCCCCTTGTCACGGAGATTGTCCAGACACACCTCATAGTAGGCAGCATCATGTTCGCTGTAAATAGGACTTTTCAGCTTTTCCTCTGCTAAGTCTTGATAAGGAGGGCAGGTCTTGCCACGGTAGTTCTTATCCAGCCACTCCGGACTGACCTTGTAACCACGGCTACCCATCTCCTCCATGATTAAGCGATGATAGGCATAGAGACGATAGGGCGAGTGGGTAAAGACATAGTCCACCGTCGCATGCTTTCTGCCCCAACCATTGCCACGAAGGGCACAGCACTCTCGATGCTGCCCCAAGAGCTGAGGACGGGGAAGTTGTGAAATCAAAGCCTCATGCCAAAGTCTCATGGGAGTCTCCTTTCAGCAAGGTAGAATGTTGCAGATAAGCGTTTGGATAACGCTCAAGCAAGTCTCTCGTCTTAACAATTAATTCTTCTTTGGTGGCATGACCAGAGTGATAACGCTCCAGTAAGAACATATAATCCTTGCGTTCAGTCTCCGTTGCTTTCTTCTTGAAATAGCCCCAAATATGCTGAAAAGCATTGCAAACCTGACCCCTGTGTTCTGGAATCTGGCAGGCACGGTCAATCATCTCTTGAATCTGACTCAGCCCCACCACTTCTTGCTTAAGATACTGGCGAATGTCCTTGTAAATATTGCTGGAATGACTCAAAACAAGGTATTTATTTTCCGCCCAGAGTTGCTGACAAAGGGCACGTTGGTTGTTGTTTTCCATATTTCTCCTTAACTTCTACTAGTTCCCAGGAAATACGGAACAAAGTTATTACTAAAAAATGAGCGAATTATGAGCGAATTATGAGCGAATAAATAGTGTTTTTTGTAGTTCCTGATTTTTCTAATAAACCTTGATTTACAAATAGTTGGAGATAACGACGCATGGTTGCCGCACTTAAACCTGTTAGTTCTTGTGCAATTGCATTTGTTATCTGATAATGCTCTATAAGATAAGACTCTATTTTTTCAAAAATAGCTAGCTCACGTGGTTTCAAAAGCACTTTAACCGACTTGTTCCTACTATCAATTTTTTGCTGACCATAATCAAGCAAGGTTTCTAAAATCGCATCAAGCATAAATTGGATAAATTTTGTAGAATCATTAGCTTCATTACTATCAGTTAAGGCTTGATAATATCCTGACTGATGTCGGTAAATAACAGACTCGACAGGAAGCCACTCAAATAACGGATTCCATCTACTCAAAATTAGGCTCTGCCACATCCGACCCATACGACCGTTCCCATCCTCAAAGGGATGAATAATTTCTAACTCAAAATGCACGATGCAAGATTTGACAATATCAGATATATGGCTGGCCTCAGCCCAAACAAATAAATCCGATACCAGATTAGGAACAAACTGTGGTCTCGCTCCAAGGTGAACAACTTTCCCTGCTCCATCAAAAACACCCACATCGCCTAATCGAAACTGTCCAGGATGCTTGACCAAATCCTGTGTCAACAATCGATGAGCTAATAAAAAATCATCTATACTATATGGATTTAAGCGAAAAACCTTCTCATAAGCTTCATAAGCATTTTGGACCTCATGGATATCCTTAAGAGGGCCTAGAACTCTTTTTCCCTCTATAACATCAGTCACCTGCTCTAGAGAAAGACTATTATTCTCAATAGCTAAAGAGGACTGAATAGAGCGAATTCGATTTTCCTTGCGTAGGTGTAGTTCCCTCGTTTCGAAAGAAAGTTGAGTCGCCAACTCAGAAATCTTCTGCACGAGATTCAATATTTCTTCTGTTATTTTATAGTTGGGTGTCATCGTCTTCCTTTCTATGGAAATCTTCAAGTAAAATCTTTACATTCTATCTATTCTACCACATTAAACTAGTTAGGATTCCCTGTCAATTGTCGTTTCTTACAAAGCTATAAAACCTGTTGGAATAGATATAGACTCTAGCAGAAATTTATTTTCCAAACATGCAAATCTCTTTTAGTTTAGATTCCTCTACTCCACCTTGGCCTGTCCATTCATCAGCATTGGCAAGAGCCAATCGCGAAGTTGGATGAGTTCTTGGTTTTGCTCATTGTTTTGTAAAACTTGAGTTCTAATGCTATCAGTAATTTCCCCAAATTTCTGTATATATGTTTTTTCAAATGGAATCTGGAAACTAACCATTATATCAGGCGACACCCTTTTATGACTATTTGATGTCCCTGTTGCAAATCGTGTACAATATTCAATAAATCCTTCACTAGTTGCAACTTGATATAAAAAATTTTTCTCAAATCGATTAATAGTTTTCCATACAATAAACTCTGTTGATGATATTGCACTTTCTTCTAAATTATACACAACTCGATTAAACCATGGATTGAGTTTTGAAACTAATAAATCACTTTTTTCAACTAAAAATTTATTACTTTTAATAGTTTCTCCAAGCTCATATGAGAAAGAACCTGAAACATCGTATTCTGGTATACTATAATATTTAAATTCTTCTTTAGGAGTTTTCATTGGATTTATTGTCTCTCTACCAATTTCGAGTATTGAAGACAACTTCTCCACTCCCCACCCCTCTGGGATTTCACGTTTGAGTTCTGGGTGATAGAGCATCTTTCCGCCTGATGATTTGTAGGGGTTGCCATTCTGATCTGGGAAATCAAACTGTACAAACCAGTAGTCATAGAGGGTCTTAGCCATGGCTTCCAACTCTTGGTTGATTTGGTTGTTGATTTGGATTTTTTGGTCAATAGATTTAATATTAAAAATAATTTCTTTCTGTTCATCCAATGTTAATTGAGGAATACTAACAGTTTCTAAAATTGAAATTGGTAACTGAGGTTGAGCACTACCAGATATAAGTCTACTGATTTGTTTTTTGAAAAGATGTGATTGAAAAAACAAATAAATAAAATAGGGATGCCAGAAATTCTTGTTTACCCTAATTATTACCATTCCTGAATTAATCCTAATGTTACTGAACGGAACCTCTTGAGAATATAAGGCAACATTCCCTACTGTGCCTCTTGTGGTAAGAACTATATCATCTCTTTGTAACTTACCATTCCTTAGTAAATTATCCTTTTCTTTTGTAATAAAATCTAAATTAGAAAAATCAAAGCTATTTTGTCTAACATTACCTGTATTTAGAAAAACACAATCACCTTCTGGCAATAAATCTGATTTCTTAGGGTAATTAACTCCTCTATCTCCATCTATAAACTCTAGTTCTGCTTCTTTCAAAGTTAAAAACTTCCACTCACTCATACTTAATCCCCTTCATTTGCTCTGTAATCTCCTGCTCTAGTGCATGCGATTGCTGGAAGAGATCGGTGAGTTTGTTTTGAAAGGCGGTCATCTTAGCTTCAAACTCTTCTGCTGTGATATCTACATAGTCGATCTTGATGTCAAAGTATTGACCGGCGCTGAGAGAGTAGTTTTTCTCCTTGATATCTTCATAAGAGACGGTGACTGAAAAGTCCTCGACGGCTTCTTTCTGGATAAAGGTCTCGACAATCTTCTGCTCTTCCTCAGGAGACAGGACAGTCTTTTGGTTCTTGCCTTCCTTAACCTTGGTTCCGAGGTTTGAGGCATCGATGAGGACGACATCGCCCTTGTTTTTCTTATCGATAAAGAGGATAGAGACGTTGGTTCCTGTCGTCGCAAAGATATTGGACGGCATAGAGACAACACCTGCCAGCATTTGATTGTCCACCAAGTGTTGACGGATGGTCTTGTCAATCCCTGACTGGGCTGTGATAAAGCCTGTTGGTAGGACAACGGCTGCCTGACCATCTGGCTTCAAGGAGTAGATGATATGCTGAACAAAGAGCTCATAAATCGCCATCTTGTCCTTAGACTTGGCAGGAACCTTGGGCACACCTGCAAAGAATCGCTCACTAGCTTCTGGCAAGGTCTCCACTTGATCACGCCACTCTGAAAAGTCCAGCTTGAAAGGAGGATTGGACACGATATAGTCCATCTTTTCAGGATGTCGATTAGCGATGATGGTATTTCCCTGTACGATATTATGAATGGAGTGTTGCAGTCCATTCAAGATCAGATTGAGACGGAGAAGATTAGACGATTTTTGCGAGATATCCTGACTATAGACAGTGGTCTTATCTACACCGATACGACTAGCCAGGTTCATAAGCAAGGTTCCAGAACCAGCTGATGGGTCATAGATCCGCACGTTTTGAGGTTTATCATCTCCCACTAAGATATCAGCGATAATCTTAGCCACAGAGTGAGGCGTATAGTACTCAGCATACTTGCCTCCACCATCTTTGTTGTAGTCCTTGATCATATACTCAAAGAGAGTCGAGAAAAAGTCGAAACCTTGTGAAAAGATGGTCTCATCAAACTTAACTCGTGCAAGGAGATTGATGATGGCCTTTGCTACTTCGTTGCGCTTACTGCTATCTGAGATGGTATCCGTAATCAGACGCTCATCAAAGAGACGAATAGCTGTATCGCCGTCTGTATGCACAGAGAAGATATCATTATTGTCAATAGCGATCTGGTTGAGGGTATTTTCAAAAGTCTCATAGAAAGTTGCTTCGTTTTGCTGACGGTGAAGGGTTTCGATCAACTGGTCTGGCTTGATCCAGGCTGTGCTAGTACCGATATCCTCCAAAAGCCAGTCATAGTCTTCCTCGCTCATAGCCAGCAGGTTTTCATAGGTGTTGGACTCATCTAGGACCTTGGCTTGATACAAAAACTTGTCGTTTAAAAATTTGTAGAGGAAGGATTGGGTGAGGAGTTTGTATTCACCCGCTTCTCCTCCTAGTCCCGCGTGGGTAAAGACAGCTTTCAAATCATCTACCAAGCCTTGGACTTGGACTTTGTATGTTTCATTCATTAGTGTTGGTATTCCTCTTCATATCCTTCAAATAGTGACTCGACGATATAATTAAAATCCTCTCTTGTCAAACTACTTGCAGATTGGTTGGTTTTCATTTCAATCCGAGCTTCTTCTCGAATCATTTTCTTGAGAAAGTCCTCGTTATCGAGTACTCCTTGGTTTTGACCGATTTTACGGTCTAGTCTGACTTTAGAACCCTTAATGACATGGTAAATAGCAGGAAACTCACTAACCATAGTCGAGTTGGTCACGTGTTTGTAGGAACGAGCTGCCATCTCATCTCCATTAAAGTTCATGGTTAGGCGTCTCATACGAGTATGATAGTCCTCCACGGACTTAAAGAGCTCCTCATAGTCTTTTTGGGTTTCTTTGATATTTCCCATGGTGAAGCCTTCTTGGCCATGGATCAGGTGTTTTTTCATGATGCGCTGGAATTCTTCGTAGAGAGTGACCCACTCAGGATCCTTTTCATCACGTTGATTTTTAATGCCACTTGCAACTCGACGTTTCAAGTCTTCCAAGTCATTGGCTGCTAGACGAAGTTCTTCTTCTGCAATCTTGACAAAGCTAAAGCTAGTTTCAGACATGGCAAGATTTAAGAGAGTCCTACTGGAGAAATCGTCTGGTTTATCGATCAGAGACAGTGTCAGCATCCGTCTAGAGAGGACATTGAGCAGGGTTGCAATCTGAGCAATATCAATCTGCTGGAGCAGGTGGTCGTAACCAAGGAGACGGGCGATATTGTAGTACTGCTTGATAGACTCCAAGGCCTTACGAAGATCGATTAACTGCTTCTTATCCTTGATATCATTGATAGCTTGGGAGAAGTATTCTAGATTGTCCGTTGGATAGTCGATGAGAATATGCTCGGTCTTGCTCAACTCTTGAGAAATCTCATCTGCTGACACAAAGAGCGAGCCAAAAACATCCTCGCCGTTTTCTCCTGTTAGCGCCGTATCATACTCTTGATTGAGTTCTTCCAGATAGGCACGATTGGTCTTGTCAAACTCCTTGGAAATATCCGCAAAGTCAATGACATAGCCAAAGAGGTAGTCCTTGTAAGGACGATTGACACGGGTTAGAGTCTGTAAAAGATTGTGAGCCTTGATCTTGCGCCCTAGATAGAGGCGCTTGAGCCGAGGTGCATCAAATCCTGTCAGGAGCATAGAGTAGACGATGATAAGGTCAATTTTACCTTCCTTGTAGGCATCTACCTTGTCCTTCTTCTCTTCCTTGTCTCCCTCATCATGGAGGATGAGAGCGGAAGTCAAGGTGGTTGAGCCAGCTTGACGTCGTTCTTTTAATTGCTTTTCAAGTTCACGCGCCTGCTTGGACGAGTCACAGACAATCATACCACCGATAGTCTGATCATCAAAGACCAGATCACGAGCACGATTAAAGTCTTCAATGATAAAGTCCAACATAGGCTCTACGTAATGTGGATGGGCAAAGATATCTTCCTTGGACAGGTCGCCACGTTGGATCTCTTCGTTGATAGATCTGAGATTATCCTTATAAGACGTCTCGATATCTTCTCGCATCAAGCGTAGGGTAAAACCGTCATCGATAGACTGGTTGTAGTAGTATTTGTGGATATAATCCCCAAAGATATCACGTGTGGTCGCATGACTTTCCTTGGTCTTGCCATCTTTCTTATAGGTGATGAGGGGGGTTCCAGTCAAGGCAATCTTAATGGCCCTGGTATCTGCTTGATAGAGATTTGGCAGGTAGGAACCTCGTTCATTGTAAGAACGGTGGGCTTCATCGATAAAGTAGACATTTTGACGATTGAGGTCATAACCAGAGCGGTCTGTCAGATCTGAATCATCCTTAAATTTCTGGATATTGACCACAGCGACATCATAGCCATCTTGTTTTTGATTTAGTTCTTGTGGGTTATTAATGCGCTTAACCTTTAGGCCTCGTTTGGTGAATTCCTTAAAGGCTTGGTCTGCCAAGTCCAAACGATCGACGACAAAGTAAAACTGAGGAACGATTCCCTCTTTTGAGAAATAGTTGGTTAGATAGCGAATATTAAAGAAGGCCAAGGCAGTCTTACCTGAACCTTGGGTATGCCAGATAACCCCTTTCTTGACACCTTTTGCGATTGTTTCTTCGATAGCACGTGTTGCAAAATACTGCGGATAGCGCATGACGTGCTTCTGCAGTTGCATCTGACCGTCCTTACTCTCTTCTTCTACATAGACAAGACCAAAACGAAGCATAAAGAGCAGACGTTCCTTCTGGTACAAAGAAGACAGAAAGGCATTGCAAGGTGTATCAGGGTTTAGGTTTGTTGTAAACTCTGGCTGAGATTTGAGGGCAAAGCGCTTCATGTCTTCTAGGACAAAGTCGATTTGGTCCTCGGTTAGAGGGGAAAGGGAATGAAGGAAATCTTCTATCCTTTCTTCCTTGAAAGCATTAAATTTGGTTTTTGAATAGGCGTTTGAACCGTAATAAGAACCCTGTTTTTGCTGACCTTGTCCACTGATATACGCTAAGTTATCAGATAAGGATATCAACTGGGTGATATTGTTAAAACGACGGAACTTACGGTTTTCAAAACGGTATCTGGTTCTGTCCTGCTCTGACTGAATTCCAGTCTTGCCATCACGAATTGCATTGGGCTGTTTCACTTCGATATAAGAAAGAGGCAGACCATTGACAAAAATAACGATATCCGGACGAAATTCATCCTGACCATTTTGACAAGTAACTTCAAGCGCCAGATGGAAGGTATTGGCTTCAGGATGCTCCCAGTCAATATAAAGGGTATCTTCCTGACCTTGCAGACGTTTAAAGAAAGAACGTCCCAAATCGTTTTGATCTAGTTCCAACTTGATATTGGCTAGTTCTCTCTCAAAGTCATCCTCTGTCAAGTAGTTGTTAAATTTTAAAAATTGCTCCTTAAAAACAGATACGAGGATATTGGTATCTGGATCTCTTTCTGCAATTTCCTTCCCATTGCGAGGAAGATAGGTATAGCCCATACGCATGAGATGCAGAGCTGCTGGGATTTGTACCCTGGTTAGTTCAGAAAAATCTTTTCTCTTTGCCATAAAACTTCCTTTTGCTAGTCAGAACTGTCTATTTTTACTAACAATATCTTTCAGACTATCTCTCCAATTTATCGAATTCTTAATTATCTATTATTATATCATATCCCAGACAGAAAACGCTCACTTCCTTCTATTTCAAAGCACTTTTGACCTTCTTTTTAGTGATGATGCGGTCGTTTTTGTTGGCTAAGGATTTGAGTCTGGCTTCGAGTAGGATTTTTCGGCCTGCTTCGTTGCGGGTGTAGACGAGTTGGTAGTTGCCTATATATGGTGCGACAGCATTTTGGAAGAGCTGGGCATCTTCCTTGCGTTTTTCAAAGAGGCTAGGAACTACGAAATACTTGGACTGTCCTGCTGGTGCTTTTTGAGCGACTAATAGGTAGCGTTGATTGTCCACAGGGGCAAAGAATTCCCCTAAAACCTTCGAAAAGAGTTCCTTGTCTCGCATACTGCCACCTTTTAGATAGGCAAAGACATTAAAGCTGTCCTTGTCCTCATCGACCTGCACGCGCGATTGATCATCAGACAAATGCCCTGCAGTCACCATGGCTTTGCGAATAGCTTCACCGATCTGGCGCAAGCGTTTATAAGGACTCTTGTAGCTGTAAAAGCGAAAGGCAGTGATAGCTAGGAAGAGGACACAAAGAGCTGTCAACCATGGCAAGGCAAATAAGGTTAGTCGAACGACATAAGCCAGGAGACTAATGGCAAAGACCATCAGAGCGTAGCGAAGCCACTTTTCAGCATCCGCTAGGGCAAGCAGAGGAATTCGTTTGCTGTCGGTCGCCACTTCATTAACAATCTCAATCTTGTCAGCAACAATGAGAGATTCCTGCCATTTTTTACGAAGGGAGGCACGATCTTTGGATAGTTCCATAATCTTCTCGTTATAGTCTTCGAGTTTCTTTTTCTTAAATGGAAACTCAGGAAAGTTTAAGCGATCCAGACCTGTTTCAATAGTATCTTCCTTATAGGACAAGCAGAGGAAATGGTCCATACGACGGGCAAGGGTTTGTAAGTCCTGATATGGATTGAGGTCTAGTTCCTCTTGATCTTCCTTAGAAAAGGCTGGATTTTTGTACGGTTTGATGGCTACTAGGTGCCAGATATTACTAGTCTTATCTGGATGTCCTGGCCAGATACGGATGGCACGGCCCCGCATCTGATTACTAAGCATAAAGCTTCCGACAAAACTTCCGAGGATGAGAGAGTTGACGCAAGGCGCATCCCATCCTTCTCCCAAGAGAGACTTGGTTCCGACCAAGACCTGGATAGAACCACGTTGGAAGAGCTCGGTCACTGCTGCGACCATCCCCTTAAAGCTGGATGGAAAGCCTACTTGGAGATAGGCACCTTGATCGAGTTTTCCGATGGCAGAGAAGGTCAAGCTAGTGTTTGGGTTGAGTGCTTGAAGTTCTGCCTTGACACTGGCAGGTATGATAACGACACTACCAGAAAGGACTGCTATAGGGACAGACAAGCCTTGCTTTTGTGCACTTCTGCGAATAGTTTCAAAATAAGGGAGGACACCTAATTGCGTGATTGCAGCTTGATCGTCCCCTAGATAGTTAGCAAAGTCCTTACGGATATAGTCTGCTAGGACTAGTTGTCTCAAGTCTTTTCCGAGGCTGGCATACTCGGTTTCAAAAATAGATGCGATACCAGCTAGTTTTCCTAGAGATTGGTTGAGGATTTGGTCATTGGCCTTGGATTTGACCAAGAAAACCTGACGTTTTTCAATCAACCCTCTTGATTTCAGTTCAGCTTCTATCTTTTTCTTTGTCTCCTGCGGATCCTCATACCAGTCAGGAGTCTGATAGAGAAGGCCTTGCAAGAGAACTTCTAGCCAGTAGTAATTAAGAGCAGGCAAGCCTTCAGCACCTAGTAAATCTCGTAGATGCTTGGGAATTTCCTGTTTTTGAGCTTGTAGATAAATGAGGAGTGCTGAAAGATACTTTGGATCTTCAAGGAGCATATCCGCAGAAATTTCCCCTTTGAGAACCTTGGAACTCCGAATCAACTCTTGGAAGTCAGGATCAACGACTAGTTGGCTGACATACTGCCACTTGGTGTCTTCAAACTCTTCCAAGCGTTTGTCCTCTTCCTTAGTCGGAAAACAGATATAGACAAAGTCCTGATGAGGGCAAAGAGTATCTTCCTTAACCAGTTCTGGCACTGTGATTTCTTGGTCAATCTCGCCACACATCTGGAGATAGCGATCCCAGAGTTCTGGTTCACTGTCATAAGGCGGTGTCGCAGTGAGAGAGATGACTTGCAGTTGCTGATAGTTTTTACGGAAGTCTTCTAGACTTTTCCACCATTCATTTCTCAAGTGATGGCATTCGTCCAGACAGAGGGTTTCGACACCCCTTTCCTTGAGTCTGGCAAGCAGGTCAAAGCCGACAAAATCCTCAACCTCGCCGTTATCTTCTTGAGATTGTACCTGTTGCATAGCACTGTGAAAAGCTTGGTAGGTGGCGATGGTGATTTGCTTCATGTCCTTGAGATTTTGAGACACGAGACTTGTGACCTGGTTCTCATCCTCTAAAAAGGCTTGGCGAATCCTATCCACCCATTGTTCCCGGATGGTAACCGTCGGTACCAAAACGAGAGCAGGCTTATCAAAGCGAGCAATCAACTCGATTCCTATGGTTGTTTTCCCTGAACCTGGCGCTGCCACCAAGTGGACATGACCATCTGCTTGATATTCTTGGAAATTGTCCAATACCTGTTTTTGGTAGTTGCGCCAAGTGCCATTAAACTTCAATCCTAACATGATTTTCCTCATTCTAAGCTGTCATTTTCTTATTCCCATTTTACCATACTTGAGGCAAAGTCACACCAAGTATCCCATGTAGTCTTTCTCCCTAAAATATGGTATAGTAGAATCATACTACACAAGAGGAGTTTACATGTCACACGAGAAAGAAATGAAAGCTGTTTCTCCCCTTCTACAGCAAGCAATCAATATTTCTTCCATCATCGGTGGAGTTGGTACTTTGATTTTCTGTATCTGGGCCTATCAGGCGGGTATCTTGCACTCCAAGGAAACCCTATCAGCCTTTATCCAACAGGCGGGTATCTGGGGGCCACCGCTCTTTATTTTTTTACAGATTTTGCAGACGGTTGTTCCTATCATTCCAGGAGCTCTAACCTCTGTTGCAGGTGTCTTTATCTATGGGCATATCATCGGGACCATTTACAACTATATCGGTATTGTCATTGGTTGTGCCATCATCTTTTACTTGGTTCGTCTCTACGGAGCACCCTTTGTTCAGTCCATGGTCAGCAAGCGCACCTATGACAAGTATATCGGTTGGTTAGATGAGGGAAATCGCTTTGACCGATTCTTTATCTTTATGATGATTTGGCCCGTTAGTCCAGCTGATTTTCTCTGTATGTTGGCTGCTTTGACCAAGATGAGCTTCAAGCGGTATATGACTATTATCATCCTGACCAAACCCTTTACCCTGGTCGTTTACACTTATGGTTTGACCTATATTATCGATTACTTTTGGCAAATGTTTGGCTAATACACAAAAAACTCAAGGATGAATCCTTGAGTTTTTCTTTGTTAGGCTTCTTTTTTCAATAAGAGGGAAACAAGCACTGATGTAGCAATCATCCATGCTCCTAGAATGATGAAGGTCATTCTACCATCTGTAGTCACCAAGCCAATCCCTGAAAGAACGAAGGGTGTTAATGATGCTCCAAAAGAACATCCCAAAACAGCATAGGAAGTTGCTTTGTTGAGGAGTTTTGCAGGAATTCTCTCAGATATCAACTGAAAGACTGTCGTCAGAGCGATGCTGTAGGCAAATCCTCCCAGGATAGAACCTGCAACCACCACCCAGAGTGAAGGGGAAAGAGCAATGATGATTTGCCCGATCCCAAAGGTAACACCTGCGACCAATAGAAGTCTTTCCTTGAAGGCAGAGATCAGGAAAGAAAAGCTGATTCCCGCTAGAATCCCAATCAACTGCATGGCACTAAGGACCAAACTGGACAACTGAGCATCTCCAAAACCTGCCTCAATCATGAGACTAGGGATGCGGAAGGTAATGGCCGTATTGGTACATACAATGACCGCAGCTGCAATAGCAAGGAAGAAAATCAGCTGGAGCATGGAACGAGTCAGTTTCGCTGCTTCTTCTGTCTGATGCTTGGACTCGTGAATTTCTTCCTTGTTGTAAGGGACAAATAGAAGGAAGAGTACGAGAACTACTAGGCCTGCGGCATAAGCTAAGAATGTTGCGGTCCAGCCAAATGCTAACAATTGCCCGACTGCTAAAGTTAAAATGGATGCTCCTACTACCTCAGCAGAGCCACGAAAACCAAGCATTTGGATACGAGTTTTACCGTGGTAACGTTCACTGATGATCGAAATAGCCTTGGCATTGAGCATTCCTACTCCAAGCCCAAATAGTAAGCGTGTCGCAAAGACAAAGTAATAGCCCTGATACCAGAAAGGTGCAGTTCCACTGATGGATAAAATCAAGAGTCCCAAGGTCAACTGGAGGCGTTCAGGAAAAATACGCTCTAAAACTCCGTTCAATAAAAGCATGGCCATAATCCCAAAGGATGGGAGGCTGACCAAGAGTTCGACCTGACCAGTCGAATAGCCCTGATAATAGTCAAACATAGCAGGCAGGGCGCTCGAAATTGAAAACGATGTGATCAATACTAACGATAGGGAGAGTATGCTCACTTTTTCCAAAAATTGTTTCATCTTTTCCTCATTCATTGTTCATTTTTCATATTAGTAAAAAGGTCCTTTCCTATCATACACTCTTTAGCCAAAATTGGCAAGCGACTGAGCACCAAGACCAAAAGAAAAAGCGGGGCATCAAGAGCTGTGAAGTCTTGATGACATCCCACTTTTTTATGTGTTTTATCCAGTTATGTGACTTAGATTTTCAAGAATCGACGCATTGAGATTCCTGAACCAAGTGAACCGATACAGATTCCGATGAGGAACAAGAGACCGATCATCAATGGAATAAAGGTATTCGGTGTAATCAAAGATAGGTTTTGACCAACCAAGGATGGGTTGACAGATTGGAACACTCGGTTATAGATAAAGTAAACCAATGCTGATGGAAGGGCTGCTCCCAACAATCCGATAAAGGCACCTTCTAGCAAGAATGGGCCACGGATATAACCGTTCTTGGCACCAACCAAACGCATGATTTGGATTTCACGACTACGTGAAATGATGGTAATACGGATGGTATTTGAAATCAAAAAGACTGCGATGAAGATCAAGAGTCCTGCTATGACCAATCCCCATACACGGATGAAGGAAGCCAACTTGAAGAGACGTTCGGTATTGGCACCACCGTCTTGAACTTCAGAGACACCTTCGATTTTCTTAGCTTCTTCAGCTACAGGTTTTACATCACTTGGTGAATTGGTATCTACGATGTAGGCATCATGAAGAGGGTTTGCATCTCCTTCAAACACCTTCCACTCGTCACCCATAGTTTCAGTCAGCTTTTGGTACTGCTCTTCTTTACTTGAGAAGGTTACATTTTTTACAGCTGGCAGAGCTTTAAGGGCGTTATAGACCTTGTGGTAGTCATTGTTCGTGACTGTTTGGCCTTCTTTTACAATGGTTTCACTGTTGTCTTCAACGTCTTTACGAACATAAACCATGACGCGGACGTTGTTTTCAATATCAGTTGCTAATTTCGCAGTATTGAAGATAACTGAAGCAAAGATAGCAACCAGGGTCAAGGTAATCATTACTGAACTGACAGCAGCAATGGTCATCCATCCATTACGCTTTAAACTTTTTAAAGCTTCGAACAGATGGCGGAAAAATCTACTAATCATCGTATCCGTACTCTCCTTTCGCTTCATCACGTACCACGCGACCATTCTCGATGGCAATAACGCGGTGGCGCAAGGTATTTACGATTTGGCTGTTGTGGGTCGCCATCAAAACAGTTGTCCCTTGAAGATTGATACGTTCCAAGAGGTTCATGATTTCCCATGAGTTATCTGGGTCCAAGTTTCCTGTTGGTTCGTCGGCAATCAAAACCTTAGGATTGTTTACAATAGCACGCGCGATGGCGATACGTTGTTGCTCACCACCTGAAAGTTCATTCGGGAATGAACGAACCTTGTGCTTCAAACCGACAAGGTCCAAGACTTCCATAACACGTTTTTTGATGTTACGACGACTTTCACCAACAACCTCCATGGCGTAAGCAATGTTCTCATAAACGGTTTTCTTTGGCAAAAGTTTGTAATCCTGAAAGACTACTCCAACGTTTCTACGCAAGAACGGAATATCTTTCTTTTTAATCTTAACCAGGTTATAACCTGCAACTTGCAAGCTTCCTTTGTCGATTTTGACCTCACGATACAAGGCACGGATAAAAGTTGATTTACCAGCACCTGAAGGTCCTACGATGTAGGCAAATTCTCCTGCATCGATATTTACAGTGATGCCACGTAGGGCTGTTGTCCCGTTGTCATATTTTTTGACAACATCTCTCATTTCAATGATTGACATGTGACTTCCTTTCTTTTAACTGATACGCCATTTCAGATAAGCATCGATGAAACCATCTAGGTCTCCATCCATAACCTTATCTACTTGCGCTACTTCAAAGTTTGTACGATGGTCTTTAACCATTGTATAAGGCGTAAATACATAGGAGCGGATTTGGCTTCCCCATGTAATTTCCTTTTTCTCACCCTTGAGCGAGTCTACCTCAGCAGCTTTCTTTTCCTGCTCCATCTGGTAGAGTTTTGCCTGAAGCATCTTCATAGCACGGTCACGGTTTCCGTACTGAGTACGGTCGACGGTTGATGCTACGACGATCCCTGTCGGAATGTGAGTCAAGCGGACACCTGTTGAAACCTTGTTGACGTTTTGTCCACCTGCTCCACCTGAACGGAAGGTATCCATCTTGATATCATCCTCACGGATGTCAACTTCGATGGTATCATCCAACTCTGGCATAACTTCTACAGAAGTAAATGAGGTGTGGCGACGTTTAGCAGAGTCAAATGGTGAGATACGGACCAAACGGTGAACTCCCATCTCTGACTTGAGAAGACCATAAGCATTTGGTCCTTCAAAAGACAAGGTTACTGACTTGATTCCTGCCTCATCACCTGCTTGGTAGTCCAAGACCTCAACCTTGAAGCCTTTGGCATTTCCATAGCGAGTATACATACGAAGGAGCATATCGCCCCAGTCTTGAGCCTCTGTCCCCCCTGAACCAGGATGGATTTCAAGTATGGCATTGTTGTGATCATAGGGTTCTGACAAGAGAAGGGTCATTTCGTAGCTAGTCATCATCTGATCTAACTCAGAGAGTTTTTCAACCAACTCATCCTTAACGGATTCATCCTCTGCCAAAAAGTCCAGTAAAATCTCAACTTCATCCTGCAACTCATCCATCTTGTGGAAGGTATTATAGGTATTTTTGAGTTCGTTTAATTCTTGCGACGTTTTTTGGGCCGCAATATTATCGTTCCAAAAATCAGGCTCTGTCATTTTGTTTTCCAAAATGGCAATTTCTTCCTCTAAACCTTCGAGGTCAAAGAGACCCCCTGAAAGAAGCTAATTTTTCACGATTTGCATCAATTTTTTGACGAATTTCTGAAATGTCCATAGATACTCCTTTTTTTGCATCTTATTATTATACCACAATTTTTTTTTTTTATCTAATTTGCTTTTTGAAATTTTCTAAATACAAGACTTGAATACCTAGCAAAAGCCTTGATATTACTAGTAAAATAAGAAAATCTCATAAGATTTTTCTCATGAGATTTAGAGATTTTATGCTTATTTTTACAAGTTAACAGTTAGTACATGTCTGTCTTTCACAACTTGTTCTCCACCAATATAGACATCTGAAACATCACTGGATTTGACAGCATAGACTAAGTGAGATAGCATGTTTTCTTGAGGTTGAAGATGGATTTTGCCTCGGGGTTGGATGACGAGAAAATCAGCTTGCTTGCCGACTTCCAAACTTCCAATCTCATCTTCTATTCCCAACACCTTAGCACCCTCGATTGTCAAGGCTTTGAGGGCTGTTTCGATTGGAAATTGGCTGGCATCGCCATTCTTCATCTTCTGTAAGAGTGCTGCCGTCCGCCCTTCCTCAAACATATCCAGGTTATTGTTAGAAGCAACTGAGTCAGTCGCAATCCCGACTGGCACTCCTGCCTTTTTAAGTTGGACGATTGGTGCAATTCCTGAGGCTAGTTTGAGGTTGCTGATAGGATTGTGAGCGATAGCGACTTGCGAATCTGCCAAGCGGGTAATCTCTGCTTCATTTAACTCCACACCATGGGCAAAGACAGCTTTATGGTCTAAATAGCCAAGCTCATCCAGAAAAGCTAATGGGCGTTTGCCATAGCGTTTCAGGATAATACCTGACTCTTCTTGTGTTTCTGCAACATGGATATGAAGAGGAATGTTTTCTTCTTTTGCTAGGTCAAGACTTGCCTCCAGCAAATCTCGACTACAACTGTAGGGCGAATGAGGAGCCACCATCACCTTGAAATTTGGGTTTTGATAGCCTTTGATTGTCTCGATAACAGCTCGAGTTCTGGCTATAGTTTCAGCCGTCGTCTCCACATCTGAAGAAAAGAGGGTTGGAGAAAAATAGCAACGCATCTTGGACGCCTTGACTGCCTCATAAATCTCAGCTATATCCACTCCATTAGGATTGTACATATCATTGAAAGTTGTCGTTCCTGACTGGAGCATCTCTGTTAGCGCCTCTTTGACAGCCTTCGTGGTCATCTCTGGTGTGAATTCTGCTTCTGCTGGCCAGATATAGTCCTCTAGCCATTCGTGGAGATTGCTATCATCACGAATGCCTCTCAAGCCTGTCATGGCAGAGTGAGTATGGCAGTTAACCAAGCCAGGCATAATCCAGGCACCCTGATAGTCTATGATTTGATCTCCTTGTTTAAGAATCTCTTGATTTTCCTGACCGACATAGACGATTTGGGAATCTTTGACAGCCAAAATCCCATCTAGATAGACGTGGAAATCTTGGTCACAAGTCACGATATTTACATGCTGAAAGACTTTCATCAATAGGCTCCTTTTCTAAATTATACTCTTCGAAAATCAAATTCAAACCGCGTCAACGTCGCCTTACCGTATGTGTAGGATACTGACTACGTCAGTTCCATCTACAACCTCAAAACAATGTTTTGAGCAACCTGTGGCTAGTTCCTAGTTTGCTCTTTGATTTTCATTGAGTATTAGCTTTCATACCAGATAATTTTTCTAGCTATTGTAACAAAAAAGTCACCCGAAGGCAACTTTTCTTATTGTTTATGGGGTTTAAAGTAAGAAAGTAAGTATTTCATACGTCCCTTCTATTTCCAAAATGAAGAAGGTGGAAAAACCACCATTTTTTACTTATTCAAATATGGAAGCAAGTAGCCATAGCCGGCTTCCTCCATTTCATCCTTAGCGATAAAACGTAAGGATGCAGAATTGATACAGTAACGGAGACCACCTAGTTCACGAGGGCCATCTGTAAAGACGTGCCCCAAATGAGCATTCCCTGAACGTGATCGGACTTCGATTCGCTCCATACCATGACTCAAGTCCTGGTAGTAATGGATAAGTTCTTTCGAAATTGGTCGGCTAAAACTTGGCCAACCACAGCCTGAGGCAAACTTATCCTTAGCAAAGAATAGGGGCTCACCAGTCGTGATATCGACATAAATTCCTTCCTCAAAAGTTTGGTCATAAGCATTGCTAAAAGGAGCTTCCGTCGCAGCCTCTTGCGTAACTCGGTAGGACTCTTCTGATAAACTTTCTCGTAAAACTGCCTGACTCGGTTTTTCATAGTTGGCGGCATCTATCAGTGGTTTTTCAGCATCCCTCACATCAATGTGGCAATAGCCACCAGGATTTTTCTTGAGGTAGTCTTGGTGATAGTCTTCAGCCAAGATATAGTGACGTAGTTTCTCCACTTCCACTGCTATTTTACGACCGATGAGGAGTTCTTGTTCGCGAACTACTGTATTGATCGTCGGTAGATCAGCTTCTTCTAGGTAATAAATCCCTGTGCGGTATTGACGACCACGGTCATTACCTTGTTGGTTGACAGATAGTGGATCAATGACTCGGAAATAATAGAGTAAAATCTCACGGAGCGAGACCGCCTTTTCGTCGTAGACGACTTGCACAGTCTCTGCGTGATCTGTTTCTTTGATCAGTTGATAATTGGTGGTTTCTACCTGACCATTGGCATAACCAACACTGGTTTGCAGCACTCCAGAAATACGGGAAAAGTACTCTTCCAAGCCCCAAAAACAACCACCTGCTAAATATATTTCTGCCATTTCAAATCCTCCTTGACCGTCTGTTGGTTGCTAAACACGGGAAACAATTTATATCCCGTATTTCATTTTCAAAAAAAGGACAGGAAGCCCTCTAATAGAGAGTTTCCCCATCCCATTGCTATGTTTATTTTGCTTCGACGCGAACGCCTTGTGTATCTACTTGCAAATCATGAAGCTTGCCTTTGAAAGGTTGCTTTTCAAGCTCTGCCTTAATCTTAGGCATCTTATCAAGCTCAGCTAGAACCATGACAGTAGGCCCAGCACCAGACAAGTAGGTCGCATAAGCACCATTTCTCTTAGCAACTTTCTTGATGGTAGCAAATTCTCGCACCAAATCTTGGCGGTAACGCTCGTGGAAAAGGTCACTCTCAATAGCTTGTCCTGCTTTGACCATATCTCCAGTCAGTAGGGCTGCAATAGCCACATTGGCGATAGAACTTGCCGCAACAGCTTCCTTGTAAGATAGTTTCTTAGGCAAGACACCACGACTATCTCGAGTTCGCAATTCATAATTTGGAATATAAGCTAGAAAAGCACACTCTGGGAAAGGCGCCACAACAGCAGAAACCTGACCTTCTACCGAACTAGCAATGACGAGATTTCCATAGATAGCAGGTGCAACATTATCAGGATGCCCTTCAATCTTAGTTGCCAATTGTAATTTTTCATGTTTGCTTAGCTTCAAGTTTCCGAGTTGATTTGCCAGTTCAATCCCAGCAACGATGACCGAGCTCGATGAACCTAGTCCACGCGCAAGCGGAATATCACTGACCATCTTCAGACGTCTAGGTTGGAGGTCTGGAACAATTTGTAGAGCAATCTTCAGTAAAAGATTACGTTCATCACGTGGAATCCATTTGCCTAATTGGTGCTCAATCATCCATTCTTCACGTTCCTCACAAACCTGAATTTCTAGATACTTAGTTACAGCTACGCCAACCGAGTCAAAGCCAGGACCCACATTGGCACTTGTAGCAGGTACAATAATCTTCATCTTAGTCTCCTAAAACCTTGAAGGTGTTGAGAAGTTCAAACTCGGCTAACGCCTTCAAAGCGTCTGTAATATTTTCAAGCTGCGCCTTATTAATCTTATGGCTGATGATGACAACACGAGCCTTGCCTTCTTGCTTACCATCTTGAAGGATTTGCTTGAAGGAGATATCTTCTGCGTTAAAGAGCTCTGCCAATTTCAATACTTGTCCTTTTGAATCTGGAGCCAAGATTGAGAAATAGTAGTTAGCTTTGACATCTTCTGGCTTAGCCAAGACTACTGGACGACTATATTCATTAAAGGCTTTTCCAATTGTTCCATCATTCAGACGACGAACGATGCGGGCAATATCAGCCACAACACTTGTTGCAGTTGGTTTTTGACCAGCACCTGGTCCATAGTACATAGACTCCCCGATACCGATAGACTCTACAAAGACTGCATTCATAACACCATTAACGCTCGCAAGTGGATGTTCTTTAGGAAGGAATGTTGGCGTAACCTCAGCAGCAATACCAGATGCCGTTTCTTCGATAGAACCAACTAATTTCACAACATAACCAAGCTCTTGAGCTACTGCTACATCTTCTGGAGTGATATTGCGAATTCCTTGGTGACCCACATCTTCAAACTTGACATTCATCCCAAAAGCAAACTGACTAAGGATGACCATCTTGTAGGCCGCATCAATCCCATCAACGTCATTGGTAGGGTCGCTTTCAGCAAAGCCAAGTCGTTGGGCTTCTGCCAAAGCATCTTCATAAGACCAGCCTTCTGTTACCATTTTGGTCATCATGAAGTTAGATGTTCCATTGACAACACCAAGAACACGTGTGATTTTGTCTGATGCTAGTGAGTTAACCAAGGTACGAAGGATTGGGATTCCTCCTGCAACAGCTGCTTCATAGTATAGGGCAACATTGTGAGCTTTGGCTACCTCAAGCAATTCTGCACCATGGACTGCCAAAAGATCCTTGTTAGCTGTCACGACGTGTTTCCCGGCTTCTAAAGCACGAGTAATAAATGTTTTAGCAGGTTCGATACGCCCCATCAACTCAACAACAATAGTGATGTCTTTGTCTGACAAGATTTCATCGATATTTGTTACAAAATTAAAATCATTTCCTGCTTCAAGCAAGCGGGCTTTCTCTTGATCGTCTTTGACCAAAACTTTAGCTACTTCAATTTCTGACTGGGCTGCTTGAACAATTTTTTCTTTATTTTCCTTTAGCAAGAATGGCACACCACTGGCTACTGTACCAAATCCAAGTAAAGCAATCTTAACTGACATGTTTGTCTCCTCGAAATTTTCTAATAGTCCTATTATACCAAAATTGTGTGAAAATTCCTACCATTCTAAACTAAAAATAGGAGCACCAAATCACAAAAAAAGGGCTGGGACAAAAGTCCTAGCCTCTCATTTGTCTATGGATTGTCGAGCAAGACGCAGTGGTTGAGTGGGCTCCACTACGCTGATTTCATCAGCTTTTACAGCCCTACTCAACTGTGCGGAGGTGGGACGACGAAATCGAATTCTAACGAATTACCGATTTCTGTCCCACTCTCTCTATTTTCTATCTATTTCACAAAAGCCAATTCCTTATCACTAGACAAGTCTTCTCGATAATTGAAACCCGCAAAGTTAAGCTTTTTAATCTCTTCAACCGAAGTTACCTGACCTTCCATCAAGGCTGTCAAAAAGGCTCCTCGGGATTTTTTAGAAATAGTTGAGTGAATTTTTAGTTTACCATCTCTTTCTTCCATGAACTTAAAGGTCACCATTTTCTCACGGATTTCTTTAGGGAAGACAGTTTCAAACTCCGAAGACAAGAGAGAAAAGATTAGTTCTTCACCCTTCATCGACTCCTCATAGGCCACCTTCCAATGACTTTTCAAGCTTTTTCCATCAACTTTGAGCTTCATCAAAAAGTCCAGTCTGTGAGGTGCAATCGGTTCAAAGGCTGGAATCACACCATAGAGAGCTGACGTTATCATGAGGTATTTCTCCAGATAGGTTTGCTCCTCCTTGGTGAGATCGTCCCGTTTGATGTTGCGATACATGAGTCCATCAAAGAGGTGCAAGGCGGGATAGTTTGTCGCAGTTTCATTTTTCAAGGCCTGGATATGGTCATACTCCTCTTGCGCTTTTTCGGCAGATATTTTGTAAAAGTTCTCCAGCTCTTGGGCAGAATATCTGGCCAATTCATCCAGCACTGCCTGACTTTCAGGTCGCAATGGTTTAGCCTCTAAACTAAGGATTTCGGTATTCATTTCTTTTGCAGTTGGGATTAGAATTTTCATAGTGTTAGTGTAGCATATTTTTTTAGGACTACCAAGGATTTTAGCTTAAATAATACGACCTTCCAAATGATCCAATTCATGCTGACAAATCTGAGCAGGAAATCCTGTCAGGGTAATGGTTTGCTCTTGCCAATTGATGTCTCTGTAGCTTACTGTAATCTTCTCATACCTAGTTGTCGGTCTTACACCTGTCAAAGACAAACAACCTTCCTCTGTCTCGTATGACCCTTCAAAAGATTGGAGAACTGGATTAAACATAACCATGGAAATCATTCCGATATTAAAAATAATGACACGTTTTTGTACCCCAATCATATTAGCCGCTAGTCCAACACAGGTTTCTCGGTTAGCCTGTAGGGTATCCTCCAAATCCTTTGCTAGGGGTAAATCTTCCTGACTAGCAGGCTGGGATACCTGCGACAAAAACAAGATATCTTTTACAATTTTCTTTTCCAAGATTCTTTCCTCCATACCATATCAGCCTACTTGATTATAGCACAAAATTATACTCTTCGAAAATCAAATTTAAACCACGTCAGCTTCACCTTGCCGTATATGTGTTACTGACTTCGTCAGTTCTATCCACAATCTCAAAACGGTGTTTTGAGCAACCTGCGGCTCTCTTCCTAGTTTACTCTTTGATTTTCATTGAGTATTATTTCAGTTTATCTTTACATTAAAACAAAAAGCCATCCGAAGATGACTTTTCATAATTGTTTAAATAGCGTTTTTATCTTTTCCAAGCGCTCGTTGAACTGCTTTGACAATCTCAACAAGGACTACAATCATAAGCGCTCCTACAGCGACCACCATCCATTGAGTCAAACTCAAATGTGACACGTGGAAGAGATTATTAAATCCAGGAACCAAAATTGTCACCACAAAGAGGACGAAGGCAGCTGGGATAGACCAGTTAAAGGTCTTGTTCGTAAAGAGTCCCACTTTAAAGATCGATTGGTAAACCGACTTAACGTTAAAGGCATGGAGCAATTGGATCAAACCGAGAGTTGCAAAAGCCATGGTAAGGGCATCAGCATGGATTTCAGTATGACTTTGATGCTCTGGGAAGAGAAGAGCCCAACCATAAACACCTAAAACTAGCATGGTTTGGAAGATCCCTTGATAAATGATTGCTCCGAAGACACCACCATCAAAGAAGTTAGACTTACGCCCACGAGGTTTGTGAGTCATAACGCCTGGCTCAGCTGGTTCAACCCCAAGAGCGATGGCTGGTAGCGTATCTGTTACCAGGTTAATCCATAGCAAATGCACTGGTTGAAGCACATCCCAACCTAACAAGGTTGCAAAGAAGATGGTGAAAACTTCAGCCATATTTGCAGACAAGAGGTATTGGATTGATTTTTGGATATTTGAGAAGACCTTACGTCCTTCTTCTACCGCTACGATAATGGTTGCAAAGTTATCATCAGCAAGGACCATATCAGATGCTCCTTTAGAAACTTCTGTACCTGTAATCCCCATACCGATACCGATGTCAGCTGTCTTAAGTGAAGGCGCATCGTTGACCCCATCACCCGTCATAGCGACTACCTTACCTTCATTTTGCCAAGCTTTAACGATACGAACCTTGTGCTCAGGTGATACACGCGCGTAGACAGAGTATTGCTTGAAGACTTTTTGGAATTCTTCATCAGTGAGTTCGTTCAACTCAGCACCAGTGAAGACATGATCTTCTGTATCATTTGGATCGATGATACCGAGACGTTTAGCGATAGCTTCCGCTGTATCTTGGTGGTCACCAGTGATCATAATCGGACGGATACCTGCTTCTTTAGCGACACGAACAGCTTCTGCAGCTTCTGGACGTTCAGGGTCGATCATGCCGACCAAACCAGAGAAGATGAGGTCAGATTCAACAATCTCAGATTCCAAGGTTGGAATTTCGGCGCTTGTCTTATAAGCCATCATCAAGACACGAAGGGCTTGTTTAGCCAAGTCTTTGTTGGTGGCAAGGATGGCATTTTTATCTTCTTCTGTGATTGGGCGAACTTCCCCATTGACTTCGATACGAGTCACACGCTTGAGCAATTGGTCAGGTGCACCCTTGACAGCGATAAAGTAAGAACCGTCAGATTCCTTATGGATAGTCGACATAAGTTTACGGTCTGAGTCAAATGGCAATTCAGCTACACGTGGCTCATCTTCCAATACTTCACGAACATCAAAGTTGTGGTCTAAACCAAACTGAACAAGGGCTGTCTCTGTTGGATCCCCAATCAGCTTGCCAGATGGGTCCACCTTGGTGTCATTGGCAAAGTTCATGATACGGAGGGTATTGTTGCTAGCCGCAATTTCAGTAGCTGAGCTTTGCAATTGACCGTTGGTATAAACTTTTTCAACCGTCATTTGGTTCATGGTCAAAGTACCTGTTTTATCAGATGCGATGATTTCTGTTGAACCAAGCGTTTCAACCGCTGGCAATTTACGGACGATTGAATTCCGTTTTGCAAGGGTTGTAGTTCCCAATGATAGAACGATGGTTACAATGGCAGGAAGTCCTTCTGGAATAGCCGCAACCGCAAGGGCAACCGCCACCATCAAGCCTTCTAATGGATGTTCGCCACGAACAAAGACACCAACCAAGAAGGTAATCACTGCAATCACAATGATTAAGTAAGTCAAGGCCTTAGATAATTGTTCCAAGCTTTGCTTCAACGGTGTTTCAGTTTCGTCTGCGTTGGCCAACATATCCGCAATCTTACCAACTTCTGTGTACATACCAGTGTTGGTCACGACACCAATACCACGACCGTATGTTACGTTTGAGTTTTGGTAACCCATATTGACACGATCCCCGATACCAGCATCTGCTTCAACAAGTCCTGCCACATCTTTTTCAACCGGCACAGACTCCCCTGTAAGAGCTGCTTCTTCAATTTTAAGAGAAGCTGCTTCAAACAAGCGCATATCTGCAGGAACTACATCTCCTGCTTCAAGCAAGACGATGTCCCCAGGGACCAATTCTTTTGAGTCAATCTCAATAACATGACCATCACGACGAACACGGGCCATCGGGCTAGACATATTTTTCAGAGCTTCAATGGCTGCTTCTGCTTGCCCTTCTTGGTAAACCCCAAAAGCAGCATTCAAGACAACAACGGCCAAGATGATAATGGCATCCGTTAGACCGTCCATTCCTTCTGTAATCACAGAAAGTGCCGCTGCCGCAAGCAAGATGATAATCATCAAATCCTTAAATTGATCAAGGAATTTAGCTAGTAGGCTACGTTTTTCGCCCTCTTCTAACTCATTACGACCATAAGTCGCTAAGCGTTCTTGAGCTTGAGCAGTTGACAAACCTTCGATAGATGAGTCCAAGTTCTTTAGGACTTCTTCTGAGGTCTGTGTGTAAAACAAGTCTTTATTTTGTTCTTTTGACAAAACAGTCTCCTCCTTTTTGGCCTCTTTTTACAAAAAAAGAGACCTGTTTTTTAAAAAAACAAGTCTCGCTGTTTAATATAGTGCCGGAAATAATTCGTAATGACGACACTATCGCGGTTTCCCGCCAGCTACTCCCTTGAGTAATTCTATTATATCAGAATTTCAAAAGTTTTCAAGTTTTGAGGTGTATTTAACTTACTTCCCACATTTGAATTTTCCTTGGAAAACCAGTATAATGAAAGAATACTAAAATGCTAGAAGGGGAGTTAGATGAATCAATCGGTTTCAAACTTAAAATTGGCTGAGCGTGGTGCGATTATCAGCATCTTGACCTATCTATTCTTGTCTGCAGCTAAGCTAGCAACTGGCCACCTCCTCCATTCATCCAGTTTGGTGGCCGATGGTTTTAACAACGTTTCAGATATCGTCGGAAACGTGGCCCTTCTAATCGGGATTCGTTTGGCTCGCCAACCGGCAGATAGAGATCATCGCTTCGGCCACTGGAAAATAGAGGACTTGGCAAGTCTCATCACTTCCATCATCATGTTTTACGTTGGTTTTGATGTTCTACGGGACACCATTCAAAAGATACTCAGCCGAGAACAAACGGTCATTGACCCACTTGGTGCGACTCTGGGAGTCATCTCTGCTATCATCATGTTTGCCGTTTATCTCTACAATACCCATCTGAGTAAGCAAGCTAAATCAAAGGCCCTCAAGGCAGCCGCTAAGGATAATTTATCAGATGCTGTAACATCTCTTGGAACTTCTATTGCTATCCTGGCTAGTAGCTTCAACTATCCAATCGTGGATAAGTTGGTCGCGATTATCATTACCTTCTTTATTCTTAAAACTGCTTATGATATCTTTATCGAGTCATCCTTCAGCCTTTCTGATGGTTTTGATGAACACTTGCTCGAAGATTACCAAAAAGCTATCATGGAAATTCCTAAGATTAGCAAGGTCAAATCTCAACGCGGTCGTACTTACGGAAGCAACATTTATCTGGACATTACTCTGGAAATGAACCCAGATCTCTCTGTTTATGAAAGTCATGAAATTGCGGACCAGGTTGAATCAATGTTATCAGATCGATTTGGTGTCTTTGATACAGACATTCATATCGAACCAGCACCAATCCCTGAGGATGAAATTCTAGATAATGTCTATAAAAAATTGCTCATGAGAGAGCAACTGATTGACCAAGGAAATCAACTGGAAGAGTTACTTGCAGAAGATTTCATATATATCCGCCAGGACGGACAAGAACTGGACAAGGATGCCTATAAGGCTGAAAAAGAACTGACCTCTGCCATTAAAGAGCTTCATTTAACCTCTATCAGCCAGAAAACAAAACTCATCCGCTACCAAGTCGGTGATACCATTCATACCAGCATCTGGCGCCGCCACGAAACTTGGCAAAATATTTTCCATCAGGAAACAAAAATAGAAAAAGACTAAAGCAAAACTCCCAACTCTCTCAGTTGGGAGTTTTTTATATTCTCATTTTGCAACGCTCTTAGCAAGAACGAAGTTTCCTAGTGTAGCTGAACCATTGCCAGCAACAGCTGGAGTCACGATATAGTCACGTACATCTGGAACTGGGAGGTAGCCATTAAGTAGGGCTGTGAATTTCTCACGTACACGGTCAAGCATATGTTGTTGAGCCATAACCCCACCACCAAAGACAATGACATCTGGACGGAAAGTTACAGTCGCATTCACTGCAGCTTGAGCAATGTAGTATGCTTGAACATCCCAGACAGAGTTGTTGAGTTCAATGTTTTCCCCACGAACACCTGTACGAGCTTCCAAACTTGGACCAGCTGCATAACCTTCCAAACATCCATTATGGAAAGGACAAACACCTTTAAATTCTTTTTCAATATCCATTGGGTGTCTAGCCACATAATAATGACCCATCTCAGGGTGACCAACACCGCCAATAAACTCGCCACGTTGGATAACACCTGCACCGATACCTGTACCGATTGTGTAATAAACCAAGTTTTCGATACGACCGCCAGCATTATTACGAGCAACCACTTCACCGTATGCAGAACTGTTTACGTCTGTCGTGAAATACATAGGCACGTTTAGAGCGCGACGAAGAGCACCAAGTAAGTCGACATTTGCCCAGTTAGGTTTTGGAGTTGTTGTAATAAATCCGTAAGTTTTTGAGTTTTTATCGATATCGATTGGACCAAATGAACCAATGGCAAGTCCTGCAAGATTGTCGAATTTTGAGAAGAACTCAATGGTTTTATCGATTGTTTCAATAGGTGTTGTTGTAGGAAATTGTACCTTTTCTACAACGTTATAGTTTTCATCTCCGACAGCACAGACAAATTTTGTACCGCCTGCTTCCAAACTTCCGTATAGTTTTGTCATGATAAACCTCTTGTATTTATTTTCTCTATTATAGCATATTTCCAGACTGAAAATTGCTCAATATTTTAGATTTTCCTCTGTAAATTTTACCATTTAAACAAAAACGAACAAACATGACATTTGTTCGTTTTTTTGATTTATTAAATCGACAGTAGTATACTCAATGAAAATCAAAGAACAAACTAGGAATCGAGCTGTAGGCAGTACTTAAGTACGGCAAAGCACGTATGACGCAGTTTGAATTTGATTTTCGAAGAGTATTAAGCTTTAACTTCGATGATTGCATCCCCCTTAGCAACTGATCCAGAAGCAACTGGATTTACTGAAGCAAAGTCTGCAGTGTTTGTTACGATAACCATAGTAGTGTTATCCAGACCTGCAGCAGCAATCTTAGCTGAGTCAAATGTTCCAAGAACATCTCCAGCTTTAACCTTGTCACCTTGGGCAACTTTATGGTTGAAGCCTTCACCATTCATTGAAACAGTATCGATACCAACGTGAATTAAGATTTCAGCACCGTTAGCTGTTCTCAATCCATAAGCATGGCCAGTTGGGAAGACGATTGTTACTTCAGCATCAGCTGGTGCATAAACAACATCTTGGCTAGGTTTCACGGCGATACCTTGTCCCATAGCTCCGCTTGAGAATACTGGGTCATTCACATTTGAAAGAGCAACAACATCACCAATGATTGGAGTTTGGATTGTTTCGTCTTGAAGAGTTGCTGGTACTTCTTCATTTACCACTGTAGTTTCTTCAGAAACTGTTTCTTCAACAACTTCTGTTTCTTCTTTGTAACCAAAAGCATATGTCAAACCGAAACCAAGGGCAGTTGTAACTAAGACCATAAAGACATACTTGAGGAGTTGACCATTAATGTATAGAAGAGTACCAGGAATGATTGTGATACCAAAGCTAGTTCCTGCTAAACCAAGAATATTTGCTAACCAACCACCTGCAGCACCTGCAATAAGACCCATGATAAACGGTTTACCGTAACGAAGGTTAATACCAAAAATTGCTGGCTCAGTAATACCTAATCCTGCAGAAAGAGCTGCTGGGAAAGCAAGTGCTTTAATTTTGGGATTCTTTGTTTTTACACCAACAGCAAGAGTTGCTCCAAGTTGAGCAGTCATAGCTGCTGTAATAATAGCATTAAGAGGATCTGAACCTGTAGAAGTAACAAGGTTAGCCTCCAAGAGATTGAAGATATGGTGAACACCTGTAACAACGATGACCTGATGAACACCACCAAGGATTAATCCACCTAGACCCACTGGAAGACTGAGCAACCAAACAGTAGCGACTTTGACATAGCTTTCAACTTCGTGGAATACAGGTCCAATGACAAACAAGGCCAAAATAGACATTACTAAGAAAGTCAAGAATGGTACAAGGAGTAAATCTAATACATCTGGAATACGCTTACGGAGCCACTTTTCTAGTTTAGCACCAGTCAAACCAACGAAGAAGGCTGGTAAAACTGAGTTTTGATAGCCGACAACTTTGATAAAACCAAAGAAGAGGATTGGTTGAGCGTCACCAGAGGCCACAGCCCAGGCATTTGGTAAGGATGAGTTTACCATCATCAATCCTAGAACCAAACCAAGCAATGGATTTCCACCGAAGACTCGAAAGGCTGACCAACAGATTAAGGCTGGGAAGAAGGCAAAAGCTGTATCTGTCAAAACAACTGAATAAGTATAGAAGTTTGTTGCTTTAAAAGCTTCTGCAGTAGTTCCAAACAAAGCTAAGACTTGATCCTGAACGATAGCCCCACGAATCCCCATAAAGAGACCAGTAGCAACAATTGCTGGCAAAAGAGGTACAAAGACGTCACCGAAAGTACGGATGGCACGTTGGAACCAATTTCCTTGTTTACCTGCTTCTTCTTTCATCTCATCCTTAGATGCTGTTGGCAAACCAAGAGCTACGACTTCATCGTACATCTTGTTTACTGTACCCGTACCAAAGATGATTTGGTATTGACCTGAGTTAAAGAAAGCACCTTGAACTTTTTCCAAGCTCTCGATAGCATCTTTATTGATCTTTGCTTCATCTTTAACCATAACGCGAAGACGAGTCGCACAGTGGGCTACACTGTTAACGTTCTCGCGTCCGCCCAAGGCTTCGATGACTTTTTTTGCAATTTCTGTATTCGTCATTTGCAAAAATCTCCTTATAAAAAATTTGTAAAATGTTTGAAAGCGATTTTATCCGCCCTACGCATATAATTCTATCATGTTTTTAAAATATGTCAAGCGTTTTGCAGAAAAAGTTTTAGCATTTTGAATTTTTTGATTGTTTTTGATGTCTTTGAAATAAAACAAGCAATATTTCACCTATTATTGTGAGGTTTTTAAAGATTTTTTTGCAAATTCTTTCATTTTTTCATTTATTTTCATAAAATCCTTCAATCCGTTTCTGTCAATCGTTTGATATTTTTTTCTTAATTTTATGATAAAAGACTTGCTTTTTTAAAAGGAAACGTTTACTATAAAGATAGTAGAATTTATGGAGGGAATATAAATGGAATGGACTACCGAACGTCGTTACAGACGTTATGAAGATTGGACACAAGAAGAAAGAAAAGAAATCCAAGAAAAGATGGCACAATCCCCATGGCATGTCAGCTATCACATTGAACCAAAGGAAGGACTCCTTAACGACCCGAACGGTTTTTCTTACTTTGATGGCAAGTGGGTTGTCTTTTACCAAAACTTCCCCTTTGGTGCAGCTCATGGATTGAAGTCTTGGGTTCAGCTTGAAAGCGACGACTTGGTTCACTTTACTGAAACAGGTGTAAAAATCTTACCTGATACTCCACTTGATAGCCACGGCGCTTACTCTGGATCTGCTATGCAGTTTGGTGATCAATTGTTCCTATTCTATACAGGAAATGTCCGTGATGAAAATTGGGTGCGTCACCCTTATCAGATTGGTGCCTTAATGGATAAGGACGGCAAGATTGAAAAGATTGATAAGGTCTTGATTGATCAACCAGCTGATGCTACCGACCACTTCCGCGATCCACAGATTTTTAACTTTAAAGGACAATACTACGCAATCGTTGGTGGACAAGACTTGGAGAAAAAAGGATTCGTCCGTCTCTACAAAGCAGTCGATAATGATTATACAAACTGGCAAGAAGTTGGTGATTTGGACTTCAACAATGACCGCACTGCCTATATGATGGAGTGCCCAAATCTTGTCTTTGTCGGAGAACAACCTGTCCTTCTCTACTGCCCACAAGGTTTGGATAAAAAAGTTCTTGAATATGACAATATTTATCCAAATATGTATAAAATTGGTGCTTCCTTCGACCCTGAAAATGCTCGTTTGGTAGATGTGTCTGAACTACACAATCTAGACTATGGTTTCGAAGCCTATGCTACTCAAGCTTTTAACGCTCCGGATGGACGTGCTCTCGCTGTTAGTTGGCTTGGTTTGCCAGATGTGTCTTATCCATCTGACCGTTTTGACCATCAAGGAACTTTTTCATTGGTAAAAGAACTTACCATTAAAGATGGCAAACTCTATCAGTACCCTGTAGAAGCCATCAAGTACCTTCGAGCTTCAAAAGAGGAATTTTCAAATCGTTCTGAAACTAAGAATAGCTACGAACTTGAGCTGAACTTAGAGGCTAATAGCCAAAGTGAAATCATCCTTCTTGCTGATAAAGACGGAAAGGGGCTATCTATCAATTTCGACCTTGTCAATGGCCAAGTAACCGTTGATCGTAGTCAAGCAGGTGAGCAATATGCTCAAGAATTTGGAACTACTCGCTCTTGCTCAGTTACTAATCAAGCAACTACTGTCAATATCTTCATCGACAACTCAGTCTTTGAAATTTTCATCAATAAAGGAGAAAAAGTATTTTCTGGTCGTGTCTTCCCACATGAGAACCAAAATGGAATTCTCATTAAATCTGGAAACCCAACTGGAACTTACTACGAATTAGAATATGGTCGCAAAACTGACTGATGTCGCAAAATTGGCTGGTGTCAGCCCTACTACTGTTTCACGTGTCATCAATAAAAAAGGCTATCTATCAGAAAAAACCATTCAAAAGGTTAATGATGCTATGCGTGAGCTGGGCTATAAACCCAACAACCTAGCTCGCAGTCTTCAAGGTAAATCTGCCAAGTTAATTGGACTCATTTTCCCTAAAATCAGCCATGTTTTCTATGCTGAATTGATTGATAAATTGGAACACGAACTCTTCAAAAAAGGTTACAAGACCATCATCTGTAATAGTGAGCATGATTCAGAAAAAGAACGCGAATACATCGAAATGCTAGAAGCCAACCAGGTGGACGGCATCATTTCGGGAAGTCACAACCTTGGGATTGAGGATTACAATCGCGTAACCGCTCCGATCATTTCATTCGACCGTAACCTATCACCAGACATACCTGTCGTTTCTTCTGATAACTATGCTGGCGGTGTCCTAGCTGCTCAGACATTGGCTAAAACTGGAGCCAAATCTATTATCATGATTACAGGAAATGACAACTCCAATTCACCAACTGGACTTCGTCATGCAGGCTTTGCTTCTATCTTACCCAAGGCTCCTATTATCAATATTTCCAGTGACTTTTCGCCCCTTCGTAAGGAAATGGAAATTAAAAATATCTTGACCAAACAAAAACCAGATGCTATTTTCGCTTCTGATGATTTGACTGCTATTTTGGTTATTAAGATTGCCCAGGAGCTTGGTCTCTCTGTTCCTGAACAACTCAAGGTAATCGGATATGACGGGACTTATTTCATTGAGAATTTCTACCCTCACCTCACTACCATTAAACAACCCTTGGAAGAGATTGCTCGCCTAACAGTTGATTTGCTCTTACAAAAAATTGAAGGCAAAGAGGTTGCTACCACTGGTTATTTCTTGCCAGTCTCCCTTTTACCAGGTAAAAGTATTTAAGCACAAAAAAACTCGGACTGAATCAGTCTGAGTTTTTTCTTATGATCTAAATTTATTCAAGAGTGTTTGGGCTTTTTCTAAATTAAATGTTTTTTCAGCAATCAAGCTTTCTACCAGCTTAGGCACTTCAGCCTCTGTGGCTCCTGCAAGGAGGGCTAGTGACTTCGCTTGAAGTTTCATATGTCCATGCTGAATTCCTGTGCTTACAAGAGCTTTAAGAGCTGCAAAGTTTTGTGCAAGACCAATTGAAACGATAATTTGAGCCAATTCCCTAGCTGATGGATGACCTAGCAACTCATGGCTGAGAACGACTCGAGGATTAAGACCAATTGATCCACCCTTGGTAGCAACTGGCATCGGCATAGTCAGCTCTCCTATTAGCTCTTCTGTTCCCAAATCCATCGTCCAACGACTGAGACCTCGATAGGAACCATCATGACTGGCATAGGCATGCGCTCCCGATTCAATGGCACGCCAATCATTTCCTGTCGCAATCAAGAGAGCATCGATTCCATTAAAGATTCCCTTATTGTGAGTAGCTGCTCGATAAGGATCTGCTTGAGCAAACTGGCTGGCTATAACCATTTTTTCTGCCAACTCACGCGCCTCATCCTTCTGGCGACTCAAATAACGAAAGGCGATCCGACAAGTTGCAGTTACTAGAGAATCTGTTGCGTAGTTGGATAAAATGCCCATTAAACTTTGCCCTTGACTTAGAGCCTCTAAGCTAGGTTTTAAAGCTTCAAGCATGGTATTGAGCATATTAGCTCCCATGGCTTCCTGAGTATCCACATGGAGATAAACCACTAAAAAGTCAGCCTCACCAGAAATTTTCTCAACTGTTAGATCTCTGGCTCCACCACCACGTTTGACAATAGATGGATAGGCTTGGTTTGCTTGTTCGAGTAGCTCTGCCTTCTGACTCAAAATAGCCTGATATGCTTTATCCCTATCTGGAACCTGATAAAGAGCTACCTGACCAATCATTTGGCGTTGATGAACCTGAGCAGTAAAACCACCCGCACGTTTGATAATCTTACTAGCAAAACTAGCCGCAGCAACGACGGATGGTTCTTCGGTTACATAAGGAACTGTGTACTCTTGACCATTTACCAACACTTCTGGCACTACTGAGTAGGGAAGTGAGAAGGTCCCCACTACATTTTCACTCAGTTGGTCCGCAACTGCTATACTAAGATTTTCATTTTGCTCAAGACTTTCTTGGGCTTCCATAGAAGTAAGCGCATGAGACTTAACTAGCTCAAGGCGCTCTTGAATTGATTTTTTAGCAAATCCATTCCAATTTTTTTTCATTATTTTTCAACCTTGCTGTAGCGACGTTGGTGTTCTACAATCTCAACCAGAGCATAGTCCTGTCCTTCATAGCCTGACATGGTTGCAGAACCTGACTCATCCAAGTTTGCTTCCTCAAAGAAGATTCGTTCATAATCAGCTACGCTCAATGCTTGACGCTGGTCTAGCAATTCTAAGCGATTTTTCTGCAATTGCTGTTCATAGCCTTCAACCAATTCCACACTGAAGAACTCAGATACAGCACCACTTCCGTAGCTATAGAGAGCTAGCTTGTCCCCTGCTTTGAGACTATCAGAATTTTCAAGAAGAGACAAGAGTCCTAAAAAGAGTGAACCTGTATAGATATTCCCAACCTTTTGGCTGTAAATAATGGACTCATCGAAGTGTTTTTGAAGTAAATCCTTTTTCTCTTGAGGTAGAGATTTATCGAGGATTTTTTTCAATCCCTTGAGAGCTAGCTTTGGATATGGCAAATGGAAACAAATAGCTTCAAAATCATTCAAGTCGCAATCATAACGCTTTTGGTACTCTTCCCAAGTCGTTTTTAAGCTATCCAAATACTGCTGTGTTGAGTAGACTCCATTTACAAATGGTGTCGTTGAATAATTTGGACGCCAAAAGTCCATGATATCACGAGTCTGCGCAACGTTATCGTTGTTGAAGACCATAACACGTGGATTTTGACTAATCAACATGGCAACACAGCCTGCTCCTTGAGTTGGTTCCCCAGGAGTTTCGACACCATATTTTGCAATATCACTAGCAAGTACCAAGACTTTTGATTTAGGAGAATTTTCTACGTGTAACTTAGCATAGTGAAGGGCTGCAGTTGCACCATAGCAAGCTTCTTTGATTTCAAAACTACGAGCAAAAGGTTGAATTCCAAGTAAACCGTGTACAAAAACCGCAGCCGCCTTACTTTGATCGACTCCAGATTCTGTCGCTACGATAACCATATCAATCTCTTGCTTATCTTCTTCAGTCAGGATAGAATTTCCTGCACTGGCAGCCAAGGTAACAATATCCTCTGTTAAAGGAGCAATACTCAATTCTTTTAAAAGGAGTCCTTTACTCAATTTTTCAGGATCAGTCCCTCGAGCTTCTGCTAAATCTTGTAATTTCAAAACGTATTGACTGGTCGCAAAACCAATCTTATCAATACCGATTGTCATATTTACCTCTATTTTTATCATTCATTGTAAAAATTCGTTCACCTCTATTTTATCATAATTGAGGTCAAATGAGCGAAAAAAGACTTGATTCCCCAAATCAAGTTCATTTCCATCGTCCTATCCATGTTCTTTCAGCCACTCTACCAACGAAAAAATCGAGTTTTAGCTAGCTCGATTCTTTTTGAGATAATAATACAATTTCAACACAACTGTTCCACTTGCCATTCCAATTGAGATAACGAGAGCCAACATCATGACCAACATGGCACTGGCAATGGCGTTTTTATAGTCGCCTGTCACAAAAAATGAAGTCGTTCGATAGGACAGATAACCTGGTACTAGTGGTGCCAATATAGCCAGAGCAAAAACAACTGCTGGTGTCTTATAGAGGATACTCATAATCTGGCTGACACAAGAACCAATTACCGCAGCAATAAAGGTTGCCAAAATAACATTGGTTGGTTCTTTGAGTAGCAGATAGAGCAGCCAGATAGACATTCCCAAAACACCACCAGGAATGAGCATGGAACGTTGGACGTTTAAAACGATTAAAAAAGTGATAATAGCTAGCAGACTAGCTAGAGCCTGCAATAAAAATGTTGTTAGAGTCATATTAGTTCATGAGTAGGAGGGCGACAGAGGTGCCTGCCCCTAAGGCAAGGGTAACCAGCAAGGATTCAAACATCTTGCTCATACCAGAGTTAATGTGATTGGTCATAATATCTCTAACAGCATTGGTCAGAGCAATTCCCGGTACAAATGGCATGACCGCACCTGCAATGACCAAATCAGCTGTCGAAGGAAAGCCAGAATAGCGCGCCCAAAATTGTGCAATCAAACCAAAAACAAGAGCACCTGCAAAAGCTGTCATAAAGGGAATACGGATAAATTTTTCTACGTAAAGAGAACAGGTGAAAGCAAAGATAGTTGCTACTCCTGCTCCGATAGCATCGTAGGCATTCCCCCCGAACATGATAGAGAAGAAGGGAGCACTAAGGGTCGCTGCAGCAGTTAGCTGAACATTGGTGTAGGGAGATGCCTTAGCATTTAATTGCTTGAGTTGAATAAAGGCTGTCTCCAAATCAAGCTGCCCTGATACAAGTTGCCGTGAAATCTGGTTGACATCACACACCTTCTCAATATTATAAGCAGAGGAGGTTACTCGTTTCATTCGAGAGATATTTGTATTTTCAATGGAGAAAAAAATAGCTGCAGGCATGGCCAAAACATTACAATCCATGATGCCTTGTGAATGAGCAATTCGAATCATGGTGTCCTCGACACGATAGATTTCAGATCCATTGCGAAGCAGAATTGTTCCTGCTAACATAATGACATCAATAACTGCATTCAGTTTTTTTGATTCGTCCATCTTCCCCTCCTTTTTAAACTCCTTTTATTTTATCATAAATTTTAAGGAAAAAAAATCTTTGTCACAAAAACTGTGACAAAGATTGATTAGTTCTCACCATTATGGTTCTCTGAAGTTGTGGTAGTTTGATTAGTCTGTGGTTCTCTAATCTGTGGTGATGTCTCTCCACGATATGGATTCCCTTGTGAAGGATTTGTTGTCGTTGTTGTTGTTTTCGGTTTGTAGATAGAAATTTTGATACGAGTTGTATTCAAATCTACACCTTCACCTGGTTTTGGACTTTGGCTAACTACAGTCTCTTCAGCAGTTCCTTCTGGAGCTGTGGAGACTTCTACCACTTCAATATTTGCCTCTTTTACACCTACTATCTGAATCAAGTTATTCTTGGTAAATTCAAGGCTTGATCCAATATAACTTGGCATAGGAACGCTAGTTACCTTCTTAGCTACTGTCAAGGTAATCTCTGTCGCCTTACTAAGATCATAAGTGGTTCCTTCTGGCAGACTCTGTCTCATAACAAGTCCTGCCTCTGTTTCACTTGATTCTTCTTCTACAACCTTGATGAGATTTTCAGGAACTTTTTTCCCTTTCAACTCAGCAATGACGTCTGTAGAATTGCGTCCAATATAATTTCCAATCTTAAATGATTGCTGACCTGAAGAGATAGTGAGATTAACTTTAGTACCTTCTTTACGAGACGAACCACCATCTGGATCCGTTCGAATCACTCGGCCTTCTTCTACCGTATCACTAGCTTCAGTCTTTTCCTCGCCAATTTCAAAATTAGCTTTTTTAAGTTTTTCCTTAGCTTCTGCTACAGTTTGTCCTACAACATTTGGAATCTCAACAGTTGCTGGTGTTTTGGATACTATCCAAAAGAGAGAAGCCAAAACAAGTATAAAGCTAGCTAAAAGCACCAAATACCTCGCTTTAAAGCGACGTTTCTTGACTGGTTTTGCAACAGTTTCTTTACTAGTTGCCTTTTGAGTCGGCTTTTGGCTCTGAGGACTTTCTTCCTTTGGTTGCACTTTAGGAATCGCTGTTAAAGTAGATTGTGAAATTTTCGGTAAGGTTTTTGTGTCAACTTTACTTGTATCTTCAAATACCAGCTTTGGTTCATTTCGACGGTTATAAGAAAGACTGCTCAATAAGTCAACATACATCTCTGAGACAGTTTGATAACGGTCTGTCAACTTTTTAGCTGTCGCTTTTATAACAACGTTTTCCAAGGATTGTGGTACTGATGGGTTTTCTGCAATGACCGAAGGAAGTGGTTTTTGGAAATGCTGAAGTGCAATGGTCACAGCACTATCTCCATCATAAGGAATATGACCTGTCAACATTTCGAAAAAGATAATTCCCATTGCATAAATATCACTCTGTATGGTCGCCTTAGAACCACGCGCCTGCTCAGGTGATAGATAGTGAACAGAACCCAACATGGAGTTGGTCTGTGTCAAACTGGTTTCTGCAAAGGCTACTGCAATCCCAAAGTCAGTAACTTTTGCAGTTCCATCAGGAGTCAAGAGTATATTTTGAGGTTTTAAATCACGGTGAATAATCCCCTTTGCATGCGCCAAACGCATAGCCAAGAGAATTTGACCCATGATACGAACAGCTTCCTCGTTTGATAGGGGGTAGTGTTCTTTGATATAACGTTTGAGGTCAAGCCCAGCTACATATTCCATAGCTAGATATTGTTGACCGTCTTCTTCACCGATATCCGTAATTCGAACGATATGAGGATGATCTAGGTCCGCCATCGCACGTGCTTCACGCTGAAAACGTGCAACAGCGATTGGATCCGTTTGGTAGTTGGTCCTCAGGACCTTCACCGCTACCTCTTCCCCATCCAGAATCAAATCTTTGGCCAGGTAGACATCTGCCATCCCGCCACGGCCAATTTGTTTGATAATCCGATATCGTCCGGCAAATATCTTGCCGATCTGGATCATTTTGATTCCTCCTCAATCGCAATCAAGGCAACAGTAATGTTATCAAGCCCTCCGGCATTGTTTGCAAAACGTACTAAGGTTGCCGCCTTGTCATCAAGTGAAATATCACTTGTCACGATGTCATAGATTTCACTTCCTGAAATCATATTCGTGAGTCCATCACTGTTCATAACGATATAGTCACCAGGTTCCAAGCTCACAATCCCTAAATCAGGTTGAATCTCATCTTTTTGTCCAATAGACTGGGTAATGATATTCTTTTGTGGATGTGCTTCAGCTTCTTCAGGTGTTAATTGACCCGCTTTGAGCAATTCATTCACCAAAGAATGGTCACTCGTTAATTGATGGTATTCTTCACCACGAACCAATCCGATACGAGAATCGCCAATATGAGCATAGATAGCTTGATTATCTATGATGGCAAGGGCTTCTAGAGTTGTACCCATCCCCTTGTATGCTTCATCTCGACCTAATTGGTAAATCTTTTGATTTTCAATCTCTAGATGTTCTGCAAACCATTCACGAACTTCATTAACGGTATCAATCTGAGTATCTACCCAGGCAACACCTAAGTCCGTAACTGCCATCTCACTGGCAATATTTCCTGCGCGGTGTCCTCCCATCCCGTCAGCCAAGATAATCATCGTGCGACCAGCACGGTTGACAAAAAGATTGACATAGTCTTGATTATTTGTACGTTTCTGACCCACATCTGTTAATAATGAAATCTCCATTGTGTCAGTTCCTTCCTAATCGGATACCTTGCGAAATTGGCTGATAAAGAATCCATCACTTCCATACAATTCTGGAGTAATGAGGATACAGCCATCTTTTAGGATATCCTTGCATTCGTGTTCTAGTTTAACCTGCTCGAACTCTGGATGACTTTCTAAAAATGCTTGAACAACTTGAAAGTTCTCCTCAGAGACAATAGTGCAGGTACTATAAGTTATTATACCACCTTTACGTAGCGTTTGACAAACACTACCTAATATTTCCAACTGAATTTCCTGTAATGACGCGAAATCAGCAGTGTCTTTGTTGTATTTGATATCTGGTTTTCGACGTAATAGACCAATCCCTGAGCAAGGGGCATCAACAAGAATCTTATCAAATTGATTCTTACCAAAAAACTCGTGAACCTTTCGGGCATCCAATTTTTGTGTTTGAACACGGTCTGCTACGCCTAAACGCTGGGCATTCTCTTGAATCAAAGTGAGTTTGTGGTCGTAGAGATCCAGAGCTGTTACCTGACCTGTCGTGAGATAAGAGGCCATATGGGCTGTTTTCCCACCCGGAGCTGCACAGGCATCCAAAACCTGCTCCTCTCCTTGTAAATCAAGAGTTGGAGCAACCAGTTGACTAGACTCATCCTGGATAGTAATAGCCCCTTCAGCAAACAAGTCATGACCCGCAAAATGCCCCTGCTCCTTGACCAGACCAGAAGCTGATAAAGCAGAATCACTTGCATCAAGCAGAGCTTTAATTTCCTCTTTTCGGCTCAAATCTGTCACACGGATACTGGCTTTATTGCGTTGTAAAAGACTTTCAAAAATCGCTTGCGCTCGCTCTTCTCCATACTCTTCCTTGAGCTTAGAAACTAACCACACTGGCAAAGAGTAGGCGATAGAATCACGCTTGTTCTTACGTTTGATACTGGCAACATCTGGCAAACCTTCTCGCAAGATACGGCGAAGGACTGCATTGACCATTTTTTCACTACCCTTTTTACGAAGTTTTGCAATTTCTACCGCTTCATTGACCACTGCATGATCAGGAAGCTTATCCAAGTATTGGAGTTGATAGACGCTCATGAGAAGCAAAACATAGAGCCAGCTATCTAGCTTGTCTCTATCCTCAATAAAGTGAGACAAATACCATTCTAAAGTTAGTTTACGAGCTACGGTTCCATAAACAAGCTCTGTCACCAAACCTTTGTCAGTTGCTGACAGTTGACTTCCCTTGAGGTGTTTATTTAAGGCGATATTGGAGTAGGCTTGATTGATAAAAACATCCTCTAACACTACTAGAGCTAGATTTCTAGCCGTTTCTACTTTAATCACCAAATCGTTCTCCTACTGCCAAACTTCGTCCCACGCCGTTGAGGAAGGAAACAATGTCCATTTTAGGTTTTCCTGCTGGTTGAACCTGTTTGAGAGATAGAGCTCCTTCTGCTGTTGCGACAATCAATTCTCTCTTACCGGTGGAGAGTATCTCGCCCGGATTCCCCTGACCTTCTACAGGCAAGGCTTCATAAATTTTAAAGCGATCTCCTTTGAGAAAGGTGTGGGCTACTGGCCATGGATTCATCCCACGGATTTGGTTGAAAAGTTGACGGTTGGTCTTGTTCCAGTCCAATTTTTCTTCCTCTGGTTTGATATTTGGTGAGAAAGTTACTTGGCTTGGATCTTGCGGTTGAGGCTGAATCTCACCAGCAATGTATGCAGGCAAAGTATCCAAAAGCAAATCACGACCAACAATGGCCAATTTTTCGAACAAAGTTCCAACATTGTCCTCATCAGTAATGGGAATACTGCGACGAGAAATCATGTCCCCTGCATCCATTTCCTTGACCATTTCCATAATGGTTACTCCTGCTTCTTCATCACCTTGAATCAAGGCATAATGGATAGGAGCTCCACCACGGTGTTTAGGAAGGAGGGAAGCATGAACGTTGACTGCAAAATCCATGCTATCAAGGAGTTTACTTGGGAGAAATTGTCCAAAAGCTGCTGTTACAATCCCATCAGCTCCCAAATTCATGATGGCTTCCATTTCTGGACTACCCGATAATTTTTCAGGTTGGTAGATAGGAAGTCCTGCCTCTTTGGCTGCTTGTTTGACAGGGGTTTCTTGGATGACTTTTTTTCGTCCAACCGCACGATCTGGCTGAGTTACAACCGCTACAATCTCGTAGCGATCATCTGACAAAAGCCCCTTTAAAACAGTTGCTGAAAAATTGGGAGTTCCCATAAAGATTAGTTTTGTCATCTTTTCTCCTTCTATAAAAATTGTTGCGGTTCGTGGTCAATACTGAGACGAAGTTCGTTATTTTCACGTTCTTGAGTTAGGGTTAAGACCTGATTAAGGGTAGAAGCCAACTCATCTTCTAAACGGTATTTAATCAAAATTTGGTAATGATAGAGGTTATGAGTGCGAGCGATAGGTTTTGGCGTCGGACCTAGAATTACACTAGCATCCGATAAACCTGACCGCAAAATCTCCATGACTTGATAAGCACGTCTAAGAACCTCTTCTTCTTTTTTATGAGATAAGGTGATTCCAATAGTAAAATAATAAGGTGGATAACCCAACTGACGTCTAATGGCCATTTCATAGGCATAGAAACCTTCGTAGTCCTGATCCTTGGCGAACCGAATGGCATAATGCTGAGGATTATAGGACTGAATCAAAACCTGTCCAGCCTTTTCAGCACGACCGGCGCGACCTGCCACCTGGGTCAAGAGTTGGAAGGTTCTCTCAGAAGAACGGAAATCAGGCAGGTTCAAGGCTGTGTCCGCATTGAGAACACCAACCAAGGTCACATTGGGAAAATCCAAGCCCTTGGCAATCATCTGGGTTCCTAGCAATATGTCCGCTTCACCATTGCCAAATTGTTCAAGTAAAGCTTGGTGACTGCCCTTTTTACGAGTTGTATCCACATCCATGCGTAGAATGCGTGCCTCTGGAAAGAGTTCCGCTAGCTCATCATAAGCCTTCTGTGTCCCCGTTCCATAATAGCGAATGCTACGACTCTGACAGTTTGGACAGACATGGGGGATTTCCTTCGTAAAACCACAATAATGACAGTTCATAGTCTTAGTATCCATATGCAGCGTCAAGGAAATATCGCAGTTTGGACAGGTATCCACGGTCCCACATTCCCGGCACATGACAAAGCTAGAATAACCACGACGATTGAGCATGAGAACAACCTGCTCTTTTTTATCCAGTCGATCTTGAATGGCCTCAATCAGTGGTGGTGTAAAGTTTGATGTTTCATTCTGCCCAATGTAATCACGGAAGTCAATCAGTTGAACTTCAGGAATACTTGCTAAAGGATTGGCCCGTTGAGTCAGACGTAGATGTTGATAAACACCCTTACCAGCACGCGCACGACTTTCTAGACTTGGTGTTGCAGAACCAAGAACTAGGGCAGCTTGATTGTACTGGGCACGTAAAAGAGCCACATCTCTAGCATGATAACGAGGATTGCTGTCTTGCTTATAGCTTGCCTCGTGCTCTTCATCGATAATGATAACACCTAGATTTTTCAAAGGTGCAAAAATAGCAGACCTGGCCCCAACAACTACCTGAGCATCTCCACGCTCCACCTTGCGCCACTCATCATACTTTTCACCGTTTGACAAGCCTGAGTGGAGGATGGCAACTTGCTCACCAAACCGAGCAATAAAGCGCTCTGTCATTTGAGGTGTCAGAGAGATCTCTGGAACTAGAACAATCGCTGTTTTTCCCATATCCAAGGCACCTTGAATAATCTGCAAGTAAACCTCAGTTTTCCCACTCCCTGTGATTCCTTGAAGGAGAAAGGGAGGGTGTTGCTTCCCAATCGCGCCAACAACTTCCTCACAGGCTTGTTTTTGCTCTGGGTTTAACTCTAAGGCTTGATTTGACTCGATTCCTTCAAAGTAGGTAGCTGAACGTTGAACTTCCTTCTGAAGAATCGTCAAAGCACCCTGTTCCACAAAGAAGTTAACTTGTTCCCGTGAGTAATGTTCTAACAAAGCAGTCAAAGGAGTACTTTCTGGATGTGCTACTAAATAATCTCGCAGTTCCAATTTCTTCTTGGCGCGATTTGAGATTTCTAGAGTTTCTAATTTTTCAAGATTCACTTGAATCCAAGACTGTGTTTTAACCTTCTTCTGGTCTATAGCCTGATACTCTAACTTCAAAAGTCCTTTGCGAGTCAATCGCATCATCTCGGCCTGCTTTTCTAAGTCTAGAGATGAAAATGCTAAGGACTCTTGCGATCCAAACAAACGATCTCTGTCTTTCTGACTCAAGTCTTCCAGAGGATAGAGGATTTTATCATAGCTAGAATTCAAAAATCCTGGAAGCATAGCTTTAAGAATAGAAATCTTGTATGAAAAAACTGACTTACGTAGTTCTTCGGCCAGCCAGAGTTGTTCCTCCGTTAAGACAGGAGAAAAGTCTAGCACCTCAGCAATTTCTTTCAAGTCCTCATCTGCCACATCTACATCAGATTCTTGTTCCATTCCAAGAACAATTCCCTGAATCAAGCGATTGGCCTTCCCAAAAGGCACATGAACCCGCATACCAACTTCCAGCATGTCTACAAATTCCTCAGGGACCTTATAACTGTATGGTTGATCCGTCTGCATCAAGGGAACATCCACAATGATTTTCGCAATAGCCATATCCTCACCTCCTTCTCTTCTTAAATCGTTTCAATTGATTGAGTATTCTTGCAATAGAAAAAATAAGATTGAGTCCCCCCAACCTTAAATTTTTTCACCTTCTTCTTTTTCTTTCGCGATTTGCTCTTTGATTTTCTTTTCTTCTTCTTCTCTCAATCGTCTTTCTTCTTCGATACGACGACGAACAGCTTCGCGTTTTCCTTCTGGATCTGGGTGGATGGTTACATTCCCTGATTCAATTTCTTCCAAGGCACGAAGTGTAGATTTTTCAGATTTGAATTCTTGTGTTGGAGTTGCTCCAGCTTCTAATTCGTGAGCACGTTTTGCTTCCAAGATGACGAGTGAATATTTTGATGGTACCTTGTCAAGCAAGGTATCAATAGAGGGTTTAAGCATCATTTGTTTGTACCTGTTTTCTATAGTTTATCGAATAGTTGGAGACTTTGGTAGCATATCCTGGTAGTGACCGATGACACGATCGACGCGGAAATGTTCTGCTTCAATCACACGTTTGACACGTTCTGCGGCAAGAGGAACATGATCATTGACAATAGCATAGTCGTACTCACGCATCAAAGCAATTTCTTCTTTAGCTTTTTCGATACGTTGGGCAATCACTTCTGCGCTATCTGTACCACGACCAACGAGACGGTCTTGCAATTCTTCCAAATCTGGTGGTGTCAAAAAGATAAAGACAGCATCTGGAACTTTTTTCTTGACCTGAAGAGCTCCCTGCACTTCAATTTCAAGGAAAACGTCAATCCCCTTATCAAGGGTTTCATTGACATAGGTCAGAGGAGTTCCGTAGTAGTTGCCTACATACTCTGCATACTCTAACATCTGTCCTTGACGGATCAATTCTTCAAATTCTTCACGCGTGCGGAAGAAATAGTCAACTCCGTCTACTTCTCCTGGACGTTGAGCCCGTGTTGTCATAGATACAGAATATTGGAATTGGTTTTCAGAACTCTCAAAAATTTCTCGTCTAACCGTTCCTTTTCCAACTCCTGAAGGACCTGAAAAAACGATTAGTAAGCCACGGTCTGCCATGATGTCTCCTTTGGATAGTTTGTGAAATGCCTTGGAAATTCATTCAGAATTCTCTTTGTGAAGGCATTTCTGCTTACTACAATCTTTCTATCTAGTGTAACAAAAAAGCAGTAATTTTTCAACTGCTCTTTCTTATTTATTTTGCGTAATCAACTGCACGAAGTTCACGAATCACGGTTACCTTGATATTTCCTGGGTAATCGAGGTTGCTTTCGATTTTCTCACGAACTTTGTGAGCTAAGATTGTGACCTTGTCGTCCTTGATCTGACCAGGATTTACCATGATACGGATTTCACGACCAGCTTGAAGGGCAAAGCTATTTTGAACTCCTTCAAAGCTATTAGCGATTTCTTCTAAATCATGGAGACGTTTGATGTAGCTTTCAAGTGATTCGCTACGAGCTCCTGGACGGGCAGCACTCAAGGCGTCCGCTGCAGCAACGAGAACTGCAATCACACTTTCAGGTTCTACATCTCCGTGGTGACTAGCAATCGTGTTAATCACAACTGGGTGTTCCTTGTACTTGCGAGCCAACTCCGTACCAATCTCAACGTGGCTACCTTCCACCTCACGGTCAATAGCTTTACCAATATCGTGGAGGAATCCTGCACGACGAGCGAGAGCCGCATTTTCACCAAGTTCACTAGCCATAATACCAGCCAACTTAGCCACTTCAATCGAGTGACGCAAGACATTTTGTCCGTATGAAGTACGGAACTGCAAGCGACCCATGATTTTCATCAAGTCAGGGTGAAGGTTCGGCGCCCCAATTTCGTAGGCTGCAGCTTCACCATATTCACGAATTCTGTTATCAATTTCTTGACGGTTTTTCTCAACCAACTCTTCGATACGAGCTGGGTGAATACGTCCATCCTTAAGTAAGGTTTCCATCGTCATACGGGCAATCTCACGGCGGATAGGATCAAAACCTGACAAGGTTACCACTTCTGGCGTATCATCAATGATGACATCAACCCCTGTCAAACTTTCAAAAGTACGGATGTTACGACCTTCACGACCAATGATACGACCTTTCATAGTATCATCAGGCAGATGAACTGTCGAGTTGGTAGACTCAGCTACATACTCACCAGCAATTCTCTGCATCGCTTGGGACAGGATATCCTTAGCAAGCTTATCTGAACGTTCCTTGACTTCTTGCTCCGCCTCACGAATGCGGCTAGCAATTTCCTTGGTCAAGTCTTCTTCTGTTTGGGCTAAGATAATATCTTTTGCCTCTGACTGTGTCAGACTTCCAACACGCTCTAGTTCTGCTTGCTTTTGCTTTTCAATTTCCTCTAGTTGCTCTTCACGTGCATCAAGGTTTTTTGCTCTATCAGAAATACTTTGTTCTTTTTGTTCAAGTGTTTTTTCTTTGTTCGTCAAATTATCGTCTTTACGGTCAAGGCTCGTAGCTCTCTCCGTCAAACGACTTTCGATTTGCTTGAGTTCTTGACGCTCCGACTTAAATTCAGCGTCCACTTCTTCGCGGTATTTTCTGGCTTCTTCTTTAGCCTCCAATAGTGCTTCTTTTTTAAGGGATTTGCTTTCGCTCTTAGCTTCATTTAGTAATAAATCCGCTTCGCGCTCAGCTTGTCCTCGTAAATTAGTTGCTTCTTGTTCAGCATTTAAAAGCATCAACTCTGCAGCCTCTTGTGATGATTTCATCTTGACTGAGATGCTGACATATCCAATGACTAAACCAATGATGACGGCAAAAACAACTATAACAATTGTCATAATTTCCATGTTTTTACCTCAATTTATTTGTTTATCTGAATGACATGCATTCTTATACATTTTACCACAAAAAAATATTTTTAACAAACCTTAATTTGAAGTTGTTTTGGTCATTTCAAGGCTAAAAATCCTTATTTTTCCTAATAAAATAGGCTATTCTCCCTAATTAAATTTTTAAAGATTTTTTTCAAAAAAAGTTAAAAAGTCCACCTCACAGTAGACTTAGTTTGTTTCAATTCTGATTGGCACTCGACCAAAATTTTGTTCTGCTATACTAGGGTGTCCCAGTTTATAAATTTGGTCTGCCTTTTGTGTTATGGCATCCCAGGGCTCTTTGCCGATTCGACTAACTAGATGGATCTGCTCTTTCAGAGACTTGAGATGTTGCCTGCCTTTTTCGGTAAATCCAAGGATATGAATGGCTTCTGGCAGGTCACTTTCTCTAGCCTGCACCAAGATATAGGTCAAGAGGCGTCGCACACGCGCCTTGGTGTAACGTTTGGTAGCCACTAACTCGACTAATTCTTCCACAGACTGAGCTGTCTTTATAGCATCCTTGATCCGCACCACTATTTCTTGATTGACCTGATAAATAGTAGTTAGGTCTGGATTTGACAAAATTTGATAGCGTAAAAGTGGAAAATAATCTTCCCAACTCACCTTACTAGCATTTTCAAAGAGATTAACAGAAGGCATATAGCGTTCTAAGAAATCTTGATCTGATTGATGCTGACGGATAGCTGTCGCCGAAGCAAAGTCCACATCCTTGTCCACCGAATGGTATCCAGCTCCCTGACGTTGAATTGGATGAAGTTTGATATTTCTTCCAGCAACTGCCTTGGCGTAGGCAAGAGCTAAGACATGATTGGGCGTATCACCCGAAAAATCAAGACCTGCAAATTCCTTCCACATAGCTTGGGTTTTCTGAGGGTAGGAGAGGGAATCTGGTAGATTGTCCACAAAATTCTCCATCTCTTGACCACGCTCTGCATATAAGTTGGCAATTTTCTGGTAATCTAGAACTTCCTCTGTCCCAAAAGCTAGTCTATCAATTCCTAACTGCGCCAAGATATCTACTGCTCCTTGTCCAAAGAAATCCGCTGCTTGTACACTGACTAAAAAGGGCAATTCTACTACCAGGTCTGCGCCATTCTCCAGTGCCATCTGGGCCCGAGTCCACTTATCTACAATAGCAGGCTCGCCTCTCTGCATGAAATTCCCAGACATGGCCACAATTTTCAACCCATCTGCCTGTTTTAGCAGGTATTTATGGCCATTATGAAAAGGATTGAACTCCGCTATAATACCTGTAATGGTCATGATGTTCTCCTACTTCTGTGCCACAAAAAACCAACGGGTACTGATCTCTGTAGGCTCCTTATCCTCAAAGTCAGCATAAAGCTTGAAGGACTTAAAACCAGCCTGTTCCAACAAAATATCATAGGTCAAGACTTCGTAGGTTCGCTCCTCATGCACTTCGTCGTGACGACTAAAGGAACCATCCGCTTCCTTGATAAAAAAGGTCAACTCATGCACGATAGAATGTGGTGCATCATCCTCGTAGGTATCCCAGAGCATGGCAAAGTCTTCGGCATTTTCATGATAGGAATAGCCAGGAAAGACCTCATCAGTCTGGTAGGTCGAATGCACATCAAAGATGAAGACCCCATCTTCATTAAGGGCATTATAGACTTCCTTAAAGACGTCCCCGACTTCCACCTCATCCTGCATGTAGCAGATTGAGTCCGAGTAACATGTGACAAAATCATATTTACCTGTCTTGGACAAATCCAGCATGTTGCCTTCCATAAATTCAATCTTTTGCTTGGCTGAAGCAGCTCTCTTCTCAGCAATCTTCAACATGTCCGCGCTTAAATCAAGCCCAGTTACATCAAATCCAGCTTGAGAAAAGCGCACAGACTGAATCCCTGTCCCACAAGCCAGCTCCAAGAGTTTCTTTCTCTCATTAGTCTTGGGCAAATGACGCAGCGAAAAATCCGTCCATTTATCGTATAAACTATCATCCATCACAGCATCGTAAACAGCCGCAAAGGTTTCGTATGTTGCCATAATCATGATACCAAGAGCATCTCTGGAAATACCACTCGCTCTCACCTTTCTAACAATTTTCTTCTAACATAAGCAAATAAAACCCAGTTGACTACAACTGAGTTCATCTCTTATGCCAAGGCTTCTGAAATATCTACAGAATTCGCTTCATGCCATAATTTTTCAAGGTTATAGTGGGCACGCATTTCTTCTGAGAAGATATGCACAACGACTCCACCAAGGTCAAGTAAGACCCAGCCACCAGCTGCATCGCCTTCAACGTGACTACCTTTAAAGCCCGCTTGAGCTACTTTTTCACGGATATTTTCAGCGATAGCATCCAACTGACGGCTATTCATTGAGCTCGTGATGACAAAGTAATCTGTCACACTGGTCAATTCTTGTACATCAAGTGCGAGAATGTCCTCGGCACGTTTCTCATCAGCCGCTTTCACGACTAGTTCTAGTAATTCTTTTTCGTTCATTTAGTCCTCTTTCAAATAGTGCACATAGGCGTTATAGGTTTCAAGGGTTTGGGGATAGATGGGAAATCCCTGACGAGCTAAATGCTCGACAGTGCGAGCTGTTTCATAGGCTACTGCCTTATTGAGTGACAAACTTGCAATCTCACGTGCCTGGTCAACCCCTGGAAAGGCACGATTGTGCTCGATGTAGTCTGCGACGTAGATAACCTTATCAAGGTCCGTCATCTGACCAGCTCCAACTGTATGGATTTCTATTGCACGCAAAATTTCAGGATCTTTCAAATCCAAATCTTCCTGAATCTTGTAGATACCGACCATGCCATGCCAGATATTATTGCCCCAGTTTTTAAGATCAGAGTCAAGTTGATAACGATCTATCAAGTCTAAAAATTCTTGATCTGATAGCTTTTTAGCATAGTCATGAAGGAGACCAGCTAAACCAGCTTTCTCAACATCCACACCAAAGCGCCGAGCCAATTCTATGGCTGCGCGCTCTACACCCAAACAATGGGTCAAACGTTTCTCGGGTAGAAGCTCTGCCATTTTTTCCAACAATTCTTCACGCGAACAGTTGATATAGTCTTGGTATGCCATCAGTAAAGCCCTTCTTTCTCAATATAGTCTAGCACTGGTTTTGGCAAGAGAAAGTTAGGTGTGCGACCTTGGGCGATGAAATCACGTACCATACTGGATGAAATATCCATGAGAGGCACATCCACCCAGATGACTGGATAAGAAGTCCCAGCCTTGTATCGTGGTCGTTGAACTCCTACAAACTGAACGAGGTCGACCAGTTCATCAATTCTATACCATTTAGGTAAATAGTCTACCATGTCAGCACCAATGATAAAGTAATAATCGGTATCTGGATTCTTCTCTGTCAAAATCTTCATGGTGTCGTAGGTGTAGGAAATACCCTTACGCTCCAGCTCGATGGCCTCAATAGCTAAACCTTCGATTCCGTCAATTGCCAATTCAAGCATCTTGAGGCGGTGGTGTTCAGAAATGGTTTCCTTTTTGTCTACGTGAGGTGGTTGGTATTCAGGCATGAGCAGAACTTGATCCAATCCCAACTGCTGGCGTACTTGGTCCGCCACGATCAGGTGGGCGTTGTGAACAGGGTTAAAATTTCCCCCTAAGATTCCAACTTGCTTACGTTTTTTATCCTTGATTTCTGGCTCTAACTCCACTTTTGTAAAGGGAGTTAACAGTTCGATTGCCATAGGCTAATCTCCTTTAGTCTTCTGTAAAAACAGTTTTTTTGGAGTATATTTTTAGATTTCTTTAACTTTTTTAGAAATCTTACGATTTTCTTTCTTGCTTGATTGTTTATACAAAATCAAGATACGACCGATTTTTTGGACTGTATCCACACCGATTTCTTCTTCTAAGATTTCAGCTACTTCGTGGATGTTTTCATCTGTGTTTTGCAAGAGTGTAACCTTGATCAATTCGCGGGCATCAAGTGCTTGTCGAACGCTGGTTTTGATTTGGTCGTTGAGTCCATTTTTCCCGATTTGGATGATGGGTTTGAGGGTGTGTGCCTGGCTGTTGAGGAAGGCACGTTGTTTTGATGTTAATGACATAATTCATTTAAAAGAGTTTCTTTTTATACTTTTCTGAAGTGGTGACGGACGTCAGCAAAGTCCTCTGGACTTTCATGACTAAAATTTGAGCCTAAGGTCTCAAATTTTCCTCAGTTGGTACAATCACTTGTACCAACTAACACCACGGCGAAAAGTATCTTCTAGGGGCTCGCAGTGCTCGCCTTTATAAAGACAACCCTTTCCTTTCTGTGTTTAAATAATTGCTTTTCGTGTGACGACTGCGACGCCTTCTGGTGCCCAGACGGCTACTTTGGCAGTTCCTGTTACACGGATCCAGCCTAGTCCTGAGATAACGAGGTCTGTCTTATCCTTGATAGTAAAGACATGTTGGACCAGTTTTGGAAAGTCTTCTTTTTCCTTGCTATTTGGTGGTGTAAGCAGGGTTCCAAGGTGCTTGTCGTAAAAGGCACTAGCTCCTTCAAGCTTGGTACGATGAAGTTTGAGTTCATTGTCAAAGAAAGCTGTAAAGCCTTGCTTTTCTCCTGCAATGAAGTCAAAGCGTCCCAAACCTCCTAAAAAGAGAGTTTGCTCAGGATTGAGCTGGTAGGTTTTAGGTTTGATTTCCTTTTTAGGACTGACATACTTGAGGTTTTTAGCCGTCAAGTAGTGGGCCATCTGATGACGATGGATAATTCCAGGCGTATCGTAGATATAAGAACCATCATCGAGCGGAATTTCAATCTTATCCAAGGTTGTTCCTGGGAAGCGTGAAGTTGTGATGATGTTCTGGTCACCCGTAATTTCCTGGATAATAGCATTGATAAGAGTTGATTTCCCAACATTGGTAACCCCAACTACATAGACGTCACGACCCTTACGATAGTGCTCAATTTTATCAATGACTTCCTTGATAGCATGCTTATTTTGTGCTGAAGTTAGGACGACATCGACTGGACGAAGACCCTCCTCATGGGCACGTTCCATAAGCCATTGACTAATCTTGCCTGGTTTAACTGACTTAGGGAGGATGTCTTTTTTATTTCCAACCAAGAGAACATCATTGCCTGATACAAAACGAGGCAAGCCTGGAATAACAGAGCCATTAAAGTCAAAGATATCAATGACGTTCACTACTAAGGCATCACTGTCTCCTACCTCGTGCAAGAGTTTTAGGAAATCATCATCCGTCAGTTGCACATCTGTTATTTCATTGTAATGACGAAGACGGAAACAACGTTGGCAATAAACTTCACCAGTCTCCAAACCTTTTTCGAGTGCTGACTGAGGCGTAAAGCCTAGACCAGTCTTATCTGTCGTCTGAATGGTTGCTCCACAGCCAATACAGAGAATTTCTTCCATAGTTAGATTCCTTTTTTATATGTGATAGGCCCGTACTTTTCAGTGATTTGTTTCATGACACGGCGCTCACGAGCGCGGTTAAACTTCGTTTTGATAGAGTCGTGCTGGACCAAGGGTTTGACCAAAATCGAACGAATCCCTGCTCGGTGAGCAGCTCGAATATCCGTCATGAGTTGATCCCCAACCATAACCACTTCGTTTTTCTCATAGTGGAATTCCTTCATGGCGCGGTCAATCCCGAAAGTAAAGGGCTTCAAAGCCCAATAAACATAGTCAATCCCAAATTTTTCAACTGCACGTTGAACCCTTTTTTTAGAGTTGTTGGACACTACGATAATGCGAATACCAGCATCACGAAGGTCATGTAACCATTGCTTCATCTCTGAAGTCCCATCAGGGTTATTCCAAGCAATCAGAGTGTTGTCCAAATCCACCAAAACAGCTTTGATCCCTTGGTTTTTCAGGCTTTGGACTGTCAAATCATAAACTGCTTCTACAGCAAAGTCTGGCATGTAGTTTTCAATAGCCATTTTGACTCCTTTTCTTTTATTTTCTAGTAATTTTCTTCAGCCATTGAGATAAGGCCGCCCATAAAATCAAGCTAGTCATTAAGATATAAATCCAAGCATTTGGCTCTTCTGTAAATGGTAGAGGAACATTCATTCCGAAGAAACCTGTAATAACCGCAAGTACTGCTAGTAAGACGGAGATAATAGTCAAAATTGTCAAACTATCATTCAAGTTATTGTTTAGGATGTTGTTGTAAGAAGCTGAGAGTTGTTGCAAGACTTGAGAAATCAAGTCTGTCATAGACACCAACTGATGGGCTTCAATCATGGCATCATCAAACTGCTCTCGTTCGACATCATTAAATCTCCGATAAAGAGCATGGCCCTGGATATGTTCCAAGAGGAGTCGATTTTGTTTTGCCGCTGCTGTCAAGTAAACCATACCTGTCTCCAAGTCAGAGAGGGCGAAGAGATTTTTCTTTGTTGTAGTTTGACGTAGCAAGGCACTAATTTCGTCCTTACTTTTATCCATCTCTTCAATGACAGGATAATAAGCGTTACTGATAATCTCTAAACCAGCAAAGAGAAACTTGTAAATAGAAAGCGACTCATGGCTATCCAGATAAGCTAACATCTGATCAATGACATAAGCATTCTTATGGTTGCTGATGGTAATCATTCGTTTGTTTTCAACGATAAAGGTCATGGGAATCGCTTCATAGTAATCCTTGTCCTTTTCTAAGTCCAGAACATTGTAGATAAAGGTCACAGTCCCATTCTCACGGTTATAATCCATGTGGGCTCTTTCATTTTTATCCAGCGCATATTCGATGGTTTCCTTATCCAATCCGTAGATTTCAGATAAATCTTCAAGATTTTTAATTTTTTCTACATCTAGATTGATCCAAACACAACCATTTCCTAATTGCTCATCTAAAAACATCGTTTCTCCTTTACCAAACTCTTTCTATTGTACCATAAAAGAGGTAAAATTTCAGTTCTCTTCTTTCCTTGAAAAATTGCTGACAACCGTGATACTTCTATTGGGAACAAAGTGAAGGACTCCATCCTCACTGCGCAGTTGAGTCGTACGAATACCGACACTCACAACCTTACCAGAGATTGTAATCGGACCATTCGTAAACTCAACTTGATCTCCAACATCTAACTGGCGCTCAAAGAGGATGAAAAAGCCATTAACCACATCCGATAAAAAGCCTTGAGCACCCATCCCTATTGCCACCCCAGCAATCCCAGCACCTGCCAGTAGACTTGATACAGGTAAGCCTAGAGTAGATAAAACAAAGTAGAGTAAAAAGAAATAGAGGGTGTAGTTCAAAATATTTTCAATCAATCTAGAAATTGTCTTTTGGCGAGCCTCATCTTTCTGGGAAAATTTTAAGGATGGTTTAACGACTCTTTTCACAACTTGATGGAGAATTATTTTAACGATATAAAAGACAATAAAAAGAAGGACTAGAGAGACTGATTTTGAAAACAACTCTTCTAGAATACTGCTGATATTTAACTTATCGATATAATTTTGAATAAATGTTGGCATAGTAAACTCCTTTCCTAACATTATACCATAAAACGATATCTGAACCAGTTTGGTAAATATTCATTCTGCCTATACTATTATTAGATTCACTTGATTTCAAAACATATTTATACTATAATCAAACCACTGCATGGAGAACAAATTATTTTCTCAATAACTCTCTTGGAATAGACCTTTCTACCTCACCTACTACTATAACTTTAAAGCATTTATCTCAAGGAAGTATTCTATGTCTATCACTCAACGTACTTTAAAACTAGTCTTAGCAACTTGTTTTGCTTGTTTACTAGCCTACTTTTTTGATTTGTCATCGGCTGTATCAGCAGGTATCATTGCCATCTTGAGTCTTTCTGATACTCGAAGAAGCACGATCAAGCTAGCCCGCAATCGTCTTTTTTCAACTCTTCTAGCTCTCTTAGTTGGTGTTATAGCTTTCCAACTGACTGGCTATCATATCTGGAGCTTTGGACTTTACTTAGCATTCTATGTTCCCCTTGCCTATAAACTGGGTTGGGAAATTGGAATCACTCCTAGTAGCGTTCTGGTTAGCCATCTCTTAATCCAACAATCAACAGCACCTGCACTTTTACTGAATGAGCTCTTACTCTTCCTAATCGGTACTGGCTTTGCACTTCTGGTCAATCTCTACATGCCTTCACGTGAAAAAGAAATTCAACATTATCATACTCTTGTTGAAGAAAAACTCAGAGATGTTCTTCTACGGCTTTCTTACTATCTAAAAAGAGGAGATGGCCGTAATCAGGCTCAACTTGTAAATGAACTTGATCAACTACTTGAGGATGCTCTTAAGCTAGTTTACCTCGATCATTCTGATCATCTCTTTCACCAGACAGATTATCATATTCACTACTTTGAGATGCGACAAAGACAAACGCGTATCTTAAGAAATATGGCTCAACAGATTAACACATGCCAACTAGCCGCTAGTGAGAGTTTGATTGTCGCTCAGCTCTTTTCAAAAACAGCTAGCCAATTGAGTCAAACAAATCCAGCCTACGACTTATTGAATGATATTGAGAGCTACCTAGAGGTGTTTCGCAATCGATCTCTCCCTAAAACTAGAGAAGAGTTTGAGACACGGGCAACCCTATTACAACTCTTTCGTGAATTAGAACATTTTATCCAGATAAAAGTAGATTTCTACAACCGTTATTCTGACAAAAACAGTAACAAATAAAAACTTCTATCGGCAACTCAGTTGCTGATAGAAGTTTTTTGTTATGAATAGATTTAATTTTCTCGCTTCTTTCGAATCGACATAAGACTGATATCTCTCAAACTAAAGTAAGTAAGAGCCAGCATTCCCAATGTAATAAAGATTTCTGCTGGAAGTTGGAAAATCTGCAGGGCAGACAAGAGCAACAAGATTACGAGGGCAACAAGTCCAAAGACTAATATTACAACATTGACCGTCCCCTTGATACTTTGAGGTGTCGCAAATACATAGAGTAGTAATAAGAGTATCCCTATGATTAAATAGACCATCTTTATCTCTTTCTAGCTCTTATTCAGCTGATTTTTTCTTTTTGTTTGCTTTTTCGCGCTCTGCCTTGTTGAGGATTTGTTTACGCAAACGAATCGATTCAGGCGTTACTTCCATGTACTCATCGTCGTTCAAGAACTCAAGTGATTCTTCAAGTGTCAAGATACGAGGAGTCTTGATAACCGCTGTTTGGTCCTTAGTAGCAGAACGAACGTTAGTCATTTGTTTTGCTTTCGTGATATTAACAGTCAAGTCATTCTCACGAGAGTTTTCACCAATGATCATTCCTTCGTAAACCTCAGTACCTGGGTTGACAAAGATAGTACCACGTTCTTCAATAGACATGATAGAGTATGTTGTAGCCTTACCAGCATCGATAGAAACAAGGGCACCACGGTGACGTCCACCAATTTCCCCTGGAATCAATGGCAAGTATTGATCGAAGGTATGGTTCATGATCCCGTAACCACGAGTCATTGACAAGAACTCAGTTGAGTATCCAATCAAACCACGCGCAGGAACTAGGAAGACCAAACGGGTTTGACCATTACCTGTTGCAATCATATCCAACATTTCACCCTTACGCTCAGAAAGGCTTTGGATAACAGACCCTTGGTATTCTTCTGGAGTATCGATTTGCACGCGCTCAAATGGCTCACATTTGACTCCATCAATTTCTTTGATGATCACTTCTGGACGAGACACTTGAAGCTCGTAACCTTCACGACGCATAGTCTCGATGAGGATTGACAAGTGCAATTCCCCACGTCCTGAAACTGTCCATTTATCTGGTGAGTCTGTTGGATCTACACGAAGAGATACGTCTGTTTGCAATTCTGCTTGCAAGCGTTCTTCAACCTTACGAGAAGTAACCCATTTACCTTCGCGACCAGCAAATGGTGAGTTGTTCACCAAGAAGGTCATTTGAAGGGTTGGCTCATCGATGTGAAGAACTGGAAGAGCTTCAACTGCATCTGTTGGAGTGATTGTTTCCCCAACGAAGATGTCTTCCATACCTGATACGGCAATCAAGTCACCAGCCTTAGCTTCTTGGATTTCACGACGTTCCAAACCAAAGAAACCAAAGAGTTTTGTAACACGGAAGTTTTTCGTTGTACCATCCAATTTAGAAAGAGTAACTTGGTCTCCGACCTTAACAGTACCACGGAAGACACGTCCGATACCAATACGTCCTACAAAGTCATTGTAGTCAAGAAGTGACACTTGGAATTGAAGAGGCTCATCAGAGTTATCAACCGGAGCTGGAATGTGGTCAATAATGGTATCAAAGATTGGCGCCATAGTCTTTTCTTGGTCGGCTGGATCATCTGACAATGAAGATGTTCCGTTGATTGCTGAGGCATAGACTACTGGGAAGTCAAGCTGATCATCATCTGCACCAAGCTCGATGAAGAGTTCCAAAACTTCATCCACTACTTCTGCTGGACGAGCTGATGGTTTGTCGATTTTATTGATAACGACGATTGGGACAAGGTCTTGTTCCAAAGCTTTTTTCAATACGAAACGAGTTTGAGGCATAGTACCTTCGTAAGAATCCACTACCAAGACTACACCGTCAACCATTTTCATGATACGTTCAACTTCTCCACCGAAGTCCGCGTGTCCTGGTGTGTCCATGATATTGATACGAGTTCCGTTGTAGGCAACTGCTGTATTCTTCGCAAGGATGGTAATTCCACGCTCTTTTTCAATATCGTTTGAATCCATTGCACGTTCAGCTAATTCTGTACGCGCATCAAGAGTTTCAGATTGTTTTAATAATTCGTCAACGAGGGTTGTTTTACCGTGGTCGACGTGGGCGATAATCGCGATATTACGGATATCTTCTCTTAATTTTGTCATGATTTCCTCTATTTATTTCAAATTTATTTTCTAACTGAACGATTATACCACAATTTTAAGCAAATGACTTAACTCAAGTAAGTGTAAATGTTTTCAAAAGAAAATTCATGACTTATCTTTTCTTTTCAAAAATCCCGACTTGTGATAAGATAGGCTGGTATGCGTTTAGATAATTTATTAGCCCAGGAAAAAATCAGTCGAAAAGCCATGAAACAGGCTCTCCTAAAAAAAGAAATCTTAGTAGATGGACAAGTTGCAATTTCCCTTGCACAGAATGTTGATACGGGATTGCAAGAGTTGATTTTTCAGGGTAGAAAAATCCAAGGATATGAGCACACCTATCTCATGCTTCATAAGCCAAATGGAGTCGTGACTGCAAGCAAGGACAAGGAACTACCAACGGTCATGGACCTACTGCCTAAGCATCTCCAGTCAGAGCAACTCTATGCAATTGGTCGACTGGATCGAGATACGACAGGGCTCCTCCTCTTAACAAACAATGGCCCTCTAGGTTTTCAACTTCTCCACCCTCAATATCATGTCGATAAAACTTATCAAGTTGAGGTGAACGGCTTGCTCACACCAGATCACATCCAGCAGTTCAAAAACGGGATTGTCTTTCTTGATGGAACTATTTGTAAACCTGCTCAGCTTGAGATTCTATCTTCAAGACCTAGCCACAGCCGAGCCACCATCACTATCTCTGAAGGAAAATTTCATCAGGTCAAGAAAATGTTCCTCTCAGTTGGTGTCAAGGTCACTGCCCTCAAACGAGTTCAGTTCGGAGATTTTCTATTAGATCCTGACCTAGCAGAAGGTCAATACCGACCCTTGAATCAAGTGGAATTGAAAATCATTAAAAACTACTTAGAGAAAAGTGAATAAAATAAAAAAGCTTTAAATTTAAAGCTTTTTGTTTATTGCTTATCTAAAAAATACTGCGACGGCTACAATCCAGTTAAGTACAGAAATGACAATCCCTACGATATTGAGAATTTTTTCTGTTTTATAGTCTAGTTCAGATTCTTTTTGATGTGAACTAGCTAAGACCAATCCTACGATACCCAAAATCAGACCTACTATTGGAGATAACAAACCAAGGACGATAGATAGGATACCTAAAACTAATGAAGGTTTTTTCTTTTCTTGCATAGTAAAAACTCCTTAAATTTAATACACATTCATTATACCATACAAACCGGCTTTATCTATTAGGTAACAAGTTTTAGAACTATGAAAACCTGTCCCTGAACCAGAAAGAATTGAAAATCATTAAAAACCACTTAACGAAAAGTGGATAAAATAAAAAAGCTTTAAAAATAAAGCTTTTTTATTTTCGATTAGCCAAAAATCATTACGAGGGCTAAAATCCAGTTTAGCACAGAAACTACAAGCCCTACGATATTGAGAATTTTTTCTGTTTTATACACTAGTTCAGATTGTTTTTCGTGCGAATTAGCCAAAACAAGTCCAATGATACCCAAAATAAGACCTACGATTGGAGATAACAAACCAAGGACGATAGATAGGATACCTAAAACAAGTGATGCTTTTTTCTTTTCTTGCATAATAAAAACTCCTTAAATTTAATACAAATTAATTATATCATAAAAAGCTAGATTTATCTACAATTCAATAACTTTTTACAGAATGTTAGCTGGTCTTAACCTTCCCTGTCCAAGAATCCAATCCATAAGAAAGAATATAAATTTCTGAGAAACCTTGTTTTTTCAAGAAAAGTGCTGCATTGGTTACACGTTGCGCACGTTGGTTTTCATATAGAAGGACAGGTTTATCCTTGCGAAGAGCTGCAAGACTTGTCTTCAATTGATTTGAAGGAATATTACGAGCTCCGAGGATATGTTTTCTGTGGAAGTCAGCTGGCTCACGCAGGTCAATTAGCTGACCTGTACGAATCAAAGATTCAAACTCTGCATTGTCTACAATTTTTGCTGCACGGCGAATACGAAGATAGTTGTATCCCATCCATGCCAACATCGCCACTACAAGTCCCCATAATACCCAAGTTACCATAATATCTAATCTCCATTTTTTTCTAAATAGTCTAATTCTAGTTTGTGCTCTTTGCGAAGAACAGCTTCCGCTTCTAGATAATCCAGTTTATCCATCAAACCAGCATCATAGATTCGAGATAGTTCAATCTTCATTAATTCAATGTCATAAAGACGTTTGCCCATATAGACAAGAATACCGAACTGTTTGAGAAATTGTTGCACATCGTAGAGTGTTTTCATAGCTTTCATTTTAGCAAATAATCAGATTTTTTTCAATAGTTCCCAGAGAAGACTTCCTTTTTACTGCTTACTAATTTTCTTGATGCTCTGATAGAGAAGATACCCAACAATCATTCCAACAAAATTCTGCAACAAATTGTGAGGAATATCCGTCAGAGCTACACCCCAACCTTTCATCCAAGAAGTAGCACATGCATATCCAGCTACCATCAGAAAAGTTGCTAAAACTAATCCAAGCCACTTCCATTTTCCTTTAAAACCTGCAAAGTAACCCTGCAAACCATGGAAAAGCAAGCTGAAGAACATCCAATGAGGATAGCCTGAGATCAGGTCAATAATGAAACCTCCTAGACCTCCGACAATAGCTCCTTCTCGTTTTCCATAATAAAAAGCAGTGAAAAAGATACCAGCATCTAAAAGAGTTAAGATTCCTGTTTGGGTTGGGATTTTGACAATATAACCTAAAACTACCGATAGGGCAGTCAGTATTGATAATAGGGCGATTTTACTTGTTTTGGTTTGCTTCATACTGTCTTACTCCATATTGATCTGCTTGTGCGATAGCACGGTAAACAAAGGCTTTAGAACTCTCAACCGCAGGTAATAGCTCCTCTCCCTTGACTAACTGACTAGCAATGCTAGATGCAAAGGTACAACCAGCACCTGCATTTTGTCCTTCTAAGACTGGATTCTCAAAAATGGTAAAATTCACTCCATCATAAAAGACATCCACAGCCTTATCCTGACTAAGGCGATTCCCACCTTTAATAATGACTGCTGGTGCACCCAAGTCATGTAATTTTTGAGCTGCAGCCTTCATATCGTCCAAGGTTTCAATCTTTTGGCCTGCTAGCAATTCTGCCTCAGGTAGATTGGGTGTAATGACAGTCACATAAGGGAAAAAGCGAATCAACTCTTGACAAAGCTCGCTGACAGCAACATCATGCGTTTCCTTACAAACCAATACAGGATCCAGAACGACAGGGACTCCTGATCTTTCCTTGATGAAATGTAATGCTTTCTCAGCAACACTAACAGTCGGCAAGAGACCAATCTTAATCCCTCCAAAGTCTACGCTTTTAAGACTATCCAACTGTTGTTGAAAAATAGTCTCATCCGTCGGGAAGACCTCAAATCCATTTTCTGTCAAAGCAGTTAAGCAAGTCATGGCTACAAAACCATGCAAACCATTTAAAGTAAAGGTCGCAAGGTCTGCGGCTAGTCCGCCACCACTGAAAATATCATTTCCTGAAAGTGCTAAAATACGATTATTCTTCATAACGAATCTCCTTCAAATACAAACCATTGGGCGCTGCAGTTGGACCTGCCAACTGTCTGTCTTTTTTCTCCAAAATCAGGTCAATCTGCTCAATAGGCATCCGATTATTACCAATTTTCAGCAGGGTTCCAACCATATTTCGAATCTGCTTATAGAGGAAACCATTGCCTGAGAAGGTAAAGGTCAAAAATTGACCTGTTTCGTCAACTCTTAGGCTAGCTTCTGTGATCGTTCTTACCTTGTCCTCCACACTGGTTCCGGCAGCAGTAAAACCGGTAAAATCATGGGTTCCTTCTAATTTCTTTACAGCCTTTTGCATGCGTTCCACATCAAGTGGATAGGGATAGTGGGTGGCATAATGACGTCTCATAGGATTTTTAGGACGCCCCCTATCCACAACAAACTCATAGGTCTTGCTATGTCTGGCATAACGGCAATGAAAATCATCCGCTACTATCTCAATCGAAATGACGTCTATATCTTCAGGACTTTGAGTATCGAGAGCAAAGCGAAGCTTTTCCTCATCCATCTGATAGGGAAGATCAAAGTGGATAACCTGCCCTAGCGCATGAACACCACTATCCGTTCGCCCTGCACCATGGATGGTAATGGCCTGCCCTTTATTTAATTTGGTTAAAGTTTTTTCAATTTCCTCTTGGACACTACGCGCGTGTGGTTGCCGCTGAAAACCAGCAAAGGCGTAGCCATCATAGGAAATTACAGCTTTATATCTAGTCATGTATCTATTTTATCAAGAAAATTTCTCTGCAACAAGTTTGAAAACCAAAAATTGTACGGGGACAGATTTAGATATTAACTAGTCCTTACCTCGATTTTCTCATTATATATTTACGTACAGGTGCTTCAACCATTTGAACGATTTCAAATCCTTCTTTTTGGTAAAGATTGTAAGCTGTTTGATTTGCCTCGTAGACATTTAGAGAAATAGTATCTATGTCTTCATTTTCAAAGGCCAAACTAACAAATTTCCTTAAAGCCTGGCTACCTAAGCCCTGCCCCTGTTTCTGAGGATTGATAAAAAATCTCCCGATATGAAGATTCCTGTCTTCTAGCCTGATTTTCTGGATAAGCCCCACAAACTCTTGTCCATCAAATATTGAAAAAAATCCTTCCAGCTTTTGTAAGGATTGGACAATCAAGGGATAAGAAATTTTGGGTCCCATCCATTGCTTCTGAAAACTTTCTCCCAAAGCATTAGACCAGCGACAAATGAGTTGGGCATTTTCTATCTGAAGTCCTTTTTCAAAGTGAATTTTCATATTTGCTCCTAAAATTTCTCCTTTATCCAACTATTATACTCTTTCTCTTATTTTTTCCGAATTAATAAGTATGATTCACCTTTACTTTTTTCTTGTTGGAGCTATTCTTGCTTCCTTTCTTGGATTGGTCATTGATCGTTTCCCTGAGCAATCCATTGTTTTCCCTACTAGTCACTGTGATTCTTGTCAGACTAGCTTGAAATCACTGGATTTGATTCCGATTATTTCTCAAGTGATTAGTAATTTTCGCTGTCGTTACTGCAAGGTTCGCTATCCTGTCTGGTATGCTTTCTTTGAGTTGTCCTTGGGACTGCTCTTTCTAGCTGAGTCTGTGGGATTTTTAACTTTGGGGCAAGTCATCTTGATAACTGCCGGCTTGACTTTGGGAATTTATGACCTTCGTCATCAAGAATATCCCTTGATCGTCTGGCTGATTTTTCACTTAATCCTCATGTTTTTCTGTGGTTGGAATCCAGTTATGATTTTCTTTCTTATCTTGGGAATTTTGGCTCACTTTATCGATATCCGCATAGGTGCAGGGGATTTTCTCTTTCTAGCCTCTTGTGCACTCGTCTTTACACTTACAGAAATTCTGATTTTAATTCAATTTGCTTCCACAACTGGCATTCTAGCTTTTCTCCTACTAAAGAAAAAGGAAAGACTTCCTTTTGTGCCTTTCCTCTTGCTGGCTGCTTGTATGATTATTTTTGGTAAGCTACTGCTTGTCTGATAAAGTCAGCGATTCCTGCTACTTGTCCTTCATGTAAAGCCTTAACAATCTTGGAACCGACGATAACGCCGTCCGATACCTCATTGAAACGTTCTACATCAGCTTGACTAGATACACCAAAACCTGTCAAGACTGGGATGTCAGCCACTTGATGCAATTGTGCCAAGTGCTTATCCAAGTCTGCGCGGTAATTGCCAGATTTCCCCGTCACCCCATTGATGGCAACTGCATAGACGAAGCCTTCTGCCCCTTCAATCAACTCTTTCTGACGCTCAATTCCTGTCGTCAAACTAACTAGAGGAATCAAGGCGATGTCTGTGTCTGCCAAAAATGGTTCTACAAAGTTGGCATGTTCATGAGGAAGGTCTGGAATAATCAAGCCCTTAACCGCTGTATCTGCCAAATCTTTGACAAAGTTCTCCACACCGTACTGAAAGAGGGGGTTGAAGTAAGTCATAATGACCAGTGGAACCTCTGTTTCAATGGTTTTCAAGGTTTCAACCAAAGCCTGGGTAGAGGTCCCGTGGGCTAAACTGCGCAAGCCTGCTTCTTCGATAACAGGTCCATCTGCAACAGGGTCTGAAAAGGGAATGCCCACTTCAATTGCAGAGACACCCAAATCTTCTAAAAAGTGGATTGTTTCAGCGAGACCATCTAATCCTTTTTCGTGGTCTCCAGCCATGATATAGGGAACAAAAATTCCTTTTCCAGTTGCTTTGATAGCGTTCAATTTTTCGGTTAGAGTCTTAGGCATTAGCTTCTCCCTTCTTTGCTGCGTCTGCTTCCAAGCGGTCTTTAACTTGAACTACATCCTTGTCCCCACGACCTGATAGGCAGACAATCATAGACTTGTCTGGGCCAAGTTCTTTGGCCAATTTCACCGCAAAGGCGATGGCATGGCTAGATTCCAAAGCTGGGATAATTCCTTCTGCACGAGACAAGAGTTGGAATCCTTCCAAGGCTTCCTCGTCTGTCACTGGTACATAGGTCGCACGCTTGATATCATGGTAATGTGAATGCTCTGGACCGATACCTGGGTAGTCCAAACCTGCTGAGATAGAGAAGGCTTCTAAGATTTGACCATGGGCATCTTGGAGCACATCCATAAGCGAACCGTGAAGAACACCTGGACGACCCTTGGTCAAGGTAGCTGCGTGGTGCTCTGTATCCACACCGAGTCCTGCTGCTTCAGCACCATACATAGCTACTGTCTCATCTTCCACAAATGGATGGAAGAGCCCGATGGCATTCGAACCACCACCAACACAGGCTACTAGGGCATCTGGCAGATTTTCACCTGTCAAATCACGGTACTGTTGTTTGGCTTCGCGTCCGATAACACTTTGGAAGTCACGAACAATTTCTGGGAAAGGATGAGGTCCCAAGGCAGAACCAAGGATATAGTGGGTATCATCGATATTTGCAACCCAAGAACGAAGGGCTGCATTGACAGCATCCTTGAGCACACGAGAACCATCTGTCACAGCCTCTACCTTGGCACCCAAAAGCTCCATGCGAAAGACATTGAGGGCTTGGCGTTTGACATCTTCCTCGCCCATGTAGATGGTACATTCCATGTTAAAGAGTGCTGCAGCTGTTGCAGTTGCCACACCGTGCTGACCAGCACCTGTTTCAGCGATAATTTTCTTCTTGCCCATGCGTTTAGCCAGTAAAACTTGTCCTAAGGCATTGTTAATCTTGTGGGCGCCTGTATGGTTGAGGTCTTCACGTTTAAGGTAAATCTTGGCTCCGCCGATATGCTGGGTCAAGTTTTTTGCGTAGTAAAGGGGAGTTTCACGTCCTACATATTGGCGCAAAAGTTGGTTTAACTCCTCTTGAAAACTTGGATTTGCCTGACTTTCACGATAAGCCTCTTCCAATTCCAATACTGCTGTCATCAATGTTTCTGGGACAAAACGTCCACCGAATTTCCCGTAAAATCCATCTTTATTTGGTTCTTGATATGCCATTCTTTACCCTCTCTATAAATCTTCTAATCTTTTCATGATCTTTTTGTCCGTCTGTTTCTACTCCGCTTGATACATCTACTGCAAAGGGAGAAAAATGCTGAATCGCTCTTGCTACATTGTCCTCATTTAGCCCGCCTGCGATGAAGAAAGGCTGCGCTAGTTCTGTCGTATCCAGTTGCCCCCAGTCAAAGGTTTGGCCACTCCCAGCGACAGGTGCATCAAAGAGTAGATAATCTGCCTGAGAATTGGGTACATGCCCATTCCCATCAACTTGTACAGCTTGAATACTGGCACAAGGCAAATCCTCAAACAAATCATCCGCCACCTGACCATGAACCTGCACCAAGTCCAAACCAACTTTGTCTACCGCTTCTAACAGTTCTGCCCGACCGGGTGAAACAAATACTCCAACTTTTTGAATATGGCTAGGAATAAACTTAGCCAGCTCTGTAGCTTGTTCTACGGTCACCTGTCTTTTGCTAGGAGCAAAGACAAAACCGATGTAGTCTGCTCCAGCCGACACAGCTGTTTTTACGGCTTCTTTGGTCGATAGTCCACAAATCTTAACCTTTGTCAATCTGCAACTCCTTGATTCTCTGGGATACATCTTCTGCTTGCATGAGGGCTGTTCCTACTAAAATTCCGTTAAAGTATGGTGATACTCGTTTTGCATCCTCCTCTGTAAAAATAGCAGATTCGGAAATGTAGAAGCAATCATCCTTAAAGTGTTTGGCCAAGTCTACGCTTGTCTGCAAGTCAACTTCAAAGGTTGTTAAATTACGATTGTTGACACCAATAATTTGAGCTCCAAGTCTATGAGCCACTTCCAGTTCAGCCAGATTATGAGTTTCCACCAACACTTCTAGACCAAGATCTGTCGCGTAGTCGTAAAGCTCCTTCAGTCGTTTTTCAGATAAGGCCGCTACGATGAGCAAGATGACGGTCGCACCTGCATTGCGAGCACGGATGATTTGCTTTTCATCGATGATAAAGTCCTTGTTGAGCGTCGGAATCTCTACCTGACTGGAAATTTCCCTCAGATAATCCAAATGACCTTTAAAGAAAACCTCATCTGTCAGAACAGAAATCATAACCGCGCCGTTAGCCTCGTAAGTCTGGGCCTGTTGTACGATATCCACATCAAGATTGATATCACCTAGACTTGGGCTTGCCTTTTTGACCTCAGCAATGATTTGCAAACGGTCTTGGTGATTCTTCAAAAATTCTGCCAAACGATAGGTCTGGCGCAAGGGCTGAACTTCCTCTCGCTCCATCTTTTCAACTTCGCGCGCCTTTTGCTCTAGGATACGTGATAAAAATTCCTGACTCATCTTTGATACTCCTGTAATAGTCTGAGTTTTTCAAGGGCCTTACCACTGGCAATCACTTGACGTGCCAATTCAACTCCGTCCTTGATACTGTCTGCTTTACCATTGGCATAGAAACCGAGACCTGCATTTAAGACTGTTGTTTCCAAGAATGGACTTGGTTCGTTATTAAGAACACTGACAAGGATGGCTGCATTCTCATGAGCATTTCCACCACGAATGTCCTCAATAGCAATGCGTTCCATTCCCAAATCTTCTGGAGTAAAGGTTGATAAAGTAATTTCACCATTTTCAAGAAGGGCAATACTGGTAGTTCCATTCAAACCAGCTTCATCCAATCCTTCTGGACCAGCTACTACAATGGCACGTTTGCGACCCATGTTTTTCAAAACCTGAGCAGTACTTTCCAGAAGTTCAGGACGACTGATTCCTAGAAGCTGTGTTTCCAAAACCATCGGATGGATGAGCGGTCCTGTCAAATTCATGATAGTTGGAATTCCCAACTCCAAACGAGCTGGCATAATGTATTTCATGGCTGGGTGCATGTTTTTGGCAAAGAGAAAGACGATTCCTGTTTGGTCAAATACCTTACCCAGTTGTGATGGTTTGAGATCAATATTGATTCCCAAAGCTTGCAAGACATCTGCTGACCCAGATTTAGAAGAAATAGAGCGATTCCCATGTTTGGCCATGTGGATTCCTCCACCTGCCAAGACAAAAGCTGCAGTTGTTGAGATATTAAAGCTAAATGACTTATCTCCACCTGTACCACAGTTATCCATAGCATCTTGAATATTTGTTGGAATGTGTTGAGCATGTCCTCTCATGACTTGAGCGAGGGCTGTTCTTTCTTCCGGTGTTTCTCCCTTCATCTTTAGGGCTAAAAGGAGTGAAGCGATTTGTGCTTCTGTCACTCGCCCTGTCACGATGCGTTCGATCACATCTGTCATTTCAACACTTGATAAATCTTCAAAGTTGGCTAATTTTTCAATAATTTCTTTCATTTTGTGTTCCTCACTTTACAACTTTCTCGATAAAATTCTGAATAGAAGATAGGCCATCTGGCGTTCCAATACTTTCTGGATGATACTGCAATCCATAAATCGGCAAGGTTTTGTGTTGAATACCCATAATAGCTTGGTCATCTGTCGAACGAGCTGTCACTTCAAACTCTTCTGGCATCTCTTCAATTAAAATACTGTGGTAACGCATGACTGGACGATTGTCCTCAATTCCTTGATAGAGAACTGATGGAGTCTCAAATCGAATCTGGCTTTGTTTCCCGTGCATAACTTTAGGAGCCAAGCCCAACTTACCACCAAAGACTTCTGCAATGGCTTGGTGCCCCAAACAAATCCCTAGAATAGGTTTCTTACCAGCAAAATCACGAATCATTTCTTCCATTTTCCCAGCATCAGCTGGCCAACCTGGACCAGGAGAAAAGACCAGTCCATCTGCCTTTGTAGCTTCTTCATAAAGGTTTGGATCATCATTTCTCAAAACCTGAACTTCTGCGAAATTCCCGATGTATTGAGCTAAGTTATAGGTAAATGAATCATAATTATCAATCAATAAAATCATGGTCTTAGTTCTCCCATTCTAGTCATAGATTTAGCTTTGTTAATCGTTTCTTGGTATTCGTTCTGGGCGATGGAATCATAAACAATTCCTGCACCAGCCTGTACATAGGCTGTTTTATTTTTAAGAATCATGGTTCGAATTGCAATAGCAAAATCCATGTCTCCAGTTGCTGATAAGTAACCGATAGCTCCTGCATAGACACCTCGCTTCTCTGTTTCTAGTTCATAGATGCGTTTCATGGCCCGAATCTTTGGTGCCCCCGATACTGTTCCTGCAGGAAGAGTCGCCTTCAAGGCATCCATGGCAGTCAGTTCTGGTAACAAACGTCCTTTAACTACGCTGGTCAAATGCATGACATATCGGAAAAGTTCGACTTCCATATACTTGGTTACTTGGACACTTGCTGTTTCAGCAATTCTACCGATATCATTGCGTCCTAGGTCCACTAGCATTCGGTGTTCTGCCGTTTCCTTCTCATCAGAGAGTAGATCATTTGCTAATGTTGCATCTTCCTCATCATTGGCACCTCTAGGTCGCGTACCTGCAATTGGATTGGTTGTCACGATGCCATTCTTGACGGAAACCAAGCTCTCAGGACTGGCACCGATAATTTGATAATCTCCAAAATCATAAAAGTAGAGGTAATTTGATGGATTGGTCACTCGGAGATTTCTGTAAAAGTCAAAAGGATTTCCAGTTACTTCTGCTGAGAAACGCTGACTGAGCACGCATTGGAACATATCTCCATTGCGAATCAAGTCACGAGCTGTTTCTACCATTTCTTCAAATTTCTGAGGTGCAATATGTGGTCTAAACTGAAGCGGAGAAAGGTCCAAATCTTCAAATTCATTCGAAGCAGGGATTTTCAACTCCTCTAAAACCTGATTTAAAGCAACTTCTAGTTCATCATTGCTACGATCACTGTAAAGAGAATCCTCGATGATATGAATTTTTTCTTTCTTATGGTCAAAAACTATATAACTCTCATAGACGAAGAAATGCATATCTGGCGTCCCAATCGTATCCTCAGGGAGCTGGCCAATCTCTTCATAGAGAGAAATCATATCGTAGCCAACAAAGCCAATAGCTCCACCACCAAAAGGTAGGTCTGAATGGTGCTGACTCTCATGAGTCACCTCATAAAGGAAGTCCAAAGGATCACGATCAATCACCTGGCCATTTTGATAAAGAACTCCATTCTCAAACTTAATCTCAAAAACTGGGTTATAGGCTAAGATAGAAAATCGAGCATTTTCCTTTTCTCTTGGGATACTTTCAAGTATGACCTTGTGATTTCCGTTCAAACGCATATAAGCCAAGATTGGTGATAAAACATCTCCATGAATGATTCGTTCCATTGTAATTTCCCTTTCAGTTCCTTATTTTTAATTTTTTATCTTTTTTCTATTTCCCTTAAATAGTGCGGACGGGAGGTAAAATTATCCAGTGGATGATTTTAGAAAACCATGAAATGAAAGACCTAATTTTTGAGCTCCTCGCTCATTCATTTCTAGGCTCAGGCTAAAATAGTTCCCCGAACTATTTTACTCTCAAAAATTCCGTCCTAGAGAAGCATCTTTGCTTCTCTAGGATACCACCATGGCGGGAAATAGCGGTTCGATGCTCACTTCGTTCGCAAATATTTTATAGAAATCTACCTATTGATGAAGCATAATTTAAAACTGATGGCCATATCTACGATAAATATAGAAAAATCCCCACGCAAAATAACTTGCGTGAGGACGAAATTCGCGGTGCCACCTCAATTATAGGATTTCTCCTATCTCTCATTCCTGTCTCAGATAGCTCCTGTAACAGGTTGTGCGATAAAGGGCACTCCCTTGAGAATTATGTTTTCTTCTCTCATTTCAGACGGACCCAACCTTACAGCTTTCTCTGCTTGTTTTCAGCAACCACAAGCTCTCTGTGAGAGAAATCTCTGTATATTTTCCATCTTTTATTTTTTAGCTTCAAGGTAGTCTGCAATGGCAGCTACGTCCTTGTCTCCACGACCAGAGACATTGATGATGATAATCTCATCTTTACTTAGTTTTGGTGCGCGTTTGACTGCTTCAGCAATAGCATGTGAGCTTTCAATCGCAGGGATGATTCCTTCTGTTTTGCTTAATAAAAGCAAGGCTTGGACAGCTTCTTCGTCTGTCGCTGCTACATATTCTACTCGACCAGAGTCTTTAAAGAAGGCATGTTCTGGACCAACCCCTGGATAGTCCAAACCTGCTGAGATAGAGTAAACTGGCGCGAGCTCTCCATCTTCCTTAAAGACTGCATAGGTCTTCATTCCATCGACAATTCCGACACTACCCTTGGTCATAGTTGCTGCGTGCTTGTCTGTATCAAGTCCATGACCAGCAGCTTCTACCCCAACCAATTTTACTTCTTCATCAGCTACATACTGTGAAAAGGCACCGATGGCATTAGAACCACCGCCCACACAGGCAATGACGTAGTCTGGCAGACGTCCTTCTTTTTCCAAGATTTGACGACGTGATTCTTCACTAATAACCTTTTGGAATTCATGGACAATGGTAGGATAAGGATGAGGACCCACAGCAGATCCCAAAACGTAGAAGGCTTCAAGGTCATTCATCCATGCTCCAAAGGCTGCATCAACCGCATCTTTGAGGGTACGAGTACCAGTTTCAACTGCGTGAACAGTTGCTCCCATCATCTCCATGCGGAAGACATTGAGACGTTGACGCTCCACATCTTCTGCCCCCATATAGACATCACATGCCATACCAAATTTGGCTGCAGCTGCAGCTGTCGCGACACCATGCTGACCAGCTCCTGTCTCAGCAATCACTCGTTTTTTACCCATACGTTTGGCAAGAAGGATCTGCCCTAAAACGTTGTTAAGCTTGTGAGAACCCAGGTGGTTAAGGTCTTCGCGCTTGAGATAAATCTTAGCGCCACCTAAGTGATCTGTCAAACTTTCCGCAAAATAAAGCGGTGTTTCACGACCTGAATAATCCTTCAAGTAATGGCGAAATTCTGCCAAAAATTCTGGATCATCCTTGTATTTATCAAAAGTCACTTCCAACTCATCTAATAAAGCCTGAATTGGTTCTGGTACAAAACTACCACCAAACTGTCCAAAATAACCTTTAGTTGTCATAAATTTTTCCTCTTTTCCATTGTTCCAAAATATGAAAAAGCCCACACACGGAATTTACTTCCATGTGAGGGCGTTTGTAACGCGGTACCACCTCAATTGTAAAGAGAATATCCCCTTTACATCTCTGCCTTGTCTAACAACAAGTTGCACTGTAAGGTGTGCCTACCGAATTTTCATTGTTTCAAATTCACTTTTAAAATCAGCCCAATTTCACTAGTTCCAACCACCTGTTCGCAGTAACCACAGGCTCCCTGAAGATCAAAAATAATTACTTTTCTGATTTGTTGAGTTAATTATATGTTATTGTTTTTTCTTTGTCAACCGTTTTCACTAATTTTTTACTAATTTTTTTAATTATTTTTCTGAAGCGCCTAGAACTTCTTCAGAAACTCTGACAAAAGTCTCAATGATATAATCTACTTCTTCATCCGTTAATTTCGTGTGAAGAGGAAGCGTAATTTCATTTTCAAAGAAGGCATAAGCTCGTGGATAATCTGCCATATCAAAGCCAAGATTCTTATAAGCTGTTAAAAGAGGAAGTGGTTTGTAGTGAACGTTACTTGCGATTCCTGCCTTGGCCAATTCTTGGATGATTTGGTTGCGTTGTGCGAGACTCGCACCTTCTACATGGGTAATGTAAAGGTGACGACAAGATTCAACAGTATCTGTCTCATGAGCCAATGGATGGATAGGAGTTCCTGCAAATCCACGGTCATAGCGATCCACGATGTCCTTACGACGTTGTAGTAAGCCAGGATAACGATCTAGCTGAACCAGACCAAGTGAAGCCATGATATCTGTCATGTTGCACTTGTAGGCAGGAGTTACGATATCGTATTCCCATGAGCCCAGTTGCATCTTGGCAAGAGCATCTTTTGTTTGACCATGAAGGGAAAGGATTTGGAATTCCTTGTACATTTCTTCATCGTCAATCGCTGGATTGGCTTTCCAGGTCGCACTTCCTCCCTCAGCAGTTGTAAAGTTCTTGACTGCATGGAAAGAGAATGATGTAAAGTCGGCGATTGAACCGGCTGGTTGTCCCTTGTAGCTTGAACCTAAAGCATGGGCACTATCAGATACAATCACGATACGGTTAAAGGCCTTTTGCCACTTGCTAGCAGCTGTAAAGAGGTCGCGTTTCTTTTCTACAACTTGGAACAAACGGTCATAGTCACAGATAATACCTGCTAGCTCTACCGGTATGATGACTTTAGTCTTCTCAGTAATAGCTTGTTCCAGTTGATCATAATCCATCTCAAAGGTATCAGCTTGGATATCAACCATAACTGGTGTCGCACCGACGTGAGTAATAACACTGCATGATGCTGTATAAGTCATAGCTGGAACGATGACCTCATCGCCAGGCCCTACTTCAAGCACGCGCAAAATCAATTCAAGGGCTACTGTTGCAGAGTTGAGGCAGACTGTCTTAGGTGTCTGAGTATAGAGAGATAAACGACGTTCTAACTCTTTTGTCTTAGGACCTGTTGTAATCCATCCTGAACGGAGGGTATCGGCTACTTCAGCAATTTCTGCTTCGGTAATATCAGGTGGTGAAAATGGAATATTGTAATTTGGCATTGATTTACTCCTTTAACTTGTGGCTACTTTATTTTAAAACTTCAACGACCGTCTGCAACATGATTTTGATATCACCTATGAAACTAAAATCACGCAGATAGGCTAGGTTAAAGTGCATTTTCTCTGGAAGAACTCTTTCTACATAAGCCTGATCAACTGTCATACCTTTTGCCGTCATTTGACTGATGATGGCATCCTCATCCTTATAGTTAATGCTGGCAAGCGACGTAATCCCTGCAGGTAAGAGCAAGGTAGCCATCATTTCAGGACTATACTGCTCTGTGTAGCGTGGTACTTCTGGGCGTGTTCCTACAAAGGACATCTCTCCTTTGAGGACATTGACCAATTGCGGCAATTCATCCAAACGAACACGTCGAATGAAATTTCCAACTTTTGTGATACGACTGTCATTTGCAGAAGTTACTAGACTTCCTTTTTTATCCGCATCCGTCACCATAGTCCGGAATTTCCAAATCTTGAAATGACGGTTGTACTGGGTTACCCGCACTTGCTTGTAAATAACTGGACCCTTGCTATCTAGCTTGATCCAGATGCTTAGAATCAGGAATAAGGGGGAGGTCAAGATTAACAAGACTACGGCTAGAAACAAATCTAGACAACGCTTGAAAATCAGTGAGCCTTTTCTTCTAGACACAAGCTGGTAGTATGGTTTTACCTCGCTCAATTGCATTTCTTGAGGTAGTTCATCCCATTTCAGCATGCACATTCTCCTCTGTTTTTTTTATATAATCTTTATTAACATTCTACATTATACCACAAAATGAAAGAGGCAGTGCAAGAAATCTGTGTTTTAAAGGAATTCTTCCCTAGGAAAGAGCCCCTGCCTGCAAACTATACATCTTGTGATAGGTTCCACCTAATGCTAGGAGTTCCTCGTGGGTTCCACTTTCGATGATACGTCCCTTATCAAGAACATAGATACAATTAGCATCTTGAATGGTAGAAAGGCGATGAGCAATGGCAATGGTTGTCCGACCTTGTCTCATCTTAGCTAGGGAATTTTGGACCAGAGCTTCTGTTTCAGAGTCGATATTGGCTGTCGCTTCATCCAAAATCAGGATTTTAGGTTGACTGGCAACAGTTCTAGCAAAGGCAAGTAGCTGACGTTGACCGGTTGAAAAACTCGAACCACGCTCAGATACAGGAGCATCATAACCTAAAGGAAAATCTTGAATGAAGGAATCTGCATCGACAAATTCTGCTGCAGCCTTGACTTGGTCATCGCTGATATCTTGGTACATGGCGATATTGGACTTAATGGTCCCATGATAGAGGAAGGGGTCCTGTAGAACCAAACCGATGTTTTTTCTCAACTCCTCTTGACTATACTCTCGAATATCCACACCATCTAGGAGAACCCGACCTGACTGGAACTCATAAAAGCGCATGAGAACATTAATGATAGAAGATTTCCCAGAGCCAGTATGCCCGACAAAGGCGATGGTTTCACCTTTATTGACGGTAAAGGAGATATCATCAAGAATCTGGTGTTTTCCGTCATAAGAGAAGGACACATGTTCAAAACGGATATTTCCTTCTCTAATCTCCGCTTGTCCATTTTCTTGGACTGGTTCATAGTTGGTCTCATCGATAAGTGCAAAGACACGACCTGCTGACACCATGGATGTTTGAAGGGTAGAAAAGTTTTGTGTTACCTCGATGAGTGGATCAAAGAGACGATTGATATACTGGATAAAAGCATACATGGTCCCTGCTGTTATCCCCATATAAAGGCCACGATAACCAAAGTAAGCCATCAAAACTGCATAGCCCAACAGCTTCAACAAACTCATAGCTGGGCGTAAAAAGAGAGAATCCAAGGCTACTGAACGGTTAGCGTAGACTAGGTGTTCCTGGTTTATCTCATCAAACTCTTCTTGCAGGCGCTTTTCTTGGTTAAAGGCTTGAATAATACGAATGCCTTCGATGTTTTCTGCCAGCTTACTGTTAATGTCTGACAGTAGACTTCTGGTTTTTTCAATGACCTTGACAGATTTTTTACGGTAGAGATTGACCAAAAGGAAAATCAAAGGTAGAAAGAGCAAGACTAAAGCAGTCAGACGATAGTCCAGAACTAACATGGTATAAAGGGTCGTCACGAATATAAAGACTGCCGAGATAAAGCTAGATAAGATCCCCGAAAACATATCACTGATGGTCTCAGTGTCGTTGGTCAAACGGGAGACAATAGAGCCTGCAGGCGTTTTATCAAAGTAAGACATGCCTAGCTTCTCCATATTGGCAAAGGCATCACGTCGGATATCTCTAACGATGCTGTAAGACACACGCGCAAAGAGGAGATTCCCCACATATTGGACAATAGTTTGAAGAATGTAGAGACCATAGTAAACTAGCAAAACTGTAACAGCAAACTGATTAAGGTTGTTTAGATACCGGTCGATAAAGTGCGAGGCTACCAGGGGGATAATACTCTTAATAACAGTCGTCGCGAGGAGAAAAGCAAGGGCTAAAAAGGTGAGGAGACTATAGGGCTTAAGATAAGACAACAAGCGCTTCAATACAGCCCATTGTTCTTGTTTATTCCGCATCTTCTTCTCCTTTCATTTCTAACTGTTGAGACTGGTAGGTTTGGGCATACCAACCATCCAAGGCTAGTAAGTCTTCATGCCTACCTCGTTCAATGATGCGACCATCCTGCATGACCAAAATCAAATCTGCATGAACAACTGCACTGAGACGATGGGCAGTGATGATGGTCGTTTTATCTTTGCGAGTTTCCTTGAGATTATCGATGATTGCGAACTCTGTCTTAGCATCCACAGCTGACAAAGAATCATCTAAAATCAAGATATCAGGACTTAAAATCATAGCCCGACTCATAGCCAGACGTTGCTTTTGTCCACCAGATAGACTAACACCTTTTTCCCCGATAACTGTATCAAATCCCTCAGGCATGGCTTGAATGTCTTGATAGACTTGAGCCAGCTTAGTTGCTTCTTCTACTGCTGAGAAAGGTAGATCAGGATTTCCAAAACAAATATTCTCTAAGATAGAACTAGCAAAGAGAAATTGGTCCTGTGGGACGTATCCCATCAAACTTCGTAAGTCAGCTAGTCGATAGTCACGAATGTCATGACCATTTAGATAAATAGCTCCTTGGTCAACGTCATACTCACGTAGGAGCAATTTAATCAAAGCTGTTTTCCCTGAACCAGTCTGTCCAACCAAGCCCAAGGTTTGCCCTTTTTCGAGACTAAAATGTATATCTCTCAGCGTCTCTTCGTCTTCAAAGGCAAAACGATCAATGGCATAGTCCAAGCGCCCATTTTCAATCCCTTCAAGTGGAGATTCTGGATCTTTGACAGGTGACTCTTGGGACAAAAGACTCTCAATTCGTTGATAAGAAACCTTCCCTCTTTGAGTAATATTAAATAGAAAACCAATCGCCATCAAGGGCCAGACCAACATATCTAAGTAAGAGATAAAGGTGACAAGATTACCAACGGTTACTTGTCCTGCTTGCACCATAAAGGCACCGACTAAGAGAGTTAAGGCATAGGAAGAACCAACAAAGAGTAGAACCATGGGGTCAAAGAGACTATCATATTTCATGGTTTGCAGATTCTTTTGGAAGGTCAAATTATTGACTTCCTGGAAAGATGCCAATTCATCAGACTGATAGCCAAAGGACTTGGTTACCTTAATACCTGATACAGACTCCTGAACCTTATTATTAAGTTCAGAAAAGGCTGCTTGTGATTCTCCGAAAGCCTTATGGGTCTTTCTCCCCAGACGACTAGTCGCATAGGCCATAAATGGCAAGGGCAGAATGGCAACCAAGGTCATCTGCCAAGAAATGCTAAAGAGCATGGTCAAGAGAGTCACCAAGGCCGTGATAGAGGCATCCACCGCCGACATGACACCACCACCTGCTAGACGAGTCAGAGCATTGATATCATTGGTTGCGTGAGCCATCAAATCCCCAGTTCGATAATTCTGATAAAAAGCGGGAGACATCTTTGTAAAGTGCTCAAATAGCCTTGAACGCATGATTTGTCCAAGTCGGTAGGAGGTTCCTAGGATATACATGCGCCAAATATAACGCAGGTAGTACATTCCGAAAGCTGCCAGCAGGAGATAAAAGAGATGAAGCAGGAGCTCATCTTGTGTTAATCGTCCCGAAGTGATGGCATCGATCACGCGCCCCATGACCATAGGTGGGATGAGGTTTAGCACAGATACCAAGACCAGAGCTACAATTCCAACTAGGTAACGGCGTTTTTCTAATTTAAAAAACCACCAGAGTTTTTGGATGATGGACATAAAATTCCTTTCTAATGACAAATGGAAACCTGAGGCGACTGCCTCAGGTTTTTCCTATTCATAGGTGATGACACTAACTTAAACTTTGTCATATTTAGCGATAAAGATACTCAAAGGAGTAACATTTCATTTATTTTCAATCTTTTACATAAATCATTCTTTATTATAAAGGAATGACCTGGATTTTTCAAACTATACGCTGGGGAAATACTTCTTTTTCTGGTATAATATTGTCTATAATCTGAATGAAAAGGTAAACATTATGAAATTGATCTCATGGAATATTGATTCCCTCAATGCAGCACTCACGAGCGATTCTGCGCGTGCGAAATTATCACAAGACGTCCTCCAAACCTTGGTAGCCGAAGACGCTGATATCATTGCCATCCAAGAAACCAAGCTTTCAGCTACAGGGCCTACTAAAAAACATCTCGAGGTGTTAGAAGAACTCTTCCCTGGATATGAAAATACTTGGCGTTCCTCTCAAGAACCTGCTCGTAAAGGCTATGCTGGAACTATGTTCCTCTATAAGAAAGAACTCACTCCAACTATCAGCTTTCCAGAAATCGGTGCCCCTTCTACTATGGACTCTGAAGGCCGTATCATCACTTTAGAATTTGATACATTTTTCGTGACTCAGGTTTACACACCAAACGCTGGCGATGGACTCAAACGCTTGGAAGAACGTCAAGTCTGGGATGTCAAATATGCAGAGTACTTGGCTCAACTAGACAAGCAAAAACCTGTCCTAGCAACCGGAGACTACAACGTTGCCCACAAGGAAATTGACCTTGCCAACCCGGCCAGCAACCGCCGTTCACCAGGATTTACAGACGAAGAGCGTGAAGGATTTAAAAACCTTTTAGCCAAAGGATTTACAGATACTTTCCGCCATATCCATGGAGATGTGCCAGAACGCTATACTTGGTGGGCACAACGCAGCAAGACTTCAAAAATCAACAACACAGGCTGGAGAATCGACTACTGGCTCACAAGTAACCGTGTAGCAGACAAGGTTACCAAGTCAGACATGATTGACTCAGGCGCACGCCAAGACCATACACCAATTGTCTTGGAGATTGAGCTCTAAGGAGAAAGCTAATGGACTATCAAGCTGTCATTCCTGAATTTGTAGTATCTGACCTCGAAAAGTCACGCCACTTCTACTGCGACTTGCTGGGATTTTCTGTCGAATACGAGCGTCCAGAGGAAAAATTTCTCTTCCTTTCGCTTGAAGACTGCCAGCTAATGCTAGAGGAGGGGACAAAGGATGAATTAGCTGAACTTACCTACCCATTTGGTCGTGGAGTCAATATCTCCTTTGGCATCAAGGATGTCCCTAGACTCCATCAGAAAGTAATCGAGTCTAACTATCCTATTCATCGTCCTTTGACTAAAAGAGAATTTCGTGTTGGTGAGAAGTATATCTATCCTCATGAATTTGCAGTTCTAGATCCAGATGGTTATTTTTTAAGATTTAGTGAATAGGATAATAAAACATTAGAGTGGAAAAGTAATAAAAAAAGAGGCGTTTGCCTCTTTTTTGTTAGTTTAAAATTAAATTTGATAAAAATAAAGATAACAAAGAATTATCCTAATAATAGTTCAGATAAAAATCCTTCTCTTAACATTTCCAAATTAAAGATATTTCTAATATGACTGAAGGCTTCTGCCAGTGGTAAATGTGCAGTTTTCCATCCTTGCCCATCTGTAACCCAAACAAACTCTACGTCATCATCTGATGTAACAACAAATTGACTAAGTTCAGTAAATTCTCCAGCTACCGCTTTTAATTTACTTCCACCTCCACCATAATAATTTGTTTCAATCAACCAAACCTTATGTTTTTCTGTAGAATAAACTGCAACGTCAAATCTTCTTTCAGATTTATCTACTGGTACGGTAACACCCCACTTTTCCTTGATAAATTGAGCTGTTGCTTGAGCTTTCCACTCTATATTTTGTTCTTGAGCAATCTTTGAGACATGTCGTTCTATAATTCCTTCCATAGTGGTGCCACTTCGATTTTTTCGTGCATTACTATCTAATCCAGTCTCTACTCCATAAACATAATCAACTAATGAACGATTAGCATGTTGTTGTAAAAAATTTAATAAACCAGATTGCTCGATAAATTTCAAGTAATCATCTATTCTACTAGTGTCTATCGTTTTGAAATCCAATTGCTCAAAAGACATATTATCATCATTGTCTATTGTAAGAATATCTAAAACTCTATCACGACTTGCAATTAGGATAGGAACAGCCTTTAATAAGTCGGGTTGTTTAGTAAATAACTTAAATGCCTCAGAGTAAATATCTTTTTTACCAATTAGGTAATTTAACGTGTTTAGTTCTAGTTCAAATTTTTTTGTCTCACGCTCAACTTTCTCCCAATTTACATAGTAATCTGGAGTACGGTTAGTAATTGATAATGATTCTAAGAAAATCGTTAACCTTTCTTGTGGGGATTTTATTAAATAATTTTTTAATTTCATAATTAATTTTCCTCTTTTTTAGGTAATGGTAAGCCAATCGCATCTAACGGAATATAATTAAAATAATATTTACATCCAACACTAATAATATAATCTAAAGTATCTTTATACCGAGGATTTTTAAACCAATCTTTATCTAATAGGTATGAATAACTGACCTCCTTATTTAAAGGAGAAAACAGTTTTTTGTATTGCTTTAATTTAAAATCACATGTTTGCAACTTTTCATCTACACTTCCTCCACCACTCTGTGTTTTTTTCTCTATGATATAGACAGTATTCTTATTAATAACAAAGATTGCTTCATCAGGCAATAATTTGGCGGATATGATTTTAGTATAATCAAAATCATCAATTTCATCAAAGTAGCGATAGAGACCTTTTTTTTGGAAAATCTGTCCAACTTCGTCTCCTAAAAATTTTATACTCCATCTATAAGGTTTCGAACGCAATTTTGTTCCTTTGATGATTTTCGTTTTTCCTCCTTGTTCCGTCCTTTTTGTATCATAGTCAATATTCTCAATACTGTAGCCATCTTGACTAGCCAAAAATGTAGGGAAATCCGTTTGTATTTCAAAAGCTAAACCTGTTTTAGTGTTTGCTCCTCCAATGCCACCTTTTTTCATTCTGTATATTCCATCCTCTTCTTTGCGATTTTCAAATATTCTTTTTCAGCATCAATGCCTATAAATCTTCTACCTAAGCGTTTAGCAACTACTCCAGTTGTTCCACTTCCTACAAACGGGTCTAAAATATAGTCACCTTCTTTAGTAGAAGCCAAAATTATACGTTCCAATAAATATTCTGGTTTTTGTGTTGGATGCTTGCCAGCCCATTTCTCCGCTTTTTTCGTCAAGGAGCCTGTCCAAACATCTTTCATTTGTTTACCATCATTTAGCTCTTTCATCAAATCGTAATTGTAATAATGACGAGCTTTTTTGTCATTTTTTCTTGCCCATAAAATAGTTTCAGTAGAATGAGTAAAATATCGACAGGATAAATTGGGTGCAGGGTTTGTTTTCTGCCAAGTAATATTATTTAGAATTTTAAAACCTTCTTGCTCTAATGCCATTCCAACTGAGTAAATATTATGCAAACTCCCTGAAATCCATATAGTCCCATTGGGCTTCAAAACTTCTTTTGCTAAACGAATCCATTTGCGGTTGAACTCATGCTTTTCCTCAAATGAAGAAATCTTGTCCCAATCTCCTTTATCAACGGAAACAACTTGTCCCCCAGAATTAGATATCCCACCATTACTTAAAAAATATGGTGGGTCAGCAAAGATCATATCCATACTCTCTGGTTTCATTTTTGATAATAATTTAAACGTATCTGCATGGACAAGAATCATTTTGTCTTTATTATAGTATGGTTTTGTCATTAAAACACCCCCATACTTATATTCGTTAATTTTCATAATTTGTGACTATAATTTCAGAAATTTTTCCTCGACTGGAAGACTTAGCACCATTTGTTCGTATAGCCTCTACATAATGGATATTAAAATCTTGATATAATTCCTCTACTAAATGACTCGATGAATTTGACAACATTACATAAGCTCCTGCATCACTTAGTCTCCTAAATGTATCTCTTAATCTAACTTGGTCCTCATAAGAAAAACCTTCATGAGTATACGATGTAAAAGCGCTTGTCTCAGATAATGGAATATAAGGAGGATCGAAATAGATAAAATCACCTTCTTGAACATCTAAGAGTGCATCCTCAAAATCGCCCGTTTTAATTTCTATTTGATTGCTATTTAGATAATTTGAAATAGCGAATATTAACTCTTCATCAACAATTTTAGGATTTTTATAGCTACCGTATGGTACATTGAATTGATTTTTGGAATTCACTCGATATAAACCATTAAAATCAACTCTTAGCATATATAGAATTCTAGCAGCTCTTTGGACATCAGACATATTGTTTATTCTATCATCACGATCAGCTGAGCGTAATTGCAAGTAATAATCTTTTGAATTATTTTCCTGATGATACTTCAATAGGTCAATTAACTCCTGAGGATTATTCCTAATTTGTTGATAACAGTTGATTAACTCAGCATTATAATCATTAATAACAGCCCTTTCAGGAGCTAAATCAAAAAATAATGCCCCTCCTCCGATAAAAGGTTCATAATAATCATTATATGTTTCAGGCATAAGTTCTTTTATAATAGGTAATAATTGCCTTTTTCCACCTGTCCATTTAGTGAACGGTTGTAGAATAACTTTTTTCGTTTGTTCAATATTCATACTTTTTATTATACCACATATAAGTAACCATTAGCTTGGTATTTCACTACTCTTATAAACTAAAATGAGTAGGATAGTTTTCCTACTCATTCTTTCTTTTATATCCTCACCTGTCTATCTTCAGATCGTTGTCCTGTGACAAACATGGTGAAGGTTGCCTTGCAGACATTTCGGCCATCTTGGTTGATAATGTCAACATCGACGACACAAGTGGTGCGTCCTTGGTGGACACATTCTCCCTTGATAGTGAGAACGTCCCCTAGATTTCCAGCTTTCAGATAATTGATGGAAGACTGGAGTGTCACCCCGTCTAATCCTAGCGAAATCACCACAAGACCACTGATTTGGTCACAAAGGGTAAATAGATAGCCTCCATGGGCATTTCCATAGTAGTTGAGTGAAGAGTCCACTACTTTTGTCGTCACCACCACGTGACCATCTCTCATTTTTTCAATTTCGTAATTTTCAAAGGCAGATATAGCGTCAAAGTGAAAATCTTTCATACTTTCCTCCTGATGTTTCAAACGACACTATGATACTACTTTTCAAGACTCTACGCAAGAGACAAGCACTTATTCGGGTAAAATACCAACCTGCTCCACAAAGCGCATAAAGGCAGCTTGTCCTTCTTCTGTTTGCTTGTAAACTCCTGCATCTTCCAAAACTCGAGCAAAGATTTTTCCAACAGATTCTTGGACGATTTCAAGAGCTTGTACTTTGTCAGTCAATCCAGGATGGGATTCTTTCAACTCATCCGCCCATTCTTGGTGATAATCTGAAACTGAAACATCCTCTCCGACTAGGTAAGCTGCTACTTGCTCTACTTCTTCCTTCAAGCGTGGTGGCAAAATTGCCAAGCCCATGACCTCTATCAAGCCGATATTTTCCTTCTTGATATGTTGGACATCCTTGTGGGGATGATAGATACCATCTGGATGCTCTGGAGATGTTTGATTATCCCGCAAGACCAAATCTAATTCGAACTGCCCATCTCTTTTACGCGCAATCGGTGTGATAGTGTGATGCGGTGTTCCATTACTTTCTGCCAAAACTTGAACACTCGTATCTGAGTATTGACGCCAAGCCAGTAAGATTTTATCCGCAAGTTCCGTCAAATCCCCTTTAGAATCCGAAGTTAGTCGAATGACAGACATAGGCCACTGAACAATCCCTGCTTTGACAGCTTCAAAACCTTCAAAGGTAAAGTTTTTCTGTAAATGAGCCACTTCCATTGGGAAAACATGACGACCACCTTGATAATGATCGTGGGTCAGGATGGAACCACCCACGATTGGTAAGTCTGCATTCGAACCAGCAAAATAGCCTGGAAATTGCTCCACAATTGCTAACAAACGTTCAAAACTTTGGCGACTAATAACCATAGGACGATGCTTGCTGTCTAGGAAAATACAGTGCTCATTAAAGTAAGCATAAGGCGAATATTGGAAGCCCCACTCCTGCCCAGAAATATCAAAACGTATAATCCGGTGATTGCTTCTAGCTGGATGGTTGACACGACCATGATAACCTTCGTTTTCCATACAGAGTTGACATTGAGGATAGTTACTAGACTTGACCAACTTGGCTGCCGCAATCTCTTTTGGATCCTTTTCAGGCTTAGAGAGATTGATGGTAATCTCCAGTTCACCGTAGTCAGATAGTACACGATAAGCAATATTCTTTGCGATAGCCTTTAGTTTGATGTAGTCATTCTTCTGACTGAGTTGGTAGAAATCTGCAATTGCCTGCTCTGGTGACTGGGCATAGGTATCCCAAAAATCACGATTAACCTGACTTGGACAAGGCGTTACCAAGTCCATGAGGTCAGCACCGAGAATCTCACGCGCAGCCTGACTATCTTCAATCGTTTCCAATCGAACGGCTTCCTCGACAAGCTGATCTTTTAGTTCAATCAAATCATCCTGGTCAGTCTCAACTTCAAGAACTCCATCTCCAACCAGTGCTAAAACACGATTGGTCAGATAGATACGATCCAACTCTTCAAAGCTACTTTCTGCAATGACTTTGGTCACAAAATTTTCTACTAAGGTCACTAGAAAACCTCCTTCTGACTATTCAAGGATGCGAGTTCCACCTGCCACTTCAGCGATATAGAAGCTTGGAGCGTAGCCAACGATTTCTTCATAGTGCTTGCCTACAGCTTCTTTAAAGGACTCAACAGCATCCTTTTGAACCAAGGCGATTGCACAACCACCAAAGCCAGCTCCAGTCATACGAGCACCAAGAACACCTTCTTGAGCCCAAGCTGTATGAACAAGGGTATCTAATTCCAAGCCAGTTACTTCGTAATCGTGCTCAAGTGAAACATGAGAAGCATTCATCAAACGACCAAACTTGTCTAAATCTCCTGCTTGAAGAGCCGCTTGCGCTTTAAGCGTACGTTGATTCTCAAGAACTGCATGACGCGCACGTTTCAAACGATTTTCATCTTTGATCAGGTAGCTATATTCATCAAAAGCCCATTCATCCAATTCACCCAAGGTTTGAATATTTAAGGACACTTGGAGTTCTTCTACTGCTTTTTCACATTCAGCGCGGCGTTCATTGTACTTAGAATCCGCAAGTTCACGGCGTTTGTTAGTGTTCATGATAACAACAACATTGTCCTTCAAATCAAGGGGAACCAAGTCATATTCTAAACTATTTGTATCCAGATAAATGGCACGTTGGTCTGCCCCCATACCGATAGCAAATTGGTCCATGATACCAGAGTTAACCCCAATAAAGTTATTCTCTGTCAATTTTCCGATTTTAACCAAATCTAGACGGTCCAATTTTAGGTCAAAGAGATATTCTGCCACGACACCAGTCAAAAGCTCTAAGGATGCAGATGAAGACAAGCCAGCACCATTTGGAATATTCCCATAGACATAGAAATCAAACCCTTTATCAATCACATGACCAGCTTCTTGCAAGAAATGTAGGACACCTTTTGGATAGTTAGTCCAGTTGTGCTCTTTCTCAAACTTAAGGTCAGCCAGAGGAACTTCGATAATGCCTTTGTCCTCAAAGTTTGCTGAGTAGAAACGCAAAACTTGATCATCACGCTTGCGTGCTGCTCCATAAGTTCCTAATGAAATCGCTGCCGGGAAAACATGGCCACCGTTGTAGTCAGTATGCTCCCCAATCAAGTTGATACGGCCTGGTGAGAAGAAGGTTTGATCTGCTTCTTGACCAAAAACAGCAAGAAAGTCCTTGCGAAGTGCATCAGTAGTAAGATGTTGTGTCATATGAATTCTCCTTTGACAATTTGTTAGGTAAAAAAGTTTACCTTGTAATCGTTTTCTTCTATTGTACCCAAGGGTTTTGCTTTGGTCAACATTTTTACCGATATTTTACTAAACTATGAGTAAAAAGATAGAAAAATATGCTATAATAACCTAAAAAGGAGGGGAATTATGGCTACACTCAAAGATATTGCTCAGTTAGCCTCTGTCTCAATCGCAACTGTATCCCGTGTCCTCAATCGCGATCAGAGTCTATCTGTCACAGAAGAAACCCGACATCGTATTTTAACTGTCGCCGAAGAACTAGGTTATACCAAACATCTTAAAACAGGCGAAAGTCACAAACTGAAACAAAAGATTGCCATTATCCAATGGGTCAGCGAACAAGGTGAGTTGGAAGACCTCTACTACTACCAGATTCGACTAGGAATCGAAAATAGAGCACAAGAATTAGATTACGAAATCTTACGCTATTTCAATGATCAACCTTTTACGCTTAGCGAAGAAGTCATTGGAATTCTTTGTATTGGAAAATTTAGCCAAGCACAGATTGCATCATTTGAAGAATATCAAAAACCTCTAGTTTTTCTAGATAGTGACACCATAGCCTTGGGACACACCTGTGTCATTACAGATTTTAATAATGCTGTTAGACAGGTAGTCGATTACTTTACAGACCACGGGATTAAGAAGATTGGTATCTTATCCGGTCTTGAAACGACTACTGACCAAGAAGAAGTCATCGCAGATAAACGCTTAGGTTACTTTAAATCCTATACACAAGAAAAAGGAATTTATAACGAGAAATTCATTTTCCAAGGTCTATTTACTGCCCAATCTGGATACGACTTGATGAAAGAGGCTATCGAAAAATTAGGAGATAAACTTCCACAAGCCTTTTTTGCAGCTAGTGATAGTTTGGCAATCGGTGCCCTTCGCGCCCTTCAAGAAGCCAGCATCAGCATACCAGAGCGCGTGAGTATTATTTCCTTTAATGATACTATTCTAACCAAGCAAGTGTTCCCACCCCTTTCCAGTATCTCAGTCTACACCGAAGAAATGGGACGTACAGGAATGGATATTCTTAACAGAGAAGTCCTTCACGGCCGTAAAATTCCAAGCCTCACCATGCTTGGAACCAAACTGACGTTAAGAGACAGCACCTTGCATTAAGTACAACACTTGAACATAAAAAAACCTAATAGAGATTCTCAAATCCTATTAGGTTTTTCTTTTTATACTCAATGAAAATCAAAGAGCAAACTAGGAAGCTAGCCGCAGGTTGCTCAAAGCACTGCTTTGAGGTTGTAGATAAGACTGACAAAGTCAGCTCAAAACACTGTTTTGAGGTTGCAGATAGAGCTGACGTGGTTTGAAGAGATTTTCGAAGAGTATTAATCCATCACAATCATAGACTTGATAGTCTTGCGTTCATCCATAGCCTTGTAAGCTTGGTCGATATCTTTCAGTTTATAGCTTGAAGTAAAGACACGACCTGGATTGATATCACCATCAAGAACAGCTTTGAGCAAGAATTGCTTATCGTATGTTGTTGCAGAAGCTGCTCCACCCGCAACAGAAATATTCTGAGCAAAGGTCGAACCAAGGGCACGGTTATTATAGTGAGGCACACCAACAATTCCCATACGACCGCCATTATGAAGGACACCCAGAGCCTGTTCAACAGCCGCCTCAGTACCAACACACTCAAGTGCTGCATCTGCTCCACCGCCGAGAATTTCACGCACCTTGGCAATCCCTTCTTCTCCTCGTTCAGCTACAACGGCTGTCGCACCTGACTCCAAGGCCATTTGTTGGCGGTCTTCATGACGACTCATAAGGATAATTTGTGATGCTCCACGCATCTTAGCTGCGATAACAGCACATTGCCCAACGGCACCATCGCCAATAACGACAACTTTATCCCCTGGTTTCACATCTGCCACACGCGCTGCATGATAGCCTGTCGGCATGACATCAGCTAGAGTCAAGAGAGATTTAAGCATCCCTTCTGTGTAGTCAGACGGTTGTCCAGGGATTTTAACAAGTGCCCAATTGGCATAGTGGAAGCGGAGGTATTCAGCTTGGAAATTCCCTCCTAGGTTATTTCCGATATGATTGTCACAAGAACCATCAAATCCAGCACGACAGGCATCACATTCCCCACAACCATGAGTAAATGGCACAATCACAAAATCACCGGGCTTGACCGTTGTAATGGCTTCTCCAGTTTCTTCAACGATCCCAATCGCTTCGTGTCCACTATTTTTATGTCCCGCTTTAATATCTGGATTGCGGTAACTCCATAGGTCTGAACCACATACGCAAGCACGAACTACGCGGATAATCACATCATCCGCTTCTTGAATACTTGGACGTTTAACCTCTTCAATACCAACCTGACCTGCTTTTTTATAGACTGCTGATTTCATAAACATTTACCTCTCTGTATCTAACTTACTTCAAGTATACACTTTTTATGAAGTTTTCGCTCACTTATACTACGCCACATCAATGATGATGATCGTGATCATGGCTTGCCTCTAGCTCAACCATATTGCGCTTATGGACCTGGTGGCTTGCTAAGTCTGCATCTACCTCAATGGTAATATTTTGAAAACCACAATCTTTGAGTAAGTCTCGAATGGATTCTTTACAAACTTCCATATGTTTGACATCCTCGAGACAAACATGGATAATGGCATTTTTCTCCAAACCATCCATAGTCCAGAGATTCAGCTGATTGACACTAGCAACATAGTCCAATTGTTCTAAGCGACTCTTGACCTGCTTGATATCTACTCCTTCTGGCACAGCATCAAGGAAAATCTTGAGCGTAGACCAAAAACGAGGAATGGCTTTTGACAAGATAAAGAAGGAAATGACAAGCGACAAGAGAGGATCTAAGATATACCAATCCGTAAATCGGAGAATAATTGCCATCAGGATGACTGCTATCCAACCAAGGGTATCTTCTAGAAAATGCAGGCTAAGAATAGATTCGTTCTTTGTTTTTCCTTTACGAACCACTAAACTCGCTAGCATATTTATAGTAACCGCAATGATTCCAAGCCAGAGGATGCCCTTATCATTAACAGGTTGTGGATGAAACATTTTTGTGATATTTTCCAAAATGACAAGTACAGATCCTGTCATAAGAATCACAGCCGTTATCAAAGCTCCTAGGAGGCTAAATCGTTTGTAGCCCAAGGTGTAATGACTATCCTCTTCACGATTGGAGATTGTTTCTAGAAAGGCTGATAGCCCAATTGCGATTGCATCTCCCAAGTCATGAACAGAGTCAGCAAGAACAGCACTCGAACCAAATACTCCACCTGCGATAAATTCAACAATGGCAAAGCTTAGATTTAAGAAAAAAGCCAGCCAAACAGCACGATTTGTTGTCATTTTTTTATTCTCCTTTGGTATAATAGTAGTATAATTATTATCTTTACTAGTATTATCTCTCACTCCAAAAAGAAAGGATAGGGGCAAACTGTTTACTCTGTACGTTAGTGAACAGTTTGTTCGAATTGTTCATATGAGTACTCAAGATCGTCGCATTACCAAGACTCGAAAAGCCATCTATGCTGCTTTTTTGCAATTACTAAATCAAAAAAACTTTGAAACAATCACCGTTCAGGAGATCATAGACCTAGCAGATGTTGGTCGTTCCACCTTTTATAGCCATTATGAAAGTAAAGAATTACTCCTAGACGAGCTTTGCCGCTATCTCTTTCACCATCTTTTTGAACGCGAGAAAAATATTAGCATCGAAGCATATTTGACACATATTTTTTTGCATTTTAAGAAAAATCAAGACCACGTGACCAGTCTTCTTTTCTCAAAAAATGACTACTTCCTCCGTCAATTACAGAAAGAACTGGAACACCATGTTTATCCTATGGTAGCAGAGGACTTGCAAGTTTCTTATCCTAATATTCCATCCTCCTTTCTCAAGCACTTTGTTGTAACTAACTTTATTGAAACATTGACCTGGTGGCTGAAAAAGGGGAAATCTTATAAAGAAGACCAAGTAGTGAGATTTTACTTAGATGTCATCGAAATGAAGTCTGAAAAAAAACTACTCTAGTTCTTACACTTTTAATTCTATTAGATTAGCTAATTGTATTTATTTCTTGACTTAAACTTACACAAAAACCCATCCTGCACAAAAGCAAGATGGGTTTATCATTCTAACTTATTTGAACAAATTCGTAGCTAAAGCTAACTAGACTTTACTTCTTCAGCAATCCTTCCTGGACTAGAAACTCACGCGCCACTTCTTCAGCTGATTGGCCTTCGACACCAACCTGATAGTTCATCTGACTCATCTGGCTCTCGGTAATTTTACCAGCTAGTTTATTAAGAATATCTTCCAACTCAGGATGTTTTTCGAGTAATTCAGCTTTCATGAGTGGAGCGCCTTGATATGGCGGGAAGAGTTGTTTATCATCCTCCAAAACCACTAAATCATAGCGAGCAATTTCAGCATCAGTTGAGTAAGCATCTGTAATTTGAATGTCACCTGACTGGATGGCTTGGTAGCGAAGAGCTGGCTCCATAGTTGCCACATTGAGATTCAATCCATAAACAGACTGCAGGCCCTTGTTTCCATCCTCACGGTCATTAAACTCCAGAGTGAATCCCGCCTTGAGCTGTCCTTCTACTTTTTTCAAGTCTGAAATCGTCTTAAGCCCATATTCTTGCGCAATTTTTTTAGGAACTGCTATAGCATAAGTATTTTGATAAGCCATGGGTTTAAGAAAGGCTAGTTGATCCTGTTTGGCAATACCATCACGAGCTACCTCATAAACCTTTTCTGGGTCATGCCCAATTTGTGGAGATGATTGGAGGAGACTCTCTGTCACTGTTCCAGAAAATTCTGGATAGATATCAATGTCCCCTTTTTTCAGCGCTTGGTAAAGAAAGTCTGTCTTCCCAAAATTGGGTTTAACCGTCACCGTCATATCCGTATTTTCCTCAATGAGAAGCTTGTACATATTCATGAGAATCTCAGGTTCAGGTCCCAACTTCCCAGCTATAACCAGATTTTCTTTCTCTTTATTTGGAATCATGCTTGGAGCATAACTTGCTCCCAAACCAAGCACCATAACAGCAAAGGCTGCAACAATTGTACGCAACTTTGCCTTTTCCAACCATTTGAGAACAACATTAAAGAGAATGGCTAAGATGGCTGATGAGATTGCACCGATTAAAATGAGACTCGCATTCCGACGGTCAATTCCCAAAAGGATAAAGAAGCCCAATCCACCAGCTCCCACAAGAGCTGCTAGAGTCGCTGTCCCAATAATCATAACGGTCGCTGTTCGAACCCCCGATACAATGACAGGCATGGCAAGTGGAATTTCAAACTTCTTGAGTCGCTCCCACTTGGTCATCCCAAAAGCAATCCCTGCCTCCTCAAGACTAGGATCAATGCCATTCAGGGCTGTGATTGTATTTTCTAAAATCGGGAAAATAGCGTAAATGACAAGGGCTGTGAGGGCTGGTAAGGTTCCAATCCCCATGAAGGGAATAAAGAGCCCCAACAAGGCCATTGAAGGAATGGTCTGGAAGATACCTGCAACTTGTAGCACCCAAGTCGCTACTTTTTTGTGACCATTTAGATAAACCGCAAGTGGGATGGTCAGAAAAATAGCGACCAATAAGGTCAAAAGAGATAATTGCAGGTGTTGACCCAGAGCTGTTACCCATTCACTAAATCGCTCCTGAAAGGTTGAAATGAAATTAGACATGAAGGCCACCTCCAAACAAGTTTGCTACAAAGTCTGTCGCAGGTGCTTGTAAAATTGTTTTAGGTTCTGCAACCTGGCGAATTTCTCCATCCTGTAAAACAGCAATTCTATCGCCTAATTTCAAGGCTTCGTCTGTATCATGAGTAACGAAGATAGTGGTCATACCAAACTCTTTGTGCAATTTTTTAGTCAGAGCCTGCAACTGCTTGCGAGAAATTGCATCGAGAGCAGAGAAAGGCTCATCCATCAGTAAGATTTTTGGTTCTGCAATGATGGCCCGCACAATCCCAATCCGTTGTTGCTCCCCACCCGATAACTCACTAGGCATGCGCTTTGCATACTCTGCAGCAGGCAGACCCACCTTGTCCAAGAGTTCTTCTGTTTTAGAGGCTATTTGTTCCTTACTCCAGCCCTTCATCTCAGGAATCAGTGCAATATTTTCAGCAACTGTTAAATTTGGAAAAAGAGCAATGGCTTGAAGGACATAGCCGGTACTAAGACGTAATTCCCGTTCATCATACTCCTTGATCCGTTTTCCGTCCATATAGATATTGCCATCAGTCGGCTCCAAAAGACGGTTAATCATCTTGATCATGGTGGTCTTTCCAGATCCTGAAGGACCCACTAGCACCATGAATTCTCCATTTTCAATACGGAGATTGACATCTTTTAAAATGTCCTTATCCGTGTAGCGCAAGGCTACATGTTTGTATTCAATCATGTTCTTCCTCAATAAGTTTTCTGTCTCTAAGAGTATCCAATAGGCTACTTGCCGGATGCCCTAGCACTTTTTCGATATCTGTTGAAACCCCAGCTTGTTCCCCAACTTTGATAGCTGTATAAGTGCTGACCCAGGCATCGTACTCCCAAGTTTGTGCTGGCCATTTTTTCCGTGACTCATAAGCTTCTTCTACTGTTTCATCCACATACGCGATGGCGTCACCAGTCTCTTTTGAAAGAAGCGCTACGATTTCTTCCATGGAAAGATCCTCTGGCCCTGTCAAATTCAAGGTTTGATTTTCCCACTCCTTAGGATTTAAAAGAATCTCTGCTGCAACCCTAGATGTGTCCTTACGGGCAACAGCTGACACAAGACCACTGCCGGCTGGACCACGAATCTCTCCATTTTCAAGCGCCATATCAATCAGGAAGTCCAAGTAAAAATTATCTCTCAAAAAAGTGTAGGTGAACCCTAACTCCTTGATATAGGCTTCCGTCTGGGCATGATCTCGAGACAAGGTGAAAGTTGCCTTCTCATCTGCCCCATAAAAGGAGGTATAGACGATATGCTCTACTCCTGCTAGCTTTGCAGCATCTAAAAAGCCCTTGTGTTCCTTGACACGCTCTAGATTTTCCCGAGCAGAAACCATCAACAAGATATCGATCCCCTTCAAGGCCTCAACCACCTCTGGAGTATTGGCATACACTATTTTACGAATTTCCGCAGACGCGTAGAGTTTTGCACGCTCTGGACTTCGTGCTAGATGAACTGAAGCGATTCCTTTCTTATCGACAAGATTAGCCACATAAGAACCTAATTTCCCTGTTACCCCTGTAATACCAATCATAACTGTTACTTCCTTTCCTTAGAGGTCATTCTCTTTAGCTTTTAGATTAGAGATAATGCGCTCTTGATAGGCCTCAAATTCTCGGATTTCTTGATCCGAAAATCCTTGATAGAAAATCTCTCCCAGTTCTTTGCTGACACGGTCTCCGATTTCCTTTTGTGCCCAACCGAGGTCTGTCAAAGAAATATATTTTTTCCTTTTATCCTGCGTACAAGGTTGAATCGTAACCAAACCTTGTTCTTCCAATTTCTTAACCATACTGGTCAATGTATTATTGGCTAGACCCGTCGCAAGAGCGATATCGGTCGCAGTAGCGCACTCCAACTCTTGCTTCCACAAAATCGTTAAAATTTTTCCCTGTTCACTTCGGTATTGGGCATCTGGTTCCTTGCTCAAGAGTTTTTGAAAAAGTCGTCCGTTCAACAAGCGTATCTGTAAAGCTTGGTAGCCCCCTTGCATCTTGTCCATTTTGTCTCCTTTTTTTCTATATCGAACTTTCTATCGTTTATTGTAATATTTTCAATTACATCTGTCAACTATTTCGATATAGAAATAATAAAAAACTTCCTACCAAAAAGTAGAAAGTCATCATTTTAATAAAATTAAACATGAATCACATCAGAAGCATTCCTCTTAAAGAAAGTGCTATGAGCCAGATAAGGACCGTACTTAGAATTTTGACTATAAACCAACCATAAAGGAATGATAAAACTTTTTATAAAGTAGAGTAAGCAAAAAAGTAAAAAATAACTAAAACTAAGAGTTTTTAAATCAAGAAAGTAAAGATAACAGACAATTGATGTATTCAATAGAATATTTAATCCAGTAGCAAAACTAGCCGACAAGATATTCGTTTCAATCTTAGGATTACACAATTTGACAAGAAATAAGGCTAATAAGGAAGTATGATAAATACAAATCGGCTTGTAGTCGTGACGATATAAAACAAAACATTTATGATTATAAAAAATAATCCCTTTACTAAAATTACTCCTTTTGTTAATCCAAACATGGGAAACTCCACTGATATCACTCCAAGGAACAAATAAATCAAATCTTCTAAGGTAAATCCCATCCTGATTAATATAAAATTTCCAAGGAAAAATAAAATGTATGCTGATACCAAGTAAAAGCAATAAAAGAAGGAAATACACTAACTGTGTTTGATCAAAACTAAAAGCGTAATCATAAAATGTTATCGTTTGAAATCTGCGACCAACAATTTGATTAAAGCCTAGAAAAAACAAAACAATTATAAATAAAACATATCTATAAAAAATACTACGAAACTTTACACCTTTGGTCATAGATTATATTCTCCTAAATTATACTATCATCAAATAATACTTTATAATTTTATGTAACCCTAGTATACCATTAAATACTCAAAGAATATAAAAATGATGGAAAGAGATATTAAAAAATAGAGTCTAGTCAAAACTAAACTCTTTTTCTTTTACTCTTCTTCTACCAAACGTTTAAACTCTGCTTGGATTTCTGTATTTTCTGTTGGTTTTAAGTACATGTCTCCACCATTAGTCGTCGGTGAATGAAAGACAATCGCTTCTCCTGTATTGGTTATCGCAAAGAAGTAACTATGAACATCCGGGTATTTATCCCAATTACTATAACGCTCTACTATTCGGTACTGGGCATTTCCTAGACCTGTATCCGTATACTCAGCATTCATTTTTTCACTTGGTCCATCATCCCTAAGTGTATAGAGGTGGTCAGCCCCCACATCTCCTCCTGCGATTCCCTTTTGGTAATTGGGTTGTCCTAGTCTTTCTCCCCAGCCCTTTATAAAAGCTTCTAGTTTGGCAGATTTGTTGGGATTCCATGGTGCTTTTTGCTTTTCTCCCGAAATGGTCGTGCTAGTAGAGCTTTCAAATTTCTGCCAATCTAGTTGCTTGAAGTTCATTAATTCTGCTTCTGTCTTACCAAAGTCAGAGTGCAAACTTTTATTCCCAGGAACTCGAATATCCTGTTCTTGTAGTTTACTTGCAACTTGCTGGTTTAAATTCAGATGATAGAGTACTCCTCTACCTTCTCCTGTTCCAGAGGACCAACTTAATTCCAGGATATCGCCTCCCTTATAGATATTCATAGAATTTCTAACACCACCATGGCCGGCTACAAAGCCTTCTGCTAAAAGTATCGGTTTCTCATTTACAAGATAATAAAGACCCGAAATGAAATAATCACCATTAGATTGCTCAACGCCTATTAATAATTCCTCTACACCATCTTGATTAAGATCCGCATAGGCATAACGAATCTTATCTGATTGAAAAACCGCATTTTCAAGAGACCAACTATTGATAGGGCGTTCGGTGCCTTGTAAACTCTTATAGAGATCAGCGATTGCATTTACATCCTTCGGCGTAGAAAGTATTTTTTGATAATTATCAAAAACTGGCCTGTAGAATTCTTTAAAATTTTACTTGGTCGGTTCGATAGTTGTAAACTGACTAGTAGTAGATGATAAGCTACTTTCCTGACTGGAAATAACACCATTTTGATTACTACAAGCAATTATAAATAAAATTAAAACAGAACAGACGAGACTCCTAAGACTTTTTTATTCTTCGTAACATTCTCCTTTATAGTTACAGTAAATTTAAACTTAAATCTCTCTTACATTATATCAAATGTAAAAAAGTTTGCCATATAATAATAAAACTAAGGAAAAATATGAAAATTGGGAAAACAAAAAAGAGCTAAAAGCTCTTTAATTACGGAGAATAAGGGATTCGAACCCTTGCGCCGGTTACCCGACCTAACGATTTAGCAAACCGTCCTCTTCAGCCTCTTGAGTAATTCTCCTATTAATGGGCACGAGTGGACTCGAACCACCGACCTCACGCTTATCAGGCGTGCGCTCTAACCACCTGAGCTACGCGCCCAAGCTAAAAACTTGGTATTTGAACAAAGTTCAAAGCGGGTGACGAGAATCGAACTCGCGACAACAGCTTGGAAGGCTGTAGTTTTACCACTAAACTACACCCGCATAGTATTATATTAAAAAATGGCGCGAGACGGAATCGAACCGCCGACACATGGAGCTTCAATCCATTGCTCTACCAACTGAGCTACCGAGCCAATATTGCGGGAGCAGGATTTGAACCTACGACCTTCGGGTTATGAGCCCGACGAGCTACCGAGCTGCTCCATCCCGCGTTAATAATAAATAAAGGAGGATGTGGGATTCGAACCCACGCACGCTTTTACACGCCTGACGGTTTTCAAGACCGTTCCCTTCAGCCGGACTTGGGTAATCCTCCACCATTCAAATGGACCTTGTAGGACTTGAACCTACGACCACTCGGTTATGAGCCGAGAGCTCTAACCAGCTGAGCTAAAGGTCCAACAAGATCATTATAGCGGCGAAGGGGATCGAACCCCCGACCTCCCGGGTATGAACCGGACGCTCTAGCCAGCTGAGCTACACCGCCATCAATCGGGAAGACAGGATTCGAACCTGCGACACCTTGGTCCCAAACCAAGTACTCTACCAAGCTGAGCTACTTCCCGAATTAAATTGTTAATGCACCCTAGAGGAGTCGAACCTCTAACCGCCTGATTCGTAGTCAGGTACTCTATCCAGTTGAGCTAAGGGTGCTCATTTATGCCGAGGACCGGAATCGAACCGGTACGATCGTTACCAATCGCAGGATTTTAAGTCCTGTGCGTCTGCCAGTTCCGCCACCCCGGCCTCTCTAAGCGAACGACGGGATTCGAACCCGCGACCCCCACCTTGGCAAGGTGGTGTTCTACCACTGAACTACGTTCGCATCGACTCTGGTTTATATTAAAAAAATGCCGGCTACATGACTTGAACACGCGACCCTCTGATTACAAATCAGATGCTCTACCAACTGAGCTAAGCCGGCTAATTTCTATAATGCGGGTTAAGGGACTTGAACCCCCACGCCGTTAAGCGCCAGATCCTAAATCTGGTGCGTCTGCCAATTCCGCCAAACCCGCAATGATGACCCGTACTGGGCTCGAACCAGTGACCCATTGATTAAAAGTCAATTGCTCTACCAACTGAGCTAACGAGTCAAATAACTTTCGTTATTACGGTCCCGACGGGAATCGAACCCGCGATCTTCGCCGTGACAGGGCGACGTGATAACCGCTACACTACGGGACCTATGGGAGTTAACGGGATCGAACCGCTGACCCTCTGCTTGTAAGGCAGATGCTCTCCCAGCTGAGCTAAACTCCCAAAAGCTAAGCGACTTCCATATCTCACAGGGGGCAACCCCCAACTACTTCCGGCGTTCTAGGGCTTAACTTCTGTGTTCGGCATGGGTACAGGTGTATCTCCTAGGCTATCGTCACTTAACTCTGAGTCATACATACTCAAAATTGAATATCTATCAAATTCCAAGAAAACCTTCGCTTTCGTATTCTCAGTTACTTTGGATAAGTCCTCGAGCTATTAGTATTAGTCCGCTACATGTGTCGCCACACTTCCACTTCTAACCTATCTACCTGATCATCTCTCAGGGCTCTTACTGATATAAAATCATGGGAAATCTCATCTTGAGGTGGGTTTCACACTTAGATGCTTTCAGCGTTTATCCCTTCCCTACATAGCTACCCAGCGATGCCTTTGGCAAGACAAC